>NZ_JADNYM010000009.1 GCF_015708085.1 Arthrobacter terrae | reverse complement strand
GGGAAAACATGCCCACCATCCCCGCCGGCCACCAAGCACTGCTCAACAGCTACTTCCACGGCGACGCCGCCGCCTTCGCCCGGCAAAATCCCCTGGACGTGTTCAAAACCGGCCACTTTCCCGCCACGGCGGGCATCATCACTGTGGGCGCCGCCGACAGCTTCTACAAACCCCAGGGCGAACAGGTCTACGCCGCGGCGAAAGCCGCAGGACTGAACGTCACCCTGCAGATCCTGCCCGGTGCGCACACCTGGCAGGCCTGGCGCGCCGGACTGCAGAACAACCTGGACTGGCTTATGCAACGCTACGCAGTTACACCCTGACCGCCCAGTCCCGTTTGATCGGCTGCGCCGGCAGTAACGCCGTCGCTACCGGCGGAGGTCCCCTGACCGAGAGCCGCGCGCAGAGCCTGCGCGGCGGACGTGGGGTCCGATGCCTCGGTAATTGCCCGTACGACGACGACTCGCTGGGCACCGGCAGCGACGACCTGTTCGATGTTGGCCAGGTCGATGCCGCCAATGGCGAACCAGGGGACCCGGGTGTGCAGCGAAGCGGCGTACCGCAGCAGTTCCAAGCCGACGGCGGCGCGGCCGGGTTTGGTGGGCGTGGCCCAGACCGGGCCGACGCAAAAATAGTCCACCGCGCCGCCGGCTTCCGCAGGGGCTTGGGCGCCGCCGGCTTCCGCGCGGGCCTGCGCGCCGCCGTTGCCGGATCGGTCAGTCGTGCCCGCACCGGCAGCGGCGCGAACTTGCTCCTGCGTGTGACTGGACAGGCCCACCGCCGTGCCGGCCGGCAGCAGTGTCCTGGCCGCAGCCACCGGCAGATCCTGCTGACCGATGTGAAAGACCGGTGCCCCGGATAATGCAGCGATGTCCGCCCGGTCATTAACGGCCCAGAGCTTGCCGTGTTCGGCAGCCACCTCGCTTAATACCGCCAGCAGTTCCAGCTCCTCGGCCGCCTGCAGGGCCTTATCCCGGAGCTGGATGATGTCCACACCGCCGGCGTAGGCTGCCCGCACAAAATCTGCAAAATCTCCCTGTTCGGCGCGGGCATTGGTGCACAAATACAGCCTCGCGTCGGTGACGGAGGGCCGCGTGACAGCGGCTGGATCCGGCGCGGCGAGGGGACTGGAATAAAAACCTGTCATGTCTCATAGACTAGTTCAGTACCGCGGGAGCCGGAGAAGCCGGCTGAGAGGGCACCTGGCATTGCGCTGTGTGCCGACCGAATTGTTCCGCTGGGCTTGTCCCCAGCGGGCTGAACCTGATCCGGATCATGCCGGCGTAGGGAAGGAAAGAACGCGAGTGGACACGCAACGGCTAAACACCGAACGGCTAAACACCGATCGCCGCGGCGAAGATCGCCGCACCGAAGAACAGTGCATCGAAACGGACGTCGCCGTCATTGGCGGTGGGATTGTTGGGCTGGGTATCGCCTGGGAGGTGCAGCAGTCAGGCCGCTCCGTTACGGTCATTGATCCCGTTCCCGCCACGGGAGCGACCTTTGCGGCGGCCGGGATGCTGGCCCCGGTCAGCGAGCTGCACTATCAGGAAGAGGAGCTGCTGGGGCTGACTCTTGCCTCGGCCGCACTGTGGCCGGATTTTGTGGCACCACTGGTTGCTGCCGGTCATGTGGATACCGGATTTCGGACGACGGCAACGCTGGTGGTGGGTGCCGATGCCGGCGACAGGCGGGCATTGGCGGATCTGCGCCAGGTACAACTTTCGCACGGCCTGGACGTGGAGCCGCTGACTATCCGTGCGGCCCGGGCCGAGGAACGGCTGCTGGGTCCGCAGCTTTCCTGCGCGTACAGAATTGCGCAGGACCACCAGGTGGATCCAAGGGCGGTGGCGACGGCGCTCCGGGTCCAGCTGAATATTGTAGCCGGAGCGGCCGGCCGGCTGAGGGAAGAGCAGACGTCGATCCGCCGGATGGCGACCGGATTGCTGCACGCTGACCCAGCTGATCCATACTCTCCAGTGAACGGGGTGCAGCTCGAGGACGGACGAACGGTGACCGCGGGGGAGGTTGTGGTGGCTAATGGGCTCGGCGCGTCAGGGCTGGCAGGGCTTCCGACGGGTCTGAATTTGCCATTGCGCCCCGTGTACGGCGATATTCTCCGGCTCCGCGTCCCGGAGCATTTACGTCCGTTACTCACTGCCACGGTACGTGGGCTGGTCCGGGGAGTGCCGGTTTACATCGTCCCGCGCAACGACGGGACGGTGGTGATTGGGGCAACCCAGCGCGAAGACGATCCCGGAGGTCACTGCGGCTCAGGCCCGGGCAGCGGAAGCCCGGGGCGAGTCTCCGCCGGCGGCGTGTATTCGCTCTTGCGGGATGCCCAGACCTTGGTGCCGGCAGTTGCCGAGCTGGAGCTGCTGGAGACGACCACCCGGGCCCGGCCCGGAACGCCGGATAATGCGCCGCTGCTGGGTCGGGTTGCCGGAGTTAACGGGGACGTTGCGGGGCTCATTATCGCCACCGGTTTCTTCCGGCACGGAGTACTCCTCACACCCGTCGCGGCACAGATCTGCCGTCAACTGCTGGACGGTATCACCGCACTGGACTGGACGGGTTTTAGGCCCGGCAGGTTTTCGGACAAGGAGAAAAAATGATGGAGATCCGGCTCAACGGCCAGCAGCACCAAGCTCCGGCCGGTCAACGTGTGGCTGCCCTGGTGACCTTGCTGACTGGCAGGGCCATCGATGCTGCAGGGCAAGCGTGCGACGGCGGGCGGCTGGGGGTTGCTGTTGCCCTGAACGCAGCCATTGTGCCGCGGAGCAAGTGGTCTGATACCGAACTGGTGGATAACGACGAGGTGGAAATCGTGACGGCCGTCCAAGGAGGATAGCGGTATTTGCGCGGCTTTCTTTCGGTTGGCCGACAATAGATCCGGTCCGGAACGCAGCGTCACGGACGCCATAAAATGCGAAGGAAAAATGAAGTAATGAATACGACACTGAAAACCATGAGTAGTGCCGGCCCATCGATGCCTGCGCCGGACCCGGATTCCCTGGTCATAGACGGCGTTGCACTGGGCTCCCGGCTGATCATGGGAACCGGGGGAGCCCCCAGTCTGAACGGACTTGGTGCAGCGTTGCTGGCCTCCGGCACCGAGCTGACCACCGTGGCCATGCGGCGCCACAATCCGGTGGCCCCGGCGGGCACCTCTGTGTTTGATCTGCTGCTGCAGCAGCAGATCCGCGTGCTTCCCAACACCGCCGGGTGTTTCACGGCACGGGAAGCTGTGATGACGGCGGAACTTGCCCGGGAGGCACTGGAAACGGACTGGGTGAAGCTGGAAGTCATAGCCGACGAACACACCTTGCTGCCCGACGCCGTCGAACTCGTTGACGCCACCGAACAATTAGTAGGCAGGGGGTTCAAGGTTTTCGCGTATACCAACGATGATCCTGTGCTGGCGCAGCGGCTGGAAGGTCTCGGAGCTGCAGCGGTCATGCCGCTGGGGGCACCGATCGGTACGGGATTGGGCATCCTGAATCCGCATAACATCGAGTTGATTGTCGCCCGCGCCTGCATCCCGGTGATTCTCGACGCGGGCATCGGAACGGCCTCCGACGCCGCGCTGGCAATGGAGCTGGGCTGCGATGCCGTCCTGCTGGCGTCGGCGGTTACCCGGGCACAGGATCCGGTGCGGATGGCGGAAGCCTTTAAACATGCAGTGATCGGCGGGAGGCTGGCGGCGCAGGCGGGTCGAATTCCCAGACGTGTGCACGCGCTGGCGTCCTCAGAGATGGAGGGCCGGCCGGACCTGTAGCGGGCCCGCTGCAGGAGCGGGCTAGTGGCTGCGGAGGATGGCCGTCAAACGGGCGGTGTCCCGTTCGATCCGGCTGCGCCCCAGCAGCAGCGAAGCGGCGACCGAGAACACTATTGCTGCAATCATCGAAGCGATCCACGGGACCCACGTCAGGCCCGGCTGATAGCTCAGCCCTGCCGAGACCGTAATGATCCAGGTCAATAGGGCGGTCAGTACCGCAATGCCGGCCGGCAGCAGCTCGCCGTACGCGTGATGACGTTTTTTGTCGATTCCCCAGACGATCGCGCCTACCGTGCCGGACATCAGCGCAATAATCACCAGATCAACCATTGGACGGTCTTCCTGTTCGGGCGGCCGGGTTAGAGAGCGCCGAAGCCGACGCGGCGTGATTCCTCGGCGCCGATTTCCACGTAGCCCAGCACATTGGCCGGGACCAGGACGACCCGGCCTTTGTCGTCCGTGAGGCGCAGCTCGGCGCCCTTGGCGATGGCTTCGCTCACGTTGGCAGCGACCTCATCGGTGGTCTGCGCGGATTCCAGCACGATTTCACGTCCGACGTTCTGAATTCCGATTTTGATTTCCACCGCGGTGTCTCCTTAATATGCCGCCATATTGGCGTAGCAATGAATTGAACCAAACCCACCGGGTTCAGCTGGTACTAACTGGCTAGGGATCAGTCTAGGGCGTATGGCTCAGGGTTCCTTGGGGAACCGGCTGATTCCGCGCCAAGCTAAACGGTAGATCAGCTCACTGGCCACATCCAAGTCCAGATTCCCGTCCGTCTCGAGCCAATAGCGGGCGCTGACCTGCGCCATTCCTGCCAGCGCGCGTCCCAGCAGGGTCGCTTCAATATGCGGGAGCTTGGTGTCCTCGGAAATGACGCTGGCAATTGCATCGGCGTAAGCGGCGTTGAAGGCCTCCAGCCGGGCAGCGACCTCGGAGTCGTTGACCAAATCGGATTCGAAGACCAGCCGATACGCCTGGTCATCCTTGGCGATGAACTCAAAGTAGGCCCGCATTGTGGCCTGAACGCGAAGCTTATTATCCGTCGTCGAACCCAAGGCAGCGATGAGGCGGCCGGTGAGCTCGGCCAGGTGCGCGTCCAACAGCGCCAGATACAACTCGCGTTTGCTTGGAAAATGCTGGTACAGCACCGGCTTGCTGACCCGTGCGGTTTCGGCAATTTCATCCATTGCGGTGCCGTGGTAGCCGTTGGCGACAAAAACTTCCTGGGCCGCGGCCAAAAGTTGGGCGCGGCGTTCATCGCGGGGGAGCCGGGGCAGCCGCGGCCGGGCCGGCACTTGAGGAGTTCGGGATTCCTGGGTCATGCCGTGGCGCCTTTCGTATTGCACGCCCCACCGGAGCGTAACCATCACTTTACCGGCCGGTAATATGACTGGATACACCTCCCGGGCATAGATTAAGGCTATGGCGCCATCATTGCGGGCTGGTACCGCGCAGCATGACCACGGGTTTTCAACCCTGCCGCCGTTGGTTGATCCCGGGCCGGAGCTGACCCGGGCGGAGATTGAACGCTACTCGCGGCACTTGATCATCCCCGAAATTGGCACCGAAGGCCAGCGTCGGCTGAAAAATGCGCGGGTGCTGGTCATCGGAGCGGGTGGGCTGGGCTCACCGGCCCTGCTGTACCTGGCCGCCGCCGGAGTCGGAACCATTGGCATCGTGGACGACGACGACGTGGACTTGAGTAATCTACAGCGGCAGGTGATTCATTCGGTGACGGACGTGGGACGGAGCAAACTCGATTCCGCCCGGGATTCAATTGCCGCGCTGAACCCGCTGGTGTCAGTGGTGCTGCATTCCGTGCGGCTGGATTCCTCCAACGCGCTGGACGTTTTTGCCGATTATGACCTGATTCTGGACGGCGCGGATAACTTTGCCACCCGGTATCTGGTCAACGATGCTGCGGCGCTGCAGGGAAAGCCCTACGTCTGGGGTTCAATTTTGCGTTTTGACGGTCAGGTCAGCGTGTTTTGGGAGAAATTTGGTCCCAGTTATCGGGACTTGTACCCCGAACCGCCGGCCGCAGGAACCGTGCCTTCCTGCGCGGAAGGCGGTGTGTTTGGCATGCTCTGTGCCGCTGTGGGCTCGATGATGGTGATCGAAGCGGTAAAGCTGATTACCGGAACCGGCCGGACCTTGTTGGGTCGGCTGCTGATTTTTGACGCGCTTGGTTCCAGCTGGCGGGAGATCGGCATCTCCAAGGATCCCGAAGGCTCGCCGGTGACGCAGCTGCTTGACTACGCCGATTTCTGCGGTGTGCCGGCGCCGGATGCCGAGGCCACCGCTGTGGATAGTGCCGCGGATACGATTTCCGCGACCGTGCTGGCCGCCCGGCTGGCCGCCCGGGAGCGCGGTGCAGACAGCTTTGAGCTCATCGACGTCCGCGAGCCCGGCGAGTTCGGGATTGTCCGGATTCCTGGCTCCGTTCTGGTGCCATTGGGCGGGATTCAGACCGGAACCGCGCTCTCCGGGATTCCGCGGGATGTGCCGTTGGTGCTGCACTGTAAGTCCGGCGCGCGCTCGGCCCAGGCGCTGGCGAGTCTACGAGCTGCCGGTTATGCCGACGTCGTTCATCTGGACGGCGGCATTCTGACGTGGGTGCGTGAGGTGGAACCCGACAAACCCATCTACTGACACCACGCCAGCAGAACCAAACCCGACAGGAAGACGATATGGACAACCTCGCAGACGAATTTACCGCCCAGCATAAGATCAACTCGGGCTTCTGTGCCGCGTCCACCGCAGCCGACGTCCTGCAGGGGGTAGACCTGACGGGAACCGTGGCCATGGTGACGGGCGGTTATTCGGGGCTCGGGCTGGAAACGACCAAGGCGCTGGCTACGGCCGGTGCTTCGGTGCTGGTACCGGCACGACGGCCTGAACGTGCACGGGAGGTCCTTGAGGCCGCCGGCCTTCCGGCGAATTCAGTGAGCGTCGATGCCCTGGATCTGGCCGATCAGCAGAGCATTAAGGATTTCAGCGCACGCTTCCTCGACTCCGGGCACGCCCTGGATATCCTGATCAACAATGCGGCGATTATGGCCAGTCCTGAGGCCCGTGTTGGTCCCGGGTGGGAGTCTCAGTTCGCCACTAACCATCTGGGGCACTATGCCCTGACAAACCTGCTGTGGCCGGCTTTGAGCGCCGGAGACGGAGCACGCGTCGTCGCACTCTCGTCCACCGGACACAAACTTTCCGGTATCCGGTTCGATGATCCACAGTTCAGCACGGGCTACGACAAGTGGCAGGCTTACGGTCAGGCGAAGACGGCGGACAGCCTCTTTGCCGTACAGCTGGACCAGCTGGGACGCGCCCGCGGTGTGCGGGCCTTCGCGGTGCATCCCGGCGGCATCATGACCGAGCTGCAGCGGCACCTGCCGGTTGCCGAGATGATAGCTGCGGGATGGATAGATGACCAGGGCAACATCGATCCACGGTTTAAGTCCCCGGCCCAGGGCGCCGCTACTTCCGTGTGGGCCGCCACGGCACCGGCGCTGGGCGGGATGGGCGGGGTCTATTGCGAAGACTGCGACATCGCCGAACCAACGGACACCGCCTCACCTACTGCCCGGATGGCCGGAGTGGATGCGCACGCAGTGGACCGGAACGCGGCGGCTCAACTTTGGGATCTCTCCGCGGAGCTCACCGGCATCAACGCCTTCGCCTAGGTGCCGCCTTCGATGGACAACGGGTGGACTGGGACTCTTATCCGCGCCACGGCCCGGGGTCTCCCGGTGGACCCATCGACTCCGATTTTGATTCTGATCCTGGCTGCCGCCGTGGTGCTGGCAGTGCCCGGCGTTTTGTGGCGGCAGTTCGGTATTTACGTCACAGTGGTCCACGAACTAGGGCACGCATTCGCCGCTTTGCTCACTGGACAGCGGCTGACTGGTATCCGTATTCGGCCGGACCAATCCGGGACAACGCACAGCCTGGCCCGTGGTCGGTGGCCCGCGGTGTGGTCCGGGTTCTGGGGTTATCCGGCCCCTGCGGTGGTAGGGGCCGCCATGGTGCTCTCCGCCCGCAACGGCTGGCAAGGCGCAGCGCTGTTGATCGGAGGAGCCCTCATACTGCTGTCGCTGCTCTTTGTTCGAAACTTCTTCGGCGCAGTGTCGGTGCTGTTCTGTGCCTCGGTGGCGGTGGGGCTGCTGTATCTGGCGGGTGGGCAGGTCCAGGGCTACGTGCTTCTGGTGCTGGGCACGGCGCTGATAGTGGGTGCCACGCTGGCTTGGTTCACGGTGATTGCAGTCCACGCCTCGCGCCGGGACCAGCTGGCGTCCTCGGACGCGTACCTGCTCTACCGGCGGACCGGGATACCGTCCGTTATCTGGTTGCTGCTGATGGGTGCGGTGATTGCAGGATCGGGCTGGGCCGCCGTGGGCGCCGTGCTGCCGGCAGCAGCCGGCTAGCGTCGGTTCAGGCGGTGTCGGCGGCAGGATCAACGGGGCATTGTGCCGGTGCAGAGGCCGCCGGCTCCTGGACCGTGATGCCGTACAAAGCTTCGAGGCCAGCGAGATAGCTGTCCTGCTCGCCGGCCACCGCGAGCTCGCGCGCCCTGACAGTAGGGATATGCAGCAGGGACTTGACCATTCGACGCATCGCGAATTCGACCTCCTCCGCTGCGGCCGTGCACCCGTGTTGGGCACGCACCCGCGCAATTTCGGTGTCGAGCACGCCCATCGTGTGCCGGCGCAAGGCTACGATGGCGCCATCTACCGAGCGCACCTTCTGCTGCTCTTCAAAACTGTCGGCCGCTTTGGCCACGATGTCCGCGGCCTGACTCATCGACTCCGCCTGCTCCGAAGGCGCGGCCAGCCGAACGGATTCGAGCGTCAGCAGTTCCACACCCTCCAGCTCGGCAACAGCGGGATCAAAATCACGGGTCAATGCCAGGTCGAGAATGACCAGCGGCTGCTCCGATTCGCTGCGGACGCGGACAATGTCGGCGGCCTGGACCCGATGTTCGGATCCGCTGCAACCGATCAGGATGTCTGCAGCCGCGACGGCGCCTTCCAGGCTTGCGGAGCTCAGCGCAGTACCACCCCGGGTCGCGACGAAGGTCTGCGCCCGGCCGGATGCGGAGAAGACCGAGATGTCACTGCAGCCGCGCCCCGTCAACTGCGCCATCGTGGCGCCGGCATAGGCGCCGGTTCCAAAAATGACCACCCGGGAGCCGGAGAATTCCGCGCCGGTACCCGCCGGGCCGCCGCGCAGTTCGGCGGCAAGATCCAGCGCGACGGAAACGATGGATAGGCCCCTGCTGCCAAGTGCGGTCCGCGCGCCAACATCTTTGGCCGTCTTGGACGCGGCCTGGAACAGCCGCACCAGGGCCGGGCTCGCGGTGGAATCCTGCTGCGCGCCGGTCAGAGCGCGCCTGACCTGGCCGGCAATTTCGCGTTCGCCGACGACGGCGGAATCGAGTCCCGCGCTGACGGCAAAAAGGTGCCGGCTGACGGCTGGTCCGCTGCGGGTTTCAAAGGCCCGGGAAACAGTATGTTCGCTCAGTCCGCTGCTCTCGCTGATCCGCGAGATGACGGCGGCGCGTGCCGCATCGACGTCGTCCTCCGTCCTTGCTTCCGCATAGATCTCGTAGCGGTTACAGGTTGCCAGCGCCACCGCGCCAAGTATTTCCTGTTGGCGTCCGAGCACGGAAAGCGGGACCTCGGAGGCGCCGGCGCTCAGGCGGGCAACTGTCTCGAGATCTATTTCAGCGTGCGACGCCACGAGAGAGAAAAGGACCACAACTCCTCCATAGTACCGACTTCGCACCCGTGTAGAACAAGCGAGGGTAGCCAAACTTGGCGTCTGCCCGGGGTGATATTCGTTACCACGGACCGCGTAGGACCGCGGCAGTTATCCAATTAAGCAGAACTTGGGGAGAATCAGAACCATGACACTTAGCTCCAGGCACCCCCTGATGGATGGCCGCACGGGCGATTCGTCGCTGATCACCGCCTACCGTGGCGGGAAACCGTCACGACGGCCGGTCTGGTTCATGCGCCAAGCGGGGCGCTCGCTGCCGGAATACCGCCAGTTGCGAAAGGGTGTGGCGATGCTCGATTCCTGCCTGGACCCGCAGTTGGCCTCGGAAATCACCCTGCAGCCTGTGCGTCGGCATGATGTGGACGCCGGCATTTTTTTCTCCGACATTGTCATCCCGCTCAAACTGGCCGGGGTGGGGGTGGATATTGTCCCCGGGGTGGGCCCCGTGCTGGATGCGCCGATCCGCACGGCGTCCGACGTCGCAGCGCTTCCCACGCTGACTGAGGAGGCGCTGGAACCGATCCGCGAAGCGGTCCGGCTTACCGTGGACCAGCTGGGGAAGACACCTCTGGTCGGGTTTGCCGGCGCGCCGTTCACGCTCGCGGCGTACATGGTGGAGGGGAAGCCATCGCGTGATCATTTGGGCCCGCGCACCATGATGCACGCCGATCCGCAGGCCTGGCGTGCGCTCACGCACTGGGCGGCGGACGCATCGGGGATGTTCCTGCGCGCGCAATTGGAAGCCGGCGCCAGCGCCGGTCAGTTGTTCGATTCCTGGGCCGGCTCGTTGGGTCTTCAGGACTACATCCGGTATGTGGCTCCCGCGTCGGCTCGGGCGCTTGACCACGTGCGCGGTCTTGGCGCACCGCTGGTCCACTTTGGCACGGGAACGTCGGAACTGCTGAGCGCAATGCGCGACGTCGGAGTGGACGTCATGGGGGTTGACTACCGGCTGCCGTTGGATGAGGCGAACCGTAGACTGGGCGGGACCGTGCCCTTACAGGGGAACATCGATCCGGCGCTGCTGTCCGCCCCGTGGGAGGTCCTCGAAGCTCATGTGCGTGCGGTGATCGCGGCGGGGGCGGCCGCGCCCGGGCACGTGCTGAATTTGGGCCATGGGGTGCCCCCGGAGACCGATCCCGAGGTCCTCACCCGGATAGTGAAACTGATCCACTCAATTCAGCCATGATGATGGACGGCCCGAGGGACAGACCCATGGTGCCGCGTGGACGGCCTCAGCCGTGCGCCGTCGTCGTCGGGGGCGGAATCGCCGGACTCGTCGCCGCCCGGGACCTGGTCCACGCCGGCTACCGGGTCACCGTATTGGAGGCATCGGGCGCTTTTGGCGGCAGCGTCGGCTCACATACGGTGGCCGGCCTCTTGCTGGACAGCGGGGCGGAGTCATTTGCAACGCGCTCGACGGCGGTCGCAGACCTGGTCACGGAGCTCGGCCTGGGGGCTCGGATCAGCTCGCCGGATCCGTCCGGCGCCTGGGTTCAGCTTCCGACCGGAGCGCTGCCGCTGCCACGGACCGGGGTGCTGGGCATACCGGCGGACCCGTGGGCGCCGGAAGTGCGCAAGGCACTGGGTTTTGCCGGTTCGCTGCGGGCTGCCCTGGATGCCAAATTACCGGCGTCGGTAGGGACTCGTGCGGAGGTTTGCAGCGTCGCGGACCTGGTCCGGGCGCGGATGGGCGCCCGCGTACTGGAGCGTTTGGTGGCACCGGTGGTCGGAGGAGTGCATTCGGCGGATCCGGACGTGCTGGACGTTGATATGGTGGCGCCGGGGCTGCGCCAGGGCATTGTTAAATACGGTTCATTGGCCGCAGCGGTGGCTGCGCAACGCGGTGGCGCACAGCAGGTTGCGGTACAGCAGAGTGCCGCACGGCCCGGTGGCGCGCAGCCCGGTGGCGCACAGCCCGGTGGCGCACAGCCCGGTGCTGTCCGGCCGGGTATGACGAAGGCCGGGACCGCTGTTGGTGGCCTGACCGGTGGGATGTTTACGCTGGTCGCGGCGCTGGCGGAAGAGCTGCGCACAGCCGGCGTAGAGATGCACACGGGGCACCCGGTGACCGGGCTCTCGCGGGCAGCTGCGTCCAGCGCAGGCAGTGATTGGATGGTGACTGCGGGTGAGTGGTCCGCTCGGGCAGATCTTCTCGTGGTGGCCACAAATGGGCCTGCGGCGGTGCAGTTGCTGGCCCCTGTGATCCCGGAACTTGCCGATCATGCCCCGGCGGCCGGGCCCGACGTTCGGCTGGTGACCCTGGTGGTGGATTTGCCGGGTCTGGACGCGAAGCCCCGGGGGACTGGAATTCTGGTGGCGCCGCAGACCGCAGGAATTACGGCTAAAGCGCTGACCCACGCGAGCGCGAAATGGGCCTGGTTAGCGGACATGGCCGGCGCCGGCAGGCACGTCCTCCGGCTCTCCTACGGCAGGGCCGGAGAGAACGCGGGCAGGGCCGGAGAGAATGCGGGCAGGGCCGGAGAGAACGCGGGCAGGGCCGGAGAGAATGCGGGCAGGGCCGGAGAGAACGCGGGCAGGGCCGGAGAGAACGCACCTCAAACCACGGAACTTCCTATCGCGGATGATGATTTGCTGGCCGCTGCCCTCTCGGACGCTTCGACGCTGTTGGAGCAAGAAGTCACTGCTGATGTTCTGGTGGATTGGGACGTGGTGCGGTGGCCCGGTTCGCTGCCGTTTGCCGCCGTCGGGCATCGCAAGGAAGTGGCAAGGTTCCGCGACATTGCCCGCCAGGAGCCCGGACTACTCCTGCTGGGCGGTTGGTTGGCCGGAAATGGCCTGACCGCCGTGGTGGCGGACGCACGCGCAGAAGTGGCGCGTGCGCTCGCCGCTGATCACATGGACCGCGCGCGCCATACGGACCCAATAGGCCACGCGGAAAAAAGTCTGTGAGTTTCGCGACTTCTACTGTCCGTAGAGGCTTTCGGTTTCGACTTTCGCGCCCGGAGGGGCAAACTTATAGCTATGAGCCACACATTTGCGGAATCTGTCACTAAAACTTCCGAGGCATCCCCTTCCACGGACTCCTCAACAGAGCCGTCCTCGCCAGAGACGACGCCACCCTCGGCTCCCTTCACCCTCTGGACGGTTTTTAAGCGCGTCGGCCTCCCGAGCGCGGGAAGCGAACAGCGGGTCGCGGCCTTTGAAGAACTTGTTGCCGGGTTCGCCGGGCAGAACATCACCCTTCGTGGCGCTTACGACGTTTCCGCCATGCGTTCGGACGCGGATGTGATGATCTGGCTGATCGGCCCCACCGCTGACGGCCTGCAGCACGCGGTGCGGGATATTCGCCGCAGCGATCTGTTCACCGGGACGGAGATTGCCTGGTCGGCGATGGGCGTGCACCGCGAGGCCGAGTTCGCCAAAAACCATGCGCCGTCGTACATGTCCAACACCGAACCCAAGGATTGGGTCTGCGTGTATCCCTTCGTGCGCTCCTACGAGTGGTACATTCTCCCGCCCGAGGAGCGCGGCAAAATGCTCCGCCACCATGGCATGTTGGGACGTGATTTCCCCGGTGTGCTGTCCAATACCGTTTCGTCCTTCGCCCTCGGTGACTGGGAATGGATCTTAGGTCTGGAGGCTGACGATGTGCTGGAACTAGTGGACCTGATGCGCCACCTGCGCTCTACCGAAGCCCGGCTGCACGTCCGGGAAGAGATCCCCTTCTACACCGGCCGCCGGATTGGTGCTGCGGAAATTGCGGAGGTTTTGCGATGACAGATTCTCAATCGACGGTTTTGAACCCCGTCACCGAGGCCGGCCGGATGGAACCGCGCCACTACGACGGGATCCTGCTCGCATCCTTCGGTGGACCCGAGGGCCAGGACGACGTCATTCCGTTCCTGCGCAACGTTACGCGCGGGCGCGGTATCCCGGACGAGCGGCTGGAAGAGGTCAGCCACCACTACCGCGCCAATGGCGGCATCAGCCCGATCAACGGACAGAACCGTGCATTAAAGGCCGGTCTGGAAGCGGAACTGAGCGCCCGCGGAATTTCGCTGCCGGTGCTGTGGGGTAATCGAAATTGGGCGCCCTACATCCCGCAGACTCTGCAGGGCGCATACGAGGACGGGCATCGGCGGCTGCTGATGATCACCACCAGCGCGTATTCGTGTTACTCCAGCTGCCGCCAGTACCGCGAAGATATCGGCATGGCGCTGACCGACACCGGACTGGACGGCAAGCTGGCCGTCGACAAGGTCCGGCAGTATTTTGATCATCCCGGTTTTGTTGAGCCGTTTATCGAAGGTACCGCGGACGGGCTGGCCAAGGTACGCGCCGAACTCGTTGCCGCCGGGACTCCCGATTCACCCGTGCATGTCCTGTTTGCCACGCACTCGATTCCCATGCGCGACGCGGAAGCTGCCGGCAGGTCTGAGGGCGAACCCCGCCACTTTGCCGAGGACTCGGCCTACGTGGCCCAGCATCTGGCCAATGGCGCTGCGGTAATGGCGCAGGTTGATGCGCTCAGTGCGGACGCCGGCCGGAAGGCTGCCGCGACGCCATGGTCACTGGTGTACCAGTCGCGCTCCGGCGCGCCGCACGTTCCTTGGCTGGAACCCGATATCAATGATGCGCTGGAGGAACTGGCCGGCCAAGGCATCAAGGGCGTTGTGATTGTTCCGCTCGGGTTCGTGACGGACCACATGGAGGTCCTCTGGGATCTGGACACCGAAGCGCGGGAGACCTGCGAGAAGCTGGGCCTGGCCTTTGACCGGGTGCCGACGCCGGGAACACACCAGAAGTTCATCACGGCTCTGGCGGACCTGATCTGTGAACGGACTGCGGAGAACAACATCGCGGACCGCCCTGCCATGACGGACCTCGGCCCTTGGTACGACGTCTGCCGCCCCGGCTGTTGCGCGAACTTCCGCGGCGCTAAGCCTGCCATCGCGGGAGCAGACAGCACTGTTGGAGCAGACAGCACTGTTGGAGCAGACAGCACTGTTGGAGCAGACAGCACTGTTGGAGCAGACAGCACTGTTGGACGCTAGCGGGGTGGAAACGGTAAAAGTAGGGACCCGGGCCAGCAGGCTGGCGCTGACACAGACGCAGCAGACCGCGGACAGGTTAGCCGCCGTCGGAGGTTTCACCGTCGAGCTAGTCCACGTGAAGACCGACGGCGATGTCCTGACCGGGCCGCTGTCGCAGATGGGCGGCACCGGAGTTTTCGTGACCGCGCTGCGTGACGCGCTGCTGACCGGACGCTGTGACGTTGCGGTGCATTCGCTCAAGGACCTGCCGACAGGGGCCGCGGAGGGGCTCAAAATGGCGGCAGTACCCGTTCGTGAGGATGTCCGGGATGCCCTGTGCGCGCGCGGCGGGCTGACCTTCGCTGAACTTCCCGCAGGAGCAAGGGTGGGGACGGGATCGCCGCGCCGCGCGGCTCAGCTTCGCGCCGCACGGCAGGATCTTCAGATCGTCGATATCCGCGGCAATGTCGATACCCGACTGGGCCGTGTTGTGGGCCTGCCGGGTAACGCGGACGCGCCATTTTTGGAGGGAAAGTCCGGTGACCTGGACGCCGTGGTACTGGCGGCAGCCGGGCTTGGACGGATCGACAGGCTCGATGTTGTCAGCGAGTTCTTCAGCCCGGATATTATGCTCCCCGCCGCGGGGCAGGGCGCGCTGGCTGTCGAGTGCCGCAGGGCGGATGCCCCCGGAAGTTTTGGCCGGCTGACCGGAACCGCCAGCGGCGTTCCCGGAGTATTGGCACAGGCTTTGGCCGCGCTGGACGATCGCGATGCCCGGCTGGCTGTCACTGCTGAAAGGGCTCTGCTGGAGCGCCTTGAGGCCGGCTGCAGCGCTCCGATCGGGGCCCTGGCGCACCGGAAAGGCAGCATGTTGTACCTGGACGCGGTGGTCTGTGCCGTGGACGGCACAGCATCTGTGCGCCGGAAAAAGGCAACAGACGGCCTTACCGAAGTCGGTGCCACGCTGCTGGGCATCGATCTGGCCGAGGAGCTGTTGGCTCACGGCGCCGGGGATCTGGCCGATCTGGCCGGCAGCGGGAAATGATCCCCCCGGAACAAGTTCCGCGCACAAACATGCCGATGAGCCCCGCCCTAGGAGGAATCCGGGTTGCCATCACGCGCAGTCCCGACCGGACGGACGCATTGGTTCGGACACTGCAGGAACACCATGCCAGCCCATATCTGGTTCCGCTGATTGACTTCGAGCTCGCCGAGGACCAAAAGGCCTTGTCCGAAAGACTGGAAGCGCTCGCGGCCGGGGAATACCACTGGCTGGTAATCAGCAGTATCAGCACGGTTCGGGCTCTCAAACAGTGGTGTGCCGCGCACGCCATGAATCTGGCCGGACTGGTTCCGGACGGGACGCGGATCGCAACCATTGGCCCGTCGTCGCGCCGCGTGCTTGAAGCCGAGGGTCTGGCTGTTGAGCTGGCGCCGGAGGGTAACCAATCGGCGGCAGGATTGATCGATCTCTGGCCCTCCAGTGCCGTGCGGGTGCTATTGCCGCAGTCAAACCTTGCGGAACCCGCGCTGGCGGCGGGAATATCCGGTGCCGGGGCAATAGTAGACACTGTCACCGCCTACGTCACCGTGGACTATCCCGCCCGTCCCAGGTTGCGGCTCAACGCGATGCTGGCATCCGGTGACCCTGGATCCTCCGTCATATCTGATGCCAGAGACAGCCCGTGCAGTAGCACGGGCGTCCCGGTGCTGACCCCGAGCCAGGCAAAGGCGCTGATCGACGCAGATGGACTTGACGCCGTCGTCGCCGCGTCGGCCAGTGCCGTCCGCAGCATTGCGCGGCAGCTGGCCCCGCTGCCCGAACCCTGCCTGCTGATCGCCATTGGCAGGCCCACTCATGACGAAGCTGTCCGGCTGGGTCTGCGCGTGGCTGCCACCGCCCGAAAACCAACTCCGGCTGGAATCGTGGAAGCCCTCATCCGTGCTGTCCCGGGCCGCGTGGCGCGCATCCCGGCCGTCCCCGCAATCATTGCCGATCCTGTCGATTCAAAGGAGTCCTGATGAGTTTCCCCCAGCACCGCCCGCGCCGCCTGCGTGCCACCAACGCACTGCGCCGTATGACCTCCGAATACCGGTTGGCTCCCGCTGAGCTGATCCTGCCGGCGTTCATCCGCGAGGGGTTGAGCGGGCCGTTAGCTATCAGCTCCATGCCAGGAGTCGTCCAGCACAGCACGGAATCGCTCAAACGAGCGGCCGTTCAGGCGGTGGAAAGCGGGGTAGGCGGCATCATGCTCTTCGGTGTCCCCGCCACGCGTGACGCCACGGGCTCGGCTTCACTGGATCCGGAAGGCGTGCTGAATAAGGCCATTCGCGATGTCCGGACCGAGGTGGGCGACGATCTGGTGGTAATGAGCGATCTGTGCCTGGATGAGTTCACCGATCACGGACACTGCGGCGTACTGAATGCCTCCGGCGGCGTGGATAACGATGCAACGCTGGAAATCTACGCGGACATGGCCGTGGCACAGGCGCGGGCCGGTGCGCAGGTGCTGGCGCCGTCGGGCATGATGGACGGTCAGGTAGGGGTGATCCGGCAGGCCCTGGACGCCGCTGGATTCCAGGAACGGTCCGTGCTTGCCTACGCGGCAAAGTATGCATCCGCGTTCTACGGTCCCTTCCGGGAAGCCGTCGACTCCCAGCTGAGCGGCGACCGCCGGACCTACCAGATGGATCCGGGCAACCGGCGCGAGGCGTTGTTGGAGGTGGAGCTGGATCTGGCCGAAGGGGCGGACATGGTGATGGTGAAGCCTGCGATGAGCTACCTGGACATCCTTGCCGACGTGGCTGCGATGTCCCCGGTTCCGGTGTCCGCCTACCAGGTCTCCGGCGAATACGCGATGATCGAAGCCGCGGCGGCGAACGGCTGGATTGACCGACGCCGTGCCATTGAGGAATCCGTGCTCAGCATTAAGCGGGCCGGCGCTTCCATGGTCCTGACCTACTGGGCCACCGAACTGGCCGGCTGGCTAAAGAACCCCTAAGCCCCTCTGGGCTGGAAGAATGGACGTATGAGCAGCACAAATATTTCAGCAGACCTTTTTGACCGGGCCAAGGCACTGATGCCCGGAGGGGTGAATTCCCCCGTGCGGGCCTTCGGATCCGTTGGCGGAACGCCGCGGTTTATGGTGTCCGCTAAGGGCGCTTACCTTACCGATGCGGACGGCCGGGACTATGTGGACCTGGTCTGTTCCTGGGGGCCGGCGCTCTTGGGCCACGCCCACCCGGACGTACTCGCTGCGGTGCATGCCGCCGTCGACCGCGGCCTGAGTTTTGGCGCCTCGACCCCGGACGAGGCCGAACTGGCCTCGCTGGTGCAGCAGCGGGTGCCCGCCGTGGAACGTCTGCGCATGGTGTCCACCGGCACCGAAGCGACGATGACGGCGGTCCGGCTTGCCCGCGGGTTCACCGGCCGCAATCTGATCATAAAGTTTGCCGGCTGCTACCACGGCCATCTTGATTCCCTACTCGCGGCTGCCGGATCCGGCCTGGCCACGCTGGCACTGCCCGGTTCGGCCGGAGTAACAGCCGCCACCGCCGCAGAGACACTGGTGCTGCCATACAACGATCCCGGTGCAGTCGAGGAAGCCTTTGCGCGGCATGGCCACAGCATTGCCGCGGTGATTACGGAAGCGGCGCCGGCGAATATGGGTGTGGTAACACCGGGGGAAGGCTTCAACGCCGGCTTGTCCCGGATCACCGCCGAACATGGTGCGTTGCTGATCCTCGACGAGGTGCTGACTGGATTCCGTACCGGGCCCGCCGGCTACTGGGGCCTGACCAGCGGTTCCGCCGATGGGCTTTCGGCAGCGGCTTGGACGCCGGATCTGTTCACCTTCGGCAAGGTTATTGGCGGCGGGCTGCCGACGGCGGCGCTGGGCGGCCGCGCGGACGTGATGGATTATCTGGCCCCGCTCGGTCCGGTCTACCAGGCCGGGACGCTTTCCGGGAATCCGGTGGCCATGGCTGCCGGGGTCGCCACCCTGACCGCGGCGACAGCGGATATCTACGCGAGCGTGGATGCGCGGTCATTGGAGCTTTCGGCTGCGCTGTCGCAGGCGCTGGCCACGGCCGGGGTGGACCACTCCATCCAGCGCGCCGGGAGTTTGTTTTCCGTCGCTTTCGGTACCTCTGAACGTGGCGTTCACAACTACGAGGATGCGCAGGGCCAGGAGTCGTTCCGCTACGCACCGTTCTTCCACGCGATGCTGGATGCCGGGGTATACCTGCCGCCGTCGGTCTTTGAGGCCTGGTTCCTGTCGGCGGCGCATGACGACGCCGCCATGAACCGGATTATCGACGCTCTCCCGGGTGCCGCCAGGGCCGCCGCAGCAGCCTGATGCGTCTGCGGGCCGGGTACACCCAGCGCGGATGCCGCTGAGATGGACCGGTGCCGTGGAAATTTCCACGGCACCGGTCCATTTCTCTGGCATTATGCCGCCACGGGACGGCGGTTGAAACGTTTTGCCGGACTATAGAACGTCGGAGAGGAATCTCTTGAGGCGATCAGTCTGGGGTGCGGTAAAGAGCTGGTCCGGGGACCCGGTCTCCACCACAACGCCGGCGTCCATGAACATCACGGTGTCCGAAACGTTGCGGCAGAACCCCATTTCGTGGGTTACCACCACCATGGTCATTCCTGACTGGGCCAAATCCGCCATCAGCGCGAGCACGCCCTTAACCAGTTCCGGGTCCAGGGCTGAGGTGGCCTCGTCAAAGAACATGACTTCGGGTTTCATCGCCAACGCGCGGGCAATCGCCACCCGCTGCATCTGTCCGCCGGAGAGGTCTGCCGGGCGGGCTTGGGCCTTGTGCCTGAGTCCCACCAGATCCAGCTGCTCCAGGGCTTCGGCACGCGCCTGGTCCTTGGGCATCCTGCGGAGCTTGTGCAGCGCCAGCGAGACATTCTCCACCACGGTCTTGTGCGGGAACAGGTTGAACTGCTGGAACACCATCCCGATGCGCCGGCGCAGCTCGTCCGGATTGTCGGCCAGGACAGAGCGGCCGTCCAGCAGGATGTCGCCCTGGTCCGGTTCGATCAGCCGGTTCATCACCCGCAGCAGCGTGGACTTGCCCGAGCCCGAAGGGCCGATCACGGAGGCAGTGGTGCCCTGTGGAACGTGCAGGTCAATTCCGCGCAGGACGTGGTTGTGCCCGAAAGACAGGTGCAGGTTCCTGCCGGTCAGGGTCCCGGAGGTCATCTCGGTCATGGTCTAAACGCCCTTTCCGACGACGGCGGCAACGTCATCGGGCTCTTTTTTGACCGGCTTGCCGATACGCAGACGGTTATCGATGAAGTTGACCAAATGTGTGAGCGGAATGGTCAGGATCAGGTACAGGACGCCGGCGGCCACCAGCGGGGACAGGTTGCCCGAGTTGGACATTGCGTCGTTGCCGATCCGGAAGATCTCCCGCTGGCTGGCCAGCAGGCCGAGCACGTAAATCAGGGAAGAGTCCTTGATCAGTGAGATCAGTTGATTTACCAGTGCCGGCAATACCCGTCGGATGCCCTGCGGGATAACGACCAGGAACATGGCCGAGCCGTAGCTGAACCCGAGGGCCCGGGCCGCTTCCAGTTGACCCGTGTGAACGCTCTGGATGCCCGATCGGAAAATCTCACCGATGTAGGCGCCGGCCATTAAGGTCAGCGCGAGAATGCCCAATGGAAACGGGCTGGTGCTGCCCGTCAGCATCCGGAACGTGGGGCCCAGACCAATGCCGATCACCAGGATGACCAGAATGGCGGGCAGACCGCGCAGGATGTCCGTGTAGACACGGGCGATCCAGCGGGCCACACCGTTGCGGGAAATCCCCATCACGGCCAGGACCAGGCCCAGGATGCACCCCAGGACGCCGGAGATGATGGCCAGGAGCAGCGTGTTCGGCAAGCCGACTGTGAGCATCTGGGGGATGACTTCCCCCATCGCCCGCCAGTCAAAGAACGTCTTGAGGAACTGCTGGAATGCGTCCATCTGCTAGCCCTTCGGGAAGGCAACAGCCTTGGAGCCGGGCTTCCAATCGGTCGGGTTGGCCCGCTCCGGGTACCACTGCTTGGACAGGCTGCTCCACGTGCCGTCCGCAACAACCGCGTCGAGGCCGGAGTTCAGCGCATCGATCAGCGGTTGGTTCTGCGAATTGACGGCGTAGGCCACGAAGTTTTGGGTGTTGATAATCGATTCAACGATCGCGGTGCCGTCGCCGTCCTTGACCTGTCCGGACGCCTGCTGGGACGGTGCCACCCAGGCATCAATCTGGCCGGTCTTCAGATTGGCATACAGGGAATTGTAGTCAGAGAAGCGAACAGGCTCGATCTGGAGGGTGTTGGTGACGTAGTCATCCTGTACTGATCCCTGCACCACACCGACACGGGTGTCCTTCGTCAGGTCCTTGAAGCCCTTGACGGCAGCGCTCGTCTTCGCGACAACGGCCATGTAGCCAAAGTCGTAGCCGTTAGAAAAGCCAACGTTCTGGCGGCGCTTGTCAGTGGTCGAAATGGACGAGGATCCGACGTCGAACGTCTTGTTCTGTACCTGGGCCAGCAGGCCGGCGAAATCGGTGGACTTGAACTCCAGCTTCAGGCCCAGCTTGGCGGCGACGGCGCGCAGCAGCTCGTTGTCGAAGCCGGTGAACTTACCGTCCTTATCGATATAAATGTTCGGCGGAGCGTCGGAGAGCGTACCAACGGTGATGGTTCCGGGAACGATCAGGCCCAGCTTGGATTTATCGATCGCGTCCAAGGCAGTTACATCCTTGGTGGTGTACTTATCCAGGGACTGCTGGTCGCTCCCGGCGAGGGCATTCGTGGGCGAGGAGCTACTGTCAGCGCTGCCACCGCCGCACGCGGACAGCGAGATGGTCAGCGCAATTGCCAGCGGGACGGCAGAGAGCCACTTGAGGGCCTTGGATTTCATGGGGCATTCACTTTCGTAGACGTTTTGGCCGCAGCGATGCGCAAGCTCAAGCGATAGGCGGGGGCGGGGGCGAAAATGCGCTTAGCCGCGCAACAGCCCGGCTCAGCTGATCGAACTAAAGTATGTCATTTCACTTAGAACATCGCTTCCTGCGAACTTTTGACGTCATATTCCACAGTTTACCGAAGAGGATTCGTAACAAATAGCGGCGGACCCTGGTGCGGACTGTCGTACCGCCAACGCCCGGAATCAACGCACATCCGAAGCCGACACGTCGACCGCGCCGGCGAGGTGTGAGATATGTCCTATATGGTCGCCTGCGTTGCTGCCTGCCCGCTCTAAATGAGGACGGGCCAGTGCCGCTCGATAACCGCAGCGGGGTCCTTGCGGCGCAGATAGGCCTGAAAATCCGCCGCCTGGGCCGCGGCCCAGCCGATCTGGGAGGCATGCAGTGCTCCGGCCTCAAGCTGCAGCTCGGGGAACCGCACCGCCAGGGCATCAGCGAGGCGGATTGTGGCCAGTGCGTCGGCGGCCGACGTGTGCGCGTCCTCGAGACTAACGCCGTATTCCTGACACAATGCGCCCAGTGTCCGCCGCCCCTTGCGGTATTTATGCACCTGCTTATTGCAGATATAAGGGTCAATCACCGGCAATGCACTCAGCGGCGGCACACCATACCGGAAGGATTCGCGGGCCAGTACGGTGAAGTCGTAGCAGGCATTGAACGCGAGCACGGGAATGCCGCTGGCAAACAGGCCGGCCAGCACCTGGGACACCTCGGCGGCCGCACGTTCTGCCGGAAGCCCGAGCTGCCGCGCCCGTTCCGTCGTCACGCCATGAATCGCCGTCACCTCGGCGGGAATCTCGACGCCGGGATCGGCAAGCCAATCGTGCTCGGCAGTTACGGTCCCGCCGCCGTCGACTACTACAATCGACGCGGTGACCAGCCGTGCCTCGCGCGGGTCCCGGCCCGTGGTCTCGACGTCGAACGCTGCCCGGGGACGTGTATGCCAACTGTTCATAAATCCACCGTACGGGGTACTACCGACAGGATCCGCCACCCCGCCACCCGTCCCGGTCCTGCTCCGTCCCGGTCCTGCTCCGTGCCGGTCCTGCTCCGTGCCGGTCCTGCTCCGTGCGCAGCCGCGCCGGGCCGGTGAGAAGCGGACGCTTTCCCGCGCGCATTAGGCTGGTGGATATGCGTGCTCAGTACATAAATGCCGTGCTCGAAGTGGTGGACCTCATCCCGGTCGGCGCCGTGCTTGCCTATGGCGACATTGCGGTTCTGCTGGACGACGGCGGTCCGCGGCAAGTAGGTGCGGTGATGTCGCGCTACGGCAGCGCCGTTGCGTGGTGGCGGGTGATCAGGGCCAGCGGACAGCCGCCGGTCTGCCACGATGCACGCGCCCTGGAGCACTACTGCGACGAGGGGACCGCGCTGCGTCCAGCCAGCCCCCGTGCACAGGACAACTGGCGGGTGGACATCGCTGCCGCGCGGTGGCAGCCGACGGAGCGGGAATTTGTGCTCTTGGACGGCATCCGGACTGGGGTGACCGCCGGCATGGCCTCGACCGTTGATCCTCCCGCCGCTAAAATGTCAGCGCCTCATGATGGACTGGCTTCATGACGCAGACATCGATTCTCGAGCTGGTTCGTCCGGCCGCCATGCACCGGGCCGCTGCCGGGGGCGGGCCGGAACTCAGCTCTGATCAGGAAGCCGTGGTCCGGCTCGGGCCCGGCAGCGGCCCGGTGCTGATCTGGGGCGCCCCGGGAACGGGGAAATCCACCGTCCTGGTGGAAGCAGCAGTAAAACGGATTCAGGACGACGGCGTCGATCCGGCGGGAGTGCTGTTGTTGGGTCCATCGCGGCTGGCCGCTGCGCGGCTGCGCGACGGGCTCAGCACCCGGCTGGACCGGAGCCTGAGCACCTCCCCGGCGCGGACCTGGGCCTCCTATGCTTTCGATGTGCTGCGCCGTGCCAGGGTGGAAGGCCGGTTGCCGCATTTGGAGCGCGCACCGAAGCTGCTCAGCGGTCCGGAGCAGGACCTGATCATCAAGGAGCTCCTCGACGGGCATCGCCTGGGGTTGGGGACTGCACCAACGTGGCCCGCGGATTTGCGTGCTGCCCTGGGTACCCGCGGTTTTCGGCAGGAAATCCGGCAGCTCTTTGACCGCGTCATTGAATATGGCCTGACTCCGGCCGATCTCGCCGGGTTGGGCCAGGAGAACGAGCGGCCGGATTGGATAGCGGCATCCGTGTTGTATGGGGAGTACCGCGACGTCGTGGACTGGGGCAAATCCGGTTCCTTTGACCCTGCAGGCATTATTACCGCTGTGATTGGGCTCTTTGAATCGGATGCCGAGTACCTTGACCGGGAACGGAACCGTCTGCAGTTGATCCTCATCGACGATATCCAGGAAGCGAACCAGGCGGTGCATCGGTTGCTGGAGCTGCTGGGCCGCGGCAAGGATGTCCTCATCACCGCTTGTCCGGACACCGTGGTGCAGGGCTTCCGTGGTGCCCGGCCGGACCTGGCGGGAAATCTCCGCGAGCGGCTGGCCGGATGCGGTTCCGTTGTGGAGGCCGTCCTGAGCACCTCGCATCGGCTGTGCCCCGAACTCGCTCAGGCGTGGGGCCGCGTCGCTGAACGGATTTCGCAAAGCAAGGGCGGCCACAAGGCGCGGGTACTGGAAGCGAACCCGGTTACGGCGGCACGTCGGGAACCCGCCGCAGTCCCTGTTGATCCCGCGGGAGCAGCTGTGCCGCCGGTGTTGGCCGCCCATCTGGTGGCATCCGAGGTCCACGAGCTCCGATTGGTTGCCGAGCGGATTCTTCACGCGCAACACCACGATGGCAGGCAGCTGGCGGACATTGCGGTGATTGTACGCACCGGCTCGCAGCTGGCCCGGTTCCAGCGGTATTTGGGCGGGCAGGGGATCCCTGTCAAGGTTCCCGTTGCGGAGAATGCGGTTCGTGACGAAGCCGCCGTGCAGCCACTCCTGGACGCGTTCCGCATTGTGCTCGAACCCGATCTCCTCGATGCCGAGCTTGCCGTTTCCCTGTTGACATCGCGGTTGGGACGATCCACATCGATCAACCTGCGGCGGCTTCGACAGGCTCTGCGCCAGGAAGAGCGCAGCGGTGGCGGCGGTAAGGCCAGTGACGCCCTGCTCGTAGAGGCACTGCTGGATCCCACCGCGTTCTCACAGTTGGGCTGGGACGGGAAGAACGCCGCCAGAATGGCGGGGATGCTGTCCGCCGGGCGCAAAGCTGTCGCGGATCCCGGGGCAAACGCCGAAACAGTCCTTTGGGCGCTGTGGGATGAAGCAGACTGCTCCGATTACTGGGCGGCCCAGGCGATTGCCGGTGGTCCGGCAGGAATACGTGCCGACCGCGATCTGGATGCGATTATGGCGCTCTTCCAAACGGCCGAACGTTACGTGGATCAACTGCCCGGATCCAGTCCGCAGCAGTTCCTGGAATATCTGCTGAATCAGGAACTGCCGATGGACACACTTGCCGCACGTGCCCAGCGCAGCGATGCCGTGGAAATTCTGACGCCAGCCAGTGCTGCGGGACGGGAATGGCCGGTGGTGATTGTCGCGGGTCTGCAGGAAGGTATCTGGCCTGATACCCGCTTACGCGGTGAGTTGCTTGGCAGCCAACTGCTGGTGGATGTCCTGGAACGCGGCCCGGCAGCCGCGCGTCAACTCGGACCTGCGACACGTCTGCGGGAGATCCGCTATGACGAATTGCGCAGCTTTTCCACCGCGATTTCGCGCGCCCGCGAACGGTTGATCTGCACTGCCGCTTCGTCAGCGGATCTGCAGCCCTCCCAGTTCCTGGACATTGTCGCGCCGTGGGAACCTGCTCAGACCGGCCCGGAACACGGCAACCCGCTGCAGGGCCGGCCCGTGGAACAGGTCAGCCGGCCCATGACCTTGCGTTCCCTGGTGGCGGAACTGCGCCAGGCAGGGGAGGCTGCAGCGGCCGAATTAGCGCCCGATACAGTGGTGCAGCCTGAACCGGTGCACGTCGAAACGGTGCCGCCTACACCCGTGCACGTTGGACCGGTGCAGGTTAAACCGTTGCAGGCGCAGGCAGCAGAATCGGCACGCATACTGGCGATCCTCGCTGCCGCCGGTGCTCCGGGAGCAGCGCCGGAGACGTGGTGGGGGCTGGCGCCGCTGAGCTCAACGGCAGCTATCGTTGCGCCGGATGAACCGGTGAAAGTTTCCCCCTCAAAGGTCGAAGCCGTACTGAAGTCTCCGCTCAATTGGTTCGTGCAGGCCGCCGGAGGAGAGGCAGCGACGGACTTCGCGCGGAGTTTGGGCACACTGGTGCACTCGATTGCTCAGGAATACCCGGACGCTGCAGGGCACGAATATCTGGCCGAGCTGCAGCGACGTTGGCCGGCGCTGGGAATGAAGGAAAATTGGGAAGGAAAACTGGACTTCAAGCGCGCGGAAGAAATGGTCCGCAAGCTCGCGCAGTATGTCGTGCAGATGCGAACCGAAGGCCGCAGCCTGCTCGCAGTGGAAGAGGATTTCAGCGTGGACCTTTGCGCTGCGGCTGATGAAGCTGATCCCGTCGCAGGGGAGGGGCGAAACACGGCCTTTCACCGCACCATCACGCTCCGTGGACAGGTGGATCGGCTTGAAATAGATGCGGAAGGAAATCTTGTCATTATCGACCTGAAAACCGGCCGGCGGAAGCCTAAGGCGGCCGAGCTCGCTGAGCATCCGCAGCTGGGGGCCTACCAGGCGGCCGTGGCGGCCGGTGCTTTCGAGCACCTGGACGGGGTTGGCAGCGAAGCTCGAGCCGGTGGTGCGAGGCTGGCCCAACTGGGCGACGGGACCAAGGCGCTGAACGTACAGGAGCAGGATGCCCTGAGTTCGCAGCACGACTGGGCGACGCCACTTGTCCGCAAGGCAGCCGGATTGATGTCTGGAGCCACCTTCGAGGCCATCCATGATCACGGAAGTGCCAGCATGAACGGCGGCTGTCCGGTCCCCGAAATCTGTCCGCTGTGCAGCGCTGGAAAGCAGATCACCGAATGAGCATCGATGTCACCGATAAGCCTGTCAACGACCGGCAAACGCACGTATCACCTTCTGAACTCGCTGAGTTGCTGGGTGCGCTTCCACCCACCGAAGAACAGGCCAGAATCATCTCCTCGCCGCTGGAGCCGCTGTTGGTGATCGCAGGTGCCGGTTCGGGAAAGACCACGACGATGGCTGACAGGGTGGTTTGGCTGGTGGCCAACGGCTTCGTCCTGCCGGAGGAAATTCTCGGCGTCACCTTCACCCGAAAGGCGGCGGGAGAGCTCGCCGGGCGGATCCGCCGCCAGCTGGCGAAGCTGAGCGCATTGGCTCAGTCAGCACATGGCACAATCGCGTTCGGTTCCGCTGCCGCAGAAGCGCTGGAACCTAAAGTCAGCACCTATCATTCCTATGCCAGCGGCATAGTCACTGATTACGGGCTTCGTCTGGGGATCGAGCGGGACGCTGTGGTGTTGGGAGGCGCGGAGTCCTGGCAGCTGGCCAGCCAAGTCGTGGAGGCCTATGACGGCGGGTACGAGCATTTCTCCGCCGCTAAATCGACGCTGGTCAAGGCGGTACTGGACCTGGCCGGCGAATGCTCCGAACATCTGCAGGATCCGCTCCATGTGCGTGCCACCGTGGAAGCGTTGGCGGAGCAGCTCGCGGCCCTGCCGTACCTGGAAGGTAAAGTCCGTGCCTCCACTAAAGGGGTGGCAGACCTGGTCGATGTGCTGCGGACCAGGGGCAGCGTGGCAGAGATGGTTATCCGCTATACGCTGGCCAAGCGCAACCGCAACGCGCTCGATTACGGAGATCTGGTCGCGCTTGCAGCACAAATCGCAGATCAGGTGCCGCAGGCAGCTGATCTGGAACGCCAACGCTATAAAGTGGTGTTGCTCGACGAATTCCAGGACACATCCCACGCCCAGCTCCAGCTGTTTGCCAAATTATTCGGCGACGGCCACCCGGTAACGGCGGTGGGGGATCCGCATCAATCCATCTATGGTTTCCGCGGAGCATCGGCCGGGCAGCTTTTCCGGTTTCCGGAGATCTTCCGCACTGCTGCCGGCGGCTTTTCCCCTACCGCGGAACTGACAACTGCCTGGCGGAACTCCATCAACATCCTCAATGCCGCCAATGTCATGTCCGGCGAGCTGAACGCGGCCCAGCGGCGGAAGACAGCTGAACGCCGGAACGCTGGGCCGGCAGTGACCGTTTCGCCCTTGCGGCAGAGGGACGATGCCGCGGCCGGCACGGTGTTGCTGGCACGTTACGCCACTGTGGTGGATGAGGCGGACGCCGTGGCAAAGAGCATTCTGTCGCAGAAAGACTTCCGTACCAAATGGGTGGCAGGAGGTGGCCGGCGGCCAGTGCCGGAGGCTACTGAACCGACAACGGTCGGCATTTTGTGCCGCCGTCGGGCACAGTTCCTCCCGCTGCAAAGTTCGCTCGAAGCACACGGCATTCCCTATGAAATAGTCGGCCTGGGCGGACTTTTGGAGACGCCGGAAATAGTGGATCTGGTCGCTACCCTGCGGGTGCTTGCCGATCCGGGGCGCTCGGATTCGCTGATGCGGCTGCTCGCCGGAGCGCGCTGGCGACTCGGGCCATCGGATCTGATGGCTCTGGCGGACTGGTCCAGATACTTGGCCAGACAACGCGAACATGCGGTGGATATCCAGGAGGGGACAGAGGCAGCCGCCCCGGAAACCGGCCTCGTGACGGACCTGTCCGGGGAACAGGTTTCGGGCCCGACCGCTGATATAGCTGTTGAGCTCGACTTGGTGGATGGTTCCAGTCTGGTCGAGGGCCTGGATCAGCTCAAACGTGATTTTTGGCCGGACAGGCTTGTCCGTACGTTGACGCCGGCGGGATTGGAGCGGCTGCTGGCCCTGCGGGACGAGCTTCGGTATCTGCGCAGCTTTGTCGGTGATGACCTGACAACGCTGCTCGGAGAAGTTGAGCGGACCATGTTGTTGGATATCGAGCTGGCTGCCAAACCGAATTCAAGCATTCACCATGCCCGACGGAATCTCGACGCGTTTGCGGACGCCGCGGCGGACTTTATGCAGGCCGCCGATCGAGTGGATCTACTGGCTTTTCTCGGCTGGCTGGAAACGGCTGAATCGGAGGAAAACGGCCTCGAAATGACCCAGCCGGAGGTGAATCCGGACGCGGTGCAGCTGCTGACTGTGCACGCGTCCAAGGGACTGGAGTGGGACGTGGTCTATGTCCCAGGACTCAACGAGGGTGCTTTCCCCAGCGGTAGAGTGAACCGCTGGTCCCAAGGTGCTGCCTCGCTGCCGTGGCCTTTGCGCGGCGACAGCGAGGACCTGCCGGAATGGGACCTGTCGATGCCTGACCAGAAGGGCTGGCTGGACAGTGAGAAACTCTATGCGGAGGACGTCAAAGCCCATGGCGAAGAAGAGGAGCGGCGGCTGGCCTATGTGGCGTTCACGCGGGCCAAAAATTTCCTGATGTGCTCCTCAACGGTCTGGAGCGCCGGGCGTGCAAAACCGACGGCCGCCTCGATCTTTTTGTCCGAGTTGCTGCCGCTGACCGAGCTGAACCCCCGGCAGGCGGTCCTGGGGGATTGGCTTCCGGAGGGTGACCAGGGCGAAGTGAACCCGTTAACAGCCGGTGTCGAGAGCGCGCAGTGGCCCTATGATCCGCTGGAAGGGCCCCGGATTTCCGGCAGGCCGGTGTCCGGGCGGAAGAAAACCGGCCGCCGGATGGCGGTGGAAGGCTCGGCACACGCGGTTTACGCCGAATTGGCCCGTTTGGCGCAACGGGGTGGGACTGTGTCAGCTGCGACGTTAGCGGCAGAAGCTGATTTCCTGTCGCTGAATCCGCGCTGGGGAAAGGAAGCGTCGCTCCTGCTGGCTCAGCGGGGCCTGCAGTCCCGGACGGCACCGGTTCAATTGCCCGCCCATATTTCCGCTTCCCTGCTGGTGGACCTCGGAGACAATCCCGCCGCGGTGACGCGCAACCTTCGTCGTCCGGTGCCACGAAAACCCGGAATGGCTGCACGGAAAGGGACCGCTTTCCATGCATGGGTGGAGGAATACTTTGGCACTTCCGGTCAGCTGGACCTCGACGAAGTCCCCGGGGCGGACAGCTACGTCGATGAGGCTTATGGGTTAGAACCGATGCAGGCGACATTCCGGGCATCGCTGTGGGCCCAGCGGACGCCGGAAATGCTGGAAGTACCCGTGGAGACGCGCGTCGGTGACGTCGTAGTCCGGGGCAGAATCGACGCGGTGTTCCGCGATGCGGACGGTGCCTGGGATCTGATCGACTGGAAAACCGGGCGCGTGCCATCCGCAGCGGCGCTGAGCGTCCGGTCCGTGCAGCTCGCCGTCTATCGGCTGGCGTGGTCCCGGCTTATGGGAATTGAGCTGCAGGACGTTCGTGCCGCGTTCTACTTTGTTGGACAGGACAAGCTCATCCGTCCGCATAATCTGGCGGGCGAAGTTGAGCTGGAACGCATCGTCAGCTCGGCCTACTCGGCTGGCGCGTCCGGGGACGCAGGAGACTCGGGCACAGGGGATAGAACGGACATCAACGTGAGTGCAGTGGAATAACGTTCATCGCAGCGGTACGGGTGTCGTCAGCGGCCGCCCCGGCCGCTGGATCTTCGTGCCCTGGGTCGCCGGCGCCGGCGGTAAGGTCGGCCGTTTCCTGAGCAGCAGCCTCGGGGGCGGCTGTCTCCTGAGCAGTGGTCTCAGAGGTGGCTGTCTCCTTGGCTGCGGCTTCCGTCGTCGTTGCGGATCTCTGATTGGCGCCCTCACCGACCGCAGATGTGACCTTGGCTGTACCTTCGGCGCACCCGCTACCTGCCGCGGGCGCTGTGCCGGTGGTTGTATCACCGGCATCTTTCGTGCCGCCGTCGTCGATGGTTCCGACCGTGACCTTGTTGCTCGCCTCCGCACTGCTGCTGACTTCCACGTTGAGTTCAAATACGGGATCAGCGGTCCCCGCGGCACCGGCAGGGGCCCCAGCAGCTGCGGCAGCCTGGATTTCCGGCTCGATACTGATCGGCTGGCCGCCGAACGTTGCAATGTCGTTCTCCAGCGTCCGCAGCATGTCCTCGGCCTCGGCCACCATCTGTTGATCATTGGCGGCTACCCCCTTGACCAGCCACTGCGCCAAGGCAAATTCAGCGGAGAGTGCAGCACGGCGCAGCAGATGGCGGTCCGTCATATCTTTCCGCGCGACAGCGTAGGACTCGTGAACAGCGTCTACGAAAGGCTGGTTATTAATGGCCACCAGCCAGGCGAAGTCATCGGCGGGATCACAGACCCGCAAATCCGTCCAGCCGGTAATGGCCGTTACGCGGCGTCCCTCAATGAGTACGTTGTCTTCGTGCAGATCGCCGTGGACCACGCACGGGCTGAAGCGCCACAGCACCACGTCCTCCAGAGCGTGTTCCCATCGGCGCAGCAGCGCGGGGGGAATTTTACCGGTCGTTGCGGCTTGATCCAGCTCATTGAGCCGACGCTGACGAAATTCGTTGGCGGTATAGCTGGGCAGATCCGCGCCGTCCACCAAAGCCGGGGGCAGGTCGTGGATTGCAGCCATCGCAGCCCCGATTTCCTTGGCCAGGACAGTCCCGCCGGCAGCCAATTCCTCCACTGACTGAGCAGTTCCGGACAGGTGCGAGTACACAAAGGTAGTCAGCTCGCCGCGGCGAACGGTCCCGGCCACAGTCGGCAGCAGGAACGGGAGCTCAGCGCGCACACCGGGGGGAAAGGCGCGCAGCACCAGCAGCTCCGTCTCAAGCCGGGCGCTGGCCTCCGGATGGCGAGGCGACCTGACACGCCAGCGTTTGCGGTCTCCGTCCAGCAATACCGCGGAATCGAAATCGGCTGCGTCGTCCGGTTCCGGGGCACAGGCAACGGGGGCCAGGCCGGGCACAGCTGCGGTCGCTACCGCAGCCAATTCGATGGGTGTCATTCGTCTCACCCTTCCACCGTAAGGGGGTCGGCTCTAAACAGACTGTTTCGGCACGGCGAGTCGCCCGAACCGTTATTCATCCCACATCCAAAGGATCCGCAGCTTAAGGCACGCTGCTGGGCATGTACCGGGGGTACTGTCGGTGCAAATGTGCGGCTGCGGGAATGTGCAATGTCGGTCCGACTGCGTACGGTAGATAGATGATTCAAACCGAACCGCTGCCGTGGACCGAAGCCGTCTTGGACCGGGGCTGCGAGCGCCGATCGGCTGCCGGTTTTCTTGAGGGCCTGCTGTCCTCGGAGGAGAGCCGCTGCATGGTCCTTGTTGACGGCAAAACCCTTATCCAGTCCGAGCGAATAGTTTTTGTGGATGCACGCCAGCTCGCGCCGGACGCGCTGGCCGTCTATTTGGGGCGGGCGACGGCGGCACTCGCCCCGGTGCCCGGCGCAGCTCCCGTGCAAGTGCAGCTCTCAAGCCCCGATTCGACTCCGCCACGGCTCTCCCCGGAGGACGATATTCTGCTGGTTGTCCTGCCCGCCGAAGCTGCGGCAGCCGTTCTCGCGATGGCGCCGGCCGGTACCCGCCTGGCGGGGTACCGCGAAGCTGCGCTGAGCCTGCCGGCTGCCGATGCGGGCATATTCATCGAGGCGAGCGCCATTGCCAACTGGCACCGCACCCACAAACATTGTCCGCTCTGTGGCGCGCTTACCCGCACCGAAGCTGCCGGCTGGGTCCGGCGCTGCCCGCAGGATAATTCGGAGCACTACCCGCGCACTGATCCGGCGATAATTGTCGCTGTTGTCGGACCGGATGAGCGAATCCTCCTCGCTGGCGGGTCCAACTGGGAAGCCAATCGCTATTCAACACTGGCCGGCTTTGTTGAACCCGGGGAATCGCTGGAACAGGCCGTAGTACGTGAGATTGGCGAGGAAGTCGGGGTGCGGTTGCATTCACCGACTTACTTGGGTTCACAGGCTTGGCCCTTTCCGGCATCACTGATGCTCGGCTACCTGGCCCGGACGGAGGACACGGAGGCAGTTCCGGACGGCGTGGAGATCACCCGCGCACGCTGGTTCAGCCGTGACGAACTTCAACAGGCGGTCAGCAGCGGTGAAATCGTGATCTCAACGCGGACGTCAATTGCCCGCGCCCTGATTGAGAACTGGTACGGCGGCAGGATTCTTGAGGCCGGGGAGGTGAATGAATGACCGAAGAACCGGCGCCGATTCTCGATGAGCGGACCCTGGAGGAACGGATACTGGCCGGGCTCGACGACGAGCAGCGGACCGTCGCGACGACGCTAACCGGACCGGTGTGTGTACTGGCCGGCGCCGGTACTGGAAAGACCCGGGCCATTACCCATCGGATCGCCTACGGAGTGCACAGCGGTGTTTATAACCCGCAACGCCTGCTGGCCGTGACGTTTACGGCACGGGCAGCGGCTCAAATGCGCGCCCGGTTACGCGATCTTGGCGTTGGCAATGTGCAGGCGAGGACCTTTCATGCGGCCGCTCTGCGCCAACTTCAGTTTTTCTGGCCGCAGGCCGTCGGCGGTGTCATTCCCGGACTGCTCGATCACAAGGCGCAGCTGATTGCCGAAGCGGCCCGTCGGCTGCGGCTGGCGTCCGACCGCGCTTCGATCCGGGACCTTGCCGCCGAGATCGAGTGGGCCAAGGTCTCCATGCTGACGCCGGAAACGTATCTGACGCATGCACAGGATCGGGGGGAGCCCGGGGGACTGGACCGGACCGCCGTCGGCCGTCTCTTCCAGGCCTATGAGGACGTCAAAACGGACCGGAACGTTATTGATTTCGAGGACGTGCTGCTGATTACGGTGGGAATCCTGCAGGAAGACCCGCGGGTAGCGGCTACGGTGCGGGAGCAGTACCGGCATTTCGTGGTGGACGAATACCAGGATGTTTCGCCGCTGCAGCAGCGCATGCTTGACCTGTGGCTCGGTGGCAGGGAAGACCTGTGCGTGGTCGGAGATGCCAGCCAGACCATCTATTCCTTCACCGGCGCTACCTCGCGGCACCTGCTTGACTTCCCGGCCCGCTACCCGAAGGCGCAGCTGGTGAAGCTGGTGAAGGATTACCGCTCCACGCCGCAGGTTGTGCAACTGGCGAATTCACTGCTGGCCGCACGCCGCAGTGCCGGTCTCTCGGCCGACGCCGGCTGGTCCCCTCCGCTGCACCTCGAGGCGCAACGGCCCGCAGGTCCGGTACCCGAGTTTGTCGAATGCAGCGATGATGAAGCCGAAGCCGCGGCGGTGGCTGGACGGATCAAGGCCCTGATTGCCAGCGGTACGCCGGCGAGTGAGGTCGCTGTCCTCTTCCGCACTAATGGCCAGTCGCAAGCGTATGAGCAGGCGCTGGCATCCATCGGTGTCGGCTACCAATTGCGTGGCGGTGAGCGGTTCTTTGCCCGCAAGGAAGTCCGGGACGGTATTCTCCAGCTCCGGGCGGCCTCACGAGCCACCGCGGGGGAACCGGTGGGTCAGCTGGTCAGGGACGTATTGGCCACCCTCGGTTACACCGACGATCCGCCACAATCAGGGGGTGCCGTGCGCGAACGCTGGGAGTCCCTGGCCGCGCTGGTGGCACTGGCAGATGAGCTGGTGGCAAGCAGAGACTCGGCCGAGGGCGGCTTTAGCCTGGCTGACTTCGTGGTGGAACTGCAGGAACGATCCGTTGCCCAGCACGCTCCGACGGTGCAAGGGGTGACGCTGGCGTCCTTGCATTCAGCCAAGGGGCTGGAATGGGACGCCGTGTTCCTTGTCGGCCTCAGCGAGGGGCTAATGCCGATCTCCTTTGCAGATACGGCTGAGAGTGTTGATGAAGAACGCCGCCTGCTGTATGTCGGGATCACGCGTGCCCGTGAGTTCCTGGGCCTGTCCTGGTCGACGGCCCGGACGCCGGGCGGGCGGGCCAATCGCAAGCCGTCCCGATTCCTCGACGGGCTCAGACCCAATTCGACGCGTAGCCCTGGCAGCACGGGAAAGGGCTCCGCGCTGAACCCCACACGAAAAACCCGTAAGCCGGCGGCGCCATCGACCTGCAGGGTCTGCGGTAAGATGCTCTCCTCCGGTGCCGAGCGCAAGGTGGGCCGGTGCAGCGATTGCCCGCCCAGCTACGAGGAAGCGACGTTTGACGCGCTTCGCCAGTGGCGTCTTCAGGAGTCCAAAGAGGCGGACGTGCCGGCCTTTGTTGTCTTCACAGACGCCACTCTCGTGGCGATCGCGGAAGCCAGGCCCCAATCCACGGCGGAGCTCTCCGGGTTGCCCGGTGTCGGTCCGGCCAAGCTGGAACGCTATGGCGAGGCTGTCCTTGAAATTCTTATGACGGACTCCGCCAGCTGAACGCCACGGCTATAGCTGTTGAGACGGCCGGTCAGTAAGCTTCCAGCGCGGCAGGGTCTGCGACCTCAAGCTGTCGCTGAAATTGACAGCTGCAGTCCGGATGACGGGCGTACCGGCGGTGCAGCCAGATACCGTCGGATGCGCGAAAGGTCAAAACGGCGGACCAGCTTGCCGGCCGGTTGACGCCGTCGAGGAACACCAGCGCCTGGCGAGCGGCCGAGCCAGCGACGCATAAGGCCATCGAGCTCTCCTCTGACGGGACCTGCCAGTCCTGCCCCGGGTTGCCCAACTCGGCGCAGAGCCGCGGCCACTGCGCATCCACCTCGGCGCGGTATCGTTCCACGCATTCGCCGCAGGCCGTTTCCCCCGGGACCACCAGAGGACCGATGGTGGCGTCTTGTTCACGCTGCAGGACCACAAGATGCGGGTGGTCACAGCTCATCAGCTGCGCCAGACCATCCTGATCAACGGCATCGCGTCCGGTGTAGATCACCAGATCCACGGTTTGCGGACAGGTCCCGTCCTCGGGCAGTGACCGGACCACATGGGACTGGCAGGCGGAGTCGAGGCTGCGCAGATGTCGGCGAACGGCCGCCGCGCGATTCATGCCGATGTCCGTCATTTTGAAGGCGCCAGGCCCGACGTCGGCCGGCAGCACCGCCCTACCATCCTCCAACAACAAGGTACCGATACCGGCACAGACAAGGACCTGCGCCAGCGCGGCGCCGGTCCGCCCTAAACCAACGAGCCGCAGCACGCAACGTCTGCGGGCGGACACCAGGTCCTGTGCCGGAATACCGTAGACGGCCGCCGCTAGGGCGGTTTCCCCTGCCAATCGTTCACCGCGGTATCCGGGCAGCGCCAACGGTGTGCTGTCGTCGAACAACACGGGCGAGAGCGAGCGAACGATTTCCTCGGCCCGGGTCCTTTCCAGCGCAGCCAGGGCGGCGGTCTCCGGCGTTGCGGCGCTGCCCGTACCGCGTCGCAGCAGTCCGACAAATGCGAGGTCCGCTGCGGTGAGCCCTTCCAGAATGACGCCGCCGGGTCCCATCCCGATCTGCAAAGTGCGCGTATCTCTGGCAGCCACTCTCAGGCCTGGGTTTATTTTCATGGTGCACCTCGGCGTTTCCTGCTGTGTTTTCGTCGACCCGTAGTTCGATGCTGGCACAAACATCCGGCTCTGGTGACGTTATCCACAGCCGGCAGCTGTGCACAGATCCGCAGGCCGTGTGGAAGGTTGTCCGAGGCTGGTTGTAACGTCAAAGTATGCATTCTGATCGAACCTCCAACTCCGGTCTCACGCCCGGTGGTGCGCCCGTTCTCGTCCGCAGGTCGGCGCGCCGCCGCCGCACAGTGGCTGCTTTTTGGGAGGGCGGAACGGCAGTGGTGGCAATTCCCGCCCACTTCAGCGTCGCGCAGGAACGTCTTTGGGTCACCAAGATGGTCGCCAAACTGGAAACCAAGGGTTACGGTCCCTCTAGCGCCGGCGGCGCGGGCAGGAGGACCGACAAGCGCCGCGGCGGCGCCGACGCTGAATTGATGACCCGGGCTGCTGCGCTTTCGTCGCGCTATTTGGCCGGAAAAGCGATACCGGAGACAGTCCGTTGGGTGAGAAATCAGAATTCACGCTGGGGCTCTGCCACCCCGGCGCAGAGGTCCATCCGGCTATCCGACAAACTTCAAGGCATGCCGGGCTGGGTGGTGGACTACGTGTTATTGCACGAGCTCTCGCACCTGCTCGTGGCCTCACACGGGCCGGAGTTTTGGGAGCTGCTGCGGGGCTATCCGCAGTTGGAGCGGGCGAAAGCTTTTTTGGACGGAGTCAGCTATGCGACGTCCCGGGGGCTACCGGGCGGCGACGGCTGCGGTGAGGACGAATCAGACCCGCAGCCGTCAACCGATGCGAACCCGATCAGCTAGACGCGCCGGGGCTGTCCCGGCCATCGTCGGTCTCGCCGTCATCCTGGTGGTCCGCCTGCGCCGCTGCATCCGGACTTTGCTCGAAATCGCCGGCCAGGAGCTTTTCCAGCGCGGCGTCTACGTCGGAATCGGAGGCATCCAGCAGCTTGCGCCGGTCCCCAAAGCCCGATGGATCGTCCAGGTCATCGGCGGTCGGCAGCAGATCCGGATGCTGCCAGATCGCATCCCGGCCCGCTATCCCGCGCTGTTCTTTCAAACCGGCCCACAGCGTGGCGGCTTCCCGGAGGCGGCGTGGTCGCAGTTCAAGTCCCACGAGGGCTCCGAAAGCATGCTCGGCCGGGCCGCCCGTGGCCCTCCGGCGCCGGACCGTCTCCCGTAAGGCAGCGGCCGAGGGCAGGTTACGCGAAGCTTCAAAACTCAGCTCATCTACCCAGCCCTCCACCAACGCCAACGCGGTTTCCAGCTTGGTCAGCGCGGCGTCCTGCTCCGGCGTGCGCTGGGGCATAAAGACGCCTTCCGAGAGAGCGGCCTGAATGGCCTCCGGATTGCTGGGGTCCAGGTCCCGGGCAAGTTCTTCCATCCGGGACATATCAATATGAATCCCGCGCGCATAGGATTCGATGGCGCCCAAGAGGTGACCGCGCAGCCACGGCACCTGGACGAAGAGCCGGGCATGAGCGGCCTCCCGCACCGCAAGGAACAACCGGATGTCCTGTTCGGGCAAATCCAGTCCCTCCCCGAAAACAGCAATGTTGGCCGGCAGGAGGGCCATCTGCAGATCGGCCAGCGGAACGCCGATGTCTGTGGAGCTCACCACTTCGCGGGCCAAGGCCCCAACGGCCTGTCCCAGCTGCATACCGAAAAGTGCGCCGCCCATATTCTGCAGCATGGACGAAGCACCGCCCATCATTGACTTCATTTCCTCCGGCAGCTGCTCGCTGAGCGTATTTGACAGGGCAAAGGCAATGCTGTTCGCCACCGGCTCGGTGAGCCGCTTCCACGTCCCCAGCGTCTCCTCTACCCACTCCGCCCGGGACCATGCCCGGCCGATCAAACCGGTGCTGGGCAGGTCCGTCACGGGGTCCAGCCACAACTCCGCCAACCGCAGAGCTTCGTCTACTTCCCGCGATTGGGCAGCGGTGACGGACGGATCCCCGCCCGCTACGGCCTGCCGGGCGTTGTCGTGGGCCAGCTCCCAGTTCACCGGTTCATCGCTCTGATTGCTCATCATGGCCTGAACCTGCGCAAACAGCGCAGAAAGGGCCTGAGGGTCGTCCGGAAGTCCGGCTGCCTTTGCCAGCGCCGCCGGATCGAACCCTTCCATGCCCTGGCCGCCCATCAGATTGGCCAGCATTTCCGACAGCGGATCCTTGGGAGTTTCATCATCGTTGTTTGCTGGGGTCGATGTCATATGGGGGCCGTTCCTAGGAGGGCTAACTTCTTAACTTCACGTTACCGCCGCCTGCGCTTCCTTGTCTGCCCGGCGGGGTACCGTTCGCTAACGGCCAACCGGGCAATACCGACAAACCAGTTCATCGTTCGCTACCGGCATAGCGGTACATGCTAATGGCGGCCAAACCGTTACCGGCGATCCTCTGCCGGAGCACGTAGGCTAGGGGTTTGGACCCGTGCGTGGGTTCAGCGTCGCTGGTGTTGGTGGAACGGTCCGAAGACAATGTGGTCCGAAGACAACGTGGTCAGCAGACAACGTGGTCAGGCAGAGAGAGACGCGTACGTCGCTTGAGAATGAAACAGGTGTGGACAGCAGGTATGGGTAACAGTTACGGGCGGCATCTTGCGCAGAAGAGGTACAGGTTGTGAGCGATCCGAATACCGGGGGACCCAGGGAGGGGCCGCCCGTTGGTGGCCGCGCCTCCGCTTGGGCTTCCTGGACGAAGCCGCTCGCACCCCAGCGGCCCCGCGACGGACGCTTCTTCACCATGATCGTCTCGGGTGTACTGGCTGCGGCATTATGCATAGTGGCGCTGACGCTTCCCGTGCCGTACGTGATCGAATCCCCGGGACCCACTTTCAACACATTGGGCAAAGACGGCTCCAACCCTGTTATTCAGGTCAGCGGACATTCAACATATCCGGCCGCCGGGCAGCTGGACCTGGTGACTGTTTACGTCAGCGGCGGCCCTACCAGCAGCGTCAATATCGTTCAGGCCTATCGGGCTTGGCTGGACAGCAGCCGATCGGTGATTCCCGAGGAACTGGTGTACGCACCTGGGACAAGCCAACAGGAGGTAAACAGCCAGAACGCCGTCGCCATGACAACGTCGCAGGAGGATGCAACTGCTGCTGCTTTGACCCAATTAAAGATTTCGTACCAGACCAGACTGGCGGTTGCAGCGATTCCTCAGCAGTCCGCTTCTGCAGGCCAGCTGGAACCCGGCGATGTCCTGGTGTCAGTCAACGGAGCACCCGTTACGACCCTGAAGGTCATTCAGGATGCATTAGCTGCCAGCAACGGCGAGGCTGTCAGTGTTCAGGTGCAGCGCGGCTCCGACATGTTGACCAAGAGCATAACCCCGCAAAAAGGCGACGGCGGCAAATACCTGCTCGGTATTGCCCTGCAGTACAAGTTTAACTTCCCCTTCGACGTCAATATTGCGCTCAGCAATGTCGGCGGCCCCAGTGCCGGAATGATGTTCGCGCTGGGGATTATCGATACCCTGACGCCGGGGGATTTGACCGGTGGGAAACACTTTGCCGGGACAGGAACCATCGAACCGGGCGGCACGGTCGGGGCGATAGGCGGGATCGCGCAGAAAATGATCGGCGCACGGCACAGCGGTGCCACCGTCTTTCTGGCCCCGGCCGCTAACTGCAATGAGGTGGCCGGCCATGTCCCGGACGGTCTGCAGGTGGTGAAGGTGCAAACGCTGCAGCAGGCTTATGACGCGGTCGCACAAATCGCCGCCGGCAAGGACAGCTCCGCACTCCCGACCTGTCAGGCCGGGTGAGAGCGGCCATGACTTCGAATTTTTATTCCACACTGACATCAGCACTCCCATCACCAGCTAAGCAGAGGTAAGAGTGACTTCCCGTCCTGCCAGTCCCAACAGACCCACTAACTCCCGACGCCGGCGAGGGCCGCTGTTGCCAACACTTATTACCGTGGCCGTATTGGTCATTGCCTTCGTCTTCTTCGTCAACGTCTACACGGATGTCCTCTGGTACAAACAGCTGGGGTTTTTGGAGGTCTTTTGGCGTGAGAACGCCTCTAGGGTACTGATCTTCCTGGCCGCATTCCTGATCATGGGCGGTGGAATCTACGCCTCGGTCCGCGTCGCGTACCGGGCACGTCCCGTTTACGCACCCGACAACCAGACCCAGGACACTCTGAACCACTATCAGGCACAGCTGGAACCGGTCCGTCGGCTGGTAATGATCGGCGTGCCCGCAGTCTTCGGCCTGTTTGCCGGTACTGCGGCCGCAGCGCAATGGCAAAAGGTCATGCTTTTCGTTTACCAGGTTCCCTTTGGCCAAAAAGATCCCCAGTTCGGACTTGATCTGAGCTTTTTCATCAACACGCTGCCGTTCCTCGGATTTGTCGTCGGCTTCCTGATCAGCGTGGTGATCATCTCGGCGATCGCCGGAATCCTGACGCACTACCTCTACGGCGCCATCCGGCTGCAGGAACGCGGCCTTTTCACCAGCCGTGCTGCCCAGATCCAGCTCGCCGTGCTGGCCGCGGCCTTTTTGATTCTGCTGGCCATTAACTTCTGGCTGGATCGGTTCTCGACGCTGCAGGACAACAGCGGTCTGCGCTCAGGCGCCCTGTACACGGACGTCAACGCCGTTATTCCTACCAAGACAATTCTTGCCCTGGCTGCGGTAATTGTTGCCGTGCTGTTCATCGTCACAGCCGTGATCGGCCGCTGGCGCCTGCCGGTCATCGGTACGGCCATGCTGATCATTACCGGCATTCTGGCCGGCGGTATTTACCCGTGGGCGGTGCAGCAATTCCAGGTCAAGCCTTCGGAGGCAGCGCTGGAGAGCCCGTACATTGAGAAAAACATTAATTCGACGAGGTCCGCCTACGGGCTCGACAACGTTGAGGTCACGCCGTACAACGCGACGACTGACGCCACCCCGGGCGCGCTGCGGCAGGACGCGGCGACCGCGGCAAACATCAGGCTGCTGGACCCAAACCTGGTCTCCGCTACCTTTGGACAGCTGGAACAGTACCGTCCGTACTATAAGTTCCCCAGCACCTTAAATGTGGACCGGTACACCATCGACGGCAAGGTTCAGGATACGGTCATTGCCGTCCGCGAGCTGAACCCCAACGGGATCAGTCCGGATCAGCAGACCTGGTACAACACCCACTTGGTCTACACCCACGGTTACGGCATTGTGGCAGCGTATGGAAATACGGTCACCGCGGATGGAAAACCTGTGTTCATTCAGTCCGGTGTGCCGTCCGTCGGCAAGCTGGGCACTGACACGAGCTACCAGCCGCGCATCTACTTTGGGCAGTTCTCGCCGGAATACTCCGTCGTGGGAGCGCCGGAGGGCGCGCCGCAGGTGGAACTGGACCGACCGCAGGGATCGGGTACCAGTGGTGAAGCGTCGACCACTTTCTCCGGAAACGCCGGCCCGAACGTCGGGAACTGGTTCAATAGGCTCGCTTACGCCATTAAGTTCCAATCCTCCGATCTACTGCTGACCAACGGCGTCAATGACAAGTCGCAGATCCTTTACGACCGCTCGCCGGAGGAAAGGGTCGCCAAGGTGGCACCGTACCTGACCATCGACGGCAACCCGTATCCGGCGCTCATCGATGGCCGGGTTAAGTGGATCGTGGACGGCTACACAACCAGTGCCGCCTACCCCTATTCGCAGCAGCAGCAGCTCGAATCCGCCACCACGGACTCGCTGACTTCCAAGACCGGGACCGGCGCGCTGCCTAATAGCTCCATCAACTACATCCGCAACTCCGTCAAAGCAACCGTGGATGCCTATGATGGATCGGTTTCGTTGTACGCCTGGGATGCTGAGGATCCGATCCTGAAGGCATGGCAGAAAGCCTTCCCGACGACGATCAAGCCGTACTCCGAAATGTCCGGTGACCTGATGAGTCACGTGCGCTACCCGGAGGACCTTTTTAAGGTTCAGCGCGAGCTGCTGAACCGTTATCACGTGACGGACCCGGGTGAGTTCTACAAAAACACTCAGGCCTGGAGCATCCCGAACGATCCGACGGCCTCCGCCGACGTCAAGCAGCCCCCGTACTACCTCTCCCTGCAGATGCCGGGACAGGAAAAGACCGCATTCTCCCTGACGACGTCGTTCATTCCGCAGTCGGTGAAGGGGACGGATTCACGGAACGTGCTGTACGGCTTCATGGCAGCCGACGCCGACGCGGGAAACCAGAAGGGCGTGAAGGCGCCCGGCTACGGCAAACTCAGGCTGCTGGAGCTTCCAGTGGATACGCAGGTGCCCGGTCCGGGGCAGGTGCAGAACACATTCAACTCCGACCCCACCGTATCCACACAGCTGAACCTGCTTAAACAGGGCCAGTCAAGCGTCCTCAATGGCAACCTGCTTACCCTCCCGGTGGGTGGTGGGCTGCTCTACGTCCAGCCGGTCTACGTTAGATCCACCGGTGAAACGTCCTATCCGACGTTGCAGCGCGTTCTCGTGGCTTTCGGCAATAAGATCGGCTATGCGGCAACGCTGAATGAGGCCCTTGACCAGCTCTTTGGTGGCAGCTCAGGTGCACTAGCCGGAGATTCGCAAAAACCAGGCGGGGCGACGACGCCGGGAACGTCCGGGACAGGCGGCACCGGTGGTGCCAACGCAGCCCCGGACGCCACCGCGCAAGCGCAGCTGAACCAGGCGTTGCAGGATGCGAATCAGGCCATCCAGGACGGGCAGGCCGCCTTGGCCAAGGGCGACTTCAGCGCCTACGGGACAGCGCAGACCAAGCTCAGTGCTGCCATTGCTGCCGCTCTGGCAGCGGAGGGGCAGATGACGGGTACCGGAGCGGGGGCGCCGGCCGCCGGCACCTCGACGGCGTCACCATCCTCGTCAGCGACGCCGACGAAGTAGACCGATAGGATCCGGGGCGGTTCCGCTGGGAATGCGCCCCGGACGTCGGGCTGCAGGACGCAGCTCACGTCCGCTGATGCGGTCTCTGATTAGGTCGCACGGCAGGACCTAAGGTAGAGTCAATATCGCGACGCGGGGTGGAGCAGTTCGGTAGCTCGCTGGGCTCATAACCCAGAGGTCACAGGTTCAAATCCTGTCCCCGCAACTACAAAGGGACCCCGACCGGTGAAAACACCGGTCGGGGTCCCTTTTCTTAAGGTCCAATTCTCTGAGCGTCGGAACCGGCCTGACTGATGGAGCGGTCTGCGGGCCGGCGGAAAGCGGGTATAGTTGAACAGGCGACGCGGGGTGGAGCAGTTCGGTAGCTCGCTGGGCTCATAACCCAGAGGTCACAGGTTCAAATCCTGTCCCCGCAACCAAAAAGAGGTCCTGATCAGCGGAAACGCCGGTCAGGACCTCTTGCATTTGGCAGCCGTTTTGGCCACCCAGCGTTGATCCCGGGGTACCGATCCGGACGACCATTCCTGCCCATGGGAGCGGCACGAATGGAGTAGTCGACCTCAGAGCTCGCTAGGGCCGGCGAACATCAACGTAAATGGTAGTAGTATCACCGGAGCGCATTATTTGCCCGACCTTGAAGCCGGCTTTGGTGGCTTGCCCCAAGGAGATCGATAAGACGCCTTCCCAGTCACCGGTCTCGGCGTAGGAGAGTAAGCCTGGAAGTCCGGTTGAAACCGGGAGATTTGGCCTGTCGGGAATCGTCGGCTGGCCTTCCCCGTCATGAGCGGCGGCCCCAAACGACAGATGCAGGTAAGCTCCCCCGTCAAGTTCAACCTTGTAACCGGAGGCATCGTGGAAAACCTCCGGGACATAATGAGCCCGCAGTTCCGGGCCATGACCGTCGAAGTCGAGGGCCATTCGGTCGAAGTTGCCTTCGGGATGGCCGGCAACTCTGATGTTCGTCAGGTATGAGCCTGTGTTAGCAGCACCGGTTGACGGCAGGCTGGCATCGGCGGTCGACCAGGCCTCGGGGCCAGGTGTGGGAGTAGGCGCCGCGCCGGTGGTTGCGGGCGCACTCGGCGTGGCGGAAGGCGCCGGGGTGGTCGTGGGGGCTGGTGTGGGCGTGCAGCCGCTCAAGGCGACTCCCACGACAAAAGCAGCGACAGCAGTTCGGTTTCCTGGACGCGACATGATTTTCTCCCTGTAGGACCGCAAGCTTGATGGTCGGTGCGACGGCCGCGAAGTGGAAGCGGAGGAGTCCTGCACTGAAGGCTGGCGGCTGGACTATTCGGACCTGCAGACTTCGGTATCCCTTGCGGCGCGTACCGATCCGGACGGCCCTCTGTTGGGCGGGAACGGGTGCGGAAGTACGGCAAAATTCAGGGGCGCCAGTGGACACGCTGGGATCCTACTCTTGGCGCACTCACCGCGCCATCGGTGGATCTGCCGACGGCGTCCACCAGAGGTCGGCGGACAACTTCTCCAGCGGTCTAAAAGCCCGCGAGGGCGTGTGGAATGTAGTGCTCTTCCAATGCGGAGAGCTCCTCGGCGGTGAGACTGATGTCCAAGGAAGCGACCGCGTCGTCCAGATGGCCCAGCTTTGTCGCCCCGACAATCGGCGCGCTGACCGACGGATTGGCGCAAACCCAGGCCAACGCCACCTGCGCGCGGGGAACGTCGCGGGCCTGGGCCACAGCAGCCACGGCCGTGGAGATCTTCCGGTCAGCGTCTTCGGCCTGCCGGTAGAGGGTCTGACCGAACTTGTCCAGGTCTGCCCGCGTTGTCGCTTGGTCCCAGTCCCGGGTCAGCTTGCCGCGGGCCAGCGGGCTCCATGGCAACACACCGATTTTCTCTTCCCGGCAGAGCGGATACATTTCGCGCTCTTCCTCCCGGTTGATGAGATTATAGTGATCCTGCATGCTGACGAAACGGGCCCAGCCATTGGCCCGCTGGGCGTGCAGTGCCTTGGAAAACTGCCAAGCGTACATCGACGATGCACCAAGGTAGCGGACCTTGCCGGCGCGGACGACGTCGTCCAGGGCTTCCAGGGTCTCCTCCAGCGGGGTCAGCGGGTCCCAGCGGTGAATTTGGTACAGGTCGATGTAGTCGGTTCCGAGCCGGCGCAGGCTCTCATCGATCTGCCACAGAATGTGCTTGCGGGACAGGCCGGACCCGTTCGGCCCTTCGCCCATTCTGCCGTGGACCTTGGTGGCAATGACGAGTTCTTCGCGGCGGCCAAAATCCGCCAGTGCACGTCCGGTGATTTCCTCGCTGGAGCCGTCCGAGTATACATTCGCGGTGTCAAAGAAATTGATACCGAGTTCGATCGCCCGACGGAAGAACGGCCGGGATTCGTCTTCCGTCAGGGTCCAGCCGTGATTGCCGCGCTTCGGCTCCCCGTAACTCATGCATCCCAGAGCCAAAGCAGAGATCTCCGTGCCGGTATTTCCAAGTTTGACGTATTTCATCTGCTTCTTCCTGGCCGTGTCGAATCCGTACCAGTGATATTAGTCGCCTGACTGCGCTTTCCGGTCGCCGCCCTGCTCCACCCGCGCGCAGATGGCGGCACCGGGCCAGGCAACGCCGTTGGGATTGCATAAGCTGGTCCAATGACTGCAACGCTCGTGGCCAAGGACCTTTCCGGCGGCCACGCCCACCGGACGCTGTTCTCCGATCTCAATCTGACCGTCGCGCCTGGGGATGTGGTGGGAGTCGTGGGTGCTAACGGCGCCGGCAAATCGACACTGCTGCGCCTGCTCGCCGGCGTGCAGGAACCGCTGGCAGGGACGGTCAGCCGTGCGCCGTCGGATGCCTTCATTGGCTGGCTGCCGCAGGAACACGAGCGCCTTGCGGGTGAGACGGTGGCCGGCTACATTGCCCGCCGCACCGGCGCCGCCGAAGCCACTGCCCGGATGGAGGCCGCCGCGGAGGCACTGGCGTCCGGGACCAAGGCGGCCGACGACGATTATGGCGCCGCGCTGGATCATTGGCTGGCGTGCGGGGCGGCTGATCTGGAGGAAAGAATCCCAGCGATGCTGGCCGAACTGGAGCTTGGCACCGGGGCGGCGGCGCCAATGGCGTCGCTCTCCGGTGGACAGGCCGCCCGGGCTGCAATGGCAGCGCTGCTGCTGAGCCGTTTCGACATCGTACTCCTGGATGAACCAACCAATGATCTGGACCTGGCTGGTCTGCAGCGGCTGGAATCCTTTGTCCAGGGCCTGCGCGGCGGGGTCGTCCTGGTTTCGCACGACCGCGAATTTCTGGCCCGCTGCATTTCCTCCGTTGTGGAGCTGGACCTGGCGCAGAACCACGTCGTTGTTTACGACGGCGGCTACGACGCCTATCTGCAGGAGCGCGCCACGGCGCGCAGGCACGCCCGCGAGGCCTATGACGAGTTTGCGGACAAGAAGTCCGATCTGGTGGCTCGTGCCCGGACGCAGCGCGAATGGAGCTCGCAGGGTGTGCGCAATGCGATGAAGAAGGCCCCCGATAATGACAAAATCAGGCGCCGGGCCAGTACCGAGTCTTCGGAAAAGCAGGCGCAAAAGGTCCGCCAGATGGAGTCCCGGATTGCGCGCCTGGATGAGGTGGCCGAGCCTCGCAAGGAGTGGCAGCTTCAGTTCAGCATTGGGGCTGCCCCGCGCTCGAGCTCGGTGGTGGCAACGCTGAACCAGGCCACGGTCCGGCATGGCGCATTCACTCTAGGCCCGGTGTCACTGCAGGTGAACGCGGGGGAGCGGATCGGGATCACCGGTCCCAACGGAGCCGGGAAATCGACGCTGCTGCGGCTCCTGCTCGGACATATTGCGCCCGACGGCGGCACGGCCGTCTTGGGTGCGAACGTCGCCGTCGGCGAGATTGACCAGGTCCGCGGGCAACTGGCGGGGACGGACACACTGGGGGCTGCCTGCGAAGCCCGGCTTCCGGAACTCAACAGCGCCGAGGTCCGCACCCTGCTGGCGAAGTTCGGGCTCAAAGCGGATCAGGCAAGGGCAGCAGTCGGCAGTCTTTCACCGGGAGAGCGCACGCGTGCCGCGTTGGCTCTCCTGCAGGCCAAGGGCGTGAACCTACTTGTTCTGGATGAGCCCACCAACCACCTGGACCTGCCGGCTATTGAGCAGCTCGAGGAGGCGCTGGAAAGTTACGACGGGGCGCTGCTGCTGGTTTCGCACGACCGCCGCCTGCTGGCGAAGGTCCGATTGGATACCCGCTGGGACGTCAAGGACGGTCAGGTCGCGATCCGCTGACGGGCAACGGTCCATGGCTAACGTCCACGCCATCTCCGGATTTTGACGGCGGAAGAGGGCCCGGATCAGGGCCACGGTTTGGCTGAAGCTGTGACTGCCATTGTGGTCGGTGCGCGTCCAGCAGTACCGTGAGTACGCGAGATGGAGGAGGTTGTGATGATCTCTGGCGTATTTGTCCGATGGGTAGTGTTTTGGACGGCGGCGATGGCCGCCGCAACACTGACGACGGCCGCAGTGGTTGTGCCTGCGCAGGCAACCGCGCCTGCCGTGTCAGCGCCTGCCACGGATGCCCAAATGTGCGTCTCGGCGGTGCTCTCGCAGATGACGCCCGAACAGCAGGTCGGCCAGTTGTTCGTTATGGGGGTCAGCAGCACCGGGCCGACGCAGGCCCAGCTGGATTCCATCACCGCGCAGCATCTTGGCGGCGTGGTGCTGATGGGCCATACGGCGGCCGGGGTGGACCCTACCCGGCAGGTAACCAACGCCCTGCAGGCGCAGGCTACCAGCACCGCCGGCGTCGCGCTGTGGGTATCGGCGGACCAGGAGGGCGGCTACGTGCAGGTGCTGAACGGTCCTGGTGTTTCCGCTATACCGACCGCGCTCTCGCAGGGCGGCATGGCGCCGGCGGATCTGCGCTCTGCGGCCGCCACCTGGGGCGCGCAACTGCTCTCGGCTGGTGTAAACCTCAACCTCGCGCCGGTGCTGGATACCGTACCGGCCAGCTTGGGCACCGGAAATATCCCCATCGGTTATTACGACCGCGAGTACGGCTATGTCCCCGGCGCGGTAACCGCGCACGGCACCGCGTTCGCGGCCGGCATGACTGATGCCCGGGTACAGACCACCGGCAAGCACTTCCCCGGGCTGGGCCGGGTCATCGACAACACCGACACCACCTTCGGGGTCGCCGACGACGTGACCACTCGCGGAGACCCCTACCTGCAGCCGTTTGCCGCTGCGGTAGCGCAGGGACTGCCGGTGGTAATGATTTCGGAGGCCCGCTACACCCGGATCGACGGTCTGCGCGCGGTGTTCTCTGAGACGGTGATGCAGACGATGTTGCGCGGCGACCTTGGTTTCTCCGGTGTGATCATGTCCGACAGCATGAACGCCGCCGCCGTCAGCGACCTTACCCCGGCCCAGCGCGCCATAAAGTTCCTTGCCGCAGGCGGCACGGTGGTGCTGGACGGCTCGTCGGCCGACATCGGGTTGATGGTAGACGCTGTGCTGGTGCAGACCAGTCAGGACCCGGGTTTTGCCGCACAAGTGCAGGCCGACGCGAAGACTGTGCTGGAAACAAAGTACCAGGCCGGCTTGGTCTCCTGCCCGGACGCTTCCGGCCCGATAGCGCAGCACTATGCGGCGCTCGGCGGTGCCGCCTCGGTGCTCGGCCTGCCGATCGGGGCCGAATATCCGGTGGCGGGCGGTCGAGGACGCGACTATCAGAGCGGCTCGATCCTATGGTCGGCCCGCACCGGCGCATACGAGGTCCACGGAGCCATCGGCGCCCACTACTGGGCGCTGGGCGGTCCGGCCGGTTTCCTCGGTTTTCCGGTGACGGACGAGACCGGAACCCCTGACGGGGTGGGCCGCCACAACAACTTCGACGGCGGCGCGGGCGGGACGATTTACTGGACGCCCGCCACCGGCGCGTGGTCGGTGCACGGCGGGATCCTCGCGCACTGGGGCGCGCTGGGCTGGGAACGCGGCCCGATAGGATATCCGGTGAGTGACGAGACCGGTTCCCCCGACGGTGTGGGACGGTACAACAACTTCGACGGCGGTATCGGGGGCTCGATCTACTGGACGCCCGCTACCGGCGCCTGGTCGATACAGGGCTCGATCCGCGCGCACTGGGGGGCGTTGGGCTGGGAACGCGGGCTGATGGGATATCCGGTGAGCGACGAGACCGGTTCTCCCGACGGCGTGGGACGGTACAACAACTTCAGCGGCCTTAACGGGAGTTCTTCCATCTACTGGACCCCCTTGACCGGAGCGCATGACGTGCTCGGGGCGATTAGAGCGCGGTGGGGTGCACTGGGGTGGGAGCGCAGTGCGCTGGGGTACCCCGTTACCGACGAATATGATGTCACCGGCGGCCGGCGCAGCGACTTCCAGCACGGCTCCATCGTCTGGGACAGTGCCAGTAATACCACCACAGTCATCTATATGTAGCCGGGGCCTGGCTGCCCCCGCAACGCAGCAGCGCCGAGGTCCATACCTTGCCGGCGAAGGTCCGGTTGGATACCCGCCGGGACGTCAGGGACGGTCAGCTCACGATCCGCTGGCGGAGCCCGGGGCCCCACGTGCCCAGGCGACCAACTCGTCGGAGACGGCCATGAAGTCCGGGTCCACGGTCTGTGTCCCGGGGTGCGCGTCGTGCCAGCCGATGATTTCCCGTGCGCCGGTGGAGAACGGGATGTCCGCACGGTATCCGGGCACCAGGGACTTGATTTTGGCATTGGAGAAAATCACCGAGTGCGCCTTGTCGCCCAGCAATCCAGGACCCAGCGACGGTGCGTACGCCGCGATTGTCGCCGAGGACACATGCACCAGTTCCGGCTCCGGGACGCCCGCTGCCGCGGCGAGCAGGCGGTAAACCTGATCCCAGGGCAGGAATTCGTCCGAGGTGATGGTGTAGCTTTCACCCACGGACTGCGGGCGGCCCAATAGACCGGTGAAGGCGAAGGCGAAGTCGCTGCTGTGTGTCAGCGTCCACAGCGAGGTGCCGTCGCCATGCACCAGTACCGGCAGCCCGGACCGGAGCCGGTGAATGTCCGTCCAGCCACCCAGTAAGGGCATGGAGGTGCGGTCATATGTATGCGAGGGGCGCACGATTGTCACCGGGAAGCCGTCCGTCCGGTACGCATCTACGAGCAGATCTTCGCAGCCAATCTTGTCCCGGGAGTACCGCCAAAACGGGTTCCGCAGTGGCGTGGATTCCAAAATAGGAAGCCGCGCCGGCGGTTTTTGATAGGCGGAGGCGGAGCTAATGAAGACGTATTGGCCGGTCCGTCCCGCAAAGCGCGAAACCGCCGCAGCGGCATGCTCGGGAGTAAAGGAGAGAAAATCGGCGACGGCGTCAAATTCCCGATTGCCCAGGGTCGCCCCGAGCGCGGCTTCGTCGCGGACATCCGCGTGTAATACTTCGACCCCGTCGGGAACCGGACGCAGGTAAGAGGCACCGCGGTTGAGCACCGTGACGCGGTGGCCCAACCCGGCGGCGCGTTCCACAGCCGCTGCGCTGATCACACCGGTACCGCCGAGGAATAACAGACGTAAGCCGGAGCCGTTCACCAGGCGTAATCTTCCGGGGCGGTCCGGTGGCCGGGGAAGATAGCATCCAGTCGGTTCAGTGCGGCGTCGTCCAGGGTGACATCCAGCGCCTGGACGGCAGAGTCCAATTGCTCCTGGGTGCGCGGTCCCACGATCGGCGCCGTGACAACGGGTTGATGCAGCAGCCACGCCAGCGCAACGTTGCCGGGCTCCACACCGAGCTCAGCACAGAAATCCTCGTATTGCCGGATCTGGTCTTGATGTTTTTTTAGGGTTTCCTTCGCGCGCCCCTCGGTGCGCCTGACGCCGTCGCGCTCCTTTTTCAGCACACCCCCCAGCAGGCCGCCGTGCAGCGGGGACCATGGAATAAGCCCCAGGCCGTAGTGTTGCGCGGCCGGTATGACCTCAAGCTCCACGTCCCGGGTGAGGAGGTTATAGATGGACTGCTCGCTGACCAGCCCGTTGGAGTGTCTCCGGGCAGCGGCCTCCTGAGCCTGTGCAATGTGCCAGCCGGCAAAGTTACTGCTGCCCGAATACAGGATCTTCCCTTGCTGGACGGCGACGTCAATGGCCTGCCAGATCTCCTCCCAGGGCGTGTTCCGATCCACGTGGTGGAACTGATAGACGTCGATGTAATCCGTCTGCAGACGTTTCAGGCTGGCATCCAGGGCGCGACGAATGTTCAACGCTGACAATTTGGACTCATTGGGGAAATTAGTCATGGTGCCGTAAAGCTTGGTGCACAACACCGTGTGTTCGCGGCGCTCGCCGCCTTGGGAGAACCAGCGGCCAAGAATTTCTTCCGTCCAGCCGCGGTGCTGCCCGCCGCCGTACACATTGGCCGTATCAAAATAGTTGATCCCACAAGCTTGGGCGGAATTCATAATGGCATGCGCGGCGGCTTCTTCCGTATGCGGCCCGAAGTTCATGGTGCCAAGGCAGAGGCGGGAAACTTTCAGACCCGTTCGGCCCAACTGAGTAAATTTCATGGCTCCAGTCTGCTCCCAACGAGTCTAGGCTGGGAAGAGGACGGCGGAACATACCGCTGCCGGGACACGAGTCTGGAGAGGCAACCTATGTCTAATGAGCCAAATGCAAACGTCCCCGAGCTGACCCTCAATAACGGCGTGACCATTCCGCAACTGGGGTTCGGAGTTTTCCAGGTCCCGCCGGAGGACACCCGAAAAATTGTCGAGGACGCGCTGGAAGCCGGATACCGCCACATCGACACGGCCGCCGCGTACGGGAACGAGGCGGGCGTGGGCGCAGCAATTGCCGCGTCCGGAATCCCGCGTGAAGAGCTTTTCATTACCACCAAGCTGCGGAATGGAGAACAGGGGAATGCCGCGGCCGCGTTCGAGAACAGCCGGAAGGCGCTGGGTCTGGATTTTGTGGATCTCTACCTGATCCATTGGCCGGTCCCGTCCCAGAACCAATTCGTTGAGGCCTGGACCGCCATGGAGAAGCTCTATGCCAAGGGCGAGATCCGCGCTATCGGAGTCTCTAATTTTCTGGCCGGAGACTTGGATAAGCTGCTGGCCGCCGGGAATACGACGCCGGCGGTCAATCAGATTGAGCTGCACCCCACGTTCCAGCAGGCTGAGGTAGCAGCGAAGAGCAGGTCCCACGGCATTACGGTCGAGGCGTACAGCCCGCTGGGCCAAGGCAGCGACCTCGCGGCTGACACGGTAGGCCGCTTGGCAGACAAACACGGTGCAACGCCGGCGCAGATTGTGCTGGCGTGGCACCTGGGCTCGGGAAACATCGTTATTCCGAAGTCCGCGGACTCGAAGCGAATGCGCGAAAACCTGGCCGCAGTTTCCGTGGCACTTTCCGCCGAGGAGCTCGCCGCCGTCGGCTCGCTTGAATCGGGGCAGCGAATTGGCGCCGATCCGGCGACGGCGGCATTCACCCAGATGTAGACCGTCGCGGGCGCGTAACCGGCCACCAGCAATTCGTGCCCGGAAAAGGCTGGTCCGGACCCTGTGCGGCAGGGCCCGGACCAGCCTTCCGGCGGCCGTGGAGTTAGGCGGCAGGGAACTTTGCATGCTCGTCATGCGCCCGGCTCACTAGGCCGCGAATCTCCTCCACATCCTTGGCCTGGTCCCGGTGTTTGAGGGGCATTTTACGGATTTCTTCCTCAGCGGCCGTCATCAACGCATAAACCCGCTCGCGCTCTGAGTGATCTGCCGTGTACGTCAGATCCAGATACTCCGTAGCATGGTGCCGGATTCCGGACACTGCTGCCTGAGCTTTGCCCGCCGGGCTCAGCAGCGAGGCAGCCACCGTGACGGCCAGCACGCCGACTATGACGGCCAGGGACAGGCCGGTGCTGATTTCGAAAACCGGCACAGGGTCGCCGCCGTTGATAAAGAAAAGGTTGTTCTCATGCAGCGCGTGCAGCACCAGCTTGACGCCGATGAAGGCAAGGATGGCGGCCAGGCCGAAGGAGAGGTAAATCAGGCGGTCCAGCAGTCCATCAATCAAAAAGTACAGTTGGCGCAACCCCATCAATGAGAAGGCCGTTGCCGTGAAGACAATGTAAACGTTCTGTGTCAGTCCGAAGATGGCGGGGATGGAATCCAGTGCGAAAAGCAGGTCCGTCCCGCCGATCGCCACCATCACCAGCAGCATCGGCGTCAGGACGCGCTTGCCATTTTCGTGCGTGAAGAGCTTGTCCCCGTCGTAGTTCTCCGAGGTGTGGAAGAAACGGCGAGCCAGCTTGATGATGAAATTGTCCGCAGTACCCTCGTCCTCCTTCTCGGGCTTGAGCAGGTTGCCGGCGGTGACCAGCAGGATCAGGCCGAAGATGTAGAAGACCCAGGCGAAGGAATTAATCAGTGCCGCACCGAGGAAGATAAATCCGGTCCGGGCGATCAAGGAGAAGACAATTCCGAAGAGCAGGACCTTCTGCTGGTCTTCACGCGGAACGCGGAAGCTCGCTATCAGGATCAGGAAAACGAAGAGGTTGTCAACAGAGAGGGCTTTTTCGGTGACGTAACCGGCAAAGTACTCAGTACCCATCTCGGCCCCGCCGTAAATCCACAGGGCCACGCCAAACAACAGCGCCAAGCCGACGTAGATGCCGGACCAAAGAGCCGCTTCTTTGAGTTTGGGTACATGCGCTTTGCGGATGTGAAAGAAATAATCGAAGGCCAGAAGTCCCAGAATGAGGACGATGGTCAAGCCCCAGATAAGGGGGGATACAGTCATGATGGCTGCTTTCGTAGGGTGGTGAGGACAGGTGTGATCACCATAAGTCTCTCCAATCAGCTCAATGCTGACCGCTGCACCCGGCAGAGCGCCATTGCCCCACGTGTTGACGTATGCAGCGTAACGGATACTCCCCTACGTATCCTCGACCCTACATTATCGTCCTCCCTATTACAACCGACGCATCGCAGGTGTGGTTCCCAGGGGAGCGCCCCGGGAACCACACCTGAATTCCAGCTGCCCTAGAGGTTCTCGAATTCCGCCTCGTCCAACTGGCTCCCAGCTGCGGCATTTTTGGTCAAGTCTGCACCTGACCGGAGGGCGGCCGGCGGCGTGCCCGAACCGGACTTCAGCGCGGCGAGGCGGGCTTCAATTTCGGCCTGCTCGCCCAGATCCTCCAGACTGTTGAACTGGGCGTCAAGGCTGGAGGCCTGCAGCTCGGCCTGGCCCCGGACTTTCGCCTCTTCGCGGCGGATCTTGTCCTCGAAGCGGCTGACTTCGCTGGTCGGATCCATAATGTCAATGCTTTTGAGCGCATCGTGGACCTGGGTCTGCGCCTCGACCGTCTTCGAACGGGCAATCAGTTCATTGCGCTTAGCGGAGAGCTCGCCCAGCTTGGACTTCATCTGGTTCAGGCCGGTCTTGAGTTTTTCCACCACCTCTGACTGCGAGGAGATGCTGGGCTCGGCGGACCGGGCTTCGTTTTCCGAGCTCATCTGGCGCTGCAGAGCGATCTTGGCAAGATTGTCGAACTTCTGCGCGTCGGGATCGTTTCCGCCGCCGCGGTATTCATCCGCTTTGCGGCTGGCCGCGAGGGCTTTAGTGCCCCAGTCCTGCGAGGCCTTTATGTCCTGCTGATAGTCATCCTGGAGCATGCGCAGATTTCCGATAGTCTGCGCCACGGCGGACTCGGCCTCCGCGATGTTGTTGGTGTAGTCCCTGACCATCTGATCCAACATCTTCTGTGGATCCTCCGCCTGATCCAGCAGTGAGTTGATATTGGCCTTGGCCAACTGTGAGATGCGGCCGAAAATGGACTGCTTTACCATCGTCTTACCTTCCGTCGTGCTCTTGTTGAGTTCCTCTGAAGAACGAATGTGTCGAGCTGAAGCAAGCGTGTCAAAAAACCTCGCGGCTGGCTACCGGCAGGGCCTGCTAGAAATTACCGCCGCCACCGCCAAAGCCGCCGCCGCCGCCGAAGCCGCCACCACCACCGCCAAAACCGCCAAAACCGCCGCCGCCCCAGCTTCCGCCGCCGCGTCCTCCACCGGAGAGCATGCCGCCCAGGATCCCGCCAAGGATGGCGCCGCCAAACCCGCCGCCCATGCCGCGGCCTGAGCCGTAACCGCCGTAACCACCGCCGCCAAAACCGGAGACATCCGATTGGGCCAGTGTGACGGCCTGTTGGGCGAGCGCGCCGGCCTGTTGAGCATATGTCAGGGCCGACACGGGATCGGTACGCTGAATTGACAGCGCGTAGTCAAGGTTGCGTTGAGCTTCGGCAATGCGGGTCCTTGCCTCGGACCGAACCCCGCCGCGGCGGGCAGCGATGTAGTCCTGCGCGGAGGAGATCTGCGCCTGCGCCGCCCGGATGTTCTGCGCCAGCGATGCCAAGGCCCGGGTCCTCTGTTGCTGCTGGTCCCGGATTCCAGTGAGCATCACGTCCAGATCAGCATGGGCCTTCTCCAAGCGGGCAAGCACGTTAATCGGATCCGGCAATCCGGTGGTGAGCTGCTTACGTGCCTGGTCCAGCGCGGCCTCCGCGGCCGCGAGCTGAGCGGAGAACTGTGCGTCCGTGCGGCCGGAGACCAGAGCCTTTGCCTGTGTGAGGTCGGAGGCAGTGTCGGCGACGGACTCCTGAAGTGCAGCCATGGCCTGGTCTAGATCCGCGGCGACCTTCCCCACAGCGTCGAGCAGGAGTTTGGCCTGATGTAGGCTTTCCTCGGCGGCCCGAACCGCGACGGCGGCACCGCTGACATCCGAGGAAGCAATCTTCTCCTGTGCGGTCTGCGAAGCGGTCTGGACAAATTCGAGGCGATCTTGAGCTTGTTCGACATTATCCGCGATGGTGCTCAGCGCCGATTCCGCGTACCGGTGCTGCATCTCGGTCAAAGCAGTCCTCGCCTGGGCAATAGACGATTCGGCTTTTTCACGGCCTTCCGCAACATCGGCCAGGGCCTGCGGAGCGTTCTTTTCCAGTTCGCGCAGCGAATCAAATTCAGCTTTCTGCGCTTCCAGGGACGCGTTGACGGCTTCACAACGCCTGATGATGTCTCCGTACCAGGCGCGCTGCTCCTCGATTGTGTCCACAATGGCGTCGTCAAGCTGCTGCTGCAGTTTAAATGACTCCTGCAGATGCCCTTTCGCCTCCAGTAGGGCCTGCTGGAATGGCTTGACTGCGTCATCCCCGTAGGCCGCCTGGGCGAAACCGATCTCTTGTTCGCTGGACTTTATCGCGTCGTCGGCTGCGATAAGCAAGGACCCGGCGCTTTGGCGCAGCTCCGGAATGCTGGTTCCCGCCATCGGATCCAGTTTTTCGCCCTCGGGCCCGTAACCAGATTCAGTAGCCACTTGGGCCGCCTTCCGGCGTTTACTGCGGATGGCGAGCGCGGTACCGGCACCGCCAAGGACGACGACGCCGCCAATTCCGAGGGCGACGTAGCCACCGGTGGGGTCAGGGACGGTCCCGCTGCCGCCGCTGGCCGCGTCGCCCAGCGCGGCCGCGGCGTTAATAGCGGCCTGTGCCCAGTTGTGGGCACTGAGCTGAGGCTTGATCGCCTTGCCGATGATGCTTTCACCCTGTTTGGCGGACAGTGCGGTGTTTTTGCCGCCGAGGAAGGCGAACTGACTGTCCTGTGTGGCGACGGCGAGCAGGGCATCATGGCTGCCCATGTTCTTACTGTCGACCACTTGTTGGGCCCATGACTGCGGGTCCATGGAATCGAAGGACTTCACATAGACGACGAATAGGGTATAGCCGTGATCCTTGGCCAGTTTGGTGATGGCGTCGTTGACATCGCCGGCCCGGCTGCCGAGCACGCCGGCATTGTCCACCACATGCTGACCGGCCGGAATTGAGACCGGAGGCTCGGCGTTGGCGGCTGCGCCAGGTACAAGCAGCAGTGCGCCCAACAGAAGTGCGGCCAGTCCCGCGGCGGCAAGAAGGCGTGTAAAGAAACTGAAACCGGACCGCATCTATATCCCTTCGGAGCGTACCTGCGAACCCGTCAGTGGAAGGCCGGTGATAGGCGCACTCCGGGCGGATCCCACAACTGCCAGCCGTGGAAGGCAGAGGCGCAGCCGTGGTGAGTTGCATTGAGTCTATGGTGGCAGGAGAAGCCCGTCCACACCGCGGCGGCGGGTACCCGCGCGGCAGGTACTGCAAATCCACCCAGCCAAGTGGGCGGACAAGAAGGACCCGGCGGCGGGATACTGGAGGTGGACTCGCTTATGCGCTCACAGGAACCTCCCAGTGAACGTTCGCGAAGGGTCCAGTTCCACAGTTCATAGTTGGACTACCGACGAGGAAGGAACTCCAATGACCGAGCACAATGGCGGCGAGTCCGGCTTTGGCAGCGATGCCGTCCCTAACGACGCCCGCACGCCCGAGAACGACGCAGCTCAAACCCACGCGGCACCGACCGCCGCCGCTGAAGGCAGCGCTGCTGCACATCGCACACCTGATGGCACACCTGATGGTGGTGCCGGTGCTGACGCCGGACCCGACGTCCGTCGCTCAGAGGGGCAGGCAGGCTACGGCCAGCACGAGTCGGGTCAGCCGGGCTTCGGCCAGCATGCTCAGGCATCCTTTGACGCCCCGGTTCCTCCCGGAACGCCGCCTACCTACCCGGCAGGATCGCCGTCGTCCCCGCGACCTGCCCAGTCATCGGCCGAGGACACCCAGGACTACCCCTTCCAGAACTACCCAACTCAGCAATATTCAACTCAGCAATATCCAACTCAGCAATATCCAACCCGGCAGTACCCCTCCCAGCAGTACCCTGCGACACCTGCGGAAACCACTTACGGCGCGACCCCGTATCCCTCGAGCCAGCCACAGAGCGGCTCCGCGGTATACGGTGGTGCCGGACAGGCCCCCGTCCGGCGCCGGGAAAAGAGAAAAGTAGGCGCCGGGATCTTCGTTGCCGGGATGGTCGCAGCGGCACTTGTCGGCGGCGGAACGGCCGCAGGAACGTCGGCTCTGCTGGGTAGCCAGACTCCAACGGGCAGCAGCAGCCAGGCCGCTCCGAATGTCCCGCTGATCGTCAACAATACAAATGACGTCAATGCCGTAACGGCTGCCGCGCAGAAGGCCTCGCCCAGCGTCGTGACCATCTCCGCCGTTTCCGGTAACTCCGGGGGAACAGGGTCGGGCATTATTTTGGATACGGATGGACATATTCTGACCAACACCCACGTGGTGACGTTGGATGGAGCTGCGGCCAGTGCAACGCTGGAGGTCCGCACCAATGACGGCAAGGTTTATTCGGGCAAGGTGGTGGGTACGGATCCGCTCTCTGACCTGGCGGTCATTAAGATCGACGCACCCGGGCTGGTGCCGGCTGCGCTGGGAGATTCGTCCAAAATTAATGTCGGCGAGACCGTGATTGCCATCGGTGCCCCCCTGGGCCTCAGTGGCACCGTCACGGATGGCATCATCTCCACACTTAACCGGACTATTCAGGTGGCATCGTCGGCCGTGCCGAAGTCACAGAGCGATTCTTCCTCAGGCAACGGGGACAGCAACGGTGGAAACGGCTTCAATTTTGCGCCGCCGGACGGCTCCAACGGTTCCAACGCTGCCGCCACCGGAACCGTTAACCTTAACGTGATTCAGACCGATGCGGCCATTAATCCGGGGAACTCCGGCGGTGCGCTGACAAACTCCAAGGGAGAAATCATCGGGGTTAACGTGGCGATCGCCTCCGCCGGCGCCTCCTCCGGTTCGAGCGGCCAATCCGGTAATATCGGGGTTGGTTTCTCCATCCCGATCAATACCGCCAAGCGCATCTCCCAGGAGATCATTGACAATGGCACTGCCACTCACGGACAGTTGGGCGTCTCGGTAAAGGGCAGCGCGGCCGGTCAGTCCGGTAACGGCACCTTCTCCAACGGTGCCGTTGTTGCCTCAGTGGTCTCCGGTTCCGCAGCGGATAAGGCTGGCTTCAAGGCCGGTGACATTATCACTAACTTCGGCACCCGCTCCATTGACGATGCTTCCGCTCTGACCGCGGCGGTTCGTGAGCAGGCAGCCGGAGCGACGGTCAAAGCGACGTTCCTGCGTGACGGTAAGCAGCAGTCCGTGGACGTGACTCTGGACTCGGCAAGCTAGCGGCCGGCAGAACCAGAGCCAGAGGGCACGAGAGCAGGGACCGGGACCGCAGCAGCGGACCCGGTCCCTCTGTCCGGGAATAATCAGCGCCCTCTAATGGAAGACGACGCGTATGCCGCGCACAGCAGCCCGGCACGTCCGGTCTCAAAGAGGGTGTTGACCAGCACGTCACCGGTGGGGCCCGCAAAACCTCAGGTGCCGTCGTCGGGCATCACCATGCCGGCAACGATATGCAGCGCAGTTAGAGCCGGGTATCCGGCCTCCTCGTAAGCGGATCGCCATGCCGCCGGCCGCGGCCGAAGACTGCGGCCAAGCCCTCATCTCCGGAGCCGGGTCAGCCGGTGTACGGAGGCGGAAAATACCGGCCGTCGGCGTGGACGCACTAAGCTCGGGGAGGAATCTATAACACCGGCAGGATGAAGGGCAGCAGTGGAAACTTCGACGCTGAACATAGTGGTCCTGGTCAAACATGTACCGGATGCGCAGCTGAATCGGCAATTGAGTGCCAATGATAATACGGTCGTACGCACGGACAGTATCCTCTCCGAACTGGACGAATACGCCATTGAAGCAGCTTTGACGCTGGTGGAGGAACGTGGCGGAGCGGCGGCAGGCAACAGTGTCACCGCGCTCACGATGGGCCCCGCCGGTGCAGTGGCGGCGGTCAGGAAAGCCCTGCAGATCGGGGCGTTCGAGGGTGTTCACCTCTGCGACGACGCGTTGGCCGGATCCGATGCCGCGGCCACATCCCTGGCGCTCGCGGCGCTGGTACGCCACCTGTCTCCGGCGGAGCGCCCGGTGGATCTGATTATCACCGGGATGGCTTCCACGGATGGGGAGACCTCGCTGATCCCTGCCCAGCTTGCCGCACGGCTGGAACTGCCGCAGCTGACCTTCGCCGCCTCCCTGGAGGTCACGTCCGAGGACTCGGAAGCCGGCGGTGGCACGCGGAAGGCGGTCATCCGCCGGGACGGCGATACGGAGGCTGAGGTCATCGAGGCTGTGCTGCCCGCGGTTGTCTCCGTGACAGACCAGATCAATTCGCCCCGCTACCCGAACTTCAAGGGAATTATGGCCGCGAAGAAGAAGACGGTGACGACGCTAAGCCTGGCCGACATCGGCGTGGACCCGGCCCATGTGGGAAGCGCCGGATCCTGGACTGCCATCGACTCCGCGCAGGCCCAGCCGGCGCGGACCGCGGGCACCATCATCGCGGACGAAGGAAATGCCGGCGTTCTGCTGGTTGACTTCCTTGCCGCCCAGAAACTGCTCTAAGCCGGAAGGACCAGAATATGTCCGCAGTTCTCGTTTTTGTCGACCGGCATGGCGCTGCCGCTGACGCCGGGCTTTCCGCGCGCACGCAGGAGTTGCTGACGCTGGCCAGGACGGTGGGGGAGCCCGTCGTCGCCCTTGCCGGACCGCTTTTTCCGGCTGCCCGGACTGGCTTTGGCGCAGCTGGCGTGGGACGCATTTACCAGAGTGAGCAGCACGAGCTGTTTGACTATCTCGCAGCGCCGAAGGCGGATTTCCTGGCGCAGGTGTCCGGAAAACATCAACCTGCCGCTGTGCTGTTGGAGAATAGTGCTGAGGGCAAGGAAATTGCCGCACGCCTGGGTATTGCGTTGTCCGCCGGCGTGATCTGTGACGCCGTGGGGCTGGACGCCGGGCTGGGCGCACAAAAATCCGTGCTGGCGGGTTCCTACACCGTCACCTGCCGGGCTACGACCGCGATTTCCATCATCACAGTGAAGTCCAACAGCGTCCATGCCGAAACAGCAGCGGACCCTGCAGAACCGGTAGTGGAGGCCGTGAGTGTGAGCTTCGGTGCGGCGAGCCTGACGGCGAAGATCACCGAGCGCAGCGCCAAGCCCGCCAGCGGACGTCCGGAACTGGGCGAGGCTCGCATCGTCGTAGCCGGGGGCCGTGGCGTGGACGGAAACTTTGGTCCGGTTGAGGAGCTGGCGGACGCACTCGGTGCTGCCGTGGGGGCATCCCGGGCTGCTACGGATGCGGGCTGGATTGAGCACTCGGCGCAGGTCGGACAGACGGGCAAAACGGTATCGCCGCAGCTGTACATTTCAGCGGGGATATCCGGAGCCATCCAGCAGAAGGCCGGAATGCAAACGTCCAAGGTAATCGTGGCGGTGAACCGCGACGGTGAATCTCCCATTTTTGAGATCGCGGACTTCGGTGTCATCGGAGACCTGTTCACCGTGCTGCCGCAGGCTACCGCGGAAATTAAACGCCGCAGGGGCTGAGACGGGGACCGCATACTGGTCCCCGTGCTTCGGGCCCGTTCAGAGTTCAACGTTTGGGCCGATGACCTAAGTGCTCAGCGGCAGCGCGGCCAGGGGAGGCAGCGTGGGCTTTTGGGATCCGCCGTCCGGTTCAACAGTGACAGCAAAGGCCGATGCGGCGTCGACCCCCGTGATCGTGGCAGATTTGGACAGGGCCGCGGCATCCATGGTTCCCTGTGAGATCGGCGCCGAGCCGTTCTTGGGGATCAGCCACATTTGGTACACCTTGCCCGGGGGCGGAGCAGAAACCCCGTCCATGGTGACAACGGCGCCGTCCTTCGATCCGGAGATGGCAAGTGTGGCGCTGCCGCCTCCCGGGAAGTCAACCGATTTGGTCTGCACATCAGCGGCGTTGAGGATCTGGTGCCCGGGGTCCTGACTACTGATGATATTCGCGCCGACGCCGACGCCGCCAACAATAACTGCCGCCGCGGCAGCAGCTCCGATAAGCCAGCGGCGACCCGTTGAAAGCCCGGGCCGGCCCGCTTTACGTGCGCGCCGGACCGATAACTCATCGGCGGGATCCGCTGCTTCTGCGGCGACCGCAACAGGGGCCACTGCGCTGGAAGTGTCCGACACCTTGGGAAGCTGTGCCAGGATATTCTCCCACAAGGAGGCGGGAGGATCGGCCTGCTCCATGGCGAACGCACTCGCGAGGGTTTCCTGGGTCTGCCGGACACGCTGTTCGAACCTTGTCCGCTGCTCCGGCGGCCCGGTCGCAACGAACGCGTCGATTTCGGTGCGCTCGGCGTCGGTGAGGGCATCCACGGCGTAGATCTCGGATAACTCCAGGAGCCGGCCCTGAGCCAGATCAAGGGCGATGTTATCTGCAAACTGGTTGCTCGGCATATCTTTGGTATTCACCTCAGCTGACTCCCAGACAGTTCTTCAACCGTAGTAATCCATCCCGGATCCGGGACTTGATGGTCGGTACGGCGGCGCCCAGCTTCTCCGCGACCTCCCGATAAGTCAGGCCGCCGTAATAGGCCAGATTCACCGATTCCCGTTGCGTCGGGGTGAGCGTAGCCAGGCACTTCACCACCGCTTCGGCGTCGAGCCGCTCGCTGACGGTATCGACAACGTCGTCGTGCTCAATCACCTGGCTCGTCGCGCCGTAACGGGCCTCACGGTCTGTAGCACTCTGCGTGGAGCGCACCTTGTCGACGGCGCGGCGATGGGCGATTGTCATCAGCCAGCCCAGCGGGCTACCGGCGGCCGGATCATATTTCGCCGCGGATTGCCAGAGCTGAAGGTAGACCTCCTGCGTTGTATCCTCGGCCAGATTCTGATCGATCAGTACGCGCCTGGCCATGCCGTAAACACGCTTGGCGGTGAGGTGGTACAGCTGGGAAAACGCGCTCTGATCACCGGAGGCCGTGAGTGAAATCAGCCGGACAAGGTTGTCCCGCTCGGAATCACCGGCCTCGCCGGATGCGTGCAGCTGCCGGGGCGGCTCTGGCAGTCGTGCGGTCTGTGGGGTATCCATTACGCCCAAGCATAACGGCCCCACGTACCGGGACGTTGGATAACCGGTGGTCCTGCGTGGTCTGTGTCCGCGCCCTACCGCCAGCGCCGGTGCTGCGGGCCATCGAAGGTCTGCCGACATCTGCCCGCCTCTATTCCGCTGTAGACCGGTTTCCCGGGTTGGTGGTTCCACTATCTATTCGGAGCCAGGGCCAGGACGGATGGGTGGGCCAGCTGGACTGGAGCGCCCTATGCGCGATAGCCCACGCCCACGAGCGAGTCGGAATTCATCTCCACCTGCGGACCTACCGACCGGACAAATAGTTTCCGTACCCGTTCTATGGCTTCGGGGTCCCGGGGCAGGTACGTCCGCCAGCCGCTGCCCATGACCAGGGTCCACGCCATTTCGTCATCCACCGTCAGGGACAGTTCGCGTTCCGCCACAGTGACATTCATGAGGCCACGGTCCTGCAGCCACGCTCTCAGAGCGGCAGCGGAAGAAACCTTGTTCATGTTTCGGTTCGGACGCGGAAGGACCCCAGCCAGGCGCGGACGTTCGGTGACCGCGGCGTCAAGGATCCGTCCGGCGAAGGGTTCCAGCGCGCCGGCGAGCCACGTGCTGGTGACGAACCTGCCGCCGGGGCGAAGCATCGACGCAAGGTGTTCCACGCCGTCTTCCATATCGGAGAAGAAGAACATGCTGTAGGAACACAGCACGGCGTCGAAGGTCCGGTGTCCGCGCCATTGCGTGACGTCCGCTTCGGTGAGAGTGGTGTTGAGGAGTTTAGCCGCACCCACCCGTGCTGCCGCCAGGCGCAGCAGACCGGTGGATAGGTCGACGGCGTCAACGCTGCCGTCCGGGCCGACGGCGGCCGCAGCGGGAAGCGTGGCGGCACCGGTACCGCAACAGGCATCCAGGACCCGCTCACCGGACTGCAGCGCAGCGGCATCCACGAGCGCAAGCCCCATTGGGTCCCACAGCCGGTCGGACCACGTTTCGAACTGCAGGGCGCCATCGGTGAAGGCCAGACCAGGATCACGTGCGGACATGAGTACCTCTCGAAAGTGGGGCGGGTTTCAAAGCTGCGCGCCGGCGAAATCGAGCTGTCGCCATGCCTCATAGACGGCGATGGAGGCCGAATTGGCGAGGTTCAGTGACCGCAGACTCGGTAACATGGGCAGCCTGACCCTGGCCGTGACGTGAACGTCGTGTTTGACGGATTCGGGCAGCCCGACGGATTCCGGGCCGAACATCAGCACGTCGCCTTTGCGGTATTCGATCTGTGCGTAGGAGCTCTCGCCGTCGGAGGTAAAGGCGAACACACGTTCCGGCGCCAGTGCCTGCCAGGCGTCCTGCAAGGTTTGGTGCACATGGAGAACGGCCAGATCGTGATAATCCAGACCTGCCCGGCGGAGTTTTGAATCGTCGAGATCAAACCCCAGTGGTTCCACCAGATGCAGCTCGGCGCCGGTGATGGCGGCAAGCCGGATCGCGTTGCCGGTATTACCGGGGATCTCAGGAGTATAGAAAAGGATGCGAAACACGCCTCCATCCTAGTGGCCCGTGGCTGAAAGAGAGGTTGGGCAGCGGACCATCAACCGGTCAGGCGGCATACTCTGTACTTGCCGGGGCGACGTCGCTAGGGTCGAAAGCATGGGACGTTAGTTGAGTTCAGTCCCGGGCAGTAACGATGCGGAGGACACCATGGATCATTTGACTAAAACCCAACTCGAGGAGCTCGGAGCGCAGGATACGGGCGGCATTCATGTGTCGCTGTTCATGCCTACGCACCGCTCCGGCAGCGGCACGGAAGCGGACCCGCTGGCGTGGAAAAACCTGCTCGTTGGGGTGGCCACGGCGCTGACGGACAAGGGTCTGCGCAAAGCTGAGATTGATGAGCTGCTCGCCCCGGCCTGGGCGCTGCACGAGGACGGCAGGGCCTGGCAGTACATGAGCGAGGGGCTGGCGGTCTTTCTGCGGCCCGGCTGGCACCGCGAATTCCGCGTCCCTGTCGGCCTGCCGGAGCTGGCGGCCGTGGGCGACCATTTTGTCATCAGCCCGCTGCTGCCGGTGATTTCCGGGGACGGCGGATTCCTTTTGCTGACCATCAGTCAACGGCAGATCCGCTTGCTGGACGGGACCCGCGACCGGGTGACGAACATGGACCTCGGCGAAATTCCCGTGAGCCTGCGCGATGTTTCTGCGCCCCGCGAACCACGGGCGGAGACGATGACCCGCTCACTCTCCGGGGGACCCTCCGGCGCGGCCGTATTCTTTGGCCACGGCGGGACCGATGATGATTTCAAAACCGATGAGGTCCGGCGCTTCCTGCAGCTGGTGGGAAAGGGCCTGCATGACATTCTCGCCGAGCTGGATCTGCCCATGGTCGTTGTCGGGCTGGACAAGATGCTGGGCATCTACCGTGAGGTGCGGACCTACCCGCATGTCGTCGGGGACGTACGGCAAAATCCCGACCAGCTCTCCGATGAGAAACTCCACGCGGCCGCCTGGCCTGTCATTGCGGAGCATCTGAGTACGGTCAAGCGGCGCGCCATTGAAGGGCTCGCGCAGCTGCAGGGCACCGGCCGCGCCTCGACGGACGCGGAGGAGATCGGCGCGGCAGCGGCCACGGGACGAGTGGAAACACTCTTCGTGGATCCGCATTGCTGGGGACGAGCGGCGGCTGACAGCCCCGCCATCATCGAGCTCGGGCAGGCAGCTGAGTACCTCTCGTGCGAGCAGCTGGACCTCGCCGCAGTCGGCACTCTGGCAGGTGGCGGTCAGGTCCATACGGTCGAGGACGCCGACCTTCCGGGCGGGAGCCAAATTGCTGCGGTTTTCCGCTACTAACCTGTTAATACATGCCGCTTCTTTAGTACATGCCGCCAAGCAGCCGGCTAAGCACGGCTAGATCCACCACGTTCGGCGCCGGGCCGGCCGCGAGAAAATGTTTGACCTCGCGGACCAGCCGCGACCCATTGACGGCGTTAACCAGGTTGGCACCGTCCGGCTCTGCGCCCGGCGCGTAGTCGATCACCGGTTGGTACAGACTGCCATCGGGACTGTGGACGCAGATCCAGCCCGTGACATTGCATTCGGGAAACAACTGCTGCATTGTCCGAACGGCTGGAAGCATTCTGGGAGGTTCGATGACCTTGCCACCGTGCAACAGTGAACTCCCGTTGAAACGGTATGCGCCCTCCGGCAGCAACATGGAGCCGATCAGTACCATGCGGTAACCGGCGAGCAGGACATGGTCGATATAGCCCTTGTCCGCCGGGGAGAGAAGCCCGTTGACGAGTCGCGCCGACGGGATCTGCGGCAGAATCTGTGCCATCGTGAGCTGAATGGTTCTAGCCTCCCGCGCCAGGCGCGCCTGCGCACCGAACACCCCGCGCTTACGCGGCGCCCCGTGGACCTGTTGAGCCGCCCGGGCCAGCGGCAGCAGCGGCGCCGTTCCCGCCGCTAAATCGGTAAAGGCGGGAACATAGACCGCCGGATCGCTGGCGGAAACCTTCGGCACCCGCTGCGAACGGCCCATGGCGAAGGACGTTGAGGACCCGGGGGCAGTCGGGCCGGGGGCGGCCGGGCCGGCGCCGGCCGGCGAAGAGTGCCGATACCAGCCTGGCCGACGCTGTGAACCTGCCCCGTACGAACGGTCATAGGCGGCACGGCGTTGTGGATTGATCAGCGTCTCGTACGCGGCTGTAACCAGCAGGAATGCGGCCGCGTCGCCACCATGGTCCGGGTGCGCCAGCCGCGCAGCTTTGCGGTAAGCGGTCTTAATATCGCGTTCCGTCGCTGTCGCCGCAATGCCGAGCACCTGATAGTGCGTGAGGAGGTTCTCGCTCACCCAAGGCCCTTCCCATGTCTTTTATCTGTCTTTGCTGCAGCCCTCGGCAGGATGCCGGGGCCGCTGCGCGTGTTCCGTTGATTGTACCGATGACAGCTCTACGGCCCCGACGGAGGGCCTGGCTGCGTTACAGGCGTGGGTCACGCAAGTAACGTAGAAACAGCATTTCCCCGCTGTGCAGTACATGTGCCAGCCGCATCCCTTGGGGAGCCGTAGCCGGGTTGCCTTGGGAGAGGGCGTTGCTGATTCGCGGTCCCTCGCCACCGACGAGCAATGGGGAAAGGGACAAGCACAGCTCGTCCACCCGACCGGCGTCCTCGAATGAGCCGAACAGGTGTGGGCCGCCTTCGGAGTGAATGCCGTTCAGCCCGCGGGACGTCAGCTCCGCAACGACGGCGTCAATGTCGAGCTCTCGCGTTCCGGCGCTGACAATATCGGCGACTCGTTCAAGGGCCTTCCGCTGCCGTGCCGGGGCCGTTCCGGTGGTGAAAATCAGCGGCCGAACGGGTGCACGGGTGAAAAAATCGCTTTCCGGGTCAAGACGCAGCGAGCCGGAGACAATGGCCACCGTTGGGTGTGCGGCCTTACCATGGCGTACCCGCCAGCGCTGCGCCTCGCTGTCGAGCAGGTCACCTTCGTATCCTTCGGCCCGGACGGTCGCAGCGCCGAGCAGCACTACATCCGCGTGGCGACGCAACAGTTTGAAAATGCGCTGATCGGCGGCACTACCCAGGCCCCCTGATCGTCCTTCGACGGTGGCCGCACCGTCCAGACTGGCGATGAAATTGAAACTGACCCGAGCTTCGGCGGGACTTGTTCTGCCCGCGTCCGGCGCGGCGTACCACTGCAGCAACTGCTCATCCGTGGCGGCGGCGGACGGTTCGGGGAAAATGCGGTTGATCGGCTGGATCATCGGGCGGCCGGTTCATTGCGCTCGCCCATGTTATGCAGCAGGTACGCCGGTGGGCGCCAGCCCAGCACTGACTCGGTGAATCTGACGGCAGAGTGTGCGGCGGCCACATTGTGCATCCGTACTACCCGGGCGCCACCGAGAATGCAGATCACGGCGGCGGCCAAGGACCCCTCCGTGCGGTCCGCTTTCTCCTGGTTAAGTGTCTCGCCAATGAAGTCTTTGTTCGAGACGGCCGCGAGAGCGGGAAAACCGATGGCGGCAATCTCATTGAACCGTCGGGTAATTTCCAACGAATGCAGCGTATTTTTGTTTAGATCATGGCCCGGGTCAATGAGGATCTTATCCGCGTTGATGCCTAATTCCACGGCATAGTCCGCCTTTCGGCGGAGGAAATCAGCCACCTCAGCGACCACATCACCATACGCCGGGCGCGGAAAGACCGTCCGGGGTCGGGCCAGGCTGTGGGTAATCACCAGGTGCGCACCGCTGGCGGCGACAACGGCGGCCAACTCCGGATTCTGCAGTCCGGTGGTGTCATTGATCACGTGGGCTCCGGCGGCGATGCTTAGCTCGGCCACCTCCGGCAAATACGTATCGACGGAGATGATCACGTCGCTGCGGGCAGCCACCGCCTCGATGACCGGGACCACCCGTTCGGCTTCCTCCTTGGCGCTGAGGGCCGGACCCGGAGAGAAAGGAACACCGCCGATGTCCAGCCAATCCGCCCCGTCCTCGACGGCCTGATGTGCGGCGGCCACCGCAGCCTGCAGCGCAAACGTCCGGCCGCCGTCGTAAAACGAATCAGGTGTGCGATTGATGATCGCCATAATGGCCACACGCCGGCTGAAATCGAAGGACCGGCCGCCGAAATCGTGGACCGGGTGCAGGAGTGGAGGTTGATAACTGAACTGGCTTGGCGTTCGCTCAGCGACCCCCGAAAGAGCGGTCATACCTTTCATCAAAGGGTATCCAAGGCAATTTTCGGATCAGCCAACCGCTGTGTGTCCACCTGACGCCCGCTGCCAATCAGTGCCTTGATCGCATCCTGGACGTCCCAGACATTGACGTTCATTCCCGCGACCACCTTGCGGTCGAGAACCCAGAAGGCAATGAACTCGTGGTTTTCCAAACTACCCCGGATCACCAGTTCTGCCGACTTCGCCAGCGCGGCGTAGCCGGAGTATTCCATCCCGAGGTCAAACTGGTCCGTGTAAAAGTACGGGATATCCGCCAGCGCAGCGTCCTGGCCCAGCATGGATCGGGCTGCGGTCTTTCCACCGGCTATGGCATTGGCCCAGTGCTCGCTTCGGGCGAATTCACCAGTCACCGGATGCATCGCATTGGCAACATCCCCGGCCGCGAAGACGTCCGCAGTGCTCGTGTGCAAGCCCGAGTCTGTACGGATGCCGTTGGTGATGCTCAGCCCGGCGGTTTCGGCCAAGGCGGTGTTCGGCAGGACGCCGACCGCGATCACGACCAGATCCGCCGGCAGGGTTTCCCCGGCACTGGTTACGACGCTGGTGACTCTGCCGTCGTCGTCGCCCTTAATCGCCGCAGCGGAGGCCGGCAGGCGGAACTGAACGCCGGCCTGCTCATGCCTGGCCATAAAGACGCGGCCCAGCTCGGATCCAATGGCGTTACTCAAGGGAACATCTTCAAGTCCCAGCAGCGTCACGTCGTTGCCCAGCGTTCGTGCAGACGCGGCTATTTCCATGCCAATCCAGCCGGAACCTATCAGCACCAGCCGTCGCCCGCCGCCGGCCAGCTCGGCGCGCAGCGCCTCGGCGTCTGCACGAGTTCGGAAATACTGCACGCCCGCCAACTCCGAACCCGGCACGGACAGCCGCCGCACGGTGGCCCCCGTGGCCAGTAGGAGCTTCGCGTAAGTGACGACTCGGCCGCTGGCCAGCGTCACCGTGTGGGCCGTGGCATCAAAGGAGATGGCTGCGTCGGAGATGATGAGCTCGACATGGTGCTCCGCATACCAGGTGTGTGGATAGACCGGCAGGGAATCGGCAGTTTCGGTGCCGGCGAGGAAGCCCTTGGACAGCGGCGGGCGCAGATACGGGATCGCATCCTCGCCGCCGATCAGGACCACGGGACCGGCAAAACCTTCGGCACGAAGCGTGGCTGCAGCCGTGGCGCCGGCAAGCCCGGCTCCAATGATCACCATGGCGTTCGGTTGCGCCCCGGAATCAGGAAGCTGTGGACTGGCGGCGGCTGTTCCGGTCATGGTGTGCTCATTTCCAAGGTTGCGAGGACGACGGGTTGTTCCGGGAATACGGGTGGAACGGCAGCTGGGGGCGGGGCTTTAGCTGCGGGCGGGGTGGAATCAGTTCGGGAAGGGAGGAATCAGTTCGGGAACTGGTCCCGAAGGGGTCCCGGTACCCCGAGTTCACCGTAGAACATCGAGGTGCGCGTTGTGGTTCCGCTGCTCTGAACTCCCCGCAGGGACATGCACAGGTGCTCTGCCTCCAGGACCACACCGGCACCGCGAGGGTTGAGCGTCTCCATCAGCCAGTCCGCCACCTGGATTGTCAGTCGCTCCTGAACCTGCAGATTCCGGGCAAAAAGCTCAAGGGCACGTGCCAGCTTTGACAGGCCCAATAACCGATCGCCGGGCAGATAGCCAATGTGGGCGACTCCGCGGAACGGAAGCAAATGATGTTCGCACAGTGAGTGGAACGGGATGTTCTTGACCAGGACCAGCTCGCTGTAGCCGGCATCGTTGGGGAAGGTGGTCCAGGATGTCTGCCGCGGCGTGAGCATTTCGGAAAAAGCGCCGGCGACACGTCGGGGCGTCTGGGCAAGGTCCGGGGCGTTCACATCGCGTCCCAGCGCACGCAGAAAATCAGCGATGGCGTGCTCGGCCGCCGGCAGATTGATGACGCCGGTAGGGTCGGCATCATGGGTGCTTAAATCGGGACCGGGCCCGCGATGGCTTTCGAGCAGTGCGGTGGGTGCCTGCATTTGCGTCAACATTTTGTGGTGCCCTCCTGGACCTTGCAACCGGTGTATTCGTCTCACGGCGCCTGCCAACTCCGCATAATAATTGACCCGGGCGTCTTCTAAATCTTGTGTTTCTGACTTTAGAAGCGCACACTCGAAATGTCAAGGATGTTAACTCGGAAGGGAAGCCATGCAGGAACCGGATCAGGAAGCCCGGCTGATGGCTGTCGCCGCGCTCGGCGATCCCGTCCGGCGCACTCTCTACGAGCTGTTGCGGCGCAGCCCCGAGGCGATGAGCCGGGACCAATTGGCCGGATCCGCCGGCATTCCGCGCAGCACGGCCGCCGTCCAGCTGGAGCGGCTCGTGGCCAGTGGACTGCTCAGCACCGAGAATCGGAAACGGGGCGGCCGCAGCGGCCCCGGATCCGGGCGCCCGGCGAAGCTGTACCGCACGGTCCGCCCCGAAGTCGCGGTTTCCGTGCCCGAACGCTCCTACGATCTCGCGGCCCGGCTGATGGCCGCGGCGATTGAGAAATCCAGTGCCGACGGATCACCCGTCCGCGATGTGTTGGCACAGGTCGCGTTTGAGGCGGGCAACGAACTTGGCTCCGCGGCCGGGACGATCGACGGGATGCTGACGCAGACCGGGTACTCCCCGGAACCCGATGGGCAGGGCGGGTATCTGCTCGGAAACTGCCCCTTTCATCGGTTGGCCCACCGACACCGGGACGTTGTCTGCGGGCTGAACGCGGCCCTTCTTACCGGTGCATTGAGCGGCTGCGCCGACGAAATCCATCAGGTGCTGCCCGATCCTGATGGCCCCTATTGCTGCGCCAGGATCACCTGCAGCCCGACCGCGGGTGTGCCTGCTGCGCCGCGGCCCCAGTCCTGACTGGCGCCGTCACGGTGGGCAGATCGCCCGCACATCAAGGGCGAATGGGCCGCGGTCGGCCGGCGCGGTAGAATTGACCGATGCCCGTGTACCTCGACCATGCGGCAACTACGCCTCTTTCAGGGCCCGCGTTGGCCGCATTGACCAGTGAACTCAGCCGTAGCGGCAACCCCTCCTCGCTGCACGGCTCCGGCCGACGTGCCCGTGCGGTGGTGGAGCAGGCCCGCGAAATCCTCGCTGCGGTCGCTGGCGCCCATTCGTCCGAGGTCATTTTTACGTCCGGTGGAACCGAGGCGGACAACTTGGCCGTCAAAGGACTCTTCTGGGCGCGCAATGCCGCGGATCCGGCCCGGAATCGCATCCTGGTCTCCTCGGTGGAACACGCTGCGGTACAGGACACGGTCGCCTGGCTGGAGAAGCATGAGGGCGCGGAGGTTGTCTGGCTGCCGGTGGACGCCGACGGGATGCTCCGCCTGGATGCGCTGAAGGCAGAGCTCGACGGCGGCGCGGACTCCGTCGCGCTGGTCACCGTGATGTGGGCCAACAATGAAGTCGGCACCGTCCAGCCGATTGCGGAGGTGACGGCGCTCGCGGCCGTGCACGGTATTCCGGTGCATTCGGATGCGGTGCAGGCCTTTGGCTCCATCCCGGTCAGCTTCGCCGCCTCCGGTCTGGCCGCAATGTCCGTCAGCGGGCATAAAATGGGCGGCCCGGTAGGAGTCGGCGCTTTGCTGTTGGGCCGCGCGGTCAAACTCGTTCCGGTCCAGCACGGTGGTGGCCAGGAGCGTGACGTGCGTTCCGGCACCTTGGCCACCGCCTCGATCGCTGCCTTCGCGGCGGCGGCCCAGGACGTCGTCGAACATCAACCCGCCGAAGGTGCGAGAATTGCTGGTTTGCGCGACGCGTTGATTGCCGGAGTTCGCTCGGCTGTCCCCGATGCAGTACTTCGCGGTCGGGATCCTTTCGATGCGCCCGAGCAGCGACTGCCCGGCAATGCGCACTTCACCTTCCCGGGCTGTGAGGGGGATTCGCTACTGTTCTTGCTCGATATGATGGGCATCGAATCCTCCACAGGCTCCGCCTGCACCGCCGGCGTTCCCCGCCCCTCCCACGTTCTGCTGGCCATGGGGCTGACGGAAGAGGCCGCCCGCGGTGCCCAGCGCTTTAGCCTGGGGCATACATCCGGGCCGGCGGACGTTGAGAAACTCGTGGCCGCCCTGCCGGAGGCGTATGCGCGGGCGAAACACGCGGGCATGGCTTCCCACGTCTCCACCATCCAGACGGCCAGCACTAAACATGACACCAGCAACCAATAGCTGGACCGGCGCGGCTCTTTCGCCGCCGAAGCACATCAGGAGAGGTAAGTAATGCGAGTATTAGCCGCCATGAGCGGGGGAGTGGACTCGGCCGTCGCCGCAGCGCGCGCCGTGGACGCCGGGCATGACGTCGTCGGCGTTCACCTCGCGCTTTCGCGTATGCCCGGGACGCTGCGGACCGGCAGCCGCGGCTGCTGCACCGTGGAGGATTCCAATGACGCCTGGCGGGCCTGCGACAAACTCGGTATTCCCTATTATGTCTGGGACTTCTCCGAGCGCTTCAAAGAAGACGTAGTCCAGGATTTCATTGACGAATACGCCGCCGGCCGCACGCCCAATCCGTGCATGCGCTGTAATGAGCGGATCAAGTTCGCGGCGCTGCTGGAAAAGGCCATTGCACTAGGCTTCGATGCCGTCTGCACCGGGCACTACGCCAAGGTGGTTCAGGATGGCAACGGCAATATGGAACTGCACCGTGCGGCCGACTGGGCCAAGGACCAGAGCTATGTCCTGGGTGTGCTGACCCATGAGCAGCTCAGGCATTCAATGTTCCCGCTGGCGGACACTCCGTCCAAGGCAGAGGTCCGTGCCGAGGCCGAGCGCCGCGGCCTGTCCGTGGCCAAAAAGCCTGACAGCCATGACATCTGCTTCATTCCCGACGGCGACACAGCAGGTTGGCTGGCGGAGAAGATCCAAATGAGCACCGGAGACATCGTCGATGAGTCCGGTGCCAAGGTCGGGGAGCATCCGGGCGCCAATGCGTTCACCGTCGGTCAGCGCCGCGGGCTTAAGCTGGGTACCCCGGCAGCGGACGGAAAGCCGCGCTTCGTGCTGGAGATCCGGCCCAAGGAAAACAAGGTGGTGGTGGGACCGCAGGCGCTGTTGGCGATCGATGAGATCCGCGGCATCAAGCTGTCCTGGGCCGGCGAGCCGATCCCACAGGCTCTTGCGGGCATTCCCGCGGCTGGTCTGGCGGAACCCGCGATGTCGGAAACCTTTGATTGTCACGCGCAGGTCCGCGCCCACGGCGATCCCGTTCCGGCACGGGCACGGGTCGAAATGACGGACGACGGCGGCGGCAGCCTTCGGGCGGAGCTGCTGGTAACGCTGATCGAACCGCTCCGTGGGGTGTCGCCGGGCCAGACGGTGGTGCTCTATCAAGGTACGCGCGTGCTCGGACAGGCAACGATTGATACCGCCCGTTCGCTGGCCCGCCCGGCCCTCTGACGAACCAAGCCTTATTGCCGCCCGGATTTCCGGCGCGCTAGTGGTCCTGAGCCTCGTCGGGTGGGTAAGTGACGGTGGTTCCTGAGGCCTTGGCGAAGGACGTGAGTGTATGGGGCTTGGCGGACTTTTCGGTCATAATGTCCAGCACTTCAACGCCACGGACCAGCAGTGCATCGCCAATCAGCGACCGATGGCAGCGCCACGGCACCGCTTCGGCACACATGATCGCCGTCGGCGTGGTGTCCGCGATCTCCATCAGTTCCTTAATGCCGGCGGCGAATTCCGGTGTCTGCATGTAATCCGCATATCCCCGGAACGAGGCGTTGCGCCAGGCACCGTTAATCCCGGTGGCGCTGTCTTTCTTTGCGTGCCGCAGCCCGCCAAGGGCCTCCAGCCTCCGGTAAGAGATCCCATGCCCGGGCAAGGATTCGGCCATGGCGTCGGTCATGAACTGCGGATTGTGCCGCGATTTGGGAACCGTACGGACATCGACAACGGCTTGAACCTGATGGGCCTTGAGTAAGGAGACAAATTCCTCCAGCGGATGTGTCGAATGGCCAACGGTAAAGATCTGCATTTTCCTGATCGGTTCCTCCAGCCCTCGGTTGTTCTGCGATCCTATCGCCTGTGCCCCTAGAGCGCGGAACGGGCCGGCTGCGGTAACCATCTGGTTGCAACTTTTGTTGTTGTGCGAAAAACTTTCCCCGGATCTGGTAGAAACAAGGGATAACGAATGTGCCTTCGCTCACAAAGACGTGTCCGCGGGTACGATCGCACTTCCGACAAGAAAGTTTCCAGATGGCTAAGAAAAAGACAGGGTTGCGCTACCTCGTGGCCTTCGCCGGTGTCTCGGCATTGGCACTGACAGCATGCACCGGGCCCACCGCCGGTACATCACAGACCAACACGGCCGGTTCTTCCGGAGCACCCATCACTTTCGGCACCACAGACAAGGTGACGTTCCTGGATCCCGCAGGATCCTACGACAACGGCTCTTTTATGGTGATGAACCAGATCTACCCGTTCGTCCTGAACTCCAAACCAGGAGGTGCGGACCCGCAGCCTGACCTTGCGGAGTCGGCGTCGTTCACCACACCCACCGCCTACACGGTAAAGCTGAAATCCGGGCTCAAGTTTGCGAACGGCGACACCCTTGATTCCACCGATGTGAAGTTCAGTTTTGACCGACAGCTGAAGATCAATGATGCCAACGGTCCGTCGTCACTGCTGGGGAACCTGGCCACAGTGGACGCACCGGACGCCACCACCGTGGTCTTCAATCTCAAGAAGGGCAATGACCAGACCTTCGCGCAGGTCCTCAGCAGCCCTGCCGGCCCCATCGTGGACCACAAGGTATTCCCGGCGGACAAGATCATGAACGATGAGGACATTATCGCGGCCAAGGCATTTGCCGGCCAGTACACCATTGAGTCGTACAAGAAGAACGAGCTGATCAGCTTTAAGTCCTACCCGGACTACAAGGGCCTGCTGGGCAAACCGAAGACGGACACCGTCAACGTCAAGTACTATGCTGACTCCAATAATCTCAAGCTCGACGTGCAGCAGGGCAACGTCGACGTTGCCTCCCGCAGCCTGACGGCCACGGACATTGAGAATCTGAAAAGCTCCAATAAGGTAAACGTGGATGTGGGCCCCGGCGGCGAGCTGCGCTACATAGTCTTCAACTTCAACACCATGCCATTCGGCGCCACCACGCCGGAGGCCGACCCGGCCAAGTCACTGGCTGTCCGTCAGGCAGTCGCGGATTCCGTCGATCGCGGGGCCATTGCGGAACAGGTCTACAAGGGCACATATCTGCCGGTCTACTCCTACGTCCCGCAGGGCTTTGCGGGCGCCATTGAGCCGCTGAAGGAAATGTACGGGGATGGAACCGGTAAGCCCAGCGCGGATAAGGCCAAGAAGGCCCTCGCCGATGCCGGTGTGAGCACGCCCGTGACGCTGAATCTGCAGTACAACCCGGACCACTACGGAACCTCCTCCGGGGATGAGTACGCTGCGGTGAAGGACCAGCTGGAAAAGACCGGTCTGTTCAAGGTGAACCTGCAGTCCACCGAGTGGGTCACCTACAGCAAGGACCGCGTCAAGGATGCTTACCCGCTCTACCAGCTGGGCTGGTTCCCGGACTACTCGGATGCAGATAACTACCTGACCCCGTTCTTCGGCGGAGATGCCTCCAGCTTCCTGAAGAACCACTATTCAAACCCAACGGTCGCCAACCTGATTTCGGAGCAGGTCACCACCGTGGACAAGGCCGCTCGGCAGAAGATGATCGAGCAGATCCAGACCGATGTGGCCAAGGATCTGTCCACGCTGCCGCTTCTGCAGGGTGCCCAGGTGGCAGTCTCCGGCAAGGACGTCAAGGGCGTGAAGGATACTCTTGACGCGTCCTTCAAGTTCCGCCTGGGAGTTCTTTCCAAGTAACCGCAGGCGCAGGAAACACACAGAAATAATTACTGACTGCCCGTTGGGGGGGGGGGGGAGGCGGGGCGGCCTACCGGGCGCCCCGCCTCCCGCGTGCAGTACCGGCGCTGGGCCGCAGCGGTGCTGCACGGGGGGCTGCGGGCAGCGGCGGGTATAAGAGAACTTAGGTAGCAATGACAACGTTGATCGACGCACCACCGCAGGAAGCCGACGGGCTTCTTCCGAGCAAAAAAACCAAAACCGGCGGCGGCCTTGGCAAGTACTTGGTCGTCAGGTTCTTGCTGATCTTTCCGACGATCTTTATCCTGATCACTCTGGTCTTCTTCCTGATGCGGATCACCGGAGACCCGATCACCGCAGCCTTGGGCGGTCGCCTGCCACCGGATGCGCTGCAGGCCCGGATCCACGCAGCGGGATACGACAGGCCCATTTGGGTGCAGTATTTCGAGTATCTGGGGCAGATCGCCACCGGGAACTTCGGCCGCACCATCTCGGACAACCTCAAGGTCACCGACATGCTCGCCACCTACGGCACGGCGACCTTGGAGCTGGCCATTAATTCGCTGGTCGTGGCGCTGATCATTGGAATTCCACTGGGAATGGTGGCAGCGAAATACCGGGACAAATGGCCGGACGCAGTCCTGCGCATCTTTGCCATCCTCTCCTACGCAACCCCGGTGTTCTTCGCCGGCCTGCTGCTCAAACTGGTTTTCGCCGTCGGACTTGGCTGGCTGCCGGTGGCCGGGCGGGCGAAATCGGGTAACGAGATCGCGCTGACAGCATTGGCAAATCCGACCGGAATTTATTGGCTGGACGCCATCCGCAGCGGCAATCTGGCTGCCCTCGGTGACGTCATGGCACATGCCGTGCTGCCGGCGATAGCGCTCGGTCTGCTGACCGGCGGCGTGTTCCTGCGGCTGGTGCGAACGAACGTGATCGGCACGCTGAGCCGTGACTATGTGGAAGCGGGCCGTTCCCGCGGGATCCGCGAATTCCGTCTGGTGACCAAGCACGCCTACAAACCCGCGCTGATTCCCATTATCACCGTGATGGGTCTGCAGATTGCTTTGCTGCTCGGCGGCGCCGTGCTGACCGAGACGACATTTGAGTGGAAGGGCCTGGGCTTCCAGCTGGCCCAGTACCTCACCGCGCGCGACTTCGTGGCGGTCCAGGGCATCGTGGTGCTGCTGGCCGTGATTGTTGCGCTCACCAACTTCATCGTGGACGTTGTCGCTGCGCTGATCGACCCGCGAGTGAGGTACTGACCATGAGCAGAAAAGAAGGATCCTTGTTCCAGCGCCTCCCGGTGATCTCCCATCTGGGTAAAAGCGTAGGGCTGCAGCGCGGCATGCTGGTTACCGGTCTGGTAATCACCGCCCTGTTCCTGCTGACGGCAGCCTTTGCACCGCTGATCGCTCCCTATGGATTTGCCCAGCACTTCGATTCGCAGCTTGCGCCCTCGGGCAAGCACCTGTGGGGGACGACGTCGGGCGGTTATGACGTGCTCTCCCGGGTTGTCTGGGGTACGCAGACCGCCGTGATCGTCATTGTGGTGGCTGTGATACTTTCCATCTTCCTCGGCGTCGCTCTCGGCCTGGTCTCCGGTTACATCGGCGGCTGGCTGGACCGCATCCTGGTGGTGATTGCCGATGCCATCTATGCCTTCCCCACGCTGCTGCTGGCCATCGTGATGTCCATTGCCATCAGCCATGGCCGGTCCAGCATGCTGGGCGGAATTTTTGCCGCAGCCATTTCCATCACGGTGGTGTTCATCCCGCAGTATTTCCGGGTGATCCGCGCCGAGACCATCAGGCTCAAGGCGGAACCCTTTGTGGAATCCGCTATGGTGGTCGGCGCTTCGTCCGTGCGGATTATGGCCCGGCACATCTACAAAAATGCCACCCGGACCCTTCCGCTGATCTTCACGCTCAATGCCTCCGAAGCTATCTTGACCCTGGCTGGACTTGGCTTCCTGGGGTTCGGGATCGAGCCCTCCTCCGCGGCCGAATGGGGCTACGACTTGAATAAGGCGCTCTCGGACACCACCGCCGGCATTTGGTGGACGGGTGTCTTTCCCGGTGCGGCCATTGTGCTTACCGTGCTGGGTCTGACCTTGGTCGGCGAGAGCATGAACGATCTGAACGATCCGCGGTTGCGCGGCCGGCGGCGTGCCGGCCGGAAACAGCCGGCGGCGCCGCAGACACCGGGCACCAACGCTCTTAACGCGCCGGGAACCGAAATAGCTGGAAATGGGGTAACGGTATGAGCCACGCAGCAGAACGACCGAAGAACATCCGTTCGGAAACGGACGGCCCGGTACTGAACATCGAGCATCTAAAGGTCACTTTCGCCACCGACAGCGGTGACGTGAAAGCCGTCGACGACGTATCCCTCACCGTGGCTGCGGCGGAGATTGTGGCCATCGTCGGTGAATCCGGATCCGGTAAAACCGTCACCGCAAAGACCATTTTGGGTCTGCTGCCGGAGACGGCCATCAGTTCCGGAGCCGTGCTGATCAGCGGAAACAATGTCATCAGTGTGACACCACGACATCTGCGCCAGATCCGCGGGCTGGAAGTTGCAATGGTCTTCCAGGAGCCCTCGACCGCCCTGAACCCGGTGTTCACCGTCGGCTGGCAGATTGCCGAGGGCCTGCGGGCGCACGGCAAGGTGGGGAAGAAGGAAGCCCGTGCCCGCGCCATCGAGGCCCTCGGCAAGGTGGGGATTCCGGAGCCGGAAAAGCGAGTGGACTATTATCCGCACCAGTTCTCCGGCGGGCAGAAGCAGCGCGTGGTGATTGCCGCAGCGCTGGCCCTGAATCCGGGTCTGATCGTCGCGGATGAGCCCACCACCGCCCTGGATGTGACGGTCCAGGCGGAGATTCTTGAGCTGCTGCGCGACTGCCGGGACGTCTACGGCACGTCCATCGTCCTGATCACGCACAATATGGGTGTAGTGGCGGATCTGGCGGACCGCGTGGTGGTGATGTACCAGGGGGACGTGGTCGAGGAAGCGGACGCCACCACGCTCTTCGCGTCTCCCAAGCAGGATTACACCAAGAAGCTGCTGGCGGCGGTGCCCCATCTGGGACGTAACTCCGCTTCGGCCGGGCTGACGGAACGGGCGCACCAGGAATCCGAGGTCCTGGTCCAGGCGAAGGGCCTGGTGATTGAATATCCGGGCCGCTTGGGCACACCGGCCTTCCGTGCCGTGGATGAGGTGAACTTCAGCATTTCCGCCGGCGAGGTCTTTGGACTGGTGGGGGAGTCGGGCTCCGGCAAGACCACCATTGGTCGGGCGATCGCGGGGCTGAACAAGACGACCGGCGGTTCGCTGAAAGTCCTGGGTTACGAAATGCGCACCTTCCGCGAGCGCACCTTCCGGCCGCTGCGCAAGGACATCGGCTTCGTTTTCCAGGACCCGGCAGCGTCCTTCAACCCACAATTGAGCATTGGTGAATGCGTTGCCGAGCCGATCCTGATCCATGAGAAGCGTTCCCCGCAGGAGGTGGAAAAGCGGGTCGGGGAATTACTCGAAGCGGTGCAGCTGCCCAGGATCTACGCCAGCAGGTTCCCGCACGAGCTCTCCGGCGGCCAGCGTCAGCGGGCATCCCTGGCCCGGGCGCTGGCGCTGAATCCGAAGCTGCTGATCGCCGATGAGCCGACGTCCGCCTTGGATGTTTCGGTGCAGGCGAAGGTGCTGGAGCTGTTCAAGGAAATCCAGGCAGAGTTTGGTTTCGCGGCCCTGTTTATCAGCCATGACCTTGCGGTAGTGGACATCCTCTCGCATTGGGTGGGTGTGCTCTACAAGGGCAAGATGGTGGAGCAGGGGATCGGCAGCCAGGTGATGGGTAATCCGCAGGATGATTACACCAAGCGGCTCATTGCCTCGCTCCCGGTGCCCGATCCCGCTGAGCAGGCCAAGCGGCGGCAGGCACACCGGGCGCTGCTCCCCGGCTAACCGGCGCATCAGTTGAATTGGTCGGCAGCTGTGGCTGAACCAAGCGTTCATTCGCGCCACAGCTGCCGGCCGGTTAGGGGTTGCACTTGGGCTGCACCACTTAGACTAAAAACATGACTGAACCGACCCCCAGCCACGAGGCCGAAGCCGATTTCGACCCCACGGCCAGCTCACTGGCCGGCCACATCGACCCTGCCGTGATGGCGGAATTGCTTGCGATGCGCTCCAGTATCGACAATATCGATGCCACCTTGGTGTACCTGCTCGCGGAACGATTCAAAGCCACCCAGCGGGTTGGCTTCCTCAAGGCCCAGCATCAGCTCCCACCGGGCGATCCGGGTCGGGAAGCTGCGCAGATTGCCCGGTTGCGGGCACTGGCCGAGTCGGCCCATCTGGACCCGGCGTTTGCGGAAAAGTTCCTGAACTTCATCATCAGCGAGGTGATCCGCCATCATCAGGCCATCTCTGACAGCCATACCGAAGCGCTGCGTACCGGCGCTACGCCGGTGGTGAAGAGCGCGCCCCTGGCCGATTCAACGCTCGACGGCGGCGGCTCACAGTGGCGGTGACGGACGTCCTGATCCCCACCGAGGTGACTGCGACGGCGCTGGGCAGCTGGCCCGGCACCGACCCGGTGGAGGCTGCCCGGATCACGCACGGCGAATTGGGCGATCCGCAGCTGCCGTATCTGGTCCAGCTCCCGGACCGTGGAATCGGTTCCGACGCCGTTGGCCGGACAGCTGCCGTGCTCGTCGAGCTTCCCGTTGACGTGCAAACCTTTGGCTGGCGCCTGGTGGACCGGGCCGGCGCGGATCAGCGCAGGGCAGTGTCCGCGCTGTCAACGGACATTAACGTTTTGGCGGATGTCATCGGTGCACAGGAGCAGTCGGGAGCCGAACTGAAGGTCCAGCTTTGCGGGCCCTGGACCATGGCCGCGTCCCTTTACATGCATTATGGGGAGCGTGCGCTCCTGGATCAGGGAGCACGGCGCGACATCACCGAATCTTTGGCGGCCGGAATTTCCGGGCACCTTGCCCGGGTCGCAGCGGCCGCGCCGGGGGCACAGCTGACGCTGCAGCTCGATGAACCGGAAATATCCAGGGTCCTGGCCGGAACCATCCCCACTTCCAGCGGCTACCGTACGCTGCGCTCCATCGGGGAGCAGGAGGTTTCCTGGGGCTGGGACCTGGTCCTGGCTGCTGCGAAGGCTGCCGGTGCCGCGCAGGTGATTCTTTGCCTGCCCGGGCTTCAGGCACCGGTGCGGCTCGCGCTGGCTGCCGGCGCGGACGGCATTGCCGTTGCGCTGCGGGACCAACAGATGCAGGACTGGGAGCAATTGGCGGCCGCTGTGGAAGACGGCAAAAAGGTGTGGGCAGGAATTATCGGTAATGACCACCTCGGCGGCGGGCTCCCGCAGGTGTCCCGGCTGGTGCAGACCGTCATGCGGCCGTGGCGTTCGGTGGGCCTGCCATCGCGGGCGCTCGACGCACTGCGGCTGACGCCCGACGGCGGGTTGGCCGGCTACCCGCCCGTCACCGCGCGCGCCGTTCTGAACCGGCTGACGGACACTGCCCGGGCGCTGAACGACGTGCGGACTCAGTGACCTCCAGCCTCGGCTCACACCGGGCTTTTGGCGCTCATACCCTCGCCTCCCACTGCATCGGCTGGGCGTAGGTCGGCAGGGAACCGAGTACACCGTGCGCGGCGGCTTCGTGCGCCGGGTACTGCACCAGTTCGTAGTCGAAGCTGCCCGCGTAGACCAGCAGCAGGCCCAGCTGCGGTTGAATCACCTTAACCTGGATCCGATGACGCTGCGCAGCCTGATCCCACCACTGCTGCGCGTAAGCCCGGGCATCCAGCTGGCCTGGCAGCGGGAGCCGGATCCTCCCGGCGAGCAGCCGGGAGGCCTGCGAGACGCCGCGTAGCATGCCATCATCGGTTGCACTGGCGTTGAGATCAGTGACCAGCCGGCGGTACTTACCCACATAGTCCAGCAGCCGGTTGCGGCCATCGTCCGTCTGCAGACTGGTGGTGTCCTGGAACAGCCGGGTGATGTGGGGGAAGCTGATTTCCCGGCGGGCGGTGAGGCTGGACCGGCCAAAGGGATCAAGGTGGGCGTGGTTTTCAATTCTGAAGGGAACCCGGGTTCCGTATTCGGGGAAGAACGCTTCTTCTCCCGTGCTCAGCCTCAGCAGCGGACGCAGCCACGGTTGCGGGCAGCCGACGACGTCAAAGGTCCCCTTGCCGACGCCGTAGCTTCCCGAACCGGGCTCCAACGAAAAGTACTCTTGGACCTGAGGCTGGAGGCGGTGAAAATCCTTGCCCATGGCTTGTTCGTAGATGCCGCTCATGCCACAACCCTACTGCGCATGAAGGTCCCGTAACCCGATTGGTGCGGATCTGTCTTGCAGAAGCCGGCCCGGATCCGCCGGGCAGAAGCCGCCTCAAAGCCGGCCGGTGACTTTAAGGCGGATGTACAGGTCGGCTAGTTGCGAGGGTAGTTCGTGCGGTTCGGCGTCCACCACCTCCACGCCGTGGCGGCGCAGCAGCGCGGCCAGAGTTTCGCGGTCCAGCAGCGCGCGTTCGGCTGCTGACGCGCGGTAGATATCTGACGCCGTCGCCCGTTCCAGCCGCAACCGGCCCAGCAGGGGATCGCGCACCGAGGCAACCACCACCAGATGTCTGAGCGCCAGCTGGCCCAGCATCGGAATCAGCCCTTCCTCGGGCGCGCCGGAATCCAGCGACGTCAACAGCACCAGCAGCGACCGGTGCGCGGATACCGACCGGACCTGGCCGGGGATCTGCTGCCAGTCCATTTCAATGAGTTCAGAACGCAATGGTGCCATCGCCTGGACCAGCGCGCCGAGCAGATTTCCCCTGCTGGCCGAACTCACCCGTGCGCGGACCCGTCGGTCGAAGGCCAGGAAATCCACCCGGTCACCGCCGCGCTCAGCCAGCACCGCCAGCAGCAGTGCCGCCTCGATCCCGGTGTCTAAGCTCGGCTCGTCCTCAATCCGTGCAGCGGACGTCCGTGAAGTGTCCAGCAGGATTACCAGCCGCCGGTCCCGCTCAGGGCGCCACGTGCGGACGACGACGTCGCGGCGCCGCGCGGTTGCGCGCCAGTCGATGGAGCGCACATCGTCGCCGCGGACATAATCGCGCAGCGAATCAAACTCCGTCCCGGCGCCACGGATCTGTACAGCCGCCCGGCCATCGAGTTCACGCAGCTTCCTGAGCTTGGCGGGCAGCTGCCGTTTGGAACGGAACTCGGGCAGCACGCGTAACCGACCGGGGGTTGCCATAGTCCGCTGGCGCGCGGCCATGCGCAGCGGGCCGTAGGAACGGATCGTGGTGTGTGCAATGTGTAGATCCCCACGCCGCGTCGGCAGCAGCGCCACCGTGATCCGGACCCGTTCACCGGCGCGGACGAGGACCTGCTGGCGTGGATTCACGGCGCCGGCGGAAGGCTGCCAGGCTTCGCGTACCTGTGCCCGCAGCGTCCTGCGTGAACCGTTGACCAGCGTCAGGTGTGCCTGAGTACCTTCGGTGAGCCGGACGTTTTCCGGAAGGGAACGGTGCAGGAGAACCGTCCGTGCCGATGCCGCCAAAGCCAGGTCCGCGATCAGCACCACCGTCAGCAGGGCGAGCCAGGCGATGATGGTCCCTCCGGTGGGGAAGAGCAGGATGGGTATCAGCCCGGCGAGTGCCAGCAACACGAACCTTCCGGTAATGGCCATCGGACATCCCGCTCAGCGCGGCACGGGAACGGTGGCCAAAATGCTGCCCAGCACATTATCGACGCTGACTCCGTCCATCTGGGCTTCGGGCCGCAGTCCGACACGGTGGCGCAGCGCGGGCAGCGTCAGCGCCTTGACGTCGTCGGGCGTGACAAAACGACGTCCGGACAGCCAGGCCCAGGCCCGCGACGTGTTCAGCAGTGCCGTGGCACCGCGGGGTGAGACGCCGAGCTGGAAGGACGGCGCGGCACGAGTGGCGCGGACCAGATCCACGATGTAGGCCAGCACCTCGGGGGAAATGCTGACCTGATTGACCGCTTTCCGGGCTCGCTCAAGCTCCAGTGCACCGGCCACCGGGCGGACACCGGCGGCGGCCAAATCCCGCGGATCAAACCCGGTGCTGTGCCGGCGCACCACCTCTATTTCGTCGTCGCGTTCCGGCAGCGGCATCGTCATTTTGAGCAGAAACCTGTCCAGCTGCGCCTCCGGGAGCGGATACGTTCCCTCATATTCCACCGGATTTTGCGTCGCGGCCACCATGAACGGGGCCGGCAGTTTTCGGGAAACGCCGTCCACCGACACCTGATGCTCCTCCATTGCCTCCAGCAGCGCGGCCTGCGTTTTCGGCGGCGTCCGATTGATCTCATCCGCGAGCAGGATATTTGTGAAGACCGGGCCCTCCCGGAAGGTAAATGCGGAGCTGTGCGTGTCATAAATCAGCGAGCCGGTTACGTCCCCGGGCATCAGGTCCGGGGTGAACTGGACTCGTTTGGTTTCCAGGCTCAGCGCTGCGGAGAGCGTTCGCACCAGCAGAGTCTTAGCCACACCGGGAACTCCTTCGATAAGTACGTGACCGCGCACCAGCAGGGCGATCAGCAAGCCGGTCACGGTTGCATCCTGTCCCACGACGGCTTTCGCCACTTCGGTGCGCACATCCAGCAGCGCCTGACGTACCGGATCGTGACTTCCGGGCGGATCCTGTGCGGGGGGTCCCGCCGGGGGCAGGGCAGTGGAAGACCAAGCAGGCTGCCGGCTGTCGCTGACGTCCGCGTCGGGATACGGTTCGCTCATCTGGAGGTTACTTCTTTCTCTAGCGTGTTCAGTTCCCTGGCCCAGCGCAGCAGGGCAGGTCCCGTGGCCGGCCGGGTGTGGAGCAGGTCAGCGACGTGTTGATCAGGACACCCGGTGTGGCGTGCGACGGCGGCAAGCACGTCCGCTTCGGAGGCCGCCCGCCCGAGCCGCAGATGCCGGGACATGCGCAGCATCGCGCCCGCGCGCAGAACAGCAGCGGCGGTTTCACTCGCGCCGGCATCTTCGTAGAGCCGGGCACGCCCGGCCGCCGTCTCGGCCGCCTTCACCGTAACCGGGAGCGGCTCCGGCACAATCGGCCCATCCCGGCGGCCCTTCCAGAGCATGCCAAGAACGGCGACAATCAGCAGCCAGATCCCTACCGGCACCCGCCATGATGGAGTGAGTGAGGAGAGATCCTTGGGTACGGCCTCCTGCGGCAGGTCCTGCAGCGAGGGCGTATACCAGAGCAGCTCCGCGTTCTTCCCCAGCATCCGCAGCGTCAGGGCCGCGTTGCCGCTCGCCGCCAGTTTGTCATTGCTGAGGATCCGGTGGTTGCCGATCACCACGACCCGGCCGTCCGCGCTCGCCGCATACAGCCCAGCGGGCGCGTCCGCACTGCCGGGAGCCGTTCCGCCGCTGGCAGTGTACACATCCGGAAAGCACATCACCGGTCCGCGGTACACCGTACCGGCGTCGGAGCTGATGCTCCCGGCCGCCGAGGCGTCGTCATTTGTGCAGGCAGCCGCCGCGGTGTCAGTAGGAAATACTGCCGATCCGGCCGCAGTGATGCCGGAACCGTTGCCGGCTGTGGTTCCGGACGCTGCGGCTACACCGCGCAGTGTCAACGGCCCCGGCTCCACCAGCACAAGTGTTGCGTCGGTTTCGGCCAGCCGTTCGATCTGCCCGCGGTCCAGAATTCCGGCCGGATCGAAGAGCAGCACCGTTGCTGTGGAGGCACCCGAATCCCGCAGCCGGTCCAGCGTTGCCGCGAGGCTATTCGTCGCCGCAACTTTGACGCCGTGCTGCGCCAGGATGGTGGCCGCCGCCATACCGCCGTCCGGAGCCGGATTGTCGACAGCCAGGGTGCCGGTACTGTGCCGGCCCAGGTTGCCGAGGGCGAACAGGGTCACGGCGACCAACACGGACACCGTACCGACGATCAGCCAGAAACGGTGCCGCCGCAGCCGTTTCCATGCCCGCTGCCGGACAGTGCCGGTGCCGCTCACGCTGGTGCCGCTCACGCTGGTGCTGCTCACGCCGGTGCCGCTCACGCTGGTGCCGCTCACGCTGGTGCTGCTCACGCTGGTGCCGCTCACGCTGGTGCTGCTCACGCTGGTGCCGCTCACGCTGGTGCCGCCAGGGCGCCGGGACCGTCGTGGTATTGCGGCCTTTGCTCGAGCAGAACGTGGTCCAGCTCCTTCAGCCGCGCAAAGTCGGCCGGTACGGCAACTACATCGCCGTACCGCACACCATTGAAGCAGCCGGCCGCGGCCAGCAAGTTCCGGCGTTGAGCGCCGAAGGCGCGGATCAGTCCCGCGGTGGCTTCATCAACAGTCCTGCCGGGCTGTGGGTCAAGAATGGCACGCTCCTCCGCCGTACGGACCACGGCCCTGAACTGTGCGGTAACCGCGCCGCCATAATCGCCGACCATCGCGGCTTGTTGTGCTAGTTTGCGGTGTTCGCCGGCCGTCAGGAGCACTTCGGTGCCGAAAACTTCTGCTTCGAGGTTTATCTGCCGCCGACTGAGCCGCGGACGCACCAGCCAGAGGGATACGGCAATCAGCGCCAGCAGCACAACCCCAAGCAGCACAAAGCCGAGGTTACCGTTGATCCCCGAGAGCCCATTGAAGGCAGCAGTAAAGAATTTCACGATTCGGGCCAGAATTTCCTCGGCCAGGCCCGGCTTAGCGTCCTGATAGATTTTCCGTGAAAGCTCGTCCCGGGCCCATCGGCGGGCCTCATCGGCACCGGGAAGGACCGGAATGTCCGTGCTCCTGGAGGTCAAGATGAAGCCGGCTGCTGCCATCATGTCTCAGCTGCGCTCCAGGGCCACTTCAAGGGCTGTCCGTCGGGCGGCAATCCGCCTGGTATTCCGTCCGGATCGCTGCCGGGACCCCCCTCGTGTTCCTTCATGAGGACGATGTCGAACCCCTCTTTGCGCATTCTCAGGTCAACGTAGATCAGCGCGAGCACTCCCGATTGGAAAGCCAGCGCCACTGCCCCGATGACACTGGTGATCAAGAGGGAGACACCCTGCCCCAGCACTGCCTGCAGAATCTGCTGGTCCGGCGTCGGATTCGGATTTATCAGTACGCCCACTATGCCGACCACAAAACCCACCGCGGTGGATATCCCGCCGGTGATGGCGCCAACAATCAGGCTGGTCACTATCCAGATGCCGAAGGTCCGCCACCAATTGTTCCCAGTGAGGCGCCAGGAACGTGCGATGGCAGAGAAAATACCCAGATTCTCCACCACCATTGCCGCCGGTGCCATGAGCAGCTTCACAGCGATCCAGAGGAATCCTGCGATCATGGCCAACACCAGTGCCAGTGTGAGGAGGGCCCCACCAACGCGCAGATTCGCGATGAGCAGGACAGCGAAAAGCACGACGACGGCGAGCACCACACCGACGCTGAGCATGTACAGCAGCGACAGCCCCACCAGCGGAACAATCCGGCGACGGGCCAGGTACCACATCTGTTTGAAGGTCGTGGTCCGGTTCAGCACTGCACAGGATACCGGAACCACCAGGACACCCTGCAGGGTCATTTGCGTCAGGGTCTGCAGCAAGGCCGCTATCAGCAGGGTGGCTGCGGCCCGGACGACGAAGGATGCTAGTTGGCTTGTCGATACGTTCCCTTCCGCAATCGACATAATCGGAATGCCGCCGCTGAGGAATACCGTCAGCAGAACGACCGTCAGCACTGCCGAAAAGGCCTGGACAAGCAGGGCGGAACCGAACATTGCCTTGCCGTTACGGCGGGCCGCCTGAAAGGCCCCGTCGAGGATCTCGCCCAGTCCCAGAGGACGGAGGGGGATGACGCCGGGTTTCGGCGGCGCCACGTATTGCTGGTAGCCGGGGAACTGCTGCTGCGGCCAGCCGTATTGCCCTTGCGGCGCGCCGGACTGAGCCGGTCCAGGCGGTGGTGCATATTCGCCCCACTGGGGTGCCTGACCCCACTGGGGTGCCTGGCCCCACTGGGGTGCCTGGCCCCACGGGGGTGCCTGGCCACCCTGCTGGTTTGGCCCCGGCCGCGGCTCGCCAGCGGGTCGGGCCGGGGCCTGGTCGGGTTCCTGCGTCATGTGTATCTCCCCATAGCTGACGGCAGCCAATCCTGCGATTGTACCGACGGCTGCCGGCCCCAGTCCTGACTCTGGCTTCAGCCTAGCGGCACCCTACGACGTCGGCCATTATTGGGGCCGGCTACAGCAGTCCGCCAGCTGAACGGAACCGGACGCGGACCCGGGGCACAAGACCGCCAACAAGACATTGTCCGGGGGATAGGCGAACATATAACTATGAAGGCACGCATTCTGGTAGTTGATGATGATGAAGCACTGGCGGAGATGATCGGTATTGTGCTGCGCAATGACGGGTTTGAGCCCTTCTTTTGCGCGGATGGAGCGCAGGCGCTGGCAGCATTCCGCTCGTCCAAACCCGATCTGGTCCTGCTGGACCTGATGCTCCCGGGTGTGGACGGAATCGAGGTCTGCAGAGCGATCCGTGCCGAGTCCGACGTCGCGATTGTGATGCTGACGGCGAAATCGGATACCTCCGACGTAGTCCGCGGGCTCGAATCCGGTGCCGACGACTATGTTCCCAAACCGTTTAAGCCGGCGGAGCTGGTGGCGCGGGTCCGCGCCCGGTTGCGTCCGGGTGACCAAAAGGCGCCGGAGACTCTGGCTATTGCGGACGTGACGATCGACGTTGCCGGGCATACCGTGCACCGGGCAGGAAAGAAGATTTCCCTGACACCGCTGGAATTCGATTTGCTCGTCGCGCTGGCCCGCAAACCCTGGCAGGTTTTTACCCGGGAGTTGCTGCTGGAGCAGGTCTGGGGCTACCGGCATGCCGCGGACACCCGACTGGTCAACGTGCACGTCCAGCGGCTGCGCTCCAAGATCGAGCAGGACCCGGAGGCGCCGGAGGTGGTGCTGACCGTGCGCGGTGTGGGCTACCGGGCCGGGCAATAGAACGCGGAGCCGGCGGGAACGGATGACCAAGCTACAAGAGCACAAGCCGCGCGGCCGTGGCGGGGCCAGTCCAGCCATGCCTGCGGCGGGCGGCAATTTAACGACCGGCGCTGCGGCCGATGCCCGGGCAGCCAGGCAGGCGCGCCTGCGAGGGATCCTCCGACGGATCCCGGGTTGGCTGAGAAGGACCTGGGTCCTGCTGCTGCGCTGGGTGCTGCGCCCGGCCGGTCGCTGGCTGGACCGTCGTCGGCTTGGGCTTCGCCGTCGCTGGCGCACCTCACTGCAGTTCCGCACGGTGCTGGTCACCCTGCTCATTGCGTTTATCGCTCTAGTGGGCGTCGGCGCTTACCTGTCAAGCCAGATTGCCAACGGACTTTTCCAGGAACGGCTGCAGCAGGCAAAACAGGAATCGTCCCGCGGCATCTCCCAAGTCCAGGAAAGCTTCGACAACGCCCAGCTCAGCGACGTCCCGGCCGCCTCGACCTACGTCCGTGACACGCTTAAACTCCTCGAGGTCGGCGGCGCTGACGACACACGCAGGTACCTGATGGTCTTGGTGCCGGGACAGAATAATTCCTTGTTCGTCGCCACCGTGAGCTCCGGCGGAATCACCCCGGCCATCATCCCCGATCAACTGCGAACGGCCGTGCAGGGACATTCGGGCCAGTATTGGCAGTCAATTTCCTTGAGTGCCGGCAGCAGTGAGGAACATCCCGCCCTCGCCGTCGGCAGTAATGTTAATCTCCTCGGCACTCATTATGAGCTGTATCTGATCTACGACCTGAACAACGCGCAGGTGACGCTGAACTATATCCAGTCGGTGTTATGGCTTGGCGGCGGCATTTTGCTGCTGTTGTTTGGCGGCATCGCGCTTTATGTGACCCGCAATGTTGTCCTCCCGATCAGCCAGGCAGCCGCCGTGTCGGAGAAACTTGCGTCCGGCCAGCTGCAGGAACGCATGGTGGTCCGGGGCGAAGACGAGGTGGCGCGTCTGGCGTCGTCGTTTAACCGGATGGCCAATTCACTGCAGGAACAGATCACGCAACTGGCCACGCTGTCACATATGCAGCAGAGCTTCGTGTCCGACGTTTCCCATGAACTGCGCACTCCACTGACCACGGTCCGGATGGCTGCGGAGGTTCTTTTCGATGCCAGGGATTCGTTTGATCCGGTGAACAAGCGATCCGCTGAGCTGCTTTATCACCAGGTAGAGCGTTTTCAGGCGCTGCTTGCGGATCTGCTGGAAATCTCCCGGTTCGATGCGGGAGCAGCGGTACTTGATGCGGAACCGGGCGACATTTTTGCCGTCATCCACAATGTGATGGAGGGGGCTCACCCTCTGGCTGAGCAATGCGGCTCTGTCCTGACAGTCGCGGGGAGCACCGAAAAATACGGCAGTGTGGTTGACATGGACCCGCGGCGCATTGACAGAATTCTGCGGAACCTAGTGGTCAATGCCCTGGAACACGGAGATGGGAAACCGGTGGAACTTTTCGTGGCATCGGACGCGGATACCATAGCCGTGGCCGTGCGGGACCACGGCATCGGCATGTCCGCTGATGAGGTGACGCGGGCCTTTGACCGTTTCTGGCGGGCCGACCCCGCGCGGGCCCGCACTACCGGAGGCAGCGGCCTGGGCCTGGCCATCGCCACAGAAGACAGCCGGCTGCATGGAGGACTGCTCGAGGCGTGGGGGAAACCCGGCGTAGGGTCCTGTTTCCGCCTCACGCTGCCGCGCCGCAGCGGTACGGCGCCCGGTCCTTCTCCGGTGGGCCTTCCGCCCGGCGGTGACGACGACGCATCCGGGAACCTGCATCTAACGGGCGAGCTGGTGCCCGCTGTCGACTTCGAATCCAACATCACCGGCGCCGAACCGATTTCCGGAAGGACGGTTCTCTGATGAACGTCCGTCATAACCCGAACGCCCGCTGCGCGCGTACCCGTCGCCCAGCTATCCGCCGCTCACCTACCTGTCGTGCGGTTGCCCGGCGCGCAGCACCCGCGGCGGCGCTGCTGCGCCTGCTGGCCGTCGTCGTCGTAATGCTGCTGTGCAGCGCCGGGTGCGCCGTGATTCCCAGCAGCGGAGTTGTGGGCAAAAGCGATCCGGTGGCCGGCCGCAATAACCCGGTCAACATTGATTTCCGGCAGAACGCCCCCGTTCAGGGTGCCAGCCCCACGAGCATTATTGAGGGGTTCATCGCTGCCGGAACCGGGGTTTCGGACGATTTCCAGGTGGCGAGGCAATACCTGGACCACACGATCGCCGGGACCTGGAAGGCCGATGCCCGCACACTGGTCTACAAAGACAGCTTCAAGGTTGTCAGTATCGGCAGCGATATTGACCCGGGCAATGGTCCTAAGAGTAGCGCCGGCAGTGATTTCAAAATTGACTTCGACCTTCAATCGCTGGTCGATGCAAACGGCATTCTCACACCATCGGATCCCGGTGCCGTGCAGACCGTCAAGTTCTCCCTGGTCAAGGAAGACGGTGAATGGCGAATCAGCAGCGTCCCGGACGGGATCATGCTGCAGTCCGCGAACTTCGCCACGCTCTACAGCCCGTACTCGCTGTACTTTTATGACCCGACATTTGCCTACGCCGTGCCGGACATTCGCTGGCTTGCAGGGAAGGCCACTACCCGGGCGACATCCATTGTCCGGGCGATGCTCAATGGTCCCGCGCCGTATCTCAAAGGCGCCGTAGCCAGCGCTTTTCCGGATGGAATCAAGCTGGTGCGCGACTCGGTACCGATCAACAATGGGGTGGCCCAGCTGGATTTGACCGCACAACCGCTGCTGGACGCCACGGTGAAGGCGCGGCAGCAGATGCAGGCTCAGCTGCTACTGACTCTGCAGCGCAACCTCAATACCGTCACGTCGGTCACGCTGCGGGCGGATACCCGCGAAATCGACCTCGGACCGCAGGAATCCGGGCAGCCGGCATTAGTGGTCAATAACCAAGTGCCGCACACCCAGGTGGCTATCGCCAAAAATGAACTGGTGCATTTTGATAGCGGACAGATATCGCCAATAGCCGGGCTCGCCTCCATGGCCAAGCACGGGCCCTCGCACCCGGCGCAGTCCTACACCAAACCGCTTTACGCGTTCCTTAATGCAGACCACAGCCAGGCCTTCAGTGTGGCGCCGGGACAGGCCGAGGTTCCCGGAGCCACCGGGGTTAATCTCACTCCGCCGTCGTTTTCGCCGCAGGACTGGATCTGGACGGCCGCGGGCGATGGAGGCGGCCAGATCATTGCCTTCCACCCGGACGTGAGCAAACCAGGGCAGCCGCCTGCCGCCGTCGTTCTCTCTGTCCAATGGCTGGTGGGGCGGACGGTAACTGATTTCAGGGTCTCGCGGGATGGCAGCCGGGCGCTGATCATTTCCACTTTGAATGGCGTCAGTTCGGTGCAGCTTGCTGGCATTTTACGGACCGGAGATGTACCCAAGGACCTTACGGTTCCCATCACCGTGGTGTCGTCGGTGAATCCTGGGCTGGGCGTATGGATCAGTGAGACCAGTATGGCCGTTATGCGGCCGTCCTCAACCGGGCCGGTAGTGGTGGAAATTCTGGATTTGAAATCGGATCCGCAGCAGCTCGCGCCGCTGGAGGGGATGCGTTGGCTCAGTGCGGGCAATAGCTGGCTGGATCTGTATGCGCAGACCGATAAGGACATCTACTCACGGCTGGGCAACGGCTGGGTGGTACAGGCCAAGGACGTCACGGACGCGTCCTTCGCCGGTTAGGCGGATCGGTCTATCTCACAACTGTTCCCTGCACAGGTCCGATCCGGGCCTTGATTGTTCGCACGTTGCGCCCGCATGCTTGCTGGCCGCGGCAAACCCGGCCAGCGTGGATGGATGAACAAGCTGACCGGACCTGCCGCCGGGTCTCCGGCTGCATTCCCGGGGCTGCACCGAGGCAGGGCCAGCCAATGGTGGGTCCGGTGCTGGCTGTGGCTGGAATCTGCCTGGCGCGAAATGACCGCATTGATACTGCCGGCCGAGTGCGTGGTCTGCGGTGCGGAGGACTGTTCCCTGTGTGCGGGTTGTGCCAAGGCGCTGCGGCTCGCCACTGAGCGTCCGTACCGCGCCGAAGAGAGCGCTCCGGCGCTGATGGATGTGGACGGCACTGTGCTGTTGCCGGTGGTCGCGGCGGGGAGCTATCGCGATGAGCTGGCATTGGTGCTGCTGGCCTTCAAAAATCACGGGCGTACCGATCTGGCCGCATCGTTGGCGGGACCCCTTGGTCGATCCCTGTCAGCTGCGCTGGGGCTGGCCGCGGGCTCCTCACCGTACCCGCCGCTGGGCAGGCCGCCGCACCGGTGGATGCACTGGCCCCCGCACCGGTGGATGCACTGGCCGCCGCAGGACGGGGCAGTACTCCTCATTCCGGTCCCGACCAGCGGCAGGGGCTACCGTAAGCGTGGCTACGATCCGCTATGGCGATTGCTGATGGCTTTACGCCGGTATTCAGCCTTGCCCCCGAGTATCAGGCTCTGCCGTGCGCTGAGGCTCAAAACCCGGCTGCCCTGGCGGCAACGCAGCCAGAAGACTTTGGGGCGAATGGCCCGGCGCGCAAATGTACGAAATTCCATGTACGTGCGCGGGAGTGCGGAGCTGGCCGGGCGCACGGTGGTGATCGTCGACGACGTGCTGACCACGGGAGCCACGCTCGCAGAAGCCGCCCGCGCGCTCCGGGCCGCCGGCGCGATTGTATGCGGAGCGGTGGTCATAGCCGCCGCCGGAGGCTTGATCCCCGCGGCGACGGCAGCCCCGCGGACAGGCCTAAGCTGACAGCGCACGTCGATCTTCGTTTCGGAGCCGTTCGTCTGAGAACCTAACGCCGGTACCGATCATCTGCTGCGGAGACCGGGACATCCCGACCCAGGCAGGCAGCGAGACGGTCCAGCGCCGGAGCGTCCCGCGCGACGGGCCGCTGCGGTCCAAACGGGCTGCGCTCGGGTGGAACATCGGCCAGCCTTAATCGGGTGAACGCTAATTCCTGCTCAGCAAGTTCCTGGTCGAACCGCGGCGGGAGGCCAACGGCATGAGCGAGATCCCATCCGTGTACCAGGGCCTCAACGATCCGCAGATGCAGCGCGACGGCTCCTGGAACCGCTCCGAAGGGCACCACGACGACCCTCTCCAGCACGCCGGGGGAATCAAAGGCTGCGAGCAGGGCAGCGACAGAGTCCCGATGGGCTGCTGCCGGACGACCTGGCGGCAGCAGCGCGGCTAAAGAAGCGGTCGACGGCGAATCGCCGGCAAGGGCATGAGCAAACAGTTGATTACCTGTGCTGAGATGGTTCACCAGCTCGTGGACGGACCATTGCGTGCACGGGGTGGGTAAGTCCCATTGCTCGTCCCGGATACCGTCCACCAGCTCCGAAATGTCTGCCAGCGAGCCGGCCAGCTGTGCCACGGGCGAAGGCGACATGGTTTGCTCCCTTGGATCCGCGAATGACCTCTGCGCCGACCATCGCACCCCACCACAGGCGCTGTCAATCTAAACCGACGCCGCAGGCTCCCTGCTTCCTAAGGCACCTTCCTAAGGCACCTTCCTAAGGCATCGCGGTAAGCGGTGCGAGGGCGGACAGGCGCGGCCGGGCGGACCAACGGCAGCGAAAAAAAGCGTGCCGGAAGATGAATATCAGGCATGAGTGGACTAGCGTAGGTAAACGGGTACCTCGTAGAGGTTGACCACCCGTCGGCGGTCAAGCAATGGCTGAACGGCATTGCGGACCGTCGTGTCACCGAAGTCATTTGGAGGGCACCATGGAGTTCTTGATCACCGGCCGCAACGTCACGGTTTCGGATCGTTTCCGCGAATACGCCGGCGAAAAAATGTCCAAAGTTGAACAGCTCGGCGACAAGGTTCAACGCATCGATGCCAAGGTGTCGAAGGAGACGAATGCGCGCGCGGCAGATGCCCAGCTCACGGTCGAACTGACGGTCCAGGGCCGCGGCCCCGTGATCCGCGCCGAAGCGTCCGCAGGAGACAAATTCGCGGCTTTCGATGTTGCGTACAACAAGCTTCTGGAAAGACTCCGACGCGCAAAAGACCGGAAGAAGGTTCATCACGGCCGGCACGCGCCGGTGGGAGTGAACGAGGCGACGGCCGCACTCCCCACGGTCAGCGCAACCGAACCGATCTACGCCCAATCCACTGACGAAAACGCCGCCGCTGGGCGTGAAGAGCGCTCCCCGTATGAGATTGACAATGACATTCCGGCTGGTGATTCACCAGTGCTGATTCGGCGTAAGGTTTTTCCGGCAGCCGCCGTCTCATTGGATGACGCCGTGGACAATATGGAGCTGGTGGGGCACGACTTCTACCTCTTCGTCGACTCGGCTACCGGAGCCCCATCGGTGGTGTATCGCCGGAGCGGATGGACATATGGTGTGATTTCATTGGATGCGGACTGCGCCGATATGGACGCGGTCCCTGCCGATGAGATCACTGCCTATCGCTCGCCGGATAAAGCATCCATCGCCTAGAACTGGAGGTTCGATGGCAGCGGACCTGAGCCTTGCGCAGGCCCGACGGATTGCCTTGGGAGCACAGGGACTAGCAAAGGAACGGCCCGCCGGACCCGTCAGCGCACGGGCGGTGGGCCGGACCTTTGCCCGGATTCAGCTGGTCCAAATCGATTCGGTGAATGTGCTCTCCCGGAGCCATTATTTGCCGTTCTTCTCGCGGCTGGGCAGCTATGACCGGCAAATTCCGGATCGGCTCGCCGGGATCGGACCTCGGGCCATGATGGAGTATTGGGCCCACGAGGCGAGTTTCATCCGTCCCGAACATTTCGAGGATCTCCGGCAGTGGCAAAAGCGTCAATGGGTCGGTGCCCAGGGGCTGGAGCCGGATCTGCGCAGATCACTGGAAACACGGATTCTGGCTCTACTGGCGGATGGGGATGCTCTAACAGCACGGGAAATCACCAAGGCAATTGACCACCGGCAGGAAAAGGTGTCCGATGGCTGGGGCTGGAACTGGAGTGCTGCAAAGCGTGTGCTGGAAGATCTTTTCGAGCAGGGAACGCTCAGCGTGGCTTCGCGCACGCCTCAGTTTGAGCGCAGGTACACGCTGACCGGTGCTATTTTGCCGCCGTCGGGCAGTCAGCTCGATCCGGACGCTTCGCTGCGCAGGCTCATCCAGGCAGCGGCGGCCGCGCACGGAATCGGTACGATCCGGTGTTTTGCCGACTATTTTCGGCTCCCGGTAAAACCGGCCGCGCGGGCCGTGGCTGAGCTGGCGGACAGTGGAATTCTGCTGCCCGTCACCGTGCGTGGCTGGGATGCCGCGCTTTTCAGGCATGTGGATGCGGTACTGCCGCGGCAGGCCATGGGGCGGGCGCTGCTAAGTCCCTTCGATTCGCTGGTTTTTGAGCGGCGCAGGCTGGATCAGCTCTTTGGCTTCCATTACCGGATCGAGATTTATACGCCGGCAGCCAAACGCCGATACGGCTACTACGTGCTGCCATTCCTCCTCGGCGAGCGATTGGTTGCACGAGTGGATCTCAAGGCCGATAGGAACAATGGCGTATTGCTGGTCCGCGGTGCTTTTGCCGAGGCGCATGCACCCGCCGGAACGGCCACCGAGCTTGCCGCTGAATTACGGCTGATGGCCAGTTGGCTCTCGCTTGCCGACGTCGTCGTCGAACCGGTTGGAACACTGGCGGCCGAACTCGCAGCAGCTGTCCGGTCCGGCGGCGGGGGAACAGAAGAAGCGCTCCGTTCATCCGGTCACGTAGACTGAAAAGGCCAGTTTTAGGCAGCCACAGATTGGGAGCAACATCCGTGCCATCACTTCTCGAGCGAGTCCTCCGTACCGGTGACCGCAAGACACTGAAGCGTCTTCATGTCTACGCGGATGCCATCGAGAGGCTGGAGGAGCCGTTCCAGACCTTCACCGACGCCGAACTCCGCGAGGAAACGGACAAGCTCAAGGCGCGCCACGCCGACGGCGAGCTGCTCGATGATCTGCTGCCGGAGGCCTTCGCGGCGGTCCGGGAGGCGTCCTCACGCACCCTGGGCATGCGGCACTTCCGCGTCCAGCTGATGGGCGGCGCGGCGCTTCACCTGGGCAATATCGCCGAGATGAAGACCGGTGAAGGTAAGACGTTGGTTGCGACCGCCCCGGCGTATTTGAACGCCCTCGGCGGCAATGGTGTACACGTGGTCACGGTCAATGACTACCTGGCGGAGTACCAGTCCGATCTGATGGGGCGCGTCTACCGGTTCCTGGGGCTGACGAGCGGGTGCATCCTGTCCAACCAGGACCCGTCCGTCCGCCGCCAGCAGTACGAAGCGGACATCACCTACGGCACGAATAATGAGTTCGGGTTCGACTACCTGCGTGACAATATGGCGTGGTCCGCGGAAGAGCTGGTCCAGCGCGGGCACCACTACGCCGTTGTTGACGAGGTGGACTCCATCCTGATCGACGAGGCCCGGACGCCGCTGATTATTTCCGGCCCGGCGTCCGGGGACGCAAACCGCTGGTACGGGGAATTCGCCAAGATGGTCCTGCGTCTGAACAATGAGGACGACTACGAGGTGGATGAGAAAAAGCGCACGGTAGGCGTGCTGGAACCCGGCATTGAAAAGATCGAGGACTACCTCGGTGTCAGCAATCTCTACGAATCCGCAAATACACCACTCATCGGGTTCCTGAACAACGCCATTAAGGCCAAGGAACTGTTTAAGCGCGACAAGGATTACGTTATCCTCGATGGCGAGGTCCTCATCGTCGACGAGCACACCGGCCGTATTCTGGCCGGCCGGCGCTACAACGAGGGTATGCATCAGGCCATCGAAGCCAAAGAGGGCGTGGAAATCAAGGCGGAAAACCAGACCCTGGCCACCGTTACCCTGCAGAATTACTTTCGGCTGTACAAGAAACTTTCCGGCATGACCGGAACGGCCGAAACGGAAGCCGCCGAGTTCATGGGGACCTACAGCCTCGGCGTGGTGCCGATCCCGACCAACAAACCGATGCGGCGGATCGACCAATCGGACCTCGTCTACAAAAACGAAGTGGTGAAGTTTGACGCCGTCGTCGAGGACATCGCGAAGCGGCATGCGTCAGGGCAACCCGTTCTGGTCGGTACGACGAGCGTGGAGAAGAGTGAATATCTTTCCAAGCAGTTAGCCAAGCGCGGCATCAAGCATGAGGTCCTCAACGCGAAGAACCATGCGCGGGAGGCCGCGATTGTGGCACAGGCCGGCCGCAAGGGTGCCGTCACGGTAGCGACCAACATGGCCGGCCGCGGTACGGACATCATGCTGGGCGGTAACGCGGAATTCAACGCCGTCGCCGCGCTCGCGGCCCGCGGGCTGGATCCGGAAGAGACGCCGGAGGAATACGAGGCAGCGTGGACCGAGGCTTTCGAGGACGCCAAAAATGCGGTGTCGGCCGAACATGACGACGTCGTCGAGGCGGGCGGGCTGTACGTGCTCGGCACCGAACGTCACGAATCACGCCGCATCGACAACCAGTTGCGCGGCCGCTCCGGCCGCCAGGGCGATCCGGGCGAATCCCGGTTCTACCTCTCACTCACCGATGACCTGATGCGTCTTTTCAACTCCGGAGCGGCGGAACGTCTGATGTCCCGCTCGGTGATGCCTGACGACGTGGCTCTGGAGTCCAAGTTGGTGTCCAAGGCGATCGCCTCCGCACAGGGCCAGGTGGAGGGCCGCAACGCCGAACAGCGCAAAAATGTGCTCAAATACGACGACGTCCTTAACCGCCAGCGTGAAGCCATCTACGGTGACCGTCGGCGGATCCTCGAGGGAGACGATCTGCATGAAAAGGTCCAATTCTTCCTGGAAGACACCGTATCCGAGTCCATTGACGCTGTTACGGCCGAGGGTCATAGCGTGGATTGGGATCTCCAGGGGCTGCTCGGCAGCCTGAAGACGCTGTACCCGGTCTCGGTGAGCACTGAAGAACTCGAAGAAGAGGCTGGCGGTGAAGATCGCATTACCCCTGAGTTGCTGAAAACTGAGTTGCTCTCGGATGCGAAGCTGGCGTATCAGGATCGCGAGGAGAGGCTCGGCTCGGAAACGATGCGGGAACTGGAGCGCCGGGTGGTGCTCTCGGTCGTGGGGCGTAAATGGCAGGAGCACCTTTACGAGATGGATTACCTGAAGGAAGGCATCGGCCTGCGGGCGATGGCGCAGCGCGATCCGCTCGTTGAGTATCAGCGCGAGGGTTTCACCATGTTTCAAGCCATGATGGGTGCCATCCGGGAGGAAAGCATAGGGCTGCTGTTCAACCTGGAGGTCCAGGTGGAGGAGCCCGCCGCTGCCCGGGTTGGCGTCGTCGCTGACCAGCCGGCGTCGCTTCTTCAGCGCGTCGCCGGCGCAGCGTCCGATGGCGATTCGCAGGGCGGAGGGCAGGACGGCCCGCCCACAACGGCAGCGGACGAACACGCCGCGGTGAAGTTCAACGCCCCGGGCCTGCAGGCTCCTGAACAGCCGGCCTCTTTGCAATTCACCGCGCCGGACGTGTCCGGCGAAGCAGAGACACATACCGAGCGGAGTTCACGCGGAACCGGTCTGCCGCCCGCGGCGAAGAAGACGGGTGCGGCGAAGGCTGCTGCGGCGAAGACCAAGAAGAAGAAACGCCGCTAACGCCGGTAACGCTGCGCAGCACGCGAAGAGCACGCCTCCACCGGTGGTCGACAGTGGCCGCCGGGGGCGTCGCGCGTACCAGTCATGTTCGCGTTACCCGATTTCGAGGGCGGTAACTTTCCAGACACCGTTACGCTCTTCCAAGCGCATGGCGAGGGCACGAATTCGCTGGCTTTCGGCAATAACGAGTGAGGATTCGTAAACGCCGGGTCTGACGGCGCAGCAGTGCAAGGACCGAACCGATGGGTTGCGGTGTAATTCGTGGACGTTGCTGTGCACGCCGCTGTGTTCCAGATTCCGCTGCACCGATCTGGTCAGCTCCGCGCGGATCTGCAGCGCCTCATAACTGCGCGCATCCAACCAGCGGGCGAGCTGGTGCGCGGGGCGGCTGCCGGCAAGCACTTCCACAGCGGCCTGCCCGATCTTAGCGGTCATGGACCGCACCAGCGCCGCCTCCCCGGCTTGTGCCCTGGCAAGATCGAGCTGGAATTTTTCTGCCCCGGTAACAGATCCTTCGATGGTGCCGGCGCGCGCACTGCCCTCTCCTACCAGCTCCACTGGAGCCATCAGCGCCTCTGCTGAGCTTCGCGCGCCACGGTTTGCGGGGTTGCCCGACCGGGCTAAGGGGCCTGCTGGAACACGGTTGTTTCGACGACGGGGCGGCATCGGGATGACGGGAGCGATATCCTCGCTGGAGTCGTCCTGTACTGGTGCAGGACGGCTCCGTATCACAGGGGCAGAGATCAATGCTGGAGCAGCCCCGCCGGCGGCCGCACCACCGTGGGGTAGGGACGGACTGGGGGTTAGGGCAGTACTGTCGGTTAGGGCACTACTGTCGGTTAAGGCAGCACTGTGGGTTATGGCACTACTGTCACGAGCTGCTTGAGTGTTCATGGTTGTCTCCTTGCTCGAAATTACGGTTGCGAAAATCGGCACTCATGGGGCACGCAGGATCTGGCCGGGAAGGATCAATGACGGGTCCGGGCCGATAATCGAGCGGTTGATTCTGAACCAGGCCGGCCATTGACGGGCCACCTCGGCGTCGGTTGCCAGCGGACCAAGCTGTTGTGCTGCCAAAGTCCAGAGAGTGTCGCCGGCCTTCACGACCACCGCTTTGTGATCTTCTGCTGCGTCCGGTACCTGTGCTGAACCGGGCTGACTGCCGGCAGCCGCTCCCTGCTGGTCCAGTAGCGGGGCGAAACCCGACGGCGAACGGCTGGGAGCGGGGGCGAGCAGACCCGGCGTGATGATGGGTGCCTGCGGCTGCCATAGCGGGCTGACCGGTTCGCCGAGGGGATTGGGTTCCGATGAAGTACGGCCCGACTGGCGGAAAACCGGCGCCGATGCGGGAGCTGGTGTCGGCACGATAGTAGAGACCGACGGCTGCCACAGCGGGTTTATCGGTTCATCGGCAGCGTGGGCAAGCGGTGTGCAGAGAAGATTAACGCCGAGGAGAAGCAGAACGAGCCGGCGCATAAATGTCGGAGCCAAACGCCCCATGGCATCAGCAGCCTCTCGATGGCCGGTGCGCTGGAGGACGCCGGCGAGAACCGCGAGGACAAAGGACAGGAGCCACCAGATGACGACGGCGAATCCGACTGCCGCCGAGACGGCGCCGATTGCTTCCTCAAAGCGCGGTGGGTGCAGGAATCCGCTGCCGCTGAACCAGCGCTGCAGCAGCGCCGACCCGGTCAAGGCAAGCACAGCTCCGAGGAGCAGAATTGTGCCGGCCATTGCTGCATCGGCCCGCAACTGTTTGCGCATTGTGTCCTCCCTAATCAACAACCTGACAAAAAGCTGACAAGCAAGCGGATAAACAAAAAGCAGACCTCGCCAGAGCCGAAAACGATTCATGCCGAAATCTATCGGAGGGTCTGTTTTGACGGTGTTTGATACTTCCAGATTCATTTTGATTCATTTCAACCGTTTTTGTCCAGAGCTGGAGTTGATGTGTGGATAAGTGGTGGGGCCGTTGACCCCGCCCACCGCCGCTCGTAGGCTGGCCGGATGCGATGGGACTCACTTTTTCACGATCTGGAGAATCAGCTGGCGGCCGCGCGGCTGCTGGAACTGGAAACAGACGTCGCGGAACTGGTTCGAATGGAGGAGTCCGCGATATCGCTGGCTGACCGGATCCGAGGCGCAGTCGATTCGCCGGTCAGCGTCGTTCTGAACGGTTACGTGCGGTTCAGTGGAACCGTCTCCTACGTCGGACAGGAGTGGCTTCTGCTGGTCGAGGCGCAGCGGTCCGTGCTGATCCCGCTGCGGCACCTGACCCGAATCTCTGGTCTGCCCAAAGGAGTGCTGAAACCGGTGAGCCGGGTTCCGCACACACTGGCGGCGGGTCTGCGGGCTCTGGCACGTGAGCGCGTCCCTGTCCGTATCTATTTGGTGGGGGCAGAGATCGGCGAGAATAGCTCACCGGTGACCGGCGTACTTGACAGGGTCGGCTCCGATTTCCTGGAATTGGCGGTGCTTAGCGACGGCGAGGCCCGGCGGGAAAGCAGCGTCCGGGCCCGTACTGGAATCCCTTTCGCTGCCATCGTGGCCATAAGCTCACGGGCGCAGACGTCGATCTAGCCATCCACCAAACCGAAGGCGCGCATGCTGCGGCAGGATTAGGGAAATTGCGTCAGCCCTGCGCTTCAGATGTCGGCCCGGTCTGCGGAAGTCTTGTTGCCCGGTAGTTGGGCGGCCTTAGATTCTGCCAGTAGTTGCTCTGTTGCCGCGTACCGGCGTTGGATAAAGTCTTCGAATTTAGTCTCTTCCACCCGCCATTGCCCACGTCCGCCAATCTGAATGGCGGCAAGCTCCCCACTGCGTACCAAGGCGTAGGTGGCCGCCGCGGAAAGCTGCAGTTGCTCGGCTACATCGGCAAGAGTCAGGAAGCGTGGCATAGGCCCATCCTGCCACGTTTGGTTATCCTTGACACGTTTATGCACATCCCACTGCAGTTACCCACTCCGCGACGGGCGGGCGCGCGTCCGCTGCGCTTCTGGCGTGACGGAGCGGGAAAAGGTTTTGCACATTATTGGGGTTGGCTCTTTCCTTCTCTGTCGCCAACCACTAGAACTAGGAGCACGATCAAAAAACGCCAGCACAACTCCACCCCGCGGAACCATGACCGCTGGAGGTGCAGCGGTCATGGAAATTACCAGAGAACATTCGGGGGAAGAACAGATGAGCTTTGACGGGGCGGCAAACGGTGGGTCGCCCTACGCAGCTTCTGCCATCGGAGCAACCGATAAAGGGCTGCGTCCAGCAGCGCGGCTGAAGAAGCCGTCCTGGAAGGATCCGCGCCTGCTGGTGGGTATTTTATTGGTGCTGGCATCCATTGCATCGGTGACTGCGCTGGTGGGCAGCGCAGATCAGACGACAGAGGTCTATGCCGCTCGGGACAATATCGTGCTGGGACAAAAAATTACTGCCGCGGAACTGACCATCGTGCGGGTTCGCCTCGGCGATGCGCAGGGACTGTATACGATGGTCTCCGATGCCTTGCCGGCCGGGCAGGTGGCGGTTCGGTTGGTGCCTCGTGGCGAATTGCTGACTAAATCCAGCATGGGAACGCCGGATACATTAGACCGGAAGCCGGCGGTGCTGACCCTGGACGAGGCATTACCGAAGGAGGTCGGGGTCGGCTCCCGCGTGGATGTGTGGGTTTCCCTTCCCAACGGCAAGAACGGTTACGCCGAGCCGTCGCTGCTTCTGCCCGCCGCCGAGGTTGCGCAGCTGACCCCCGCATCATCGGCTTTGGGAGGCACTAAATCCACCGCTCTGCACGTTCTGGTCAGCACGGTGCAGATGCCTAAACTGCTCGGTGCCTTAGCCAACAAGGCGAAGATCGCGGTGGTCTGGAACCCGGCTGGCGGACCATGATGCAGATCCCCGTTGTGACAGTGGGACAGAGCACACAGGACCTCGTCGGCGAACTGGAAAAGCTGCACGGCCCGGTGACGGTGGTGCGGCGCTGCGGCGAGCTCGCGGAGCTGCTAGCGGCCTGCCAAAGCGGCTTGGCGCGCGCCGCCGTCGTCCTCGGTGACGCAACGGAACTCACCGCCACGCTAGTGGACCGGTTATCGGCGGTCGGGGTCGTCGTCGTCGTACTGGCCGACGACGACGAGGCCGCCCGGCTGCGCGGGATTGGCGCCGTTGTGACGGCCTGCAGCACCGACCCGGCGGCACTGGCCGACCGGATAGCGGTGGCAGTTGCCTCGGCCGCGGGTACGTCAAGCGCGGGGGGACCAACGGAGCGCTTCGGAGCACGTGCGCTGAATCGCTTCAGCGGCGATGGATCTTCCGCACCGCCAATGGAGCAACCAGCTCTGCAGCCGGCAGCGCACGGCGTTCCGGCAGCTGATCCCGCGGACGGAACGGAACCTCCTGCCGCGCTACCCGCCACACGCATTCTGGCGGTATGGGGACCGACTGGAGCACCCGGCCGCACGACGGTCGCGATGAACATGGCGGCCGAGCTTGCCGCCTGCGGTATTTCGGTCCTGCTGGTGGATGCCGATAGCTACGGCCCGAGCATCAGCGCAAGCCTTGGCCTGCTGGATGAATCAGCGGGTCTTGCACAGGCGTGCCGCCTCGCGGATCAGGGGCTTCTCACTGCGGAGGGTCTGCGGAACGTGGCGGCATCGGTAGTTTTCGCTGGTGGTCAAATACGTGTGCTGACCGGTCTAACCCGAGCGGACAGATGGCCAGAGCTGCGTTCGGCCGCGCTGGTTGGTGTCCTCGGGCTGTGCCGGGAAGTTGCCGACGTCACGGTGATCGATTGTGGGTTTTGTCTGGAAACGGATGAAGAACTCAGTTTTGACACGGCCGCACCGCGTCGCAATGCGGCCACCCTGCGGTCGCTGGCAGCTGCGGATACTATCTTCGCCGTCGGCGCGGCGGACGCGGTCGGGCTTCCCCGTCTGGTGCGCGGCCTTGCTGAGTTGACTGCACTGCTGCCTCAGGCAGAACTCGTCGTAGCCCTGAACAAGGTCCGTAGCGCTGCCACTGGTAGAGCTCCGGAACGCGCGCTGAAGCTGGCATGGGATCGGTTCGGACCCGAACTGGGGATCGGCCATTTTCTGCCTTGGGATCCCGCCGCCGCTGATAAATCCCTCAACGCCGGTCAGCTTCTCCTTGAGGCCGTGCCGGAGGCAGCGCTGCGTGCTGCCATCGCCGGAATCGTTTGTGCACCCGCCCAGCTCAAGCGCAGATCCGCTGTCGGAAGGACCACAGCACGGACCGGTGTTTCACGCTAGGCTCGAAGCCGGACCGCAATGAGGCGGACTTCACAACTCTCACGGAGGCGTTACTTCATGTCGTCTGGAATCAACTCGGCCGAAACGGTCCTGGATGCAGCGGTGTCAGATCCAGCGGTGCTGGAAGCGTTCAGCGCCGATTATTACCAGCAGCTCGCTGCCGAGGATTCGCAGGCGTACGATCCGCAGACACTGAAGGACCGCGTGCTGGAGCACCGCAGCCTGGCCCATGACCGCTCCCCGGGCGAGGCCAAGGTGCATATCACCTCGGAGACGGAGCGCAGCGTAGTCTACATTGTTACCGACGACATGCCGTTTCTGGTTGACTCGCTCAACGCTGAACTAGTCCGGCAAAACACCGCCATCCGTCTGGTCCTGCACCCGATGTTCGTCGTTACCCGAAACAAAGACACTCATGAGCTTGTCCGCGTTGCACGCGTTCCCTCCCACGTCGGCGTCGCCAGCGGTGATACTGCTGCGATGCCCAACATGTCCCACCTTATTGCCCAGGGCGATAACGCCTCCTTCATGGAATCGTGGATCGCTGTCGAGATCGACCTGGTCGACGACGCCGTCAAAGAGGCCCTGCGCACAGGCCTGACGAAGGTTCTCAGCGATGTCCGGGCCGCGGTAGAGGACTGGCAGCCGATGCGCGAGCGGGCACTGAGCCGGGCCGAGCTGCTGGGGAAAGTGCGCGCCGCGGAGTCCATCGTGGATCTGCGCGAAGCCGAAGATCTGCTGCACTGGATGGACGCCGGCAACTTCACGTTCCTTGGCTACCGGGAATATGACCTGATTCGGGAAGACGGCGAGGACGTCCTCGTCAACAGGGACGGCAGCGGGCTAGGGCTGCTGCGCGATGACCGCGGCAATAAGCACGTCCAGCATCTGACGGACACCGGCCGGCGCAAGGCACGGGAGAAGCGTGCCTTGGTTATCACAAAAGCCAATTCCCGTTCCACCGTTCACCGCGCGGCGTATCTGGACTACATCGGGGTGAAGTCCTTCGACGCGGCGGGCAACGTCAACGGTGAACAGCGGTTCATCGGCCTTTTTGCCTCCACGGTTTACACGGGAAGTGTTCGGAACATTCCGGTTGTGCGGGAGAAAATCGATGCCGTGTTGCGTCACTTCGGCTTTCCGCCGGATTCGCACTCCGGCAAGGACCTGTTCGCGGTGCTGGAGACCTACCCTAGGGATGAGCTCTTCCAGATCGAGGTTGAGGATCTGATCAACACCGCACAAGGGATCCTGCGTCTGCAGGAACGACGCCGCACACGGCTTTTCCTGCGGCCGGACATCTACGGCCGTTTCATGTCCGCTCTGATTTACATCCCGCGGGACCGGTACACCACCGCCGTCCGGCACCGGATTGAAGCGGAGCTGACCAGCACCTTCGACGCCGTGTCCATTGACTTCGAAGCCAGGATGAGCGAATCGGCCCTGGCCCGGCTCTTTTTCCGGATCAGGCTGCCCAAGGGCGAAGAGCTGGGTACCGTGGACGCCGCCGCGTTGGAGCAGCGACTGGTCATGGCGGCGCGGTCCTGGCCGGAGGGCATTAGCGAGGTACTCCGCGGCGCGCACCAACTCGAAAGCGCCAACCGGCTGGCAGCTAAGTGGTCCGACGCGTTCCCCGCCGGATACCGGGTGATTTTCGAGGTCGAAGAGGGGCTGGAGGACATCCGCCGCTTTGAAGAGTTTGATACTGCCTACAAGGCACTGAAGGCAACCGGCGGCGACGTCGGGCATTGTATGCCCGGAACCTACGTCTACATCCCGCAGGGCGGCGAGGCGGACCGGGAGGAGGATGCCCGGATCAAGCTTTATATGGCCGATCCGAAGAGCCTGAGCCAGATCCTGCCTTACTTCCACAACCTGGGACTTGAGGTGTTGGACGAGCGCCCGTTCGAAATCCGGACCGCAGATCAACGGGATTTCTTCTTGTACGATTTGGGCTTGGGGTATCCGAAGGGAATCGACCCGATCGCCACCGCCGGCCTGCTCGCGGAGGCCTTTGGCGCCGCCATCACCGGAGCCAGCGAATCAGATGCCTTCGACCGCTTGGTGCTCCGCGAGGGCATGGGCTGGCGGCAGATAGTCATCTTGCGCAGCTACGCTAAGTACCTGCGCCAAATGGGTAATGCCAACTCCTACGGCTTCGTATCGGACACGCTGCTGGCTAACGCCGGGGTGGCACGTTCCCTGGTGGAGCTTTTTGGCGCAAGCTTTGATCCAGAACTCAGCGCCGAGGCACGTGCCGTTCGGCTGGACCAGGTGCGCACGGAACTGAGCGCAGGACTGGAAAACGTCGCAACCCTCGATGCCGACCGGGTGCTGCGCACGCTGGCGAACCTGATTGAAGCGTCGCTGCGCACCAACTACTTCCAAGACAAGCCGTACCTGAGCATCAAGCTCAACCCCGCCATGATCGACGGGCTGCCCTTCCCTCGGCCGATGTTCGAGATCTGGGTCTACTCGCCCCGGGTTGAAGGCGTGCATCTGCGCTTCGGCAAGGTGGCCCGCGGCGGCTTGCGTTGGTCGGACAGGCGCGAGGATTTCCGGACCGAGGTCCTCGGACTGGTTAAGGCGCAGACGGTCAAGAACGCAGTCATTGTCCCCACCGGCGCCAAGGGCGGGTTCTTCGCCAAGGCATTGCCGGATCCGGCCGTTGACCGTGCGGCGTGGATGGCTGAGGGCGTGGACAGCTACAAGACATTCATCCGCGGTCTGCTCGACATCACCGATAACCTGGTCACCGGCACTGACGGCGAGCAGCTGGTCCCGCCGGAGCGGGTTGTACGGCACGACGACGACGACTCTTACCTCGTTGTCGCGGCCGACAAGGGAACCGCGTCCTTCTCCGACATTGCCAACTCGCTCTCTGCCGAATACGGCTTCTGGCTCGGCGACGCCTTCGCCTCCGGAGGTTCAGTCGGTTACGACCATAAGGCCATGGGCATCACGGCCCGGGGCGCCTGGGAATCCGTGAAGCGACACTTCAGTGAGCTGGACGTGGACACGCAGACCGAGGATTTCACCGTCGTCGGCGTCGGGGACATGTCAGGGGACGTCTTCGGCAACGGGATGCTGCTCTCCGAGCACGTGCGATTGCTCGCGGCCTTTGACCACCGGCATATTTTCCTGGACCCGAATCCAGAGGCCGCCAGCGCCTTTGCTGAGCGCCGTAGGCTCTTTGACCTGCCGCGTTCTTCGTGGGCGGACTACGATTCCTCGCTGATCAGCGAAGGTGGCGGAATCTACCCCCGCCAGGCCAAAACGGTTCCGATCTCCGCTCAGGTGCGCACCGCGCTGGGCCTACCGACAGGAACCACGAAGCTGAGCCCGCCGGAGTTACTACGGGCCATCCTGCTGGCACCGGCTGATCTGCTCTACAACGGTGGCATCGGCACATACATCAAGGCCAGCACGGAAACCCACGCCATGGTGGGGGACAAGGCAAACGACGGAATCCGGGTAGATGGCCGGGACCTGCGCGTCAAGGTGGTCGGTGAGGGTGGAAACCTTGGCATGACTCAGCGCGGGCGCATCGAAGCTGCGCTCGCAGGAGTGATTCTCAATACCGATGCGATCGATAACTCCGCTGGTGTTGACTGCTCTGACCACGAAGTGAACATCAAAATCTTCGTGGACCGCATGGTGGCGGCAGGGAAGCTGGTCCCCGGGGAACGGGCGCAGTTCCTTGCGGACATGACGGACCAGGTCAGCTCTCTGGTGCTCAACGACAATGTGGAGCAGAACATCCTGCTGCTCGTGGACAGGGCGCGCGTGGTCGAGGCCAGCCCCAGCTACGAGCGTCTGATGGACTGGCTGGAAATCTCCGCGGACCTCAAGCGCGACATCGAGGCTTTGCCGTCGACGGCGACGCTGAAGACGAGGCTCGAAAGCGGGCAGGGGCTGACGTCTCCTGAACTTTCGGTTTTGCTGGCCTATGCGAAGATCGAGCTCGCGGGTGCCCTTACAGCCAGCGACCTCGCCGACGATCCTTGGTTCCGCAAAACCCTGCGGAGCTATTTCCCGAGCCAGTTGGCGGAGCGCTTCGATGCCGAGTTGGACAGCCACCCGCTGCGTCGGGAAATCATCGCCACCGTGGTGGCCAATGACATGATCAATATCGGCGGCATCACGTTCGCTTTCCGTGCCATGGAAGAAACCTCCATGAGCGAGGCGGTCATTGCCCGCGCCTTTGTCGCAATGCGGGAGATCTACCAGTTGGACGGCATGCTGGACGCACTCAACGCCCTGCCGCCGTCATTCCCCACCGCGCACTGGACGGGTATTCAGCTGGACATCCGGCGGCTGCTGGATCGAGGGGTCCGCTGGCTTGCCAACCAAGGCACCGATGGTCGCCGGATTGACGACGTCGTTGCTCAGTTCGGCCCCGTAGTGACCGGTTTGCGAAATGGACTTCCCGATTTCCTGGACGGCGTCGACAAGGCACGGATCGAGACGTTACAGGAACGCTCCGATGAGTGGGACGTCCGTGGCGAGTTGGGGCAACGTTGGGCCCAGCTGTTCGAGAGCTTTGCGCTGCTGGATGTTGCCAAGGTTGCAGGCCGGATCGAGGAGCCGGTGGACAATATTGCAGGCGTTTACTTTGCGCTGTACAACCACTTTGGGGTCGACGGAATGCTGGAGCGGATCACAGCATTGCCGCGGGACGACAGGTGGCAGTCGTTGGCGCGTGCGGCGTTGCGTGACGACCTATACGCGACCACGTCGGACATGACCGTTGCCGTGATGAGTGGTACCCAGTCGGGGCTACCCGCTGCGGAGCGGATCGCGCAATGGGAGGCACAGAACGCTGAGCAGCTGGGGCGGGCCCGAAAGATGTTTGACGAGGTCAATCAGCTGGAACAAGATGACATGGCGTCCTTGTCGGTGGCATTGAGGCTCCTGCGCTCCATTGTGCGGCACTAGCGACGATGGCAATCTTCACCGACCCCATCCGGGATCATGCCAATCTGGGCCCGGGAGATTCGGAGTGGCTGCACCTGTTGGTGGGGGACTGGCAGCTCGTGGCGGACCTCGCCTTCGCGGACCTCGCATTGTGGTTTCCGCTTCCGGACGCGGACCCGGCGCACGGTTATGTTGCGTTGGCCCATGTCAGGCCCTCCACCACGCATACCGTGTTCCACTCCGACTTTGTCGGCGACCGGATCCGCAGCGACTTGTCTCCGTTAGTGGCTAAGGCATGGGTCAGCCAGGTCATTGAGCGTTCCGCGGATACAAGCGGTTGGAATACCGAGATTGCAATGCGGGTGGAGGCTGTGCCGATGGTCCGCAACGGCCGCACGCTGGCTGTAGTAACCACGCACATGGATCTTTCCAGTTCGCGGATGCCATCGCGGCTGGAGCTCACCTACCGGCAGTGTGCCTCCGATCTGCTGAGAATGGGCACGCTGGGGCTGTGGCCGGATTTCGCCTCACCGACCGGGTCCCGGCGCGGTGCCCCGCGGGTCGGCGACGGCCTGATCCGACTCGATGCTGAGGGCATTGTGCAGTACGCCAGCCCCAATGGGGTATCGGCTTACCGCCGGTTAGGCGACGTGGAATCGCTGGAGGGCAGATCCCTGGCCGAGGCGACCACGGCGCTGCTGCAGGACCGCCGCATGGTAGACGAAACACTGCCGTTGGTCGTTACCGGACGAATGCCGTGGCGGACCGAGATCGAATCCCGAGGGGTCAGTCTGTCGCTGCGGGCTATCCCGCTGCGCGATGCCAACGAGCGTTTCGGTGCCGTTGTGCTATGCCGCGACGTGTCCGAGCTGCGGCGCCGGGAACAGGAGCTGGTGACCAAGGACGCCACCATCCGGGAAATCCACCACAGGGTTAAGAACAATCTGCAGACCGTGGCCGCACTGCTGCGCATGCAGTCCCGCAGAATGCAAAGCGAGGAAGGCAAGCAGGGGCTGGCCCAGGCCATGCGCCGGGTGGGGACCATTGCCCTCGTGCACGAGACGCTGTCCCAAGGGCTGGCCCAGAGCGTCGATTTTGACGAACTGATCGGACGCCAGTTCCGGCTTTCCGCGGAGGTGGCCTCACCGGCCCAACGGGTCAGCACCGAGCGGGAAGGTGTTTTCGGCGAATTGCCCAGTGATTTTGCAACGCCGCTTGCCTTGGTGATCAACGAACTAGTCACCAATGCGGTGGAGCACGGGTTACAGGACAGGGAGGGCACCGTATGGCTCAAAGCCAACCGGAGTATCAGCGATGACGGCGATGAAATTCTCAACGTACAGGTATCTGACGACGGAGTGGGGCTTCCGTCGGGACCATACAGTGAGGGCTTGGGGCTGCAGATTGTCCGCACCCTGGTGACCAGCGAACTCGGCGGGTCCATTCGCTGGTCGTCCCGATCAGGTGGAGGCACCACGGTGGAGCTTGAAATGGCCCTGATCAGCCGCGGGGCCTGATCCTGGCCCAGACCGGGCCGCGGCTTTCAGGAATTGGGCCAAGCCCGCCGGCTGCCGCGCGAATACCTAGCTGGCGCGGCGGGCCCGCGCAGCGCGGCGCTTGAGAGCGCGGCGTTCGTCTTCGCTCATGCCACCCCATACGCCAGCATCCTGGCCGGACTCCAGAGCCCACTGAAGACAGGTGTCCATGACCTGGCAGCGACGGCATACACTTTTCGCTTCCTCGATCTGGAGCAGCGCGGGGCCGGTGTTTCCGACCGGGAAAAACAGCTCCGGGTCTTTGTCGAGGCAGGCGGCGCGATTGCGCCAGTCCATGCTGATCACTTTTCTCCTTCTAATACGGGGGCGGCAGACTTTGTGAAAACATTCACGTGCAGCCGCATAAGAAAGGGGCCCCTCGGGCCCCCTTGGTCACTTAGACAAGCGTGTCATGTTAATCCAGCGTAAACAAGAGGTTAGCGACCTTAAAACGGCGTTGGGACGTGAGCGATGCATCACACCGGGCCGCGGATCTGAAGCTTCCCGGCGGCCTCAAGCCAAGTTTCTCAGGTAAGGTGCCCTTGTGCCAATACCTGCTGCCAATGAACCTCCTCGGCCCGGCGACACGCCTGAGGAGCCGGCAAATTCGTCTCCTGACCGGGGGGCCGGCTTGAGCCGGCCGGCCGGAGTCGTCGTCTGCGCTGCTGTGCTGCTGCTGGAGTCCCTTGCCCTGCTGGTCATCGGGGCTTTGTATGTAGTGAACCTGCTGACGTCCGCTCCGCTCTCACTGGGAGGTTCGATTTTCATGGCGGTACTGCTGTTCGCCCTGGGTGTAGGCCTGTTGGCCGTGGGCGGCAATCTTTACCGTGGATACCGATGGACCCGTGCGGCCGCTTTTGTCTGGCAATTACTGATGCTAACCATCGCGGTCCCGACCTTGCTCAGCGGGCTGGCCCTGCCCGGGTTGCTCATGCTGATTCCTCCACTGGCGGTCCTGGTATTGCTCTTCAGCCCTAGAGTCGTCGCGTTTACTCTGCGCTCCGGTGGCGGCCCACCCGCCCTGTAGCTCGGGACCGCCCTTTGTCTGGGGGCAGTGCTGTGTCTGGGGGCAGTGCTGTAGTCGTGGGACGTACTGTGTCTGTGGGAAGCACCGTCGTTGCAGGCGTCGCCCTCGTCGCAGCGGTCGGCAACGTGACCGGTTGTTTTCCTGCTGAGATCCGCGGGAGCTGCAGCCACCTGGTACTGCCATGGTCAATCAGTACGGCCCGTCCGGTCGGCAGATGTCCGTCAGCGTCCAATCGGCAGTTGAAGAAGTCGCCATCGGCCGGACGCCGTGGGGCCAGGACCAGCCCGATGCCGCGATTCCTGGCGACCGAGGCAAGCTGGAACCTGCCCGCGCCTGGCGAGCGGGAGTCGACAGCGGCAACGACCACTGCCCCGGCAGCGTGCAAACAAAGGGCCATATCCTGAACCTCGGTGCTCAGGCCTTCTGCATCGTCGATGAGCAGCACCAGAATCCGTCCGTTGGCAGCACTCCTTTCGACGAGCGTCAGGCAGTTCGATGACGCTGCGCTGTCGGAGCTGAGTTGCTGCCCCAGATGATGCCAATCAAAGTAGACGGGATTCAGCGCCGCGAGGGTTGCCAGCAGAGTGGTTTTTCCGCTCCGGGGCGGACCTATCACGAGTAAGACAGATCCCGGATCGAGCCGAACGTACGTCGGATCATGGTTGTCGCCGCCGAGCCCCAGCAGAATTTGTGCCGAATCAGAAGCAGGGTCATGACCGGGATCCGGGCATTTAACGGGCCCGCTTGTTGACGTGGCGTGCGCCCGGACGAGGACCTCGCTAACGGTAAGTTCCGAGGGGAGAGCGCGAACCGTGAACGGTGGTTTCCCTTGCAGCGTTTCTTGGTCGCTGGTACGCGGCTCGGGGTCGAGGAGAGCCAGCTGCGCAGAAAGAATGCCTGAATTCAGGGCGCCCGCAGCGCAAGCGGAGTCGTCGGCGATAGTTCCGCTCACGAGTACTCGCCCCGGATAGCGGGGTACCAGCGGCAATCTGGGCCAGGACACCGTGGATTCCGCACTGGCGCCCAACGGGAAAAAGATCCTGTTGGGGATACCCGCAATGAACCTGGCCGTCACGAGTTCCCGTTCGCCGCTGATCAGTAACACCGCCGCGGATTTGCCACCGCCACGGACCACGTCCGCAAGCAGGTCCTCACACCAGGGCCAAGGGGAGGATCGGATGACGGAAAGCCAGCGCCCCCATCCTGATATGACGAGGACCAGCAGGGGCGTCCCTTCCTCCGGCTCGTCGGAGCGGTCCGCGAACAGCTGGAACAGGCGTGCCGCAGAGCGCAGATCGGCAGGCTGCAGATAAGCACCGACGCCAGAATGATCGGCCAAGGAGGCAAGCGAGCCATCTCCATCGAGGCAGTACAACCAGGCAGGCAAACTATGGTGCTGCGGCAGTTGCTCTGCCAGGAGCCGGCAAAGGTCAGCCCGGGCGCCAGAGGCAGGACCAATCAGAGCAAGATGGGATTGCCTCCGTGGAACCCACGTCAGCGGCAGCACGCATTGCCGTTCCGGCACGTCCAAGAGTCCTAGGGAGAGCTCTCCGGGGGCCGCTCCTGCCAGTTCTTTGGCTGTCAGCGCCTGAGGTAATTCCGGTGCCAGTGCTGGGGGAGGCAGTTTGTCCCCGGACAGGATATGGGCAGCGCCAAGGAGGCGGCTCCATTCGCGGGCAGCATCTGCGGAATCGGTCTCTGGTCTAGCCAATGGGGCCTCCTGCGCTGCCACCCGGCTCGTTCGAATAACCGGATCCGCGTCGCGGCTCTGAGCTGTCCCCAACACTGCCGCCTGAAATTCAACAGGGAGCTCTCCTCCGCGGCTTATAAATGCCCGTCCCGGCGACGAGATAAGGATACCGGCGGCCACGGGGGTTCCGATAACATCCAGGGATTCGTATCCTGATTGCACCCGCAGGCAGATGCTGGTGGTGACATTTGCGCGGATGTCGGCCGAGATGGCACCCTGCGGCCGCTGCGTGGCCAGCACCAAATGAATTCCCAGCGAACGGCCGGTCGCGGCAATCCGCATCAGTTCGGACAAAGCATCCGGGGCCTGTTCCACCAGCATCCTGAACTCGTCAACAACGATCACCAACTGCGGAACCGGTCGGCATGGCAGGGACGTTACAGCCGCCGGGGCTGCGGCCGTGTAGCTGCGGATATCCTGCGCTCCGGTCTGGCTGAACAGGTCCTCTCGCCTGCGGGACTCGGCCCGCATCGACGCCAACACCCGGTGTAGGCCGTGGCCGGAGATATCCGTAACGAGTCCGGCGCAATGCGGCAACTCAGCGAGTGGACCCAGGCCCGATCCGCCCTTGAAATCGAGGAAAAGCAGCTGCAGTGCCGACGGCGGGTGGATCGCGGCCAGACTGGCCACCAGCGTACGCAGCAGCTCGGATTTCCCCGATCCGGTAGTGCCCGCGACCAGTAAATGCGGCCCATCACGCTCCAGGTCAAGCAGCAAAGGACCACGGTCTGCAGCGCCGATCACAATGGGAGCCAAGGCGGCAGCACTGCTTTGCCGCCAAATGTCCAGGACTCCTTCCGGCGTTGTGAGCCCCGGCAACGCGAAAGCGTCAGGAATGCCGTGGATGCCATCTTCCGGAACTGCTTCGTGTGAAGAGCATGCAGCTCCTCGTCGACGGGCGAACCGTTCGAAAGTCACTGCGCTGACCAGATCCGGGACAAACCGTGAGCCATCCAGCAGCCCCTGCACGCCGTCAGCGGACGCCGTGAGGCGGATCCGGCTGCCCGTTGTTCGTTGTTCTCCTGCCGATTCCGACCCGGTGGAAACAGGCGGCCCTGCGGCGTTTCCCAGAATCAGCTCCACGGCCGCATACCGGTGGACGTCGCAAGCAGCCGGCGGTACACCGTTTTCCGTTCCCCCGGCTGCGGCGGCCACCGGGACTGCGGTCCGCACCACAGCGGCCGGCCCGGGAAGACACAGCTGTACAGACACTGTCGCGGGGTTGGTGGTCAGCACAACATTGGGCAAAAAACGGGCCGCCCACGGCAGCGTGTCGACGGGACCAAACACCACGGTCCGTACACCGGCTGAGTCGAGCTGCATGAGCAGGTATCTGAGCAGCCCGTTCACGCATTCACGCGGACCCGAAATTACCAGCCCTCGCTTCGAAGCCGCTGCTGGGACGGATTTTTCCCAGCACACGAGCACCGGCAAACCGGACACCAGCGGCGGAAGAAAGTTCTCATCCGCCGGCACCGCGACAAGGTTCGCCGGCAGTTTTGCCGTTCCCACCCGGAGGTACACAAGAGAACCCGTGCTTACGCTTGCCCCAGCGCGTCTCCAAGCGCCGTCGTCGTCGTCCTGGCCTACCGGAAGGAGTCCCAGCCGAAGTACCAGGTCCGCAGCCGACGGGTAGTCCGCAAGCCGGCGTCGGCAGTCTGCCTTAACCGCAGAGGCCAACTCGGAGCGGAAGGCCTTGCGGCGGCGGCCCCCTAAAAGGGGAAGCCAGACGCTGATGGCCGACATCAAGGCAAAGGCCATAAACATCCACTGACCCGTCCACAGGGCCAAGCCGATCCCCAACAAAAGCGGCATTCCGCCCGTGACCGCCAGCGACCAGGTACGGCCTGCCCGCTGCTGTGTCCGCCGGACGGGCAGGGGAACCTGGCACTCACCACCGGGATACGGAAGCTCTTCTGGATCCGGAACGAAAGCCAGCCGCATCCTGGTGGAACCGAAATCGATGGTTTTGCCGACGGTGATCACCCCGCTGCGCAGCCGCCTTCCAGCCACTCGAAACTCATTATAGCCAGCCGGACAGCGCAGCGAAATCACGTGCTCGCCCACCTCCAGTACGGCTTGAATCCTGGATAGTGCAGGATCCCGGATGCTGATTTCCACACGTCCGCGGCCGATCCTGTACCGGCCGCGGCTGAGGGCAAAGACGGCACCAGAATCCGGTCCGGCCAACACCTCGAGCACCAGTGACGGGTACTTGCGTTCGACGGTCGTCCCGATGGAACCGGCAACGATAACTCCCCCGCTGATCAGCGGGGGAGTACCAACGGTCAGGTCCGCCAGCGGCCGGCCGTTCAGTGAGAATGTAGTCTCCGACCAGCGGCGGGTGAAGTCATCGTCGATGACGGTGCCGCTGCTTCCCCGTGGGACGTCAACGGAAAGTTCGACGGGTTCCGCGATGTTACAACCGGGTGCTGCCACCACGCTCAGCTCGAGTCTCATGGCCGGTTCATACCTCCTGGTTGGCCCTGTGGCCGTCCTTAACGGTAGAAGGAGCCGGGCGCGTCAGGGGGGTCACAGTTGTAATTGTGGCAATCGCTGCGGCGTCGGATGGGTGTGGAGGACTGGCAGCAATCCGAACCCGGACTGCACCCGGAACGACGGGGAACATAACCGGGCAATGGGTGGGGAACCCGCGAATCGGGTAACCTTGGCGTGTAGACGTGGGCACTATTGTGTCCGCACGCATATACACAGGAGAGTTTGTGAACGCTGATCTCGTCATTGTCGGCTCGGGTTTCTTTGGCCTGACCATCGCGGAACGCGCCGCCACCGAGCTGGGCTTGAAGGTCGCTGTACTGGACCGCAGGCACCATATCGGCGGCAATGCCTACAGCGAGAAGGAAGCGCAGACAGGAATCGAGGTGCACCGCTACGGAGCACACCTCTTCCACACCTCCAACGAACGCGTGTGGGAGTACGTGAACCGTTTTACGCAGTTCACGAATTACCAGCACAAGGTCTACACAAGCCATAACGGCGAGGTATACCAAATGCCTATCAACCTCGGCACCATCAACCAGTTCTTCCGTGCGTCGATGGGGCCTGCCGAAGCGCGGGCATTGATCCAGGAGCAGGCAGGTGAGCTGGCCGGCACGGATCCGCAGAACCTCAATGACAAGGGCATTCAGCTGATCGGGCGGCCGCTCTACGAGGCCTTCATCAAGCACTACACGGGCAAGCAGTGGCAGACGGATCCCAAGGACCTGCCGGCGGAGATCATTTCCCGGCTGCCCGTCCGTTACAACTACGACAACCGCTACTTCAACGACGCGCACGAGGGCCTGCCGGTGGATGGATACACCGCCTGGATCGAACGGATGGCCGACCACCCAAACATCGAGGTTGTCCTGAATACCGACTTTTTCGACGACGGCGAGTTCGGCCGGTCGACAGTGTTGGGCCAGGTGCCGGTCGTCTACACTGGGCCGGTGGATCGCTACTTCGACTACGCCGAAGGCGACCTCTCCTGGCGCACCATCGACTTGGAGGAGGAAGTGCTCCCGACTGAGGATTTCCAGGGCTGTGCGGTCATGAACTACCCCGACGACGGCGTGCCCTACACCCGTATCCATGAGTTCCGGCACTTCCACCCGGAGCGGGACTACACCAAGGACGCCACCGTCATCATGCGCGAGTTCTCCCGGTTCGCGCAGAAGGGCGACGAGCCATATTATCCTGTCAACACTTCAGAGGACCGGGCTAAACTGCTCGCGTACCGCGACTTGGCGAAGGATGAAAAGTCCGTGCTGTTCGGCGGCAGGCTGGGAACCTACAAATATTTGGACATGCACATGGCGATTGGCTCTGCGCTGAACATGTTTGACAACAAGATCAAGCCGCATTTTACCGGCGGAGCGAAGCTGGAAAGCGGAGGAGTGGACGCATGAGCGTTGAAGCAAAGGCTGAAAACGAGACGGTTGAGGATCTGCAGAAGAATTGGCGGATCCTGCAGCGGGTAATCCTGCCCAGCCAGAGCCAGATGGACACGGTGCCGCTGTATATGGACAGTGGCAGCGCCACTGGGGTACAGCTGCCCACGATGGGGCAAGACCCTTACGGGTCGCCGCGACCGCAGTCGGCTAACGGCGCCGGAACGGAGGTTCATGTTGAAGACTTTCTTTCCCGTCGGTCTACTTCGGTCCGCTCTGGGGAACGGGTCTCCTTCGGAACGTACTTCAACGCTTTCCCCGCCAGCTACTGGCGCCGTTGGACAACCGTTAATAGCGTTCGATTGTCCGTAAAGACGTCCGGTATCGGAGCTGTTATTGTCTACAAATCCAATGCCCGCGGTTCCCTACAGCGCGTGGATACCCGACGGGTGGACGGCCACGCCACCAACACATTTGATCTGACGCTGACGCCGTTCGGCGACGGCGGCTGGTACTGGTTTGACTTGGTGGCCGGCTCGGAGCCACTGGTGCTGAAGGAAGCCCAGTGGCAGAGCGAGGGGGAGGCAAAGCGCGCGGGTTCAGTAACTCTCGAAATCACCACGCTGAACAAAACCGATTTTTGCATGAATAACTTGCGTCTATTGTCGGAGCATCCCGAAGCACTGGAAAACGTCAAGGAAGTTATTCTTGTCGATCAGGGCACGCAAAAGGTGGAAGATGCAGATGGTTTTGAGGATGTAGCCGCAGCCTTGGGCGGAAAGCTGCGCGTCATCAATCAGGGCAACATCGGCGGCTCCGGTGGCTTCTCGCGGGGCATGTATGAGGCGGTAGAGAACGGTAGCGACTACGCTCTTCTGATGGACGACGACATCGTCGTTGAACCTGAAAGTATCGTTCGGCTGCTGACCTTCGCGGACCTTTGCAAGACGCCAAGCATCGTGGGTGGGCACATGTTCGATCTCTACAACAGGACTGTTCTGCACACATTCGGTGAGATCGTGAATCCTTATCGTTTCCAGCCTGCGCTGCCGCACGAAGACATGATCCTCGGTCACGATTTCATGCGATCTAACCTGCGTCATACTTCGTGGCTACACCGACGTTGCGACGTGGACTACAACGGTTGGTGGATGTGCATGATCCCCACGAAGGTTATCCGTGAAATTGGGCTGTCGCTGCCCATTTTTATCAAATGGGACGACGCAGAATACGGGTTGCGGGCCAAGGAAGCCGGATTCCCGACGGTGTCGTTGCCTGGCGCAGCAGTCTGGCACGTCTCCTGGATCGACAAGGATGACCTTGTCGGTTGGCAGGCGTACTTTCACGCGCGGAACCGGATTATCACTGCCCTCATCCACAGTCCCTACGAACATGGCGGGCGGGTAGTGAGGGAGTCCAACTACAACGACATCAAGCACTTGGTATCGATGCAGTACGCCACCGGTCGAGGGCGGAACATGGCGTTAGAGGATCTGCTTGCAGGGCCGGAACACCTGCACGCATTACTTCCCGAAAAGCTGCCCGAAATTCGAGAAATGATGAAAGGCTATTCCGATTCACAGTTTGCGGCTGAACCGGATTCTTACCCGACCCCGAAGATGGCGAAACCGCCTCGGCACGGGCACGGCGTCCGTCAACCTTCAAAGATGTCATTGCTCCCTTGGGCTGCGAAAACCATAGTCCGCCAACTGACAAAACCCGTAACGGCGTTGAGCATGGAACGGCCGCAGACCAGCGTTGCGCACCAGGATAACCGCTGGTGGCGAATGTCTCAGTTCGACAGTGCTGTAGTCACCAATGCTGAGGGAACCGGAGCCTCCTGGTACAAGAGGGATCCCAAGCAATTAAGGGAGATGCTCGCTGAGAGTGCGAGGTTGCATGCCGTCCTCTTGCGCGATTGGCAGAAGCTCAGTGCCGAATACAAGGCAGCCTTGCCCGCGATAACCTCCTTCGAGGAGTGGAAGAAGACGTTTGACGCCCATAGCGAGAATCAAAGCCAATGAGTTCCAACGTTGATTCGCTGGTCAAGCCCGGATTGGGCGGTGGTCTTGGGGACGTATTTCGGTCACGATTTCTCCTCAAGCTTCTGGTTCGTAAGGAACTAAAAGTCAGATACCGCGGATCGGTTCTGGGTCTGTTGTGGTCCTATGTTAAGCCCGGAGTTCAGTTCATAGTTTTCTACATAGCACTTGGTGTTTTTCTTGGTTTGGAGAAAAGCCCGAGGAATCCGGGTGGCCTACCAAATTACGCCGTCTATTTATTCTCGGGTATCGTGTTGATTAACTTCTTCACCGAGGCACTGGGTAATGCCGCGCGTTCCATTGTCGGTAACGGTGGCCTAATCAAAAAGATTTATCTCCCCCGAGAGCTTTTTCCCGTCGCGTCCGTATGGGTTTCGGCAGTGCACTTCTTTCCCCAATTGGTGGTCTTGGTCGCAGCCTGTTTTGTGGCGGGATGGCATCCCAACGTGATCCAGCTGGGAGCGGCAGTTTGCGGCTTCATAATCGTGGCATTGCTTGCCACTGGGCTGGGCTTGCTATTTGGAGCAATCAACGTCTACTTCAGGGACTCAGAAAACTTCGTGGATATGCTCCTGATGATTGCGACTTGGGCATCACCGGTGATGTATGCATCGACCATGGTCCAAAGTAAACTTGGTGAAGGGTGGTATAACGTCTACCAGACGAATCCCATCACAATTGCAGTCGAGGCGTTCCACTATACTTTCTGGCTTCCGACGACGGACGGCAGCGCGGGCATCCCGCCACATCTTCTCTCATTTTGGATACCACTGGGCATAGTTGTTTCCATAGCAGTCCTACTTCTCGGGCAGCTGACTTTTCGCCGCCTTGAGGGCCGCTTTGCCCAGGAGCTCTGATATGGCAACCACGACCTTTAACACGACGACGGCCATTGCGGTCGAGAACATCAGTAAACAATTTGTGCTGCGTCACACTCGTTCTATTAAGGAAGCAGTTGTGTGGCTTGCCAAGGGCCGCAAGGGTGACTTGGTAGAGAAATTTTTCGCGCTCGATAACGTATCCATTGACATCAAGCAGGGTGAGACCGTCGCACTGCTGGGTCTCAATGGTTCTGGTAAATCAACACTACTGAAGCATATTTCCGGTGTTATGCTGCCGGATTCAGGATCGGTTCATACGCGTGGACGGGTTGCGGGTCTGATTGAAGTCGGGGCAGGCTTCCATCAGGACCTCTCTGGCCGCGACAACGTTTACCTCAACGGAGCGATTCTGGGAATGACGGAGGAGGAGATCAACGATCGATTCAACTCGATCCTCGAGTTCTCCGAAATCGGACAGTTCATTGATACAGAGGTCAAGTTCTACTCCTCCGGGATGTACCTACGGCTGGCATTCTCTGTAGCCGTTCACACAGATCCCGAAGTGTTTCTGGTCGATGAGATTCTTGCCGTCGGTGACGAACCGTTCCAGAAGAAGTGCCTCAAAAAAATCAAAGAGCTCGCAGAGGCGGGGAAGACCCTAGTGGTCGTGAGTCACGATCTGGACGTAGTTTCCAAAATCTGTTCGCGCGGTATCTTACTTGACCACGGTCATGTGGTCTTTGACGGACCCATTCACGAGGCAGTGGGTGTCCTGCGAGGCAAATGACTGACCAAACTTCCAGACGCCCCTCTAAGCAGCGGTTAGATATCCAAGGTCTTCGGACCATTGCTGTTGGCATGGTGATTGTCTACCACCTGTTTCCCGTGCTCCTTCCAGGGGGATTCGTGGGCGTTGACGTTTTTTTCGTGATTTCTGGTTTCCTGATCGTCGGTTCCTTGGTGCGGGAAGCCGTGAAGACCGGGCAGATCCGTCTACTGGCGTTCTATGCGCGGAGAATTCGACGACTATTACCCGCAGCCACCGCTGTTCTGCTGACCACTATGGCGGCCACGGTGGTCCTGCTGCCGCAGGGTCGATGGCCCAGCGTGGCCAAAGATGTCATGCTGTCTGCGCTGCAGGTGCAGAACTGGAACTTGGCTTTAGGATCGACGAGCTACGCGAACGCCACCGCCATAGTTTCCCCCGTGCAGCATTACTGGTCTCTGGCTGTGGAGGAACAGTTTTACATTGTGATCCCGCTGCTGTTGATGGCCGCTGCTGTCTTCGCGCATCTGTTCAAACGGGGAAAGGAAATGACGTGTCTGGGCGTACTTGCGGTCATCACCGTCGCATCATTTATTCATTCGGTGGTTTTTTCAGCCTCCAATCATGACATAGCGTACTTTGCCAGTACGACGCGTATGTGGGAACTGGGATTGGGTGGTGTTCTGGCCATCCTTATGCCTAAGTTCTCCCTACGCCGTACCTCAGGTGTTGTCGCCGGTTGGACAGGGTTCGCGCTGGTGGGAATTTCCGCGGTGGTCTACACGACCACGATGCAATTCCCTGGTTCGATCGCGCTGGTGCCCGTTGCTGGAACTATGCTTATCATCGCGGCCGGGTCTAATTCGTTATGGGTGCCCGCACGATATTCTCTAACCTCATTACTGGGCCTTTCCCCCATTACATACATCGGTGACATCTCTTATTCACTGTATTTGTGGCACTGGCCGATAATCGTGTTCTACGTCTTCCGGCTGGGCCATCCGCTGCGAATGCATGATGTAATCGTGATCCTAGCCCTGAGTATTGTCTTGGCAGTCTTGTCATACAAGTACATTGAACAGCCACTGCGCCACGGGCAGCCAATCAGAACGCCCGCCGGCCGCCGTTTTAATCGGGCGCTGGTTCCGCACAGGACGGCTTACGTGTTGGGCGCTGCGCTGTTGGCGCTATCCTGCACGGCGGCTTTGGGGCCTTGGCTGATCGTCCAAGACAAGATCGAGCAGAATAATAGGGTCATAAATGCTGTCGATTATCCCGGTGCTCTGGCCTTCGACGCAGCTAGTCCACACCAAGTGAAGCCAGGCTTACCCGTTCGCCCTGATCCGGCGGTAGCAACTCAGGACGGTCCTATGACCGACAAGGCGGGCTGCAATCAGTATGATCCTGCCACGGTGCCCGATACTTCCTGCTGGTTCGGCGACCTATCCGGTCACTCATCGATGGTGGTCATTGGCGACTCGCACGCAGCCCAGTACGTCGATCCGTTGGTTGACCTGGTGGAACCGCTCGGCTGGAAGGTTCGAGCCATGGTCCGTAATGGCTGTCCGTTCTCTACAGCTCCGGCATCCTCAGGCGGTGTGGCGTTGACAAACTGCTCGGAGCAAAACAAGGCTTCGCTGGAGAAGATCCTCGCGCTCCATCCGGATATGGTGGTTATCTCCGGAATGACTCCTCAAGCCTACGAAGCTGCACTGCACTGGCATTGGCAAGACCCAAGAGAACTCGTTAGCGGTTACGAGGCCCTCGTCAAACCTCTGATCGCTGCCCACATTGAAGTCAGCGTGATATTGGATAACCCTTATCCCGTCGTATCGGTACCGGACTGCGTGGCGCTTAACGGCCCAGTATCGGCAAAATGCCAAACGCCCGCCTCGACGACCAATGATCCAGTTGATCCGCTGCGACAAGTAGGTGCGGACATCCCAGGAGTTCGCGTGGTGAATATGAGGCACTACTTGTGCCAACAAAACATCTGTCCAGCTGTGATTGGCAATGTCATGGTCTACCGTGATAATCACATGACTAACACCTTCGCCAAGTCCTTGGCTGGCCCGCTTGGGGCCGCCCTAGGTCTGTAACAGTCTCGTCCAACTGGTTTCTGTCAGCACTCTCCACGCATCCTGGTAGTAATCGGCTATGTTGGTGCTTGTGGGTGGCAGTGGGGGCAGTATCGGGTTCGTGCGGCGACGAGGTGTTGGAGCTCGCGGAGGATGCCGGAGAGGCTCAGGCTGCCCCAGGCGCTTTTGGGCGTGTCAGGCGCAGTGTGGTGATGAACAGGTGGGCGGCGGTGACGAGGGTGGCGTGGTGGTGCCAGCCGAGCCAGGTGCGGCCTTCGAAGTGGTCCAGTCCGAGTCCGGTTTTCAGTTCGCGGTAGTCGTGCTCGATGCGCCACCGGATTTTCGCGATCCGGACGAGTTCTTTCAGTGGTGTTGTTTCCGGGAGGGTGGAGAGCCAGTAATCGGTGGGTGCAGGGGCGCCTTTGGGCCATTCGGCGAGCAGCCATTCGGCGGGCAGGGAGCCGTCCTGGGCGCGGGGAATTTCACGGTTTGCGGCCCGGACCGCAGTGCGATGAAACGCCGACCTCATCGAAGCGGTTTTGTTGCTCGTGGTGGACTTGGTGCCGTGGGGCCAGGTGACCTGATGCGATCCCTTACGGCCGGCTGCCATGACGGGGTCCTTCAGGGATGTGGGGGCGTCGAGGTAGCGGCGCTGGCTTGAGTGGGGTCCTTTGCCCGCGTACTGGGCCACGCCGATCGCTGCGTCCTGCAGATGTGCTGTGGGGCGAGTGCTTGACGGCGACCATGTAGGGGATCGCCCGCTCGGTCAGCCCGGACCGGAACGCGGTGATCTCCCCGTAGCCGGGGTCCCCGACCATGATGGGAGGCCGGTAGCCCCAAACCTCGAGTTCATCGATCATCTCCAGCGCCATCGCCCACTTCGTCCGGTGGCGCTGGAGCTGGGGGATCTGCGCCTTGGCCCGACGGGCGGCAATCATTTCCGCTTGGGCATTCGTGTCCGCGGACGTGTCATCCCATGCCTCGGGCACATAGAGCCGCCAGTCCAGCGGGCAGGAGGCCTTATCCGTCGCGGCGTGGATACTCACGGCGATCTGGCAGTTGCCGATCTTGCCCAACGTGCCCGAATACTGCCGCGCGACACCGGGAGAGGAGTCCCCTTCCTTCTTGAATCCGGTATCGTCAACCACCCACGCATCGGGGCCGATCACCTCCACAGCTTTACGCACCAGCAACCGGCGCACCGGCTCGACCTTCCACGGCGAGGCAGAAACGAACTGCTGCAGCCGCTGGTAATCAATCCCGAGCCGGGCACCCATCGGCTGCATCGACTTCCGCCGCCCGTCCAGCATCAGGCCGTGCAGATACAGGCTCCCCTTGTTCCGCTGATCCGCCCGAGGGAGTGAGGCGAACACCTCCTGAACGAACCCTTCAAGTTCCGCTTTAGTCTCAGCAAGCTCATCCGGTTTCATGCCTCAAAAATTAACAGGATCACTCAGAAATTAAAAGCCGTCACGCCGACGTAACCAAGTACTACTAGGGGCATCAGAGGTTCATCGCGGCGGAAACTACATGAACAACTGACGAGGCGTCGCTATTTAAGCAGAAACTGTGGCTGGGTAACAGTGTGGATGCGGCAGGTAACCTTGTTATTGTTTCACCAAGGTCCTATTGGCGCTCGACCGGATCTCGCTTCGGCTTCTGCGACGTGTGATAACGGACTCTGCAATGCACCAAGCAAGCCCCCCCGCCATGGCCAGATAAATTGTGACCACCAAGAACCTCCACGCCGGAGGCTCGAACGTTAGGGATACGTCTGTACCTTCCGCGCCGGCGGGAATGGCGAGCGTGACCAAATAGCCGCGGGTAGGCTCCGCCATCGAGGCACCCGAGACATCGTAACCTGGCCATGCTAACCGGCTGAGTACTACGGTACCGCCGCTGTTGGAGGACACATGGAGCACTAGATGTTGACTGGAGTTGCTAACCGTGCTCACATCCAGCGCTGAGGATGTCCAAACGGGTCCTCCGGTATTCATCAGCGGCTTGTCCCGTACCCACACGAGCGAGAGATCGCTGCGATGGATCTCAGTCCAGCCGTCGGGCACTTTGCGATTTGAGAGCTCGGTGGCCGGGGTGGGTTTTGCTGGCTTAAGAACCTGGACCGTGTCTATCGAAAGGAGATCGACTAAAGGCTTGCCCGTGGTTGGGTCCTTGGTGAATAGCGTGTCCACGGCGTGGTCGCATGTCCACCCGTGGGAGTCCATGCAAAGATCGTACGTGTACTTGGCGAAAAGGATCGGGCTGTACAAGTTCTGAACCTGGACATCGCTGAGGTACCACTGGTTGGACAATAACGATTCTTCCCAGATCGCTGGTCTCAACGGAATCGGATTGCCCGATACGAATGCGATGCCCTGAGTTCCTTCGAGCGGTTTCTTGTACTGATCCACGGTGTCCGCCATGTGGAAGTCCGGCAACGGGGCGCCGGTGAAGTAGTGGTGCTGCAGTACTGACGTAGCCAGGCTGACACCGATGACGCAGACCGCCGCGCCAGTCAGGCCCGCTCGCCGGATGACCGGCCACGATGGTCTCTTCAGGACCAGCAGGACCAGACCCAGACCGGCCGCCGATAGGACCGCGAAAAGAAGGTGGGCTTTGGAGATTGTTGGATTCTGGGCGACGGCCAAATAAAGACCGATCAGCCAAAGGGTAAAGACGCCTGCTATGCGCTTGGGCCCAATGGTCTTCACCGACGCACGGGACAGAACCACTGCAACGAAGAGCACCACGACCAGCGCCACGTAGGGGACGAGGCGAACCGGGAAACGCAACGGTCCCAGATCACTCGGTGCGAGCGTCAGGGCCAAGGAGACGACGCCAAAAGTGATCAGACTAACCAGCTGCGGCATGATGCGCTTCAAAGCGACCAAGGAGACCAAGGCCAACAGCGGTAAAAACCACGCGATATAGAGTAGCGGAACCGGCGAGAAGGTTCCCCACCAACCAGCGACTTGGGGGAGGGAACTTCCGATGGCAGAACTCGCCAGCCCGGTCAGGTCGATGCCAAGGAAGCCCGTGTTTTGGACCCCACTGGAGCGTACGGTAACGGAGGCGGTCAGCACACCGGGAAGGTAGACGGTCAGGGCGATCATGGCGGCTATGACGCCAAAGGCAAATGTGCGGAGCAGCAATTTCCACTGCCTGGCCACTGTGCACTGGATCAGCACGGACACAATTAATAATGCGAGCATCAGGGTACCGTGAACATACCCAATAGTGATTAGCAGATAGCTGGCTATCAAAGCAGGTGCCGGATTTCGACGCGAGAATACGCTGCGATGAAGGCCCCACCATGCCCACGGCAACAGGCTGAAGACCATAAGTCCTGTGACCCAGGATGCAGCGTCCATATACACGGTGAAGCCGGCAAGTGGAACCGCCACCCCGGCGACTGCGGCCCACTGCGGGTTAGAACCGAGCCGGCGAGCCACCAAATACGTGCCGGAGGCCAGAATTGCCAAGAGCACGATCTTGAAGATGGTGGTGAACACCACGGCGTTACTGGCAACACTGGCGAGCAGTCCGACTAACATCACCGCAGGGTTCCAGAGACCCCACTGGCCCTCGGCAGCGTAATTGCCGGCGGCCCATCCGGTGTCACTGAACAGGGGCCACTGGCCGCCGCGCAGCTTCGTGCCGATTTCATACCAGATGCCGTAGGCGCCTGCAGCTGTGTCGTCATAGAAGTAGAAGCGCGGATTGAAGATCAACGGAACGAGCGCTCCGGTCACAGTCGCGAGGACAGTGGCCACCATCCACACCGCCCCATTGGGATGAGTCGTCGCGCCGGGGGCAGGAATAGCCGGAGCATCCGTGGCGGAGTTCGGCGTGGATGCTGAAATCATTGCAGGAATGGTCCGTTCATGCGGCAATATAAATGAAAACTGAATGGGCACGCGCGCTGGCTAGACAGTGCTTTCGACCGCCTTTTCGCGTCCCATCCGACCACGCAGGCGGAGATAAACCAGACGCCGGGCATAGGACATGGCGATGGCTTTAAGGTTTCCCAGTCCCAGGTCAAGGCTGCTGATGACTCCCGGTATTTGTTTCGAAACCTGGCGGTGGAAGGCAATGGCCTGATCCGACTGCTTCCGGGCTAGCCGGACGCTCCATTGGCTCGCACTTATACGGAAGAATGCCAAGCTCTTGCGAAGGGCAACGACATCTCCGTGTTGGCAGATACGGGCATAGGTCGCCTCGTCAATTAGATAAGGGTAAGAATTATCCCAGCCGCCTTCGAGTTCCAGCAGTTCGCGTTTAAACATGACGCATGCCGGTTCGCCAAAAATGTTTGTCCCATTTCGAACTGTCTGGCGGATGGCTTCTTCGCCAGTGACGAGTCCTGAAATGCCCTGAAGCCCTCGGCTCCTAATGAAAATTTCGCCATTAGCATCCATCAGATCCCGCAGGCACGCAACCAGAACGGCCGATGGGTGAGATTCCAACGCGGCCACCTGCTCCGCCAACGCCGTAGGAGCGATGACATCGTCGCCGCATACCAGTTTAAGGTACGTACCGGTGGCTTCGGAGCTGACTCGATTCCAATTGGCCTGAGCTCCGCCGCCCACGACTGTTGGGCTCAAAATCCGAATTTTCGGATGATCGGCGTATTTATTAATGATCTCAGCCGTACCATCGATGGAAGAGTGATCGGCGATGATGACCTCGAAATCGTCATAGGTCTGGTTAAGCACTGAGTCCAGTGTCTCAGCAATGTAGTGGGCGTTATTGTAGGCGGGAATGACGACGGAGACTTTAGGGTTCATGCTGGATTCCTAATGCGAAGAAGAAGGGGCTCTCGGAAGAAACGATCATGCTTTGTCCGCCGACCGGCGAAACGAAAAATACTTGTGGCCAAAATAGCTGACAACCACCGAAATTACGGTAATGCCAAGCTGCGTCGGTATTCGAGGCCAGCCCAGCACGTCGGCCAGGATCCCCAGCAGGAGCACGTTAAGACCCAAGGACGTGAGGTTGACTAACGCAAAGCGGCCCAAATCGAGCCAGAAATGTCCGCTGACCCGGAACACCAGTTTCCTGTAGACCATGAAGACTGACACCAGCGAAATAGTCCACGAGACAGTCAGGAGAATGAACGACGGTGTGCTTGGAAAGGCAAGGGCAAGCACAATGAACAGCCCGGTGCTAAAGGCGGTATTCGCTCCGCCCACCAAGAGGAAAGCAACTCTCTCGTCCTTGACGAACTTCCGAAGAGGACCGGGAGGGCCGGCTGTTATGCCGCGAATGGGCTCATTCGGCTGGGATGTTTGAGTACTCACGGATTCCTCGCTGTGCCGAGAGGTGGGATACGGGTCATAGTCGGCCATCCCTATTTCTACGACCTGCCATGTCCCGGACCGTAGCATCGATGCCGACAGCAAGCGGGGTAAAGGTCCTGCGGTCGAGCTCCGGCCAAACAACGGACTTCATTCGTAGATCGTGAGCCTGGACTTTGGCATGAGGGGACGCACCAAGGACTATTCGAGGTCGCTGTTTAAAGACCATCCGGCAGGCTCCGACGAGTGCTCCGATGGTATCTGCACGCTGAGTGGCTAGAATTTTGATGATTGCCGAGCCGGAGGCTACATCAGGGCCGGCAAGGCGGTCTATACTATCTGCCACAAGCCGGGCGGCGTCGTCGATGTAGAGATAGTCGCGCAACGTGTCCAAAGACACATAGACCGATGCGGGCTGGCCCGTCAGATGGGCCTTAACCAAGACGGAAATCAGCCCCTGTGGTTTAGCCAGGTTCTGTCCTGGACCATACAGGTTTGCGATGCGGCCGATCAGGACGGAGGTTTCGGAGGCGGCAGCAAAGTCTGCGGTCAGCCGCTCAGCCGCAAGCTTGGCGACACCATAGGGCGCCAACGGATGAACCGGGCTGGCCTCAGTGAAGGGAGGACAGGGCGATCCGGCATACACTCCGCCTGCGGAGGACGCTAGGAACATGCGGCCCAAGGCATGTCCCGGGCCGTGTAGCGCTTTAGCAATGGAAGCAAGAGCGGAGCCGAAGACTTCAAGTTCAGTGTCAAGATCCTGCTGTGAGGAGCCAGTGACGCCGGCACCTGCGCACCAGGCGATGATCCACGGCTGTCCAGCAGCACGGGCGGCGAGTTGAAGGGCATCGTCATGGAGGACGGCCTTGGCCTCCTGTGGACGCGCCCATGGGACACGCGAAGTCAGGATGTCATGGCCCCGCCGCCGAAATTCATCCACGACGCCGGTCCCCAATAAGCCTCCCGCCCCGACTACCCAAACGGGATCAGGCATCTGAGGAGGTCTGATCGACGGACGGCTGGCGTTCTCTAACCGCCGCAGCTTTGCCCAGTGGTCCGACGGCGGGATCACCTACGATCAAGTAGGCGGGCTTGCCCATCGCCATATTTACACTTACGCCGACGTATTCGGCAATGACCCCCAACGAGAACAGGACGGCGCCTGTGCCGATCAGCAATACAATCATGGTGGAGGTCCACCCCTGCTGTCCGGCAATGTGCCCGGTTAAGGCAGCGATGAGCAGATATACCGCCATTCCAAGGCCCAGGAGAGCAAAGATGGCCCCAATAAAGCTGACCATTCGCAGCCCTCGGGTCCCGCTGGAAATCACCATACGCCAGAAGTGCGAGAGGAGGGTACGCAGGCGGTAGCCCGACTGGCGATCCCCTTCGTCGCGCAGGGCGACAGGACACGTGCTGACATTGGAAGCAATCCAGCCCAATGCAACATCCAGGTAAACAGCGTTGCCGGCGTAGGCGGCCACGGAACGTGCAACTTCCCCCGCCACGAGGCGAAAGCTTTGATAGCTGGGGGCTGCGGGATTCGAGAGGAGAGTTGAGACGACTTTTTTAGCTCCCTTAGACGTCAGATTTCGCAGTGCACCGTGCGGTGCCCTATTGCTGGGCTCGGCATAAACCACGGTTGACTGATTGCGCATGGCGGTATCGAGCATGTCGGCTATGGCCGAGGGATCGTGTTGGCCGTCTTCGTCCATGGTGACAACCCAATCACCGCCTGCGGAGGCCATGCCCGCAAGCGTTGCCGGGTGTTGTCCAAAATTCCGGCTCAGCCAGACACCGCGGACATTGTCGTATTCTTCGATGAGCGCCCGGATGACGCGGGCGGAGTCGTCCGGGCCATGATCGAAGACCAGCAGAACTTCAGAAACAGCGTAGTTGTTGCCATCGGGGGAGATAGACGGCTCGAAGTACGGCGCTAGTTCGGCGATGACGGCCGGTAAGGTTCTCTCACCCTTGTATACAGGAACTACTACTGAAATACGATGGGGGGTGGCAGAGTTGCCCGTCCATAATTGCGTCATGATCCCATAGTCTACCGGCTATCCACAGGTCGCCCTGAGGTGAAGATCCTCTTGTCGCGACGGGGACTGGAATTCGTTTGCGGCTAATCAGCCTTCATGGCATGCCAATGATGTCGATGCTGTTGCCGGCATGATCATGGATCCCCGAACCCTACCGGGAAGCCCCGGCGGCGCTTACGTCGTCGTTGGTCTCCCACTCATACCCGAAGACGAGACTAGGGACGCAACATACATGTCTAGCCGCTTCTTAGCCGCTGCCGGGAAAAAACCAGCCGCCTTGATTTTTGCAAGATCAAGACTGCTGTTTAAGGGTCGGGCGGCAGAAGTCTTTCCTGCAAAGTATTCCGCTGTGCTGACGCCGCTAACGCAGTCCCGTCCTGCGCCCACAAGCTCGAAGACGTCCGCGGCTATATCCGCCCAGGACTGAGGATCGCCGTCATTGGTGATGTTGTAGGTACCGTATGGGGCTGTCACGGACACCAGATGTTGAATGCATGCGGCTAGGTCTTGTGTAAAGGTCAGCCGGCCAATCTGGTCGTTGACTACCGACGGTGAAATGCCTCTCTCTGCAAGGGATGCCATGGTTGTGACGAAGTTATTTCCAGAACCGATCACCCAGCTGGTTCGTAAAATGTAATGCCGGGGGATAAGAGACACGACGGCGTCTCCGGCGGCCTTAGTTTGTCCGTAGACGTTAAGCGGGGAAAGCTGTTCATATTCTGTGTGCTCAGACAGAGTGCCGTCGAAGACATAATCGCTGGAAATGTGGATCATTGTCAACGAGTTTTCGATGGCCACCCGCGCCAGCTTGGTGACGGCGTCAACGTTGACTTTCCACGCTGCGGTCCGGCCATCGGGCGATTCGGCAGCATCGACAGCGGTGAACGCCGCGGCGTTAATGATGGTGTCATAGCCCTTCCAGTTTCGGGAGGCGTAGAAATTGTCATCGGTGAGGTCACAGTCGACTCGCCCTACAAACTCGACTTTCGCGTCGTCGGCATAGAGCTCCCGCAGCGCGCTACCTAATTGGCCATCCGCGCCCACCACCAAGGTTTGCTTTGCCGCCATGGGGCAGACATCGGCCATACGCGGGTGGGCCTTATCCTTATCCGAGAGTTCCGCCTCCTCTAACGGAATGGGCCATTCAATCGCAACCGACTCGTCGGCTAAATTCAGAAATGTATAGTGTGATTGGGCTTCAGCACTCCAGTGGTCATTCACCAGATAGACGTAGGACGTATTGTCCTCCAACGTCTGAAACGAATTTCCTACCCCGCGTGGAATAAAGACTGCCTTTGAGGAGTCAAGTTCAGCAGTAAAAACGGCGCCAAAAGAAGGCCCTACGCGGAGGTCAACCCATGCTCCAAATATTCGTCCCGATGAGACCGAGACAAATTTGTCCCACGGTTCCGCATGGATTCCACGGGTCGTTCCTGCCTTTTCATTAAATGAAATGTTATTCTGTACTGGTGTAAAGTCCGGCAGTCCCAGTGCAGCCATCTTTTCACGATGCCAGTTTTCTTTGAACCAGCCGCGGTTATCGCCATGGACGGGCAAGTCGCAGACGATCAGTCCCGGAATTGCTGTTTGCGTTGCCGACAAGGACTTTGAAAACGCAATGCTCACGATCTACTGTCCCTGTTCCTTATATTTTTCTTCGGTTTCGGCTTTTTGCGGGCGCCACCAGGACTCATTGTCGCAGTACCACATAATCGTGTCCTCAATGCCGGCGTCAAAATTCGAGAATTGGGCGGTCCAGCCTAGCTCAGTCTGAAGCTTGGTCGAATCTATGGCGTACCGCAGGTCGTGGCCTGCTCGGTCGATGACGTGGTCATAAGCATCGGACGGGAGTCCCATGTGGGTGAGGATCAGCTCCACAACCTCTTTGTTGTTTTTCTCGCCATCTGCACCGATCAGGTAGGTCTCGCCGATGCTGCCCTTTTCCAGTATCGCCAGAACAGCGGACGAGTGGTCGTTAGCATGGATCCAGTCCCTTACATTCTGGCCGTTGCCGTAGAGCTTAGGCCGGATGCCGTCGATCACATTGGTGATCTGCCGGGGTATGAACTTTTCCACATGCTGATAGGGACCGTAGTTATTCGAGCAGTTACTGATGGTGGCCTGCAGTCCGAAGGAGCGGACCCATGCACGCACGAGTAGATCCGATCCAGCCTTCGTCGAAGAGTACGGACTGGACGGGTTGTACGGAGTGTTCTCCGTGAAGCGCTCAGGGTCGTCCAGCTCCAGATCACCGTAGACCTCATCGGTGGAGATGTGGTGATATCGCTTGGCATAGCGCCGGGCGGCTTCGATCAGTGTGTAGGTACCGATGATGTTCGTGTCCAGGAAGGGCCTGGGATCGTGTAATGAGTTGTCGTTGTGTGACTCGGCTGCGTAGTGGACTGTTGCGTCCGTGGCCCGAACCAATTCAGCGACCAAAACGGCATCCGTAATATCTCCCTGGACGAAGGTGAGCCTTTCGCCGTCCAGATGTTTGAGGGACTCGCGGTTTCCGGCATATGTTAGCTTATCCAACACTGTGACGTGGAAGTTTGTGTGCTCCAGAATGTAATGCACAAAATTGGAACCGATGAAGCCGGCGCCGCCGGTTACGAGGAGTCGTTGCATAGTTTCCAAGGTTACGGGATTTGCTGCACCTCTGGACATTCCGCCATGATTGTACGCATGCGCGGAATAATCCTTGCCGGTGGAACCGGATCCAGGCTTCATCCCATCACCTTGGGTGTGAGCAAGCAGCTTGTTCCCGTCTATGACAAGCCTATGATTTATTATCCGCTGTCAACGCTGATTCTTGCGGGTATCCAAGACATCCTGGTAGTCACAACACCGCACGACGCCGAGCAGTTCCAGCGCTTGCTCGGAGACGGGTCCAAATTCGGTGTCAACATCACTTACGTCCAGCAGCCTTCCCCGGACGGTCTCGCGCAGGCTTTCGTGCTCGGTGCCGAGCACATTGGCGACGGTCCGGTCGCTCTTGTGCTAGGAGATAACATCTTCTATGGCCAGGGGATGGGCACGCAGCTTCGGCGCTTTAATAACATCGACGGCGGTGCCGTCTTTGGATACTGGGTCGCCGATCCCAAGGCGTACGGAGTGGTCGAGTTTGACGGCTCCGGCCACGCCATCTCTCTCGAGGAAAAGCCGGCGAAGCCGAAAAGTCACTACGCTGTTCCAGGACTTTACTTTTACGACAATGATGTTGTGCAGATCGCCCGGGATCTAAAGCCGTCACCTCGTGGCGAGCTGGAAATAACGGATGTCAACCGGGCGTATCTTGAGCGCGGAAAGCTACAGGTGGAGATCCTGCCGCGGGGCACCGCATGGTTGGACACCGGAACCTTCGATTCACTGAATGAAGCGTCGGAGTTCATTAAGACGGTCCAAAAACGTCAGGGTTTGTCGATCGGCTGCCCGGAGGAAATTTCATGGCGGATGGGCTTCCTTAATGATGATGAGCTTCGTCAGCGGGCTGAGCCGCTGGTAAAGAGTGGCTACGGCCAATATCTGTTGAATCTGCTCCGCGGGGACGATCTCTGAGAATTTACATCGGTGGTCACACCAAAGCTGCTGCGGAGGATTCCACTCTCTATCCAACGAATGCGATCCGGCAGTGCTCTCATTGATCAATCGACGCCAGTTCCAGTAGGCATATCTAAGGACCGCATTTCTGCTGGGTCACCACGGACGAAGTTTAGGTCAGCGGTTGTATGGGACATATGCCGGACGGCAGACCGGGAACCCGAACGCTAGTAATCTTGGGTTCCCGATCAGCCCACGCAGGTCCCTGGACAGCAGCACGACCTCGTCTCTAGCGACTCGTCTATGATGCTGGATAAGCCTCGGGTCCAGACAAAAGCCTCATCGGCTTACCTCTAGGCCGCCTTCCCGGATGGCAAGGAAGCCAGCGTCGCGACGTCGTAGACTGCGATGATGGGATCGGTCCTTCCACCGTTTAGGGAGACCAGCCGAGCCCAATTTCCTACGGGACGTTTAGTCTTCCCCTGAAGCGAGTAGACGGTACTTGAAGCATCATCCATAACGAACACTGGTCTAGAAACAGTGGTGAATCCCGATGCTGGAACGCCCAAGGCCTGGCAGGTTGAACGCGCCAGAGCTGTTGAAGGGAGGAGGCCAGTGGAGGATACCGACGTTGATAGCCTCACAAATTTACCGTTGCGCTGGAGATATTTGCCGCCGTTGCAGTTCAAAACGGGTGTAAGGACCTGATTGGATATTCTGTAGGGAGCCAATGATGCGGTGGACACATGGGTATAACCGTTGATTCCGAGCCGGGAAGCGATGGAGAAGTTGGGCAGCGGCACCATCGATCCCGTACCATCGCTGAGATAGACCATGGGGCTAGTGGGAGCGACGTACAGTTTGCCCGTTGGCAAAATAGGCGCCGCGGGGGCTAGGCTGTTCGTCACCATTGGCGGCAGGTCAACTATTGGTGGCAGCGTGGGACCGAAGAGGTTGGTCAGCGTCGCCCAATCTGAAATTTGGCGGAATTTTCCACCGTCGAGCGCGTAGATATTTGCACTGGTGTCGATGGAAATGAGGGCAGGCAGCGAGATTCTGCTCCCATTGGCGATGAGAGCCAAGAGCCCATCGGACATCGTTGTAACAGACACACCCCAATTAGGTGCGGAAGTCAGCTGAAACTTTTTCTCCGAACCCACGAGATAAGCCTTGGAGCCGGAAGCATTGGCCGCCCACCCCGTGTAAGGACCAGTCTTTTTGAGCTTGCCGAGGCTGACCGCGTCCATGTGATAAACGGCCAAGGACCGAGTCCAGACGTTCTCCTTATTGACTGAAACGGGAAGGGCGTGGAGCTGGCCCAACGTGTATAGATATGGAGTTCCCGTCTCGCGATCGATGGCGATAGAGTCCGCACGCATGATCGGCGTACCTCTCGGGACACTAGTAAACATGTCTTCAGGAAGGGAGATCTGTCTGGTCGGCAGACCTGCCTGGGTCAGTGCGCTGACATCGAAGTACTCACGCGTGGCACCGCCTTTGACGAACAAATTACGGCTGCCAGGCAGCAGCACAGCATTGGCCAGCTCCGGGCCCTTGGAAAAGCGGGCCAGCTGAGTATTGCTTAGCGGTACCCAATTTGTGCAATTCCCGCCCCCGAAATCATTCATCATGGAACAATTCGGTACTCGATTGAGGGCGCCTCCGTTCAGCAAGGAGATTGTGCCGTCAGGCGACCGGACAAACCGCCCCACGGCGGGCCCCGTGGTGAGACGGGCCAAGTATCCATCGTCAAGAGTCAGCAGAGCGCTGACGCCTTGGTAGCGCAGAAACGTAGCCCAATCCGGTATGGCATATTTGCTGGAACCGCTAAGCATGTAAATAGTGGGATCTGAGGTTCCTTTAACCAAGAGCGTTCCTGGCTCAGAACCGGCGGTCGCGGCAAACGCCTGAAGCTGGCTATAGGAGCCGTTAAAGACGTTCTGGTCGCCACCATCGCTCGTGTATTGCCAGAACGTGTACTGCGGCCAGCCGCCGGGAATGTAAACATTATTTGCAGCAGCACCGTAGGCCGCAATCCACAGGGGATTGGTGCCGCTGAACGAGGCGGTACCGCCAAGGCAATCCTGCCAAAAGTAGTATCCGGTGTAAATGACAGCATCGCGCCCGGTTAGCGCCTTGTAGGTGCTGGTGAAGTCCCGGGTCCAAGCGGTAAGCTGCCCGGGGGTCTTCCCATAGCAAGTTCCTGAAGTCCGCGGGGTGCCGGCCTCAAGATCGAGGACACCGGGCAGCGTGCGTCCATCGGCTGCCCAGCCTCCGCCGCTGTTAGCAAAGGTTCGAGCTTCGCTGGCTCCGCTCGATAGGTCCGGCCGGGCATAGTGGTAGGCACCGCGAAGAATGCCCACGGCGGCTGCTCCGTTATATTGCTGTCCGAAATAGTCGTTCATCGCAGAGGTACCTTCGGAGGCTTTGACGTAAGCGAAGCGCACACCGTTGTTCCGCTGCGCAGCCCAATTCACATTCCCCTGCCAGCCGCTGACGTCGATGCCCATAGGCATACCCGAAGTCCCAGAGGGCTGACCCGCGGTTTTGACAGATAGCGCGTGGGGGTCCATTAGCTTTGGACTTCCGGCGGACGCTGAACCCGAACTGGCGGGTGCGTCCTTTCCGGCCTTGCCCATAGCATGCCCCGGATCGGCGCCAGACGAAGGGACGTTCAGCGCTGACGGCTCAGCGGTCGCTGTCCTGTCCGCAGGGGAAGGCGTTGTTGTGGGAGCGAGCGACATTTTAGGCGTCGTCGTTGGTACGGCGATCGGGTCGGGCGTCGGCGTCGTCGTTGGTACCGCGATCGGGTCGGGCGTCGGTGCTGGCGACGTCGTCGCCTGAGTTTTGCTGTCCCGAACAGGCGGTGTTACGTCCGCTGACGCCGGACTGACGGCGGCTGATGTGACGAGCAACACGGAAACCGCGATGTACACGCAGAACCTTGTTGCTGGGCCGCGAAGATGCAGAAGCGAGCCAGGCTGGAGCATTGTTTTCCTTGTCAGGACAGTGACAAGCGCGGGCTGGGAGACGTCTTCCGGCGCTTGGATCGAGTTGGGTGGCGATACCGATGAGTGTTGAGTGCGGACCTGCCGAGAGGTAGCCGAGACAAGCCACCGCTTTTGTTGCTTATGTTACCAAGGTTGCAGGAGTGCTTTGTACGCCGTCGTAGGACGTAGCCAAGCCCTTCGTGTGTTGCCGATTAGGGGACACGAGTACCTTCAGTTTCAAACAAGTGCGGGAAGGCGATATCAAGGAGCTCTGCGCCAGGACCGGGGACGGTCTCCAATGATCACGTCAGATTAGCGCGGATGCGGCTGTGTCTATCCTGACGGCACTTCCTGAGTCCCACACCAGCGGGAAACGTGCCGGAAATCGAAGATAGCAATTCGTGCCGGGAGTGTGTCTTAACTGCCACCGGAGTTGTTTCTTCCAGGCTGCGAACCAACCCGATATCCACAGGCCCAGCAAGCCTATAGACCGCCAACAGGATCTGCCCTAGGCTCACACCCAGAACCCCGCGTTGGGGTCCGGTTTGTTGGAGGGAACGCCGGCGTACATGGATGCTGTCAGTGTGGTCGAGGACGAGGTCCGCGAGCTGATCCGCCGCCGCGGGTTGGATCCGCTGCGGCAGGTCGCCGAGGTCAGACGGCTGGTGGAGGCAGCGGTCAATGACTATGACGAACGCTCACTGCTGGGAGCCGTGCCTCCGCTGACGTCAGGCACGTCCGCCCGTCAGATCGTATTTGACGCAGTGGCAGGCTTCGGCGCCCTACAGCCTTTTCTGGACGATGACTCGATCGAAGAAGTCTGGATCAATGCACCCACAGAAATCTACGTGGCCCGGAACGGCGAGTCCGAGCTGACATCCCTGACGCTCACCGATCAGCAGATCCGGGACCTGGTGGAGCGCATGCTCAAGAGTTCCGGGCGCCGCCTGGATCTGAGCAGTCCATTTGTGGATGCTGCCCTCCCGGACGGCTCGAGACTGCATGTAGTGATTCCCGATGTTACGCGGCGGCATTGGGCGGTCAACATCCGCAAGTTCATCGTTAAGGCCAGCAGGCTGGAGCATTTGGTGGGACTCGGTACGCTCAGCCCGCAGTCGGCCCGGTTCCTGGGTGCAGCGGTGAGCAGCGGGTTGAATATCCTGGTTTCCGGTGCCACGCAGGCGGGTAAGACCACAATGCTTAACTGTCTGTGTGCCAGTATCGGATCGCGGGAGCGCGTGGTGACGGTGGAGGAGCTCTTCGAACTCCAGCTTCCGCTGCGGGACGTGGTGGGGCTGCAGTGCCGCCAGCCGAATTTGGAGGGCCAGGGCGAGATTCCGTTGCGCAGGCTGGTGAAAGAGGCTCTGCGGATGCGCCCTGATCGGCTGATCGTCGGGGAGGTCCGGGAGGCGGAAAGCCTGGATATGCTCATCGCTTTAAATAGTGGCCTACCCGGCATGTGCAGTATCCACGCAAATTCGGCGCATGACGCGGTGACGAAGCTCTGCACGCTCCCGCTGCTGGCCGGAACCAACATCAGCGCGTCCTTTGTAGTGCCTACTGTCGCGTCGTGCATTGACTTGGTGGTGCACTGTGTCAGGTTGCCCAACGGGCGCCGCCTTGTCTCGGAGATTCTTTTCCTTGGCCGGCGGGTCGAAAACGGTGTCATTGAATCCGGTACCGTCTTTGCGATGACCGGTGGGAGCCTCCGGCCGGTGGCAACCTCGATGCCGGCCCCGGAGAAATTTGCCGCTGCCGGGTACGACGTGGCCGCCCTCTTGGAGGCAAGCTGATGGCGGCCGCTGCAGGTCTGCTGGCCGGGCTGGGGCTGTTTCTGATCTGGTGGTCCTGCTGGCAGCTGCCGCAGGGTGCTCCGCGGCCGGACCGCGTGGATCATCTGCACGAACTTCTGCTCCGTGCAGGAGTGGAAAGGGTCAGCTCGGCTGGATTGCTGTTCAGCTGCGCCTGCCTTGGACTGTTGGCGGTGGTCCTCTTTTACCTGCCGACGCGCTCGTTGCCGATTGCCTTTTGTTTCGGGTTGTTTGGCGCCTACCTTCCGCTCGCCGCAGTGCGGTGGAGGGCGCGGCGGCGCACGGCGCTTCTGCGGCAACTCTGGCCGGATGTGGTGGATCACCTGCGCTCCGCCATCCGCGCGGGTCTGTCCCTGCCAGAGGCCCTGACCCAGCTCGGAGAGAAGGGACCCGAGCAATTGCGGCATTTCTTCATCGATTTTGGATCCGAGTACCGCGCTGGTGGCCAATTCGATCAATCGTTGACCGTTCTCAAGGACAGACTGGCCGATCCCGTCGCAGATCGGATTATCGAGGCATTGCGTCTTACCCGTGAGGTAGGCGGGTCCGACCTGGGCCGGCTGCTGGGCACCTTGGCGGGATTTCTTCGGGACAATGCCAGAACGCGCAGTGAGCTGGAGGCGCGGCAGTCCTGGACAGTGAACGCCGCACGGCTCGCCGTTGCGGCACCATGGCTGGTCCTGATGCTGCTGGCCACACGCCCGGAAGCCGTCGCCGCCTACAATTCTTCGGCCGGGTGGCTGGTTCTGTCCGGCGGCCTGCTGGTCTCGGTGGTTTGCTACCGAGTGATGCTCAGCATTGGCACGCTGCCGGCGGATGAGCGGGTACTTCGATGAGTACCATCGCTGCTCTGGCAATCGTTGCCGGTGGAATCCTCGGAGCGGGACTTTGGCTGGTACTCGTCCGGCTGCCGTTCATGCGCCGCCCCAGTTTCGCGGAGCGGATCGAGCCGCAGTTGCGCTTCGTCGCCCCGCAATCGCGGCTCCTGCGCGATATTGACGGACCTCAAGTGCTTTTTGGACCGCTGGAGAGGATATTGCGTGCGCTTATCGCCGATGCAATCCGGTGGCTGGGCAGATTCGATATCGGTGCTGCTGCGTTGGCAGTTCGGCTCAGGCAGGCCGGACGGAACCAGACCCCGCTGGATTTTCGCGCCCGCCAAGTGCTGTGGGCAGCAGCCGGCCTGGGCTTGGTAGTTGCCTCGGTAGTGCTGTCCGCGGCAACAGGGAGTTTCAATCTATCCCTAGCGCTCTTTGGTGCGATTGTGCTGCCTGGAGCCGGGTTCGTCGCCAAGGACTATTTCCTGACCGTTCGGATCAAACACCGTCAGCGGCGCATCCTGGCGGAATTTCCCAGTCTGGCGGAACTGATGGCGCTCGCCGTCGGTGCCGGGGAGAGCGCAACCGGTGCCTTGGAAAGAGTCTGTCGGTCCTCGCATGGCGAGCTTTCGGGCGAATTTAAGATCGTACTGGCTCAAACGCGAAGCGGGATCCCGTTAATTCAGGCCCTGACTGGATTGTCCGAGCGGACCCGGATAATACCGCTGGTGCGGTTTGTGGACGGAATTATTGTCGCCGTGGAGCGCGGCACACCATTGGCGGACGTCCTTCGCGCGCAGGCTCAGGACGTCCGCGATACAGCCAAACGGGAGCTGATGGAGTCAGCGGGGCGAAAGGAGATCGGCATGATGGTTCCGCTGGTTTTCGGGGTATTGCCCCTGACCATTATTTTTGCCGTGTTCCCCGGGTTGGCGCTGCTCCAATTCGGATTCTAGGACCTTTGTTTGAGATGAAATGACAATTGGCAAGGAGTAAACCGATGCAACAACTAAAACTGGCACCAGCGGCGCTGCTGGTCGCGCTTTGGGCCCTCAGGACAGTGTTGATCCGGCAAGGTCCGGCGTACTTCGCCGGCCGGTTGGCCGGATCAGCTGCCGTGGACGACGGCGGCAGCAGGGACCCGGGCGACCGAGGCGATGTTCCGGGCTGGGTAATGATCACGCTAATGTCCGCAGTGCTGGTCGCAGGTCTGCTCGCCATTGCAGGGCCTGCGCTGGAGGGGCTCTTCAATCAGGCGATCAGCCAGGTCAACAAAGGCGGATGAACCCCAATGAACGGGGGCGACGATGACGAAGCCCCATCTGGGGTGCAGTCCAAGGCGCAGGCGGGGTCCGCGGTGGTGGATTTCATACTGGTTGGGGCCTTGCTGACGGTTCTGTTTCTCATCATTATTCAACTGACGTTGGTACTCCACGTGCACAATACGGTGGTCGATGCGGCCGCGTCCGGAGCCCGCTACGGAACCTTGGGGGACAGGAACGCCGCCGATGCGAAGGACCGCACGGAGGAACTGATAACGGGTGCGCTGAACGCCGACTACGCCCGCGCGGTCACCGTTACCGAAGAAGTCTATATGGGCGTGCGAACGCTCAAGGTGACCGTTCAGACTCCACTGCCCGTGCTGGGACTTATCGGTCCCGGCTCCACAATGGAGGTCTCCGGGCATGCTGCACTACAACCATAAGGGCTGCCTCCGCCAGCTCGAACTCAGACACCTGCTGCTGGAAAACCGGCCCGCCGGTGGCTGCCGGCCTGAGGGCGGAGAGACCCGCTCGGCGCTGGTGGAGTCCGAAAGTGGCGACGCCGGCTCGGCGCTGGTGGAGTTTGTGTTCCTGGCCGTGCTGTTGATGATCCCGGTGGTATATCTGGTAATTACCGTCGGGCAGCTGCAGGCAGGGGCCTACGCCGTTACTGGCGCTGCTGATCAGGCCGCCAAGGTCTATGTTGCCGCGCCGGAGCCTGCTGCGGCGCGGACGGCAGCGGAAGAGGCCGTTGTGCTGGCCATGGCCGATTATGGCTTCGGCCAAAATGACGTTCGGCTGGACCTGCAGTGCGATCCAGCCGATTGTGCTGGCCCTGGCTCGCTGGTAACAGCCACGGTGAGTTTGGCAGTGCCGTTACCGCTGGTCCCGTCGCTGCCGGGCGTTCAGCTGACCGCTGCCACCGTGGAGGCTGCGGCAAGCCAACTCGTGGGTAGGTTCCGATGAGGGGTGAAAGGCAGCGAAACAGCCCAAGAGGCTCTGCTGCGGGAAGCAACCGGCCCGCGACGGAAAGGACCTCCAAGGATGGTGCCGGGAAACGCGGACCCGCAAAGCAAGGCGCCGTGAAGGAAAATGCTGCCAAGGGCGATGCGGAAAAGGATCTGGAGGGCGGTGAGCTAATGGTAATGATTATCGGCTACGTTCTCCTGGCACTGCTGCTGGTCACCGTCGTCGCCGCTGTATCGAGTGTCTACATTGGACATAAGAAGTTACTCTCGGCGGCAGACGGCGCTGCCGTTGCCGCAGCGGACAGTTTCACTCTCGGCGGTGTCGTCGGAAAGACCGGACCGCCGGTGACCACATTGTCCGAGGGCGGGGTACAGGCAGCAGCGGTGTCGTACCTGTATCGGAACTCTGGCCACCTGAACCTGACAGCACCCGCCGTCGGTGCAGGAACCGGAACGGACGATGGTCGGAGCGCCAAGGTGACGCTGACCGACGTCGTGCATCCGCTCTTCATCAATTTTCTGGTCCCGGACGGGATCGCCATCACGGCAACGAGCACGGCCAGGTCCCATTTGGCCCGCTGACAAACATGACACTATTAGGCGCCCCCGGACAGCCCTGTAAGCGGTCCGCCTATAGAACCCCGCACCGGCTGATGCCGTACGCTGGATTATCATGGCTGAAATCGATTTTGCTGCAGAGATCCGGGCGCTCCGGGCAACCTACCTTTCCATCGAGCAGGTGTCGGAGGTCGACGCGCTCAAGGAGAGCATTGAAGATCTCAGTGATCAGGCCGGAACGCCGAATCTGTGGGACGATCCGGCTGCGGCACAGAAGATCACCTCCAGGCTCTCGCACGCACAGTCCAAACTGGAGAAGCTGGTGTCCTTACAGGCCCGGATCGACGATCTGGAGGTCCTGGTCCAGCTGGCGCAGGAAGAGGATGACGCCGACACGCTTGCCGAGGCGGCCAAGGATCTGCCCGTGCTGCGCAAGGCACTGCAGGAGCTGGAAGTTGTCACGCTCCTGGCAGGTGAGTACGACGAACGCGAGGCCGTAGTGACCATCAGGTCGGGCGCGGGCGGCGTGGATGCCGCGGACTTTGCCCAGATGCTGCTGCGGATGTATCTGCGGTGGGCCGAGCGGCACGGTTACCCGACAACGGTGATGGATACCTCTTATGCGGAGGAAGCGGGGCTGAAATCCGCTACGTTCGAAGTGAAGGCACCGTATGCGTTCGGCACACTCAGCGTGGAGGCCGGAACCCACCGGCTGGTCCGCATCAGCCCGTTTGACAACCAGGGTCGACGGCAGACGTCATTTGCTGCCGTTGAAGTTATTCCGCTGATCGAGCAGACGGACAGCATTGACATTCCGGACAACGAGATCCGCGTCGATGTGTTCCGCTCGTCTGGACCGGGTGGGCAGTCGGTGAATACAACGGATTCCGCGGTTCGACTGACGCACATTCCCACGGGGACTGTGGTGTCTATGCAGAATGAGAAATCCCAGCTGCAGAACCGGGCTGCGGCGCTGCGGGTGCTGCAGTCGCGTCTGCTGCTGATCAAAAAAGCCGAGGAGAACGCCGAAAAGAAGCTGCTGGCCGGGGATGTTAAGGCATCCTGGGGAGATCAAATGCGCTCTTACGTGCTCAATCCTTATCAGATGGTGAAGGATTTGCGGACCGAGTACGAGGTGGGGAATACCTCGGCAGTGCTCGACGGCGAAATTGACGACTTCATCGACGCCGGGATCCGCTGGCGGGCCGATAATCGGAACGCCGACGCTCAGTAAAGATGCCGAATAGAGCCGGCGCCCAATAAATCAGGGGTGCCGGTGCCCAGCATTCAGCGGGCGGTCAGCGATCCGCTGAAAAGGTCCAACAGCGCCGGAAGGCCACCTTGCTCACGCGCACGGCGCTGCCGAATGGACCCTGTTCCGCGCTCCGCGATTCGCGCTAGCCCGTCCACGGCGAAACCGTAATCGCCGGCTTCGTCCAGTGCGGGCGTCACCAGAGCCAAAAGGGCGGCCGTAACATTCGCTGCAGGCGCCAACCGGCCGGTTACAGGGTGAACCAAATCTCCGGTCAGCCCGTGCCTGGCAGCCTGCCACAGGGCCGCGTCAATGATTTCCGTCGTGAGCTGCAGGTGAGCGTGCGCTGAGCCGGCGTGCGCTGAACCGGCCGGCAGAGAGTCGAGCCGCGATGGGTCATCTAATGCGGTGGTCACCAGGGCACGGATCAGGACAGCCAGCAACACCGAATCGCGTGCCTCGAGTTGGGCATCGCAGGCGCGCACTTCCAACGTAGGGTAGTTCTCGGACAGCCGTGCCACCCACGTGATCACGCCCCGGTCAATGATCACCCCTGTGTCCAATAGGTGCTGGACCCGCGCCTCGTAATCTGCGGCGTCAATAAAGACCGGCGGAACCCCTTGGATTGGCCAGCGGCGGTAGCTGATCGTCCGCCAGCTTTCGAAACCGCTGTCCCGGTCCTGCCAAAATGGCGAGTTGGCGCTTAACGCCACCAGCACCGGCAGCCACGGCCGGATCCGGTTTAGTGCGTTGACGCCCGCTTCCCTGTCCGGGATTTGGACATGGACGTGCAGTCCGTTGACGTACTGGTCCGCAACGATGGCACGGGCGCTGCGCCGCAGCCGGTGGTAACGACGATCGTCTGTAACCTTTGGCGGTGCCTCTTCCATCTTCGGGGCGGCTCCGGTACTCGCGGCGCGGGCCAGTGACTTGTAGGCCGCTTTGGCCAATTCGACGCGAAAGGCCAGCAGAGAGTGGAGCGCCTCCTGAGCCGTGTGGCAGGGGGGAGTGGATGTCTCCAGCTGGCACGCCAGCAGCTCATGCTGGATGTCGCCGTCATCAACCTCCACCGACGACTGCAGCACACGACTGACCTCCGTGCTAATGAACTTTGGCAGCCCGGTTACCGGGTCCACCAACAGGTATTCTTCCTCTATCCCGAACGTGACCATGATGCTCCTGAAGTAGCCAACCCCACGAGCCTAATGGAGGACTGCCTGCCGCGTCAGGCCCGCGTTGTGGCTGCTCTGCGCTGCGACACGCCCCAGGCGTTGCGGCGAATGACCAAAGGAATGTCTATAGTCGATAAGCCGGTGTATTCTTCCCCCCACCAAATACCCGAGCATCGGCATGTCAGAATCCATTGCTGACTGGGTCCAAAAGAGCCATGATTCGTTTCGATAACGTCACCAAGATTTACGACCAGAAGACCCGTCCGGCCCTGGACTCGATCTCGCTGGAGATTGACCGTGGGGAGTTCGTCTTCCTGGTCGGGGCCTCGGGCTCCGGCAAATCCACTTTTCTTCGTTTGGTACTCAAGGAAGACCACGCCACCGGCGGTATCGTCTACGTGGCGGGCCAGAATGTGGCGAATATTTCCAGCTGGCGGGTGCCGAAACTGCGCCGCGGCATTGGCGTTGTCTTCCAGGATTTCCGGCTGCTGCCCAATAAGACCGTCTTCGCAAACGTGGCTTTTGCGATGCAGGTGATCGGCAAAAGCCGCGGAATCATCCGCGAGACCGTGCCTGAGGTGTTGAAAACCGTTGGGCTTGAAGGCAAAGAAAACCGCCGGCCGCACGAACTCTCCGGAGGCGAGCAGCAGCGCGTGGCGATCGCGCGCGCCGTCGTCAACAAGCCCGGGATCCTGCTGGCGGACGAGCCCACCGGAAACCTGGATCCCACCACCTCACTGGGGATTATGAAAGTGCTGGACAAGATTAACCGCAACGGCACCACTGTGGTGATGGCAACCCATGACGACGACATCGTCAACGAAATGCGCAAGCGCGTCATTGAGCTGCGCAACGGGGTCGTGCTCCGCGACGAGGCGAAGGCCCTGTACACGTCGATGATGCCGATAATTCCGGCTGCTGACTCCGGCTCCGGACGTTCCGCGGGGGCCCACAAGTGAGACTCGCCTTTATCCTCGGCGAAATCGGCGGGGGCCTGCGCCGGAATGTTTCGATGGTGGTTTCGGTCATTTTGGTGACCTTTGTGTCACTGACGTTCGTTGGTACAGCCGGAATGCTGCAGATGCAGATCAACCAGATGAAGGGCTACTGGTACGACAAGGTCCAGGTGGCGGTCTTCCTGTGCGTTGATACCTCCACGTCTCCCAGCTGCGCCTCCGGGCCCGCCACCGATGAGCAGAAAAAGAACATTGAGACTCTGCTGGATTCTGCGGCGGTGAAACCCTACGTGACGAGTTGGGCCTATGAGTCACAGGCCGATGCGCTCAAGCACTTCAAAGAGCAGTTTGCGAATTCGCCGATCGTCGATTCGGTCAGCGCGGATCAGCTTCCGGCGTCCTTCCGGGTAAATATGGTCAATCCGGAAAAATACCAGATCATCAATGAGACCTTCTCCGCCACCCCGGGCGTGGAAACGGTGATCGATCAGCGTCAGCTGCTGGAGAAACTCTTCTCCGTAATGAACATAGCCTCGCTGGTGGCCGTGGGGATTGCGGGTCTCATGATTATTTGCGCTATCCTACTAATCGCCACTACCATCCGGCTATCGGCCTTCAGCCGACGGCGGGAAACAGGGATAATGCGGTTGGTCGGTGCGTCCAAGGCGGTAATTCAGCTGCCTTTTGTGCTGGAAGGTGTGATCGCCGCGGTGATTGGCGCAGTGCTGGCCTCCGGCACGGTATGGGCGGTCGCTAAGTTCTTTATTCAGGATTATCTGGCAGATCAGTACAAAGACACAGCGTTTATCTCTGCCAACCAAGTCCTGATCCTGACACCGGGACTGCTGGTGCTGGGAATACTGCTGGCGGGCATTTCCTCGCTGCTGACGCTGCGCAAGTATCTGAAGGTGTAGGTAGTTGACCATCGAGGAGACACAGCCCATGGCTAAGATGTTCGAGCGCGGACGCCCGGGCGGCAGCATGCCGCGTTCCTGGGCCAAGGGTCTGGGGATGCGCGGACGCACCAGCGCCGTCAGCGTGGCCACGGTAGCTGTGCTGGCGGCGGCGCTGCTGAGCGGGGCCCCCGCAGCGCAGGCGGACAACCTTGATGACCAGGCCAAGGCGCTGCAGAATCAGGCGAACGATGTTGAATCGTCGCTGGAATTCCTTGACGCCGGTATCGCCACGGCCGCTGCCAACCTCACCCTCTACCGCGGCCAGCTTCCTGGTGCGCAGGCCGCTCTCTCTGACGCGCAGACGCGCGTCGGTGCTGCCACCGGCGCCGTCGATGCCCTCGCCGCACGGGTCAGCCTGGCGCAGCAGAACAAAGATAAAATTACCGGACAGATCCAGTCCGATCAGGAAAAGCTCACCGATACCAAGAAGCTGATTGGCCAGATTGCGGCGCAGTCCTATAAATCCGGCGGGGTGCCCTCCAATTTGAGCTTGTTCTTCGGCTCCAGTTCAACGGGCAACCTCGCGGACGGGATGGACCTGGCGGATCAGGCCATGCGGAGCCAGAATTCCATGCTCGACAAGCTCTCGCAGCAAAACGCCACCAACGTCAACTCGCAGGCCAGGCTCGGGGCGGTGGAGGCAGAGATCACGGACCTTAAAGGCAAGGCGGATGCTGCTTTGGCCGCTGAGAAGGCAGCCCGGGACGAGGCCGAGGCCAAGAAGGCTGCGGTGGACAAACTCGTCGCGGACGCGGCGGCTCTGGACGCAGAGCTGACCGCTAAGAAACCACAGATCCAGGCGCAGATGGCCGCCGTGAAGGCCCAGCAGGATGCAGTGGCCGGTCAGATCGCGGAACGGCAGCGTCAGGAACTGGCCGCCGCGGCGGCGGCGGAAGCGGCGCGGGTTGCGGCGGAGGCGGCGGCTGCCGCAGCGGCCGGCAACAATAGTTATGTGCCCCCAGCGCCGCAGACGCAGGGTAATCCGTCCGCCTTCGGTCTCCGGCATCCTTTTGCTGCCAATATTGCGATTACCTCCGGATTCGTCAAGCACCGTCCCGTCCCGCCGGGCACGATCGATTTCAATGGGACAGGGTTTTACGACCACACCGGCATTGATTTCGGTGCCCCCTGTGGTACTGCCATCTACGCCCCTGCGGCCGGAACGGTGACTACGGCGGGGTGGACCCCATATGGGGGTGGCTTTACGGTGATGATCAGCCACGGGGTGATACAGGGAAATGCCCTGACCACGGTTTACTACCACAACTCTTCCGTAGCAGTACAGACCGGGCAGCATGTGAATTCGGGAGACCTGATCGCATACTCCGGCAGCACGGGAAACTCCACCGGTTGCCACGCCCATTTTGAAACATGGCTCAACGGCAGCCCGGTGGATCCCATGCCGCTGTTGGGCTAACAAACCGGACAACCCATCGATTGTGCCGCAGATGCCGGTATCGGCGCATTAACGAGCATCTGTGGCACAGTTGATGCGCGTAGACTAGGAAGTCCTGTGTTCAAACCGCTATGACGTCCAAGGAGTAATGCCGTGCCGAAAGAAAGTGGCCGCAAGGTGGTGGCCACCAACCGTAAGGCCCAGCACGATTACCACGTCATGGACACCTTCGAGGCCGGGTTGGTCCTGATGGGAACCGAGGTCAAGTCGCTGCGCGAGGGGCGCGCCTCGCTGGTGGACGGATTCGCCACCCTCTACAACGAAGAATTGTGGCTGGAGTCCGTCTATATTCCGGAATATCTCAATGGCAGCTGGACCAATCACTCCGCCCGCCGGCGCCGCAAGCTCTTGTTGCACCGCGAAGAACTGGAAAAAATCAGCCACAAGACCCGGGAGTCTGGCTTCACCATTGTGCCGCTGCAGCTGTATTTCCTGGACGGCCGGGCAAAAGTCGAAATTGCCATTGCGAAGGGCAAGAAGGACTACGACAAGCGCCAGTCGTTGCGCGAAAAGCAGGACAATCGTGAGGCGCTGCGCGCCATGCGGGAGAAGAACCGCAGCTAGATGCCCGGACTGCAGCAATTCTTCGGAACCTGGGCGATGGATCCATGGGCGCTGGCCCTCGTCCTGGCAGCCGGAGGCCTTTACGCCTTCGGTTTGGCGCGGGTGCGGACTGCCGGAACCCGCTGGCCCGTGTGGCGGGTGCTCAGCTTCTATCTATTGGGCCTGGGGACGTATTCATTCATTTCCTTCGGTTTCCTGGGAGCGTATTCCACCGACCTGCGCTGGGCCTTTTCCGTACGTTTAGCGCTGTTGTTGTTTGTAGTGCCAATTCTGCTCGCACTCGGCCTGCCGCTAGGGCTGGCGCAGGCGGCCATTACCAGTCCCGGTCTGCGCCGTGGTCTAAGCACAGCGGGACGGTGGCCGATGAAGTTCTTCGGCAACGCCGCGGTTGCGCCGCTGGTGGGCCTGCTGCTGTTCTCGGCCATGCTCACGCCGCTGGCCGGTTTTGCCAGGCTCAGTGCGCCCATGGAGGGTTTGCTGACCGTAGGCATCCCGCTGCTGGGTCTGTTGCTGGTGCTGCCCATCACCGAGGCCGGCACCCGGACCACCACGTCGCTGCTGATGCTGCAGTTTGTCTTCGCCTTCATCGAGTTGCTGGCCGACGCCATTCCCGGCATTCTGCTGCGGCTCAACAACGCAGTGCTCGACGGCGCCGCGGCAGTGTCCGGGGCGCGTCCGGCCTGGTTTCCCAACCCACTGCGGGATCAGCAGCTGGCGGGCGACTGGCTCTGGTTTATCTGCGAGGCCGCCGATCTGCCGATCATCATCTTGCTCTTTGTCAGGTTTTCCCAGACCGACAAGGGCGAAAGCAAGGTGTTGGACGAGATGAGCGATGACGAGATGGATGCTCTCAACGAAGCGCACCTGTTCAGGCATGGCTCGTGACCCGGTATGGCTCGTGAACCGGTATGGCTAAAGAAATGAGCCGCCGGTGGTGGCTGGGCGTGGTTGCCGGCCTCGCCGTTGTGCTGGGGATTATCTTCGCGGTCAATGCCGCCTCGCCCGGGCCGACGACAGCGGCTCCAACGGAACGCGATTCAACTGCACCCGCTCCAACGCCAGGGCAGACGACGACGGCGCCAGGGCAGACGACTACGGCGCCAGGGCAGACGACGACGGTGCCAAGCCAGCCGCCGTCGCCCTCTTCCGTTCCGTCGCCCCCTCCCGTGCCGTCGCCGGTTCAGGAAGCACAGCGAACGCTCGCCACGCTGACCCCCGAGCAGCGGGTTGGGCAGGTGCTCATGGTGGGCTCGCCGGTGAGCGGACCGGATGCTGCGACTCTTGCCGCGCTTAACGAGGACCATGTGGGGAACGTCTTCCTGAAGGGACGCAGCTACGCCGGAACGGACGTGGTCGCCGGCGTCGTGGCCTCCCTGCAGGCCCAAGTGTCCGCGCCAGGCACCGCGGGCGTTCGCCAATTCATCGCGACGGACCAGGAAGGCGGCATGGTCCAGATTATGAATGGACCTGGTTTTTCGGATATTCCCGCGGCGGTTGTTCAGGGTGCCCTTGATCCGGGCCAATTACGCGCGGACGCAAAACTTTGGGGAAATGAGCTGGCCCACGCAGGCGTCAATGTGAACTTTGCGCCGTCGCTCGATACCGTTCCCGGCGCGGATTTTGCGCCGGCGAACGCTCCGATCGGACACTTCGGCCGCGAGTACGGCTACACCCCGGCGGATGTTTCGGCGCACGGCGTCGCCTTTGCCCAAGGTATGGCAGACGCGGGCGTGGCGCCGGCCGTCAAACACTTTCCCGGATTGGGGAGGGTGAGCGCCAATACGGATACCACCAGCGGTGTCACGGATGGCATTACGGTGCGCAACGGCCCGTTCATTGCGCCCTTCCGCGATGCGGTGCGCGCCGGTGTGCGCTGGATGATGATCTCCAACGCGTCCTACCCGTCGATAGACCCCGGAGAAATTGCGCCGTTTTCCTCCATCATCATGCGCGGCATGGTCCGTGACGACCTCGGATTCACCGGCATCATCGTCTCCGACGACATCTGCGACGCCGTCCAGCTCTCCTTTGCGGCGCCGTCGGACCGGGCGGCGGACTTTATCGCCGCCGGCGGGACCATGGCGCTGTGCACCAACCAGAACATCCTGCCGCAGTTGTCTCAAGGGATCCTGGCCCGGCAGGCGGCGGACCAGGCCTTCGCCGCCGTCGTCGACGCTGCGGCCCTGAAAGTCCTTGAGGTAAAAGCCGAAAGCGGCCTGCTGTCTGCCGGCTGAGGAACGCAGCCTGACACGCTCGGAATACAACTCGACGCAAGTGCGTTAGACTAAGTACCCCGGTGGTTCCTGAACGTTTGGGGACCGCTGGACTTTGATAAAACAATATGGGGATGACTGGTTTCGACGGTGTTCGTCGCGACAGGTGAAGCGGGCCGAGGATACAGGGTTATCTCGTAAACGCTCTCTGTAAACCAATAAGTGCCAAAACATCGCGCACTGACTTCGCTCTTGCTGCCTAAGCAGTAAGACAGTCCGTCAGACCGGGTCTGCTCTCGCCCCGGATCCTGGCGTCATTTAGAGGGCCACTGCTCTACGCCTTTGTTACAGGGGCATAGGGGACACTTATGTAACTGAGCCTGGCAGCTACTCGTTTGCAGGATAGCTGGGGCTGAGAAAAACCGACGCAAACTGCGCCCGGAGAAGACCTGACAACACAACATCGGACGGGGGTTCAATTCCCCCCATCTCCACCATAGAACAGCAGGTCAGCGGCATATCGCCGCTGACCTGCTGTTCTTTTCTGGCAAAAGTGCTGACTCGGATCTACGATAAATCATCGCCAGCGTCGATGAACGCCGCCGCAAGAGCGGAACACCCTCCTGCCTGGTGTTCCGGCGCGATCCGGATAGCCGCAGGCAGGATCTGCGCGCCGTTCACCACGAAACTCGGCAGCAGCGCGTGCTGGCTGCTAAAGGGCAGTGCGCTGGCGCCACCCGGGCCGGAATCCTAAAAAACCGCGCACCCACCCGGCAGTGCCGGGAGGCTTCGCCGTGTCTGCGCAGCAGGACCGGGTCCGTCCGGGCGGCGTGCCCGAGACCGTAGGTTGCGTGCTCAAGCGCGTATTTTTGGGTAAGCCGCTGATCACCGCGCAGCTGAAGTCGGAGAAGCTGAGCAATCCGGTGGCCCTGGGTGTGCTTTCCCCCGATGCCATTTCCTCCTCGGCGTACGGTACCGAGGAAATCCTCCTGGAGCTGCTCCCGTATGCGGGCTTGGCCGCCTTCGCCCTGGTCCTGCCGATCACGGGCGTTATTTTGTTGATCCTGGTTTTGGTGGCGGCCTCCTACCGGCAGGTCCTGACGGTCTACACCCAGGCCGGTGGATCCTACGTCGTGGCACGAGAGAATTTCGGCCCCAAGGTGGCGCAGGTCGCGGCGGCCGCCCTGCTCATCGACTACGTCGTGACGGTCGCGGTCCAGGCGGCTGCCGGCACCGTCGCGGTCGTGTCCGCCATCCGGCCGCTGGGTCCCTACAGCCTGGAAATCACCATCGCCGTCGTCCTGCTGATGTGCTACGTCAATCTCCGCGGTCTGCGCGAGGCTGGTACGCCCTTCGCGGTGCCCACCTATTTCTTCTCGATCATGATCGGCGCCATGATCGTCGTCGGCGTGCTGCGCCAGCTGTTCTTTGGCGGTCTGCCGCAGTACGACGCCGGGCACCTGGCCGGCGCTGTTGAGGTGCGTCAGGGCGACGGGCTGGTGATGGGGGCGAGCATCCTGATCGTGCTGCGCGCCTTCGCCAATGGCGGTTCCTCTTTGACGGGGGTAGAAGCCATTTCCAATACGGTCAGCGCGCTGCGGGAACCGGCAGGGCGGAAAGGGGCGCAAAGTGCTGACCGCCATGGCATGCATTCTAGGGTTCCTGGTCGCCGGAGTGTCGTATCTGGCGTTCGTCACACATGCCACCCCATTTCAGGCCGGCTATCCCTCGGTGCTCTCCGAGGAGGCCCGCGCGGTCTTTGGCACCGGCACGATCGGCAACGTGCTCTTCTATCTGGTGCAGATCGCGTCAGCGGCGATTCTTTACACCGGCGCGAACACCAGCTTCAATGGTTTTCCCTTCCTCGCGAGTTTCGTCGCAGAGGACCGATTACTTCCCCGTCAACTGACCAAGCGCGGGCACCGGCTGGTCTTCTCCAACGGCATCATCGTGCTCACGGTGGTCTCTGTGCTGCTCCTGGTGGTCACCGGCGGGTCGGTGAATGCTCTGGTCCCGTTTTATGCGATCGGTGTGTTCACCGGGTTTGTGATGGCCGGTTACGGGATGACAAAACATCATCTGGGCGCGCGCGAGCCCGGTTGGCAATGGCCGCTGGCGATCAACCTGGGCGCTGGCATCCTCGCGACCATCGTCGTCGGCATCTTCGCGGTGGCCAAGTTTACCGAGGGTGCCTGGCTCGTCGTTGTCGCTTTCCCGGTCCTTGTTTATATCCTGATGCGCCTTAACTGCGAGTACCGGGCCGAGGCCTCCGTGCTGGAAAAGCTCCGCCATAGCGCCCCGTTGGAATCCCAGTACGCTCACCGCAAGGTCTTCCTGATGGTTGGCTCAATAGATCTGGCCGTGCTGGAGGCGCTCCGGTACGCCCGCGGGCTCCGCGCTTCGGAGCTGACTGCCGTGCATTTCATGATCGACGACGTTTATGCTCAGCGGCTTCGCCAACGCTGGGAACATTTCGGCATCAAGGCGAAGCTGGAGATAATCGACTGCCCGGACCGGCGGATCACCCACGCCGCCCAAAGGCTGGTGGTCCAGGCACTTGAGGAGGAGAACACCGGCGTCACCGTGCTCCTGCCGCGGCGCAGCTACGCACCGTTCCTGGGACGGTTGCTGCATGATCGGACCGCGGACCGGATCGCGCGGGTGGTCAGCCGCATACCGCACGCCGTTGCGACGATTGTTCCATTCGATGTGCAGGCACAGATCCGGCAGACTTTCCCCGAATTGCCTGAGGAACGCATCACGCGCAAGGTCGAGCGGCTCAGGGAACGCATGGCTGGTGAGGAGGACAGAGTCGAAAACGGGCAGGAGAGCCATGAGCGGGCACCCGCCGCGATCCCTATCGAAGCCCTTATTCCCGGCCAGCGCGCAACAGTCGAGGGACGCGTGCTCAGCATGGAGACGACCGGAAGCAGTCCGCGCACCAGATATCGTGCCACCATCACGACCAAAGCGGCGAACTTATCCTCCAGTTTCACGGACCGCTGGCACAGCCGATGATGCCGGGCATGGCCTTGCGGGTTAGCGGGAAGGTACGGCAGCAATCAGAGAAAGAGCCGGCGCAGATGATCAATCCCCAGTACCAGATCCTCGCGGACAAACCGGACGGCTCCCCGTCCTAGCCAGTACAGATGCGGCGGACACCCTCCTCGGCGGTCATGTCCCTGGCCCGGATCGGAGAGAACGGGCTCGGTGTAACAACGGCCGATTCCGCGACGACGGTGAACGGCGCGTTTCGCCGGGTCCGCCTCATCCCGCCGGGTCGGTTTGTTGTTGGGCATCGCGGTGGCCAAATGAATCTGGCTGATTTCCCCGGTGAACGAGCTGAAAGCGTCAGGCGGAAGCGTTGCGTTTGCCGGTGCCGTCCGTGGCGTGGGTACCGTCGCGGTACGGTGGAACGCATGATTACCGCGGGAGAGGAATCCATGAAGAGCGCCGACGGAGATCACATTATCGATCCGGAGCGACAGGAAACCCGTGAGCAGCAGGCCGACCGGAATTGGAGCGAGCTTCTGCAGGAAATGCGGGTGATGGAGACGGGAACCCAGATCCTGGCCGGGTTCCTATTCACACTTCCGTTCCAGCAGAGGTTCGGCCAGCTCGATGATATTCAGCGCATTGTTTACCTGATCCTGGTGATCCTCGCTGCCGTACTAACTGTCCTGCTGCTGACGCCCATCGGGCTTCACCGGACTCTCTTCCGGCAACGGCTCAAGCATGAAATTGTCGAAAGGAGCGCGGTGATAGTGCGGATTGCCTTGATCGGAGCTGCTGTGCTTGCGGCCGGGACAGCGTCCCTGGTTTTCGATGTGGTGGTGGGCAGGGCAGCGGGCATCACCGTGCTGCTGGTACTGCTGATCGTCGTCGGGCTCCTCTGGCTGGCCTATCCGGCCCTTGTCGGCCGCAAAAGCACGCCCAATGGCGTCAGGGCGGACGCAGAGGAAGGCTCCTGAATCAAGGGCCTTCGAAGTGTTACCAACCGCGGTGACCCGAAAGCGATGCTGGCGTTGATGCCGGCGATCGGCTAGCGTGGGCCCGTGCGGTGGCTGACGGATGAGGCGGGTGGTGTACTTCGTATACCGTCCTCTCCGGGGCTACCCTGGGGCACGCAGAATTACCTGAAGCAAGCGCCGCAGGCGCCAGACTGCGCTCCGCGCAGCTGCGCGCCCGCACAGATAGACGGGTCATCCATCAGCCACCGCACACGTGCCTTGGTGACGATTCGGGCGGATTCATGATGCACGCGCCGCGCCGGATCCAATCCGAGGGAACCAGGGTGCTCGCCCGGACCCCACACCCCACAACCTCGGGCGTTGCCACTGCTGTGGCGTTCGCCTTTCTTGCCGCCGGGGAATGGACGAAGGCGGGTCTGGTCCAGTCCGGTACCGAACTGTTGGGAGTCCGGCGACGCTGGTTACCCTCACTGGCGGCGCAGGTTTTGGGTTGGTACCCCCGGCCACCGGTTGACGCCGTGCGGGAACTCGCCGCCGTCGTCGAGGGCTGCCCGGCTTTCATTAACGCGGTTGACCGGGCTGCCCGGCAGCGGGTACCGATCCGGATTGCCCGTTACGTGCTGGCGCCGGGGCAGGCCCGCCAAACGCCGTTCCCGATCCCGCGCATCTCAAGCGCCGGGGACCTTGCGGACCTGCTGGAACTGACGTCCGGAGAACTCGACTGGTTCGCGGACGTGAAGCACTGGAACGGACGGGCCGAACCGCGGCTGCAGCACTACCGCTATGTTTGGCGCACCCGCTCCGGCCGAACGCCGCGCTTGTTGGAGATCCCCGCACCCCGGCTGCGGTCCCTGCAGCGAACCGTACTGCGCTCGATCCTTGCGCCCGTCCCGCTGCATGACGCCGCGCACGGGTTCGTTTCGGGACGCAGCGCTGTCACCGGCGCGCGTCTGCATACCGGAGCCCAGATGGTGATCGCGCTGGACCTCACGGCATTTTTCGCCCGCGTTACGGCCGGCAAAGTCTTCGGGATTCTCCGGCAGGCCGGTTACTCGGAAAGCGTGGCGCACCTCCTGACAGGGCTTTGCTCGCATGTGGTGCCGCCGCGGGTGCTCTCCCGGATGCCGCCCGGCGGTGCTGTGGACGAACGGTTTGCGCTGCGGCAGGCCCTTTCCCTGCCGCACTTGCCGCAGGGCGCGCCAACGTCACCCATGCTTGCGAACCTGGCCGTGCGCCGGCTGGATTCACGGCTGTCCGGTTGGGCGTCGGTAGCGGGTGCGGTCTACACGCGTTATGCGGACGATCTGACCTTCAGCGGCGGCAAGGAGCTGGCCGGCCGGGCGGATGCCTTTGTCCGCGGAGCAGCACGGATCGTGGGGGAGGAGGGGCACGCACTGAACCCACGCAAGTCACGCGTCCGTGCCGCGGGCGTGCGGCAGGTGGTCACGGGCATTGTGGTCAATGAGCGGACCAATGTGGCCCGGTCGGAGTTTGATCGGTTGAAGGCGGTGCTGCACAACTGCGTCGTCCATGGTCCGGCCGGTCAAAACCGTGACGGACATGGTGACTTCAGGGCTCATTTGCTGGGACGGATTGCTTGGCTTGAGGCGCTGAATCCTGGCCGGGGTGCGCGGCTGCGGGCGGACTTTGCGCGAATCCGGTGGTAGCGGGGCGCAGCAGGCTTCATGGACTAAAACCGGGGGCGAGCTCCATGGTGTAAGGCTCGCTACAGTAGGGCTATGAACGAGGACCATGCTGTGAGCGAGCGTGCTGTTGACGGCGGTGCTGCGGGCCACGGCGGGGCGGATGACGGCGGTGCAGCGGGCGACGACGGCGTGGATGACGACGGTGCAGCGGGCCACGGCGGCGGGCACGGACGACGGCGGACCGGAGGCGCTGCCACCGGGAGAGCGGAATCCGATAGTTTGACCGTCCGATCGTCGGGGCCTGCATCCGCGAACCGACCGGCGGCGAGCTGGTTGAATCGGGGAGTGCCGCCGTCGAACACCACCGCCCCTGACGGCTGGCTGCCCGGCTGGCTGGTCCGAAGCCCGCTGCGGACCGGCTGGATCTGGACCGGATCATGGGCCGTTCTGATCGTCGTGGACGAGTTTGCCGAACTAGCGGGATGGATATGGTATCTGCTGGTGGGACTGGCGGCCTTACCAACGCTCCTGGCAACCGTCACTGTGCTGCACGCTACGCCCCGCAGGCACCTCAAACCAACCTCAGAATCGGTGCTTAGCCACTTCTTCGTGCGTTTCCTTGGCTTGGTGCTGGCATTCGTGATTTGGGCATTTTCGGTAGTGCTCAGCGCCTCCATCTCCACGACGATCCAGTCGCTGTCCGCCGCTGACGAACGGCAGGTCACCGGTTACGGGTTCCAATTGCTGCTGGCAGCGTTCCCGCTGGTGGTGAGCGTGCTCTGGCTGGCGCTCATCATCCGTTGCGCGTGGTTCCTGGGCCGGTTACGCGGATGGCGGCAGGCACCTGCGCATTCAAAGGTGCCGGAGAAGTTCCTGCAGGACCGGCCGGAGCTGCGCCGCGTCGTGATTGGACTGGCCCAACCTGGTCTTCTGCTGGTTGCGGGTCTCGGAACGTCCATCCTCGCCCTGCTGCTTAATGCCCTCGACCTGACGCTGAGCGTTCTCAGCTGAGCCGCAGGTGGCCCGTCGGCTTTCTTCTGGCCGCGGGGACGATCTGAGCGGGCGGAATCGCCGTAGGTTAAATGGCTGAGTGGTGGAAGGACCAAGCCCTCCACCACTCACCCCCCAAGTCCCCATGCTTCCGGCCAAACCGTCGGCTGTTCACATATTCATGATTATTGCATGTTGTAATGAAAATGTGCGCATCGTAAAGTTATCTTTGTCACGTTGCGTCGTGCCAGCCATGCAGTTGCCCGCCTGCCCTGGCCCCCTGGGATTTTCGGCGCTGTTCCATCCGCAGCGATATCCAAGTAAAGGAAAGACCAAGCGCCATGCAGACGATGGCCGTGTAGGAGAGCAGCGCAATTAGCTGCGAGACCAGCGGAACCGCAGCCGCGGCGATCTGCATCGCCGTTAAGAGCAGGACCATGATGAAGGCTGAGCAGATCAGGCCTGCAGCGGTGGCGGCCGTTTTGCGCCCGGCAGCGCCCGCAGACACTGCTGCCAACGCAGTGGGGCGGATCAGGCAAGCCGCGGCGTACGCCGGATATAGCCGTCCGAGAAGACCATAGGCCTGCACGGACGGCTGATTGCTGTAGCTTTGCAGACCAACGCTGGTGCTCGGCAGATCGCTGAGTAAAAACAGCACCAACGTGGCGACGCTGATCAGCGCCAGCAACGAGATTCCGACGGGCCCGCGGATGAGCCGGGCACTGCTGGCGGAACGGTATGCGGCCGCAAACTTCACGGCAAGTATGTAAAAAATCGCGTACAACGCGAAGCGGATGGCGAGATTGGCGATATTGCGTCCGCCAAGCCCGGCATCCACCACCAGATAGATTTCCGGAAGACTCAGCCCAACAGCGACCGACAGCAGCACGAATGCCCAGAAAAGCCCGGTGTTCCGGCCCCGGAGGGTCGCCGGGACACGCCATGCCGCGCAAAACAGGCACGCGCCCAGTGCGACCCACTGTAGTACAGCAATCATCCGAGATTCTCCCACAGTGCATTTGTCTGTTCATTGTCCTGATCGGTCCGCCGCAGCGCTTTTCCGAGTGCGTCAAGCCGTGCTGCCGCTAGCGTGACGAGGTCTGTGTCTCCCAGCGCGCGCAGCGCTTTCCCGCGCGCATCCTCGGGCCAGCCGCCTTCCTTGGGAGTAAGAACACCGGTGACAACCAAACCACCGGTGAGCCCGACGCCGGCAATCCGGGCAACCTGCACAGCGACCTCGGGTGCGAGCCGATTGGCACTTAGCTGCGCGGAAAGGTTCTGCGGCGCCATTTGCAGGTCCCGGGAGATTGTATGCCTAAGACCGGGGACGTCAATGGCATCGATCCAGCTGCGGACGGACGTCTTGTGTGGCATTGGTGTCAGGATGTGTTTGCCGGCCGGCTCGGGCGGATCTACGATCGCATTCCGGGCCACGATCTCGCGGAGCAGGTCAACATCGGAAATCTGGCTGACCAGCTCGGCTTCGGTTGGCGGCAGCAGCCCACTTGCCAGATCATAGTATTTGTCAAAACCGGACAGGGCGGCAACGGCGTCGATATCGAAGGCGCGGCTGATGCTGACGACGGTGACGACAGCGACTTTCCCTCGGACCAACTGCTGGGCAAGGGTGGATCGCTTAATCCCCGAGAGTCTGGAAACGGCGGCTGTGCTAGTGCCAGGCGCCACCGAATGGAGCCACTGGGTGAACGCCTTGGCCGGCACTGACATGGGGTCTTCCCACTTTCGACGGAAATAAAATTGGTTATCCAATATTTTAGCTAAAAGGAGTTTGCGCCAGGGGATTTGTGGGTATGCTTGATGTGCTGGCCCTTCGTTTCACGCACCCCCCAAGTGTGAAACGAAGGGCCGGCTTTTTTGCCGGTGCCGGACGGGCTCGGGTCAGCCCCGCGTAACCCGACCCGCGAAACGGGCGGAGCAGCCAGAACTGTGCCGGGAAGCATCGCGCCCCAAGGTGCACCAACGTGCGCCAAGACCGACAGTAACCGGCAGCGGTGCTTATGCGTCGACGATAATGGCAGTCACAAGCGGGCTGCGCCGGTAGGTCTTGTGCATCCAGCGGCTCACGGTATTTTCAATCAAGGCTTCAAGCTGCTCACTCGAATGCGAGCGAGGAGCCGAACCGAGGGCCTTTTCAATGGCTTGCACGGCGGGAGAAAAATCGGCGGGTTTATGCACAAAGCCGCGAACGAAGAATTCCGGATCCTCTGCCAGCGCGGACGTTTCCGGGTCAACGATGGCCAGGACGGTGATGAGCCCTTCCTCGGCCAGCTTGCGCCGGTCCTCCAGCGATTCTTCGGTGGCACCGCCAACCGTCTGTCCGTCCACAAACACGTAACCGACCGGAACGCTGCCGGTGATGCTGATCTTGCCGTTGTGCAGGTCGACGGCGTCGCCATTGTCAGCGATGGCCACCTGGCTTGCTTCCAGACCGGTGCGCATCGCCAGCTTCGCGTTGGCTTTCAGGTGCCGGAACTCGCCGTGTACCGGCATCACGTTCTTGGGCTTGACGATGTTGTAGCAGTACACGAGCTCCCCGGCGCTGGCGTGTCCGGAGACGTGAACCTTGGCATTGCCCTTATGGACGACGTTGGCGCCCAGCCGGGTGAGCGAGTTTATGACACGGTAAATGGCGTTCTCATTGCCGGGGATGAGAGAGCTGGCAAGCAGAACAGTGTCACCCTCACCGATCTCGATCATGTGGTCGCGGTTCGCGATCCGGGACAGCGCGGCCATCGGCTCGCCCTGCGAACCAGTGCAGATCAGCACCACTTTCTTGTCCGGCAGGTTGGACAGCGCCTTGAAGTCCACCAGCGTGCCGCGCGGGACCGTCAGGTAACCGAGTTCACGGGCAATGCCCATATTGCGGACCATGGAACGGCCGACAAAGGCAACTTTTCGTCCGTGCCGATGGGCCGCGTCCATGACCTGCTGGATCCGGTGGACGTGGCTGGCGAAGCTGGAAACGATAATCCGGCGCGGGGCTGTCCGGAACACGGTGTCAATAGCCGGGGCCAGATCCTCCTCAGACGTGGTAAACCCGGGAACCTCGGCATTAGTGGAGTCCGTCAGGAATAGGTCAACGCCCTCGGCGCCGAGTCGGGCAAAGCCGGCCAGGTCGGTAATGCGCTGATCCAGCGGGAACTGATCCATCTTGAAGTCGCCGGTATGCAGCGCCGTTCCGGCACCGGTCTTGACGGCGACTGCCAGACCGTCCGGGATTGAATGGTTGACCGCGAAGAACTCGAGGTCAAAGGGGCCGAATTTTTTGCTCTGCCCTTCCGCCACCTGAACCGTGCGGGGGCTAATGCCGTGTTCCTTGAGCTTGGCCTTGATAAAGGCCAGCGTCAGCTTGGATCCGATAACGGGAATATCGCGTCGTTCGCGCAACAGGTACGGCACGCCGCCAATGTGGTCCTCATGCCCGTGCGTGAGAACGATGGCAACAACATCCTGGAGCCTGTCGCGAATGGAGCTGAAGTCCGGCAGGATGACGTCGATGCCGGGCTGGTGTTCTTCCGGGAAGAGTACGCCGCAGTCCACCACGAGTAGCTTGCCGGCGAACTCAAAGACCGTCATGTTGCGGCCGACTTCGCCAAGTCCGCCAAGGTTCATGACTCGCATGGCTCCATTTGGTAGTGCAGGCGGGGCGACAGGGAGCTGGTGGGGCAGGTTCATAGTGGTTCACTTTCGTCGAAAAGCGCCGCGTTAGCGGCTGGAAGTCTGTGCTGGCCCTGACCCCTGCGGGGCGGGGGTCGTACGGCGCCGCAGGCGCTGCGGTAGCGGAAAACGGCGTCAAAAAAACAGGTCTGGAAAAATCGGTGTCCAAAATCCATGTGGAGGAATCAGACGAGGAATGCGGCTTTGCCGCACCTCTGCGGCGACCCGGGAGTGGGTACCACGTCGCTTCGTCCGAAAGCTCGGTACTACTTACGATAATGGAAATAACAGCACAGTGTGTTTCCGCCGTGCAACTGTCGACAGAAGGGCACCTCATGAGTGCAGATCAGCCCACAATTTTGGCAACCTCCGGTGGGTATAAGCCGGGCGTCCGGACCGCGTTGGAATTCAACGCACTGGTACATCACGCCGTCGAACTTTCCGGTGTCAGCGCAAGGGCACCACGGATCACGCATCTGGGGACGGCCAGCGGTGACCAACGCTGGTTCAATAATGACATTAGTGAAGCGGCGCGCGTTGCCGGCTTCGAGCTGAAGCATTTAAATCTCTTTCCAATGCCCAACCTCGGCGATGCCGCTGAGCTGGAGGCGCATCTCCTGGCGCAGGACGTCGTCTGGGTGAACGGTGGATCCGTCGCCAATCTGCTGGCCGTATGGCGCGTGCACGGTCTGGACCATATCTTCCGCAGGGTTTGGCAGGCAGGGGTGGTCTTGGCCGGCGTGTCTGCGGGGTCGATCTGCTGGTTCGACGGCGGAACGACGGATTCCTTTGGCCCGGAACTCCGGGCGGTGACCAACGGTCTTGGACTATTGCCATACGGCAACGGCGTGCATTACGACTCGGAGCCCGGCCGGAGATTGCTGGTGCATCGATTAGTGGCCGACGGAACGTTGGGAGTTACGCACTGCACCGACGACGGCGTTGGCCTGGTGTACCGGGGCACGGAGCTGATCGACGTGGTCACCGAAGTTCCCGGCAAATCTGCCTACATTGTCTCTACCGCCGCCGGAGAAGGGCCGGATGCTGTGGCCAGTGAACAGCGCTTGGCGGCCCGCCTTCTGCACTGATTCTGCGCTGAGCTCAAGCCTTTAGCCCGGTACGGGGAAACGTCTCCCCACCCTGTCCGGATCCGATCAGGACGGTGCTATTGGCTCATCGAGGATGCCAATGAAGCGACTGCCCACACCATCGAATTCGCTGCGCCGGGAGCCGGCGTCCGGACCCGGCAGCTCGCCGATCTCGTGGTCGGCACAAATGACGTAGCTGAAATCCGGCCACCACTTTTTTGGACGAGCAGCCTCAGTGTAGTCGCAGATGTAGCAGCGCAAGTGGACCCAGACCGGTCTCTTACCCGTCCGGTTGGCGCGTGACTGAACCAACCACGCCGGGGGGTTGTCCCGGATCTCGGTGAATTCGGTCTCGGCCATCCGGGCCGGTATGCCATGTTTGTATGCCATCTCTAGCGGGATATCAAGGGCAAGGGCAGCGTCTCGTCTGGTAATCATCTTAATAAAGGATAAAGGACGAGGCAGATTCCGCAGATGTCCCGACGTCGGAAGCGGTTCCAGGAGCGCGTTCCAATGCAGGGAATAGTGGAAGATATGTTCGATAGAACTATGGTCTGATACCACGGATTAGGATAAACTTAAGGTATGGGAACCGGTCAGGGTTTTGAGGCGCTTCTTGAGGAATTCCTCAAGGCTCCCGACCATGCCCGGCCGGTGGGGCGCGGCCCGGCTGCGGGGCGCGGGCCGGCCTCGGGTGACGTGGCGGCTCCCGGTGGCGGGCGCAGGGTTGCGCTGGTCAGGCGGCGTGGGCAGCTGCAAAAACGCAGGTCCGGGCACGGTCGTGGTGGTGCGGTGGTGCTGGACCTGGTGTGGGGTCCGGTGAAGGACGTGGTGGAGAGGGGCCTGTGGCATGGCCAGGCCCGGTCCCGGACGTTGTTGGCTGCGGTGGTGTGTGAGGAGGCCCCGGCGGTCCTGGACCCGGTCGCGGTGG
>NZ_JADNYM010000008.1 GCF_015708085.1 Arthrobacter terrae | reverse complement strand
TCCTGAGCCAGGATCAAACTCTCCGTTGATGTAAATCACAGACACCACCACCACACCCGGAAAAAGGGTCATGACAGCAGCACTAAATTCGAAACCAGCCAAAAAAATTGTTACCCACCACAAACGCGGCAAACAACAACAATCTCAACCAATAAAAAAATCGGTATCGACAAAACTTGGCACACTATTGAGTTCTCAAACAACAGACGCATTCAAGTACTTCTCAATCCTAAACCAATATAAAATCGATTCATTATTCGGACTGCATTTCCTTGCTGCAACATCTAAACCATATTTCAATTCTTTTTCTTTTGTCAAATCCGCGGTTTTTCCGGATTTGACATTTTTCCGCGCTAAATTTGCTGTTCATTCTGCGTTGCTCAAAAAGCACGCACGAACCCGCAGCCGCATTTAGTAGGAGTTTTTTGTCCCCGCTCCAGCGAAGTAGTCCGTCATCTTTCAAACGACTACCTCCGCTCCTCAGCGGGCGACTTAGAAGACACTACACGCGCGGCGCGGAAGGTGCAAATCCATCGCTTGTGCCGGTCCCCAGGCTGAGGCCGGCGTCCAACCCCGGCGCTAGTCGACGCGGACTTCCACCACGGCCAGCGTCCGCTTCCCGCGGCGCATCAGCAGGTATCTGCCGTGCAGGAGGTCCTCGCTGGGGATCACGGCATCCGGATCGGTGATCTTCGTGTTATTGACATAGGCACCGCCTTCGGCCACTGTCCGTCTGGCAGCTGAGTTGCTCGCGGACAGTCCGGACAGCACCAGCAAATTAATAATGCCCAGGCCATCGCTTTCCACCGTCCCCCGGGGGAGCTCTTTAGTCGCCGCAATGAGCGTGGCCATGTCCAGCCCCGCCAAATCCCCCTGCCCGAAGAGTGCTGCGGAGGCAGCAATAACCTTATCCGCGGCATCGGCTCCGTGCACCAGGGAGGTAACGTCGTAGGCCAGCTTGCGCTGCGCCTCCCGCAGATGGGGCCGCTGCGCAACGGCCGCAGCGAATTCTTCAATGTCCGCCCGGCTCAGGAAGGTAAACACCTTCAGCCGTTCTACAACATCTGCATCCGAGGTATTGAGCCAGAACTGGTACATCTCGTACGGGCTGCACATTCCTCCATCCAGCCAGATCGCATTGCCCTCGCTCTTGCCGAACTTGGTTCCGTCCGAATTGGTGATCAGCGGTGTGCCGATGGCATGCGCACTTCTACCCTCCACCTTGCGGATCAGATCCGTACCGCTGGTCAGGTTGCCCCACTGATCCGAGCCGCCCTGTTGGAGCACGCACCCGTAACTGCGGAAAAGCTCCAGGAAATCCAGCCCCTGCAGCACCTGATAGCTGAATTCCGCGTAGCTGATCCCGTCCTCGGAGTTCAGCCGCGAGGCGACAATATCCTTTTTGATCATGGTGCCCACGCGGTAATACTTGCCGATGTCCCGGAGAAAATCGATGGCGCTCATCGGCGCGGTCCAGTCCAGATTGTTGACCAGCCGTGCGGCGTTCTCTCCCTCGAAACTCAGGAACCGCTGGATCTGCGCCCGCAGCGAATCAACCCACTGGGCCACCGTTTCCTTAGTGTTCATGGTCCGTTCCGCCGTGGGCCGCGGATCCCCCACCAGTCCGGTGGACCCGCCGACAAGGCCGAGCGGCTTGTGACCTGCTAACTGCAAACGCCGCATAGTCAGCAGCTGCACCAGATTGCCCAGGTGCAGGCTTGGTGCAGTCGGGTCGAAGCCGCAGTAATACGTCACCGGGGCGCCGGAGAGGAGTTTCTCCAGCTCTCCCTCATCGGTGGAGACCTGGATCAGGCCGCGCCATTTGAGTTCCTGCCAAATGTTGGCAAAAGTCGGATCATTGCGCTGGGCTGCGATAGCTGTTGGTTCTGACACAGTTCAAAATTACCAGCCCGACGGCGGTTGGCCCGCTTTCGTTCCGCACCGTGGCGGCGCTCAGCCCTCGATCCCCGCCGGAAGCGCCGTTGAGGTAATCAGCCGCAGCCGCTGCGTAGGCCTGGTCATCGAGACGTACAGGTCTCCCACTCTCCCGGCGTTGCCCGAAAGGAGAGCCGACGGCTCGACGATAATGACGCCGTCGAACTCCAGCCCTTTCGCCTCATGCGGGTCCATCACCACGATGTCCTGCTCAATCGAGCCTGCGCCATGCCCGATCCGCCGACCGTAAACCGAGCGCAGCGCGTCGGCCGCAGCCCGGACCTGGCTGCGCGGGGTAATCACGGCCAGCAGGCCGCCGTCGATCGCGGCCATTTCCGCCGGTACGACTTCGACAAGCTTCGACAGCAGCGCGTCCGCCGTGACGCGGTCGATCACCGGATCCCACAGCCCCTCGCGCACGGCTTTGGGCGCGGATACCCGCTGACCGGCGGCGTTCGCCATCCGCACCGCCGCTTCGGCAATCTGCGACGGCGTCCGGTAATTCACCGTTAGCTCCTCCAGCTGCCAGCGCTCCCCCACGAACGGCGCCAGCGCCTGCTGCCAGGATCCGGCTCCCGAGGACGAGCTCGTCTGCGCAATATCACCGACAATGGTGAAGGATTTGACCGGGCAACGGCGCACCAGCAGCCGCCACTGCATGGCCGAGAGCTCCTGCGCCTCATCCACCACGATGTGGCCAAACGCCCACGTCCGGTCCGTCAAAGCCCGGTCGGCAGGCGTGAGCCGATTTTCCTGCACGGCATTATGGTCCGCCAGGTCCTCCGCGGTGAGAATTCCGTCCACGCCGGAATCCGCCATGGCTTGGGTCATATTGTCTATCGCCCGCTCGGCGTTGGCGATGTCCCGGCGTCTTTGCGCCTCATGTTCAGCCTGATTCCGCCCTCCGGTCGCATCCTGCTCACCGAGCAGCTCGGCCGCCTCGTCCAGCAGCGGAACGTCCGCCTCCGTCCAGGCCGAATCCGTCCCGCGGCGCAGCAACTCCCGCTCGCCGGCGCTGAGCATCGGCGCCGAAGCGTCCAGGATGGCCGGTTTGCTGAACATTTCAGCGACCAGCTTTTGCGCCGTCATCGGCATCCACGCCAGGTTCAGCGCAATGCGCACCTCCCGTGCCTGGCGGACGTCCTCCGCCAGATACGCGCGGTCCGCCGTATTGCCGAACCCCGCCGATTCGATATGCTCCGTCAGCTGCTCGGTCAGCTCGCGCAGCAGAATCCGCACGAACGTCAGACGCGCTTCATTGTGCGGCTTCCCGGTGGCGCGGGCCTTGTCCCGGGCGCGCCGGACCTGCCGCTGAGTCAGGAGCAGCGTAGTACCTTCGACGTCGAGCTTGGTATCCTGCGCCGGAATCCGCTGCCGGTTCGCTACGGCATTGCGGATCACGTCCGCCATCAGCAGCCGTCCCTTGATCTCGGCGACCTCGGGATCTTCGCCGGCCGCGCCGACAATCCCGGGCATCAACCGCCCGACGCTGGCCATCACCACACCGGTCTCGCCCAAAGACGGCAGCACGCGCTCAATGTACTTCATAAATGACGACGACGGTCCCACCAGTAAGACGCCGGCAGACTTCAGCCGGTCCCGGTGCGTGTACAGCAGGTACGCCGCCCGGTGCAGCGCGACAGCTGTCTTGCCCGTTCCCGGTCCGCCCTGCACCACGAGCGCGCCCGAGAGCGGGGCGCGGATGATTCTGTCCTGCTCGGCCTGGATGGTGCCAACGATGTCCGACATCCGCCCGGTCCGCTTGGAGTTAAGCGCCGCCAGTAATGCGCCCTCACCCTGCAGCGAGGTCCCCTCCACAAGCATCTGCGAATCCAGCACGTCATCTTCGATGGCCTTCACATCACGCCCGCTCAGGATCAAATGCCTGCGCCGGCGCACACCTTGGCGCTCGAAGGCCGTGGCTTGGTAGAAGGTCCCGGCCTCCGGCGCACGCCAGTCCACCATTAACTGCTGCAGATCCTCGGTGGACAAACCGATTCGGCCGATGTACCGGGTCTCCCCGGAATCCAAATCCAGCCGGCCAAATGCGAGTTTGTCATCCACCGCATTCAGCTGTGCCAGGCGGTTCTCATACAGTGCCGCGAAGGCATCGCGCTCGGACCTCATCTGATGGGTCCCCATCGCTGTGCTTCGCCGGACCTGCTCCAGCTGTCGCAGTTTCTCCTCACGAAGTTCATCCAAACGGGTGTAAAGCCCCGCTACGTACTCCCGCTCATGGGCGAGTTCAGCATCAAGCATTGCGGCGATCCCTTTCGCAAAAGGCGGACCGTCCATTCTACCGGTATTTCCCGTTTCTCATAGGGCACCTGTCTCAAACCCGCATCATACGCGAGCCTGCGCGTCGGACGGCGCGGCTTCGCACTCGAGACACACGGCGTCGAACCGGACGGCGGAGCGGCTAAAGCCGCATCAGCGAACGCACCCGGTGGCCCGCCAGCGCCGCCCGGCCACGTAGTTCCCCAAGCTCAAGCACGACGCCGAAACCCGCCACATGCACGCCGGCACGTTCAAACAGCTTGGCGGCAGCGGAAAGTGTTCCTCCGGTGGCCAGTACGTCGTCAAGAATCAGCACGCGGCTACCTGCCGGAACATCGCCCTTGTGCAGCTCCAGCGCGGCCCGGCCGTACTCCAGTACATATTCCTCCCGGTAAACCTCCCGTGGCAGCTTTCCCGCCTTGCGGACCGTAATGACGCCCGTTCCCGTGGCATAAGCCGCTGCAGCCGCCAGCAGGAAGCCGCGCGCTTCAACGCCGGCCACGGCATCGAACTGGCCCGCAAATGGCTCCACCAGCGCCTGAACCAGCGCATGGAGGGCAGGTCCGTCCGCAAAAACCGGTGTCAGGTCCTTGAAGGAAATCCCCGGCTGCGGATAATCCGGCACAGTCTTGGTCAGCCGCGAGATGATGGATTCAACCCCTTCGCGGCGAGGTTTCGTGCGCGGGGCGGGTACGGCAGAGGCGGCAGAAGTCACTTCTCCACGGTACCCGCATCGCTGAAGGAAGCCGGCATAGAGCGTCCGCGATCGCGCCTTCTCCCCCGGCGCGCCGTCCTGTGGAAAACCCCGGACGGCGGCGAAAGGTCGCTAAGTGCCGTCACAGCCGTCATCGGCCCGTTATAGCGGCACTTAGTGACGTTTCGCCGATTCCGGCCTCAAGAACGGGGCGGACCCTTTCGCCACCGGTGCCGGTGCAGCTGTCGGTGCAGCTGCCGCGTGTGCGTTAAGTGCACCCGCCCGGCGGTTATGGAACAGCAGGCCGTTTTCGCACTACAGCGGGCTTGTACCGGGAAACGGTTGGATCGGCCGCAATCCAGAACCGCCACGGGTAATCGGCCGATCCGCCGGGCCCGCTCAACCCGACCCGGGGCCCGGTAAGAATATCGTCCGGCTCCACTGCCTGCCCTAATTCGATAATGAAATCGCCGCCAAGAGCCCAGTGGCCATTGTGGCTCAGATCCATCGCCAATGCCGAGGCCAGCCTTGCCGGGCCCTGCGCCAGCTCCCTGTCCTTACGCGCAGCCGTCCGTCGGCTCCGTGCCAGCTCGTGCCCCTCCACAACTTCCCCGGCCCGCATCAGGCAGCCGGAGGACGTACCGGCCGGTGAGCACACCAGATTGGCGCAATAGTGCATGCCGTAGGTGAAATAGACGTAGAAGTGCCCGGCCGGTCCGAACATGGATGTGTTCCTCGGCGTCTGGCCGCGGTAGCTGTGCGAACCCGGATCCGGGGCCGGAGAGTCCGCTGGCCCCATGTACGCCTCCAGCTCTGTCAGTCGGACGCCGACTGTGCCCTCGGCTGTTCGATGCCGGACGACAGCACCGAGCAGCCGGGGTGCAACAACGACGGAGGGCTGCTGGAGCAGTTCCAGCAGATTGGATTCGGCAGTCATGGCAAAACCGTAGCAGTCCCCCGTTCGGCGGGACGAGTCGCGGAGGCCACGGTAACCGGCTTTACCGTCATGTCCGATTTCCGCGAGCAGAGCCTGTCGATCCCTGCGAACATGGAGTCATGGACTTTTCGCAGCAGTACCGGGTGATCGAATCCCGGGACGCCCGCTTCGACGGTCAGTTCTTCACTGCGGTGCGCACCACCGGCATCTATTGTCGCCCCTCCTGCCCCGCCAGGACGCCTAAGCCGGCCAATGTTTCCTTCTTCCGAACCTCGGCTGCAGCCCACGAGGCCGGGTATCGCGCCTGCAGACGCTGTTTGCCCGAGGCAGTCCCCGGCAGTCCGGACTGGAACGTCCACTCCGACGTGGCCGCACGCGCCATGCGCTTAATTGCCGACGGCGTCATGGACCGCGGGGGCGTGCCGGAACTATCCGCTCGCCTGGGCTACTCCAGCCGACAGCTGAACAGGATCATGACCGCCGAGCTGGGCGCGGGACCGCTGGCGCTGGCCCGGGCCGGCCGCGCCCAGACCGCCCGCACGCTGCTGACGGCTACGGACATTAAGTCCGCCGATATTGCCTTCGCTGCGGGCTTCAACAGCGTCCGCCAGTTTAATGAAACGATTGCGGAGGTATTTTCGATGACTCCAACGGCGCTGCGGACACGGGGGCAGCAACGGTATCCGCGCGTTCCATCGGGTGGCTGTGCAGCTCGAGGATCAGTGCCGGGCGCACCGGTCGAACTGTCCCTGACGTTGCCGTTCAGGGAACCGTTCGACCCGGGGATCTTCGCGTTCCTGGCCGCGCGTTCAGTGCTGGGCGTCGAGGAGGGGGACGCAAGTCACTATGCCCGGGCCTTGGCCCTGCCCTGCGGGCACGGTTGGTTTGAGCTGCGCTGGACGGGGACTGCGCTGGAGCTCGCCGCACGGTTGGAGGATCTGCGTGACCTGCCGGCCCTGCTCAGCCGCGTGCGCCGGCTCTTCGACCTCGATGCTGACCCTGCCGGGATAGATGCTGTGTTGGGCGCGGACCCCGGCATGGGCCGCCGCGTCGCGGTGGTGCCCGGTATTCGCTTGCCCGGCGCACTGGATGCCGGCGAAATTCTGATCCGGGCCATGATCGGCCAGCAGATTACCGTTGCAGCCGCACGCACCGCGCTCAACCAGCTGGCCGTCGTCGGACTTCCCGGCCGGACGCCGTCGGAGACGTTAGTGCGGCATTTCCCCACGCCGGAGCTGATTGCCGAACACGGTCCCGGGATTCTACGCGGGCCCCGCAAACGGATCGAATCAGTCTGCGCTGTCGCCGGAATGCTGGCCAGCGGCGGGTTGAGCATTGGAGTTGAAGATGACCTGACCTCGCTGAGCGCCAAGCTTTTGCCGCTGCCCGGGATTGGTCCGTGGACGGTTGGCTACGTTGCCATGCGGGTGCTCGGGGCGCCGGACATCTTTCTGGCCAATGACGCCGCCGTCCGCAACGGCTTCGCCAGGTTATGCGAAAGCACGGTCGGGACGGGAGGACCGGAAAGCACGGTCGGTACGGGCCCGGCGGCGAAGATCGGTGCGCCGGCGCTGACCGGCTATGCCGCGCGCTTTAGCCCCTGGCGTTCCTATGCCACAATGCACCTCTGGCGTACCGCAGCCAAAGGACCCATTACATCAGCTCCTGCAACAACTTCTGCAAACACACGCGCTGAGAGGACATCACAATGATCGCCGAAACCCTGACTATGAGCACACCGGACGGACCCTTCACGATCATTGCCGCCGATGGCTCCGTGCTGTCGGCCGGCTGGACCGCGGAGCTGTCCGACTTGACCGGCCAGATTCACCCGACACTGCGTCCCACCGGCTACACCGCAGTAGCGTCCCTTGGCGCCATCTCCGATGCCGTCACCGCATACTACGACGGGCAAACCTGCTACATCATGCAGGTGCCGGTCCGGCAGAAATCGGGGCCGTTCCGCGCTCACGCGTGGGATGTCCTGCGTACGGTTTCGCCCGGGAAGCCCGTGAGCTACACCGAATATGCGCTGCTGGCGGGTAATCCGGCGGCGATCCGGGCCGCGGCCAGTGCCTGTGCCTTCAATGCTGCGGCGCTGTTCGTGCCCTGCCACCGGGTGGTCCGCACGGACGGGACGCTGGGTGGTTTTCGTTGGGGTCTTACGGTGAAGGAAAGCCTGCTGGCACGGGAGGCAAAGCTCTGATCCGGTGACTGCGGTGACTGCGGTGACTGCGGTGACTGCGGTGACTGCGGTGGCGCAGTGGATCAGGGCAGCGCCAAATTGCCCGCGGTAGGGTCATTACGGCAATGTCATCGGGCCGGTGGCCGAAACCGGGCGGTGCGCATCCGCGTCTGCCGCCGGAGGGTGCGTGAGTGCTCTGATGGGGAGCATTTTGCGCAGTCCGGCATTTTCCCCGGCATCCAGGACAGAATGCTGGACACAGGCGGGCACCAGCGCCCCGGTCTCCGGGTGGCTCATCGTGTACATGCAGGCGCCGAGGCGTTCCTGCGTTTCCCTGATTTTCGGATCCTCGCTCGCCACGCCCTGCTCCATCAGTGCCCAGGCCGGGGCAACGTCGGCGGCATCCATGAAGTTGTGCACCACAAACGTCCTGAAGGACAGCCGGCGCTTCCAGGCCGCAGCGGCCACGGTCCGTAGGCCGCCCACCCGGCGCGCCAGGCGCTGGGCGAAGGCGAGAAGGTGGGGCACATCGCCCGGGTGGGACAGGAGCGCCCGCAGGATTTTCGTGGCCACAATCCAGGCGGGAATACCGCCGAAAATCATGCCGCCGAAGTGCGCCAGGACTCTGTCCCGGGCCGCAAGGTCGCGGGGGTCCTGCGGGTCCAGCAGGGCAGCGCTGCCGGTCCCGGCGGTGACGGTGACGGCGGTCCTGTTGCAGCGCGGGTCTCCGAACTGGGTGCCTTGCCACGGGATGGCGTGTCCGGCCCCGGCCTCGATCCGGGACCACACTGCGTCGATGGAGACGGCCTCGAATCCTCCGGACCACCTGCGGTCATCGCCCAAGTAGGCCGCTGGCTGGAAGGAGAGCATGTCATAGGGCATCTCCAGCACGGCACGGGTCACGTCGGTGACCTGGTCGAGGTTGGCGGGTGTGACGGTCATATTGTGGGCGATGTAGGAACGGATGCCGTGATCGTGTTTAAGGGTGGTGAACATTTCGGCGAACCGGGCCCGGAATGGGTTGAGCTCGGCTTCGTTGTGGGGGCGCACGGCGCCGCGGCGTCCGCGCATCAATGAATCGAAGTGGGCGGCGAAGGAGACCCTGTCAAAGCGTGGCCTGCCGTCCGGGCCCAGTACAACGTCGAGCAGGTATTGGTAGTCGAAGTCGCCGTGGGTCATGGACATCGGTTCCCGGCCGTTGGCACGCATGGCCAACAGCGCCGCGGCGTGGTCCCCGGCGTGGAGCAGGCTGACTTCCCCGCCGATCAGCTGCGCATGGGCACGGGGGCCGCGCACGCTGCGGAGGTACTGCATCTGTTCGGTGACGCCTTTGACGGTGTGGTCGCCATCAATCCTGACCTTGTTCGCGTCCGCTGAGTGGTAGCAGGGTGAGCAGATGAGGTTGCATTTGGGGAAGACTCCGTGCGTGCCTTCGCACCCGACGGCGGCCCGGCCCAGCAGCTGGCCGGGGGTTTTGGCGTGCTCCGGCAGTTGCGCCCAGCGCCGCTCCAGGGCATTCCTGCTTTCGGGCTGAATCGGCCTGGTCGCCATTTCCAGGCTTCGGAGGAGGGCTGTGATCTTCATGGTGGTCCTCTATATCACTCTGTGGATCCTGGCCGGACCTGTACGGCCACCAACTCCAGAATAGTCCCAGCCGCCGGGTGGCCCACCAGAGTGAGGGCCAAAAGCGGCATGTCCACGGGTCCGCATCGTTTCGCGTCACATCGTCCGGCCCGGCACCGTCTTTCCGGCCCGGATCTGGAGGTGCCCGGCCCGCGCGGAGGTCCGGATGACGTCGGCGCACTCTTCTTCGACGGCCCGCCAGGGTGCGGCGTGGATGTCGGATCCTCCCAGCGCGCAGGCCAGCCTCGCAAGCGGAGCCAGCCACCGCGCCCAACCCTGGGGATCCTGCATGTCTACGACGCCGATCCGGCCGTCCGTGCCCAGCAGTGACGTCGTGGTTTCCCAGGCCCTTTTCCAATCACCCATCAGCGACAGCGAGTAGGTTGCCAGTGCGGCGTCCGAGAGTTCAGTTCCCCCTGCAGCCGCGATGCGCCCAGAAAGGGCAGCAGGCTCTTCAAGCACCATATCCGCCTGAACCAGGATGACATTGTCCCAGCGCCGGGCTATGGCCCGGCGGCGGGCTTGGCGGAGCATTTGGGCACTGCGGTCAATGCCGACGATGGTGCCACCGGTACCGATACGCTCCTGCAGCAGAGCGAAATTGAGCCCCGTTCCGCACCCGATGTCCAGTACCTGCTGGTCCTGACGGGGTCCAAGAGCAGTGACGCCAAGCACCCGTCCGGCATGATAGATAGGGTATTCTCCCGACAGCAGGTCGTACAACGGGGCAAACCGTGTGTATTTATCGCCCAAGGTGGGCTCCTTCCGGTTCGTTCCGGTTCGTTCTGGTTCATTCTGGTTCGTTCTGCGGCACCGGCTGTGGCAGCGGCACGGTCGCAGCGGACCGCACCGTCGGGCGCAGGGTTCGGCAGTCAAGCTCACTCAAGAGGAGTCCATCATGACAGACAAGCAACAACCCGTTGACTTGCTCGTTGTCGGTGGCGGCACGGCAGGAATCGTGGGCGCCAAGACGGCGGCCGGGTTTGGGGCTCGAACCGTGCTGGTCGAGCAGGCCCGCACAGGAGGTGATTGCCTGTGGACCGGGTGCGTCCCGTCCAAGACGCTCCTCTCCGCCGCCGACCATGCCATCACCATGCGGGAACTGACCGGGCATCGGCCGGACTTCGCAGCCGTGCGGGAACGCATCCACGCCGCGATCGGCACCATTGAACCCGTTGATTCCCCGGCGGCGCTCGAAGCCGCCGGGGTGGGAGTCGTCAATGGCAGCCTGACATTCCTTGCGCCCGGTGTGGCCGAGGTCAACGGCGGGCAGATCCGCTTTCGGCAGGCGCTGGTAGCCGCCGGCGGCGCGCCTGCAACCGTCGACATCGCGGGATTGGATCCGGCCTTTGTGGTGACTTCGGAGACGGTTTGGGAACTGGAGGCCCTCCCGGCCCGGCTGGCAATCGTTGGAGGCGGACCGGTCGCGTGTGAACTCGGGCAGGCCTTTGCCCGCCTGGGATCACAGGTGACCATGGTGGTCCGCTCCCGCATCCTTCCCAAGGAAGACCCCGACGCAACCAATCTGGTCAGAAAAGTACTCGAATCCGATGGCGTCCGCGTCCTGGAGCACGCCAGCATTGAGAACGCTGCCAGCACGGGCACGGGCACAGGAACCCGAATCCGTTTCGGGAACGGCACGGCCATTGACACCGACACGGTCCTGCTGGCCATCGGACGCGTCCCCCGGACCACTTGCCTTGGCCTGGAACGGATCGGGGTGGATCTGGATGCGGGCGGCCACATCGTCACCGATGCACGGATGCGGACCAGCAACCCGCTCATCTGGGCCGCGGGGGATGTGACTGCCAACCCGCAATTCACCCACCTGGCCGGCGTCCATGGATCCGTAGCCGCCTCGAACGCCGTCCTTGGGCTCAAACGACGAGTCAGCACCACCGTGCCGCGGGTAACTTACACGTCCCCGGAGGTAGCCGCCGTCGGGCTTTCCATGCCCGACGGCGGTTCGGCGCACCGCGTCCGGACCGTCCAGCACACCCACGTCGACCGGGCCGTGACCGCGGACAACACGGACGGATTCACCCGGCTGGTCGTTGACCGGCGGGGGAAAATTCTCGGCGGCACGATTGTGGGTCCCAGGGCCGGGGAATCCCTGGCCGAGCTGACCTTGGCCGTGCAGAAGGGGATGACGACCTCGGACATTGCCGGAACAACGCACCCCTACCCGACTTACGGCGACGGCGTGTGGAATGCCGCTGTCGCCGATGCCAGGGAGCGCTTGGCTTCCCCCCTGATAGAGCGGGCCACTGCGGCCTTGGTCTGGGGGCGGCGCCGGTGGCTGGACAGCGCTGCCCTTCACCGCAGGGAGCGGTAACCGGCGATGATCCGCTGGACGGCACTGGCTGTGACCAGCAGCGCCCAGACAGCGGCAATTTGCCACGCAGCACCGGGGACGATGAGCCACAGGCTGTGCACGGCGACGGTCTCCGCGCCCTCGGTCAGGCCGGGCAGGAACGACAGCGACCGGCCGTCCCGGAGTTGGCGGCCGGCTTTTTCGGCAATGGAGGAAAACGCAAGGAATGCCGTGCCGTTGATGTAATAGGCAAAAAGGACCAGCAGGAACGGCAGCCACGGCGCATCGAACGCGGCGCCCGCGCCGATTGCCATGCCCACCACCGTTGCGCCGTAGACGACGAAGTCGGCGCAGATGTCCCAGAATCCGCCCCTGCCGGTGTCCGCGGTCCCGGTTCGGCGGTTCCGCAGCCGGGCCAGCGGACCGTCGAGGCCGTCAGCGATCCGGCACAACAGCCACGCGGCCAAGGCAGGCAGCCACCACTGTCCGGCGGCCAGGGCCGCACTGGCCAGGCCAAGAACCAGGTTTAAGGCCGTTAGCCTATCGGGAGTGATCCACGGCCGGTCCAGCCGGGCGGCGGCCCGTCCCAAGGCGGGCTCCATGGCCCGGCGCAGCCTGGCATCAAACATCGGCTGCCTTCCCCTTCCGGTGCCGCACAGCGGCAACCATCAGCCCGGCCAAAGTCAGCACTCCGAGGGCGCCGAGCGCGAGGTCGAGCTGCCATCCCGGCTTGAGGCCAAACGCCCCCAGAGCCACAAAACTCACCGTGCCGGGAAGGATGCCGATCGCGGTCCCAAGGACGTAGTGCCACCAGCCCAGGGAGGTCAGCCCGGCTGCGTAGTTGATGGCCGTAAACGGCAACACGGGGACCAGCCGAACACCGATCATCGCCGTCAGCCCGCGCCGCCGCAGTAGCCGATCGACCTTCTCCACCCGTGTCCGGGTAAATCTCTCCACCGCCTCCCGTCCCAGCCAGCGGCCCAGCCAGAAGGCGGCCACGGAACCGAGCATCGCGCCGGCATAGACTACGGCGACGCCGCCGCCGAGTCCAAAAACCAGTCCCGCCGCAACTGAGAGGACGTTCTTGGGTACCGGAGCCAGCGTCAGCGCGGCATAGGCCATGATGAAAACCGCTGGCCCCCACCAGAGTGTTGCGCTGAAATAGCTGCGGATCTCCTCGACCGGCGGGAGCGGAAAGACCAGCACCGCCACGGCGGCGGCAGTCACGAGAATCAAAAGGATCCCGAACCGAATAACCGCCCGGATCCCTTTCGCCTTGGCTGGTTTACTCAAAGCGCCCCAGAGCGTCCTTGCCGAGGTTGAAATATTTCCGCGAGCGGGGGCTGGCTTGTGCACATTCCACGGCAACAGCCTCACCGCTGGGCCCGATCCCAAGCTCAGCCGGCACAATAAACTCAGCTATGGAATACACCTCCTCGATGATCAACGCGGTATTTTTCGAAAGCCTGGCACTGCCGGTGTCACCCGAGCACGCACCAGGACACGCCGCCACCGGATCTGCGCCATACCTCTGTGTGAGCGGCATGTGTGAGCGATATTGCTGAACCATCGCCGTCATCACCGTACCGTAAAGGGAGAAGGCCGGAAAAATGAGCCATTATGCACGCCTATTGGGCCCGCAGTGCCCGCTGAACATCGCGGTGCCACGGACAGTACAGCTTCGGAAGGAGACGGCTTGAACGTATTCCCAGGAGGGATCACGGCAGGGACTGTCAGTGACAGCGTCCTGGATGAACCGGATAGCCGCGCCTCAACCAACGAGCTCCTGTCCGCGCTTCGCGCCCGTCACTACACGCCGGCCGCGTGGTCGCAATTTCTTATCCGGGCAACCAAGCGCTCCGTTCGGCAAGCACTCCATCATCGTCGGGCCCTGCTGGAATCGACCGCACTGCATGCCGGACTGGCCGCCCTTGCAGATCCACGTCACCGCACATGGGTGGCAGCGAGCTGGTTTCTCACAGCCAGTCACTTGGGCATGCTGGAGGACCGGGGCACACTCGGGGTCGCCAATTCCCTCACGCTGATTCGTGCGAACCTTCCAGCGCTGGAGAATCGGTTGGGAAACGCGGTTCCGATCGTGGCACTGGCCACTGACTGGCTCGATGGGCGATTTTCCCGCGCGACCGGTACCGAAACCCGGTTCGGGCGGCAAGCAGACTTTCTGGCCGATACTGCGCTGTGGACCTGGTTCACCCTCCGGCACGAGTCCAACTGGTGGCTGCGTACGGCGACGTTCGCAGCTTGGGGGGCGAGCGCTGCGGCGGTCACGACGGCAAGTTTTGCCGGTGGCGCGATGAAAGACATGCCGCGGTTCCGCTGGGTCCGTCCGGCCGCAACGCTACAGGTCATTACAGGGCTGAGAATCCTGCTCAAACAGATCAGCCAGGCCAGGCGCAAACTACCTGGCGGACCGCTTCCGGCTCGAACTTATCCCGGCGGAAAGGGCGTAACATAGCGACACCGGCGTAGTTCCGCCCTGCTACTGCTCCGGAGAGCTTAGTTTCACCCTGCGCGTTACTTGGGGGCGACGGCGGCGGGCCAGGGAAGCAGCTCGGGAAGGTCGACGGCGTCTGCCGCGGCTTCAGCGCGCAGGCTGTCCAGGCTTGGCGTACGGCCGGCGATCCATGCGGCCATGTCCGTCAGTATTCCGCTCACATAGACGGTCCTGGCGCCCGCACCGCCGTTCCCCAGCGTGAAGGACGGCAGACCGAGCGGCTGAAATTTCAGCAGCAAGCCGGCCGGCACGCGTGCCTGGAGGAAGTCAAAGAGGTGGCGGCAGAAGTCGGCGGGCCACGTTTCCGGCCCACGTCCCAACTCAAGATCGGACAGATGGATCACCAGTTCCCGCCACAGCGCCAGGCCGCCGTCATAGATGACGCCGTCCCGGTATGATATCGGCAGCTGCCAGCCGTCGTCAGCCAGGCCGCGCATATCTGTCAATACGCGGTCCAGAGCGCCCGTCAAGTCACGCAGGTGCTCCGCCGCACCGTGGCCCGCAGCAACCTCGATGGCCTGCGTCCGTCCCTCATAGCCGCCGTCGTAAAAGTCGATCTTTTCGCCCCGCACCGCGTATTCACACTGCCGCGCCAAAGCGTTCGCAACCCCGCACAGATGCGCCACTACGTGGCCTCGGGTCCAGCTGGGGAGCGCGGACGCGCTGCGAAGATCGTCGTCGGAAAGGGTGGCGGCCTTGTGCAGCACGACGCCTGCTGCGCTGTCCAGGTTGGCCAGTAGCTGCGTTGCGGAAGGCTGCGTCGCCTTAAATGCTGCGGGTGAAGACTCGGTCATCGCCCCAGCCTATCCCCCCAATCGGGATGACCTCGTTCAAAGGACGTAGCGGTGCCGGATGTGCCGGCGATCGGCCCGGGCCTGCCAGAACTCAAGCTCCGACGGCCGGAGCGCATAGAGCTGCCACTGCGGATTCGTCCCGCCGTCGGCCGCGGGTCTGTCCGCCCAGTCCGCAGCGGAAGCCTGAGCCGACAGTTCTACGACGGTGCCCGTCAACCGGATCTGCCGCCCCAGCTGCGGCCAGTAGAAGTTCATCGCCGCCCGGGGATTTGCTGCAAGTTCCCGGCCCTTACGGGAGGTGCGGGCAGTGGCAAAGTGCCAGCCGTCGCCGTCCAGGTTCTTCAGGATCAGCATACGGGAGGACAGGTTGCCGCCGGCGTCCGCCGTAGCCAGACTGCAGGCGTGCGGCTGCGGAACGCCGGCCACGACTGCGTCCTCCAGCCATACGCGGAAAAGTACCGCAGGGTCCGCCGGGGCCTTTTCCGGATCAAAATCCGGCATTGAATCGGGAAAATCGGGAAGCGCCCGCAGTCTGCGCCGAAATGATTCGCTCATGGCAACATATTCCCACCACTGGCAGCGCCACCGCGACTCTGCCGCACAAAAATGCCCGCATCCACAAGGGCGGATGCGGGCATTTCCATACTCAGGTCGGCTTCAGATTCAGGCCGGCTTCATACTCAGCACGACGACGGTCAGGCCACGAAGGCACGGACCTCACCCAGCTGCCGTTGCAGGGCGGCCAGCTGTTCGAGTACGGCGGACGGCGCGGTGCCACCTTGGGCACTGCGGCTGTTCAACGAGCCTTCCGTGCTCAGCACGCTGCGGACCTCCGGGGTGAGATGGGCGGAAATTCCGGCATACTCCTCATCGGTCAGGTCCCACAGCTCCACGCCGCGGGTCTCCGCTATTTTCACGGCTGCGCCCGAAAGCTCGTGGGCGTCGCGGAACGGGACGCCCTGCCGGACCAGCCATTCGGCAATGTCCGTGGCCAGCGCAAAGCCCTGCGGCGCCAAGGCCTGCATCCGCCCGGTGTTGAAGACCAAGGTGGCAATCATGCCGGAGACGGCCGGGAGCAGCAGTTCCAGGGTGTCCGCGGCGTCAAAGACCGGTTCCTTGTCTTCCTGCAGGTCCCGGTTGTAGGCCAACGGCAGACCCTTCAGCGTCGCCAGCAGTCCTGTCAGGTCCCCGATCAGGCGCCCGGCCTTGCCTCGGGCCAGCTCTGCGACATCCGGGTTCTTCTTCTGCGGCATGATCGACGAGCCGGTGGAGTAAGAGTCATCGAGGGTGACGAAGGAGAATTCCTTGGTGGCCCAGAGAATGACTTCCTCACTGATCCGGGACAGATCCACGCCGATCATGGCGGCGATCCAGGCGAACTCGGCGAAAACGTCGCGGGAGGCAGTGCCGTCGATCGAATTCCAGGTCGCCGAGTCAAATCCCAAATCAGTGGCAACCGCGTTGGGGTCCAGGCCCAGTGAAGAGCCCGCCAGCGCGCCGGAGCCATACGGTGACACGGCTGCGCGCCTGTCCCAGTCCTGCAGCCGCTGCACATCGCGCAATAGCGCCCAGGCATGGGCCAGCAGGTGGTGGCTGAGCAGCACCGGCTGGGCGTGCTGCAAATGTGTGCGGCCGGGCATGGCCACGCCGTGATGCGCCTTCGCCTGGCCCACCAGCGCGTCGATGACGGACAGAACGCCTGCGGCGACGATGCGGGCATGGTCGCGCAGGTACATGCGCCCCAGCGTGGCAATCTGGTCATTGCGCGAGCGGCCCGCCCGGAGTTTGCCGCCCAGCTGCGCTCCGGCGCGTTCAATCAGCCCCCGCTCCAGCGAGCCGTGCACATCCTCGTCGGTCTGCGCAGCGGTATAGGCACCGGATTCAACGTCGGCAGCCAGCTGGGACAGGGCGTCCAGCATCCCGGCCAGCTCGCCGTCATCGAGCAGTCCGGCCTGGTGCAGCACGCGGGCGTGCGCTTTGGAGCCGGCAATGTCATACAGCGCCAGCCGCCAGTCAAAATGCGTGGACTTGCTCAGCGCGGCGAGCGCGTCCGCCGGAGCGCCGGCAAACCGGGCTCCCCAGAGCGCGCCGGTGTTCGTTCCCGAGCTCCCGCCGCCACCGCTCTGTCCGGCCGACGGGTTCAAATCAACCACCGCTACTGCCCGGCCACGCGCTGGTCACGGGACGAGGCGACCTTGGAGGACATTCCCCAGAGCTCAATGAAGCCCTTGGCCTGGGACTGATCGAAGGTGTCTCCGGTGTCGTAGGTTGCGAGGTTGAAATCGTACAGGGAAGTCCCGGAGCGGCGTCCGGTCACCACGGCCGCGCCGCCGTGCAGGGTCATCCGAATGTCGCCGGTGACGTATTGCTGGGTGTCCTCGATGAAGGTGTCCAGTGAACGCTTTAGCGGGGAGAACCACTGGCCGTCGTAGACCAGCTCGCTCCAGCGCTGGCCCACCGTGGCCTTGAACCGGGCCTGCTCGCGCTCAATGGTGATGTCTTCCAGGTGCTTGTGCGCGGTGATCAGCGCCATGGCACCGGGAGCCTCGTAGATTTCGCGGCTCTTAATGCCCACCAGCCGGTCTTCGACGACGTCGATCCGGCCCACGCCCTGCGCACCGGCGCGGCGGTTCAGTTCCTGGATGACCGCCAGTGCTGAGAGCTTGACGCCGTCGACCGCCACGGGCACCCCGCGTTCGAAGGAAATGATGACCTCGTCAGCCGCCGGCGGGAATTCCGGCGTGGCGGTGTAGTCGTAGATATCCTTGGTGGGGCCGTTCCAGATGTCTTCCAGGTAGCCCGTCTCCACGGCGCGTCCCCAGACGTTCTGGTCGATCGAGTAGGGGTTCTTGGCCGTTGTCTCGATCGGCAGACCTTTTTCCTCGGCAAAAGCGATGGCCTTGTCCCGGGTCAGTGCCAGGTCGCGGACCGGTGCGATGCACTTCAAATCCGGCCCGAGGGTCTGGATCCCGACCTCGAAGCGGACCTGGTCATTGCCCTTGCCCGTGCAGCCGTGTGCGACGGTAGTGGCGCCGAATTCGCGGGCCGCCTTGACCAGGTGCTTGACGATGACGGGCCGGGAAATGGCGGAAACCAGTGGGTAATGGCCCTGATAGAGACCATTGGCCTTCAAGGTGGGGACGCAGTACTCATCGGCAAATTCCTCGCGCGCATCGGCAACATACGCCTCGACGGCGCCGCAGCCCAGGGCACGCTGGCGGATGGTTTCCAGCGACTCGCCGCCTTGTCCGACGTCGACGGCGACGGCGATTACCTCGGCGCCGGTGGCTTCCCCGATCCAGCCGATGGCAACGGAAGTATCCAGGCCACCTGAATAGGCCAAAACAATGCGATCAGTCACTTCATACTCCTTGAATTAGGGTTCATTGATCTTGACTTACGTTAGGGGTTCCGGCGCCGTTGCATTACCAGCCCGCCGCCGGTTCGGCCGCAAACTGCAGGAAACGCCCGGCAACGTCGGCTCCGCCCTGCGGGTCACGGGTGATCAGCATGACCGTATCGTCCCCGGCGATACTGCCCAGCACGGTGGGCATGACCGAGTGGTCAATGGCCAGGGCCAGAAAATTCGCAGCCCCCGGAGGCGTCCGCAGCACCACAATATTCGCCGAAGCTTCCGCCGTGACCAGCAGCTCGGCGCACAACCGGGTCAGGCGGGCATCGAGCAATTCCTGCGAAAGGGCCGATTGCGGGCTACGGTCGCCGCCTTCCTGCGGCAGCGCGTACACCAGGGTTCCGCCCGCACCGCGGACCCGGACGGCGCCGAGCTCCACCAGGTCCCGCGACAGGGTTGCCTGTCCAACAACCAAACCGTCATCGGCCAGCAGCACCGCAAGCTCTGCCTGCGAGCGCACCGGCCGACTGGTCAACAGGGCCACCAGACGCCCCTGTCGTGCCGTTTTCGTCGCAGGCATCCCCCCGCCAGGAACCGCAGCCGCCGCTGTCATTGCACCGGTGCCCGCACCGCCGGTACGGACGTCTCCGCTCCCGGCGCTGCTGCTTGCGCTGCTGCCGGTGCTTGAGCAACCGGGGCTGCTTCTTTCGCCGACTGTTCCACCAGCCAGACCAGCAACGCCTTCTGCGCGTGCAGCCGGTTCTCCGCCTCGTCCCAGACCACCGACTGCGGCCCGTCAATGGCACTGGCGGAAATTTCGTAGCCGCGATATGCCGGCAGGCAATGCAGGACGATGGCGTCCGGCGCCGCCTGCTTGAGGGCGTCGTCGTCGAGCGCGTAGTCCTTGAACAGCTCCAGCCGCGCAGCCTTCTCGTCTTCCTGCCCCATTGATACCCAGGTATCGGTGGCGAGCACGTCGGCCCCGGCGCAGGCCGCCGCCGCATCCGTGGTGATCAGGACCGAACCGCCGGTTTCCGCTGCCCGGGTGTTGGCGGCGGCGATCACGGCGGCGTCCGGCAGGTAACCCTCCGGGCCGGCAACGCGCACGTGCATTCCTGCGGTGACGCCGGCCAAAAGGTACGAATTAGCCATGTTGTTCGCCGCGTCACCCAGATACGTCATGGTCAACCCCGCGAGGGTGCCCTTGTGCTCCTGAATCGTAAGGAGATCGGCCAGCAGCTGGCAGGGGTGGTAGTCATCGGAGAGCGCGTTGATCACCGGAACCGAGGAATTCGCGGCCATTTCCTCCAGACCGGCCTGCGCGTAGGTACGCCAGACGATCCCGGCCACCATCCGCTCGAGCACCTTCGCGGTATCGGCGATGGACTCCTTATGCCCCAGCTGGGAATCCCCCGCACCAAAGATCAGTGGTGCGCCGCCCAAGTCGGCAATCCCGGTGGCGAAGGAGACCCGGGTGCGGGTGGACGTCTTATCGAAAATCACGGCGACGGTCTGGCGCCCGGCTCCCGAGCCGGCAAAGGTGCTGCGGGAATAGGGTTCCTTTTTCAGCTCGGAGGCCAGGGCCAGGACCTCGGCTTGCTCCGCCGGTGAGAGATCCGTATCGAGAAGAAAGTGGCGGGTCATGATGATTCTCCCTTGGTGCTGGTGGCTCCCTGGGCTGCCTGGGCTGCCTGGGCTGCCTGGGCGAGTATTCCGGGCAATGCCGCCAGAAACTGGTTGGCCTGGGCTTCGGTCAGAATGAGCGGCGGGGCGAGGCGGATGGTCGAGGGACCCGGGGAATTGATAATGAAACCGGCATCCAGGGCCATCCGGACTACCTCGGCCGCAATAGGATGGTCAAGATCGAAGCCAATCAGCAACCCGAACGCCCGGACCTCCATCACGCCCTTGGTGGCGGCCAGCCCTTGCCTCAAAACAGCGCCGACGCGGCGGACGTTTTCCAGCACGTCGGTTGACTCGATCACGTGCAGCGTCGCCAGCGCGGCGGCCGTGGCGACCGGGTTGCCGCCGAAGGTGGTGCCGTGCTGGCCGGCGGAGAGCAACTCCGACGGGCCCGCCCCAAACGTAACCAGTGCGCCAATGGGGAATCCCCCACCCAAGCCCTTCGCCAGGGTCACAGCGTCCGGCACGTCGACCGACCCGATGGCCGCCCGGCTGTCACTGGCGTCACTGGCGTTAGGACCGGCATTGGCACCGGTTTTCGGGATACCCGCGAACCATTCGCCGGTCCGGCCGATGCCCGTCTGAACCTCGTCAAGGATCAGCAACGCTCCCGCTCGTCGGGTGATGTCCCGGGCAGCCTGCAGATATTCCGCGGATAACGGGCGAACGCCCGCCTCGCCCTGGATGGGTTCGAGGATAACGGCGGCGACGGTTTCATCGACGGCGCTTTGCAGCGCGGCGATGTCATTGAAGGCAATGTGCAGCACTCCGGGCGGCATCGGTTCAAAGGGTTCACGGTAGGCCTGCTTGGCCGTCATGGCCAGGGCTCCCATGGTCCTGCCGTGAAACGCCCCTTCCAACGCAATGATCGTGTTCCGTGCGGGGCCACCTTCCGGGCTGTGCTTCTTGCCGTGGGCGCGTGCCAACTTAAAGGCGGCTTCGTTGGCTTCCGCGCCCGAGTTGGCGAAGAAGACCTTGGAGCCCTTTGGTGCCGCGCACAGTGCAAGCAATCTTTCCGCCAGGGCGATCTGCGTGGGACTGGTAAAAAAATTGGAGACGTGCCCCAGCGTGGCTAGCTGACTCGCCACCACCGACGTCACGAACGGGTGGGCATGACCGAGCGCGTTGACGGCAATGCCGCCTAGCAGGTCCAGATACTCCTTGCCGTCAGCGTCCCACACGAGCGCCCCGTTGCCACGCACCAACACCCGCTGCGGCGTGCCAAAGACGCCCATCAGAGAATGTGAATACCGGCCCAGCCACGCGTTCCCGGCGGTCGGGTTGGCGGCTGCGTTGGTCGACGCCCCTTCCGGCTGAACCGGCCCCGTGGTCTGAACCGGCCCCGTGGTCTGAACCGGCCCCGTGGTCTGAACCGGCTCTAGGGCGGAACTGGCCGCCAGGAGCTGGACCAGTGCGTCGGGCTGCGGCTTACTGACGTCGTCGGTCATGACTGTTCCTCTTCATCCGGAAAAACCTGGGTGCCGTTGCCGGCGGTCGTGATGAGCTCCAGCAGCATCGAGTGGGCGCTCCTGCCATCGACTACGGCCGCACGCGGCACGCCGCCGTCGACCGCTTTCAGACAGGCACCCATTTTAGGAATCATCCCGGATTCCAGGCCGGGCAGCAGATTGCGCAACTCGGTGGCGCCAATCGCGGAGATCAGCGATGATTTGTCCGGCCAGTTTCCGTATAGGCCCTCCACGTCGGTCAGAATGACCAGACGGGAAGCCTGCAGCGCCACGGCCAGTGCCGCCGCGGCCGTGTCAGCGTTGACGTTCAGCACCGATTGAGCATTTGAGAGTTCCGGGGCAACGGTGGAAATCACCGGAATCCGGCCTGCGTCGAGCAGATCAAGGATGGAACCGGGATTCACCCCGACCACCTCGCCCACTTGGCCCAGATCCACCAGTTCGCCGTCAATCATGGTCCCGGTCCGCTCGGCCTGCAGCAGTGCCCCGTCCTCGCCGGACAATCCCACTGCATATGGCCCATGGGCGTTAATCAGTCCCACCAGTTCGCGGCCCACCTGCCCGGTCAGCACCATCCGGACGACGTCCATGGCCTCCGGTGTGGTGATGCGCAAACCACCCTTGAACTCCGATTCGATGCCCAACCGGTTCAACATGGCATTGATCTGCGGACCGCCGCCGTGCACCACCACCGGCTTGATCCCGACGTGGTGCAGAAAGACGATATCCTCGGCGAAGGCCCGGCGCAGCTCGTCATTGATCATCGCGTTTCCGCCGTATTTAACGACGACGACGGTCCCGGCGAAACGCTGAATCCAGGGCAGCGCTTCGATCAGGGTGGCTGCCTTGTCCTGCGCTGCTGCTACGGAATTCATGCGGTTCCTAGACTGGTTGTGGTGTTCCTCAGGACGAATCTCCCCTAGGACGAGTAGGCGCTGTTTTCTTCCACATACTCATGCGTCAGATCGTTGGTCAAAATAGTGGCTCTCGCATCCCCGGCCCGTAGATCGATCTCCACGTTCACCTGCCGAGGCGTCAGATCGACCAGATCCCGCGAATCCCCGATCATCCCATTGCGGCAGACCTGGACTCCGTTAATGGTCACATTCAACTGATCGGACTCGAAGATCGCCTCGGTAGTGCCAACGGCGGAGAGCACCCGTCCCCAGTTCGCGTCATTGCCAAAGATTGCGGTCTTGAACAGATTGGAGCGCGCCACCGCCCGGGCCGCCAACTCGGCATCGTGCTCGCTGGCAGCATTTACCGCAGTGATGGCAATGTCATGGCTGGCGCCTTCGGCGTCGCCAATCAATGCCCGCGCCAGCTCCTGGCACAGCGCGGCCAGCCCCGCGGTGAATTCGGCCAAGTCCGGATAGCTTCCGGAGGCTCCGGAGGCCAGCAGGAGCACCGTATCGTTGGTGGACATACACCCGTCCGAATCGGCGCGGTTGAAACTGACCCGGACCGCGTCGCGCAGCGCCGTATCCAATCCTTCCGGTTCGACGACGGCGTCGGTGCTGATCACCACGAGCATCGTCGCCAGCCCGGGGGCCAGCATGCCGGCACCCTTGGCCATGCCGCCGATTGAATATCCGGCACCGGCAAATACCGCTTCCTTAGCAACCGTGTCCGTTGTCATGATCGCCGCAGCCGCCGCCGGACCGCCGTCGTCCGTCAGGGCCGCAGCAGCGGCCTCGATGCCGGGCAGCAGCTTTTCCATCGGCAGTTGCTCGCCGATCAGGCCGGTGGAGCAGACCGCAACGTCCGTGGCGGACAGGCCCAACAATCCGGCCACCTTCTCCGCCGAAGCGTGCGTGTTTTGGAACCCCTCCGGTCCGGTGCAGGCATTGGCGCCGCCGGAGTTGAGCAGGACCGCGTCCACCCGGCCGTCGTTGAGAACCTGTCGGGACCAATACACGGGAGCCGCAGCGACCCGGTTGGAGGTGAAAACCGCCGCCGCATGCTTTAACGGACCGTCATTGAGAACCAGGGCAAGATCGGATGTGCCGGAGGCCTTCAACCCGGCGGTGACGCCGGCAGCCCGGAATCCCTTCGCTGTGGTTACGCTCATGGTGCTACTCCTTGGAAACTCAGGCCGCTCGTCTCGTCAAGGCCGAGCGCAATATTCATGGACTGCACTGCGCCGCCGGCGGTGCCCTTGGTCAGATTATCGATGGCGCAGCACACAATGACCCGGCCGGCATGGGCATCAAAGGCAATCTGGATCGCCACATGATTGGACCCCTGCACCGATTTCGTGGCGGGCCATTGGCCCTCCGGCAGGACATGAACGAACGGTTCGTCCTCGTAGGCATCCAGCCAAATCCGGCGCAGTTGCGCCGCGATGGAGGCCTCTCCGGCCTCCGTGCCGATCGTCGCCGCGTCGGTGTTGACCAGTTCCTTGAGCAGTTCGGGTGCCACCTTAGCGGTCGCCGTGGCGAGGATGCCGCGGCTCATCGGCGCAAGCGTCGGCGTGAAGGACACCGTGACCGCTGTTCCCGCCGCGGCGGAGAGGCCCTGTTCAATCTCCGGCGTGTGCCGGTGACCGCCGCCCACACCGTAGGGGCTCATCGAGGCCATCACCTCGGAGCCGAGGAGATTCACCTTCGCAGCCTTACCGGCACCCGAGGTTCCGGATGCGGACACGATCACGACGTCGTCGGGCAGCAAAGCGCCGGCGGCAAACCCCGGGGCCAGTGCCAGCAAGGCGGACGTCGGGTAGCACCCAGGGACGGCGATGCGGCGCGCGCCGCGCAGCCTTTCCCGGCGTCCGGGCAGTTCCGGAAGCCCGTAGGGCCAGGTGCCGGCATGCGCGGTGCCGTAGAACTTTTCCCAAGCCGCCGGATCCTCCAGTCGATGGTCCGCCCCCGCATCGATCACGAGCGTTTCGGCCGGCAGTTGGCGGGCAATTTCAGCGGACGCTCCGTGCGGGAGTGCCAGGAACACCACGTCGTGGCCGGAGAGGTTCTGCACCGTGGTTTCCTCCAGCAGCCGGTCCGCCAGCGAGTGCAGATGCGGCTGGAGTTCGCCCAGCCTGGTGCCGGCGTTGCTGTGCGCCGTGATGGCGCCGATCGTCACGTCCGGATGGCTGGCCAGCAGGCGCAGCAGCTCTCCCCCGGCGTAACCGCTCGCTCCGGATACCGCTACAGAAATCGTCATACCCCGATCCTACCGTACGTTTATGCGCTGCTACGAATAAATATGCATAATCTGTGGGAGTGCCGGCGCGTGCCCGGATCTTTCGGCGCTGACTGGTGACAGCACCGCCCGCGTCAGCAGGGCCGGCGTCAGCGGCGCAACGCCCGCAAACACCCTGCCAAAGCCGCGCCAAAGACCACATGGGCTGCTGCCACGGCCAATGGACGGCCCGGTTGGTCGCGGGAAGCGGGCGGCAGCAGGCCCAAGGAGGGAATCAGCTTCTCGTAGGACACGCCCCAGACCGACAATCCAAAGGCCGCACCGCCGATGCCGGTGCGCAGAGGCGGCATCGCGCGGGACAGCACGGCGAACACGCCGCCCAGGCTTGCTCCGATCAGGAAGTGATTCGCCGTGGAAATCGTTTTCACCGTCGGGGAGGATGCAGGCACGCCTGCTGCGTGCAGGGCGTTTTCGGTGATGGATCGGGGAGGCTGCTTCCCCACCAGACCCGCCCGCTGGGCGGCTTTCATGGCCAGACTCATCGGCACGGTCGCCGCAATGCCGGCCGCCGCCCCCTGCGTGAGATCCTTTGCTATGGTCCCGATCCAACGGTTCATCTGACTGCCCTCGCAATGTAAGTTGCTGCCGCGTACGGCGCATCCAATTCGTCCCTGTTCCGCCTTAGCGCGGCTGTCCTTCCCATTGTGTCCCTGCACAGCGGCGCTGTCTCGGCCGTAGCATGGAATCAGACGGCTCGGCTGCCGTGACCATAGCCTGCGGGCGTCCACGAGCGGCACCTACGGGCGCGAGCAGCCCCAACGGAAAGGTACACCCATGAGCAAGGCAATAGTTGCGCAGGAATCCGGCGGCCCGGAGGTGCTTGGACTCGCAGAGGTGGAGCAACCTACCCCGGGGCCCGGGCAGCTGCTGATTAAGGTAGCAGCCGTAGGCGTGAACTTCATCGATACCTATCAGCGCAGCGGTCTGTACAAAGTCCCGTTCCCACTGACCCCTGGCTCAGAGGCGGCGGGCACCGTCGCCTCTGTGGGCGACGGCGTCACGGACTTTGCGGTCGGGCAGCGCGTGTCCACCTGTGAGGCCAGTGGCACGTACGCGGAATTTGTCGTGGTCGATGCAGCGAAGGCCCTGCCGGTTCCCGACGGCGTTCCGGATGATATTGCCGCAGCCCTGCCGCTGCAGGGCATGACGGCGCACTACCTGATGAATTCCTCCTTCAGGGTGGAGCCGGGACAGACGGTGCTCACCCACGCCGGGGCAGGTGGGGTGGGGCTGTTGCTGACCCAGCTGCTCAAGGCCCGCGGCGCCCGGGTGATCACCACGGTCTCCACCGACGCGAAGGAACAGCTGGCCCGGGAAGCCGGCGCGGACGAAGTGCTGCGTTACGAGGGTTTTTCCGACCGCGTGCGTGAATTGACGGACGGTGCCGGGGTGGATGTAGTGTTCGACGGCGTCGGCAAAGATACGTTCGACGGCTCGCTTTCGGCGCTGCGGGTCCGTGGCATGTTGGTCCTCTTCGGCGGGGCGTCAGGCCCGGTGCCGCCGTTTGACCTGCAGCGGCTCAATGCCGGTGGGTCCCTCAGCGTCACCCGACCCACGCTCGGGGATTTCCTGCGGAATCCGCAGGAACGCCGGTGGCGCGCCAGCGAGGTTTTCGGTGCCGCCGCAGACGGGACGCTGAAGGTCCGGATCGGCGCGCGCTATCCGCTCGCCGAAGCCGCCCGCGCCCATTCGGACCTGGCCGGGCGCAAAACCACCGGCAAGGTCCTGCTCATGCCCTAGCCTTGCAAAAAACTCCTGCAAAAAACGGCGCCAGCGGAAAATGACGCCGATCCCGCCCGATGACGCGTATATACAGGCATCATTTTGCGGGAACGGCGTCATTTTTGCACCGAGTGGAAGTTGGGCCCGGGTTAAGCCCGGAGGACGGCTCCAAACCGCTCCGCGGCGACCGCAACGGCCGCTTCCCTGGCGGCGGAGGCCTCCTCTGCGGTGAGCGTGCGGTCCGGCGCCCGGAAGCGCAGCCCGAAAGCAAGGGATTTTTTTCCCTCACCCAGACCGGGCCCGCGGTAGTCGTCGAACAGCGCAACATCCTCCAGCAGTTCACCGGCACCGGAACGCAACGCTTCCAGCACCTGTATTGCCGGAACTTCCGCCGGTACCACCAGGGCAACGTCTTGGGTGGCGATCGGGAAGGTGGAAAGGTGCTTGGCCACTATGACATCCGGCGCCTCGTTGAATAGCTTGTCGGCGTCCAACTCCAACGCCACCGAGCGGGCCGGCATGTCCAGCTCCGCGAGCAGCTTCGGGTGCAGCTCACCGGCGTAACCGATGAGCTCTCCACTGCGCAGCGAGAGCGCGGCCGTGCGCCCGGGATGGAAAGCCTGGTGTGAGCCCTGGCTGACCACTATCTCAACTCCGAGCACATCTCCGGCCAGCCGGGCCAGATCCAGTGCATCGGCGTAGTCCCAGGCACGGGCGCTGTGGCCGGCGGCCAGCGGCGAATCCTTACCGGTCAATACGGCCCCGATGTGCAGCGGCTGCTCCGGCAAACCGTCGTACAGCGTATCGAGTACTGCCTCCGGCGGCCTGATCCCCAGCGGGGGAATATGGTCCGTACCCAGCGGGCCGCCGTCGGGCAGGAACACCAGACCGGCCTCGAACACGGCAAGATCGCGGAAACCGCGGGAGTGGTTGCGCCGTGCAATTTCGATCAACCCGGGCAGGATCGACGTCCGAAGGTATCCTTGTTCTTCGCTGATCGGGTTTGCCAGTTTGATCATCTGCTGGGGCGCGTCGGCATCGGCGGTGCCAAATTTCTCGTTATCTGACTTGGCCGCGAAGGGATACGCCAAAACCTCGGTCAGACCGGCATCGGCCAGTGCCTGCACCAGGCGGCGGCGCTGCTGCTGGACCCGGGTCAGCCCGCGCCCAGGAGGGGCAACCGGCAGGGTAGCGGGAATCTTGTCATAACCCACCAAGCGGGCAATTTCCTCCGTCAGATCGTCACGGGTTTCCAGATCAGGACGCCAGCTCGGAACCGTCACGTCGTACCAATTGCCGACGGCGCTCTGAGTACCTTGCACCGCACCGGGGGTAAGTGTGGCACCAATGTCGCTTAACGCCGTCGCTATTTGCTGATCGGTGAAATCGATGCCGATGCGGGCGGAGGCATAGCCGCCCGAGAGACCAATGACAATGGGCGCGGGCTTAGTACCAACGTCGGTTACCGTCGTCTCAGCGGTTCCGCCGGCCAGCTCGACCAGCAGGTCCACCACCCGCTGGGCTGCAACGTCGGCAATCTGCCAGTCGACCCCGCGTTCAAAACGTTTGGATGCCTCCGAGGGCAGTTTGTGGCGGCGGCGCGACCGGCCGATGCTGACTTCATCAAAATGGGCGGCTTCGATCAGCACGTTGGTAGTACCGGCGGAGACCTCTGTCGCGGCCCCGCCCATCACACCGGCAATGCCGATGCCGCCGGAATCATCGCTGATCAGCAGGTCCTCCGCGTCCAGTGCGCGCACCTTGCCGTCCAGGGTTTCCAGCTTTTCCCCGCTGCGGGCCCGGCGCACCACAATGTCGCCGGAAAGTTTGTCCGCATCGTAGCAATGCAGCGGCTGGCCCAGCTCCCACATGACGTAGTTGGAGATGTCCACCGCCAGTGAGATGGACCGGACGCCGGCCAGCCGGAGCCGGGAGGACATCCAGGTGGGAGTGGGTGCAGTGGCATCGACGCCGCGCACTGTTCGGGCCACAAACCTGCCGCAGCCGGGTTTGCCGTAAATCGGCGCCTCGTCCTGCAGCTGCACGGGGTAACCCGGGCCGGACGCAGCGGTGACATTAACGCCGTCGGCCGGATCGGTGAAGACCGTGCCGGTGGCATGCGCGTATTCCCGCGCCACCCCGCGGATGCTGAAGCAGTATCCGCGGTCCGGTGTGACATTGATTTCCGCGGCTTCGTCGTAGAGGCCCAGCAGCTCCAGTGCGTCCGTGCCCAGCTCCGGATCCAGGCCCAGTGTCCCGAGCACCAGGATCCCGTCATGATCCTCGCCGATGCCCAGCTCGCGGACCGAGGCAATCATTCCGGCGGAAACATGACCATAGGTTTTGCGCGGCGAAATTCGGAAATCCCCCGGCAGGACGGCACCGGGAAGGGTAACAACAACCTTGTCCCCCACCTCGAAGTTGTGCGCGCCACAGACAATCCCCTGCACGCCGGAGGGGTCGATGCCATCACCCGTCAGCGCCTGCCGCTGGCCCTCGGGGACCACCCGGACTTCGCACCAGTTGATCGTCTTGCCATTGGTCTGCGGCTCCTTAACCAAGGACAGCACCTGACCTACCACAATAGGACCCTGCAGCTGGTCCATCGGCCGGTGGACGGCTTCTTCCTCCAACCCCACCTTGACCAGCTCGGCCATTACATCTTCGGCGTGTGCCTCCGCCGGTACCTGGGCATACTCGCGCAGCCATGAAAGAGGGATTCGCATTTAGATCTCCATCCCGAAGTGCTCGCTGAAACGTACATCGCCTTCAATCATGTCCCGCATGTCCCCGACCTCATTGCGGAACATCAGTGCGCGTTCAATGCCCATGCCGAAGGCAAATCCCGAATAGATCTCGGGATCAATGCCGGCGGCCCGAAGCACATTGGCATTGACCATCCCGCAGCCTCCCCATTCGATCCAGCGCGCGCCGCCCTTGGCACCCGGATGCCAGATATCCAGCTCCGCGGACGGTTCGGTAAAGGGGAAATAATTGGGCCGCAGCCGGACCTTGGCCTCATCGCCGAACAGCTGGCGGGTGAAGTGCTCCAGTGTCCCCAGCAGATCCGCCATGGACAGATTGCGGTCGATCGCCAGACCTTCAAATTGATGGAAAACCGGGGTGTGCGTGGCGTCGAGTTCATCGGTGCGGAACACCTTGCCAGGACACAGCACATAAATGGGCAGCTCCCGTTCCAGCATGGACCGCACCTGAACCGGCGAGGTGTGCGTGCGCAGCACCAGATGCGCCTGTGGGGGTTCGACAAAGAATGTGTCCTGCATTTCGCGCGCCGGGTGGTCCGGCTTGAAGTTCAACGCATCAAAGTTGAACCATTCGCTCTCCAGTTCCGGCCCCTCGGCAATTTCCCACCCCATGCCCACGAAGATGTCACTCACCCGTTCCTGCAGGGTGGACAACGGGTGCCGGGCACCGGCGCGGCGACGACGCGGCGCTGCGGTGACATCGACGGTTTCCTCGAGCAGAATCCGGGCTGCGTCCTGGGCCTCCAGCTCGGCCGTCCGGGCTGTGAGCGCCTTATTGACCCGGCCGCGTGAGGCTCCCATCAGCTTTCCGGCCGCCGCTTTCTGCTCCTTTGCGAGCGCACCGATACCGCGGTTGGCCAGACTCAAGGGAGATTTCTCTCCGGTGTGGGCCAGTCGGGCGGCCTTGAGTCCGTCCAGCGTCGACGCGGCGGCAAAGGCCGCGACGGCATGCTCGACGGCGGCACCAATGGCTCCGTCATCGGTCGGGTCCGGCGCCGACGCGGTGATCCCGGGGCTCCCGGGAGTCTCTGTATTCTCAGACATCAACTGTTATTACCTAAGTTCGTCAGGATAAATTGCGGGTCGGTGTCCCGCCCCGCTCAGTCTAGTTGAACGCGGCGCGGCGCCGGGTCGCGGCTTCCCACCGGAGCCGGGGGCCGGGTCCCCAGAGGTTTCGCGGGGCCGTCGGGCGAGCGCACCCGCTGTGGACAATCGCCGCCGCTGCAGCAGGTGCGCCGGTCTTGAGCTGGTGCGCCATCGGCCAGGTGCCGGAAATGGGGAGGCTTACGATGGAACCATGACTGGCTGGCAGCGGCTCCGGAGGGTATTGAACCTGCTGAATCTATCCACCCCCGCCGGGCTTGTGCTGGCGCTGCTGACCGGCACCGCAACACAGCCCGGGCCGCAGGGACTGATCCTCGCTACCGATTACCGGCCCCGGCTCCCCATCGCCGGGGCCTTCACCGTGGGGAACGTGGTGATTTACCGCGCTGACCGCACGTTCATTGATGCAAATCCGACGCTGTTGGATCATGAGGCGCGGCACAGCACGCAATACGCCTGGTGTCTGGGCCTGCCGTTTCTGCCCCTTTACGCCGCCGCCGCTTTGTTCTCGCTGTGGCGCACCGGGGAGCCAGGCAGCCGGAACCTCTTCGAACGCCTCGCCGGGCTCGACGACGGCGGGTACCGGCACCATCCCACGGTCCGGCGTTTTTGCCGCACAGACGCGCACACAACGGCGGGCACAATGACCCGCACCGAAACCGAGGTATTCCGATGACAGCACGGCAGCAACAGCTCCCATCCTCCGCTGCAGCCGATCCCCCGACCGGGCCCGTTACCGGTGCGGAGCCCGCGGCGGGGCCCGGGCAGGTAACGGTGACCGGCCGGGGCTCCTGCAGCCAGGCACCCGACAGGCTGACTGTCAGCGTCGGCATTGAAACCCGGCACAGTTCGGTGCCGGATGCCTATTGCGCAGCAGCAGCCGCGGTGACGGCAATCCTGGCCCGGCTGCAGACGCTGGGCATTACGGCGACGGACATCAGCAGCAATGCGCTCAATGTCCGTGCAGAAACCAGCTGGCAGGAGGGATCGGGGAATGTGGTCACCGGATACCTGGTCAGCAGTTCCATGGCCGTGAAGCTGGACTACGGGAGCGAAGTGCAGGACGTTATTGCAGCAACGGTGGAGGCCGGCGGCAATGACGTTCGGCTGAACGGTCTGGAACCCTCCGTCGCCGACCCGTCCCGGGCGGCAGCACGGGCACGTGAACTTGCGTGGGCCGACGCCGCCGCCAAGGCCGGACAGTTCGCCGCGCTGGCCGGCCGTTCCCTCGGCCCGGTACACGCCGTCATCGAAGGCGAGTCCGCCGCCGTCGGGCCTGTGCCCGTCCCCCTAATGGCCCGCGCATCAAGCGTTACAGCGCTCCCGTTGGCCGCCGGGGAAACCAGCGTCGACGCCTCGGTTACGGTGACGTGGGAGCTGTACTGATTTCGCGCTTGAGGATTTTGCCCGTCGGCCCCTTGGGCAGCGCATCAACAATCAGCACCTCGCGGGGATACTTGTAGGCCGCGATCCTGTCCTTGACGAATTCCCGGATCTGAGCTGCCAGGCGTTCCGGATCCTCGGTCCCTTCCGCATTCTCCTTCAGGGCGACGACGGCGATAATCTCCTCACCGTGTACGTCATCGGGGCGCCCGACGACGGCTGCCTCCGCCACGGCGGGATGCTCGTACAGCACCTCCTCAACCTCGCGGGGATAAACGTTGTACCCGCCGCGCAAAATCATGTCCTTCTTGCGGTCAACAATGAAAAATACCTGGTCTTCGTCCATCCGGGCCAGATCTCCGGTGCGGAACCAACCATCCGGGATGGCGGCCGCCGTGGCCTCCGGATTGTTCCAATAGCCCTTCATCACGTAAGCACCGGCAACGGCGAGTTCGCCCACGGTCCCGGGCTCGACGTCGTGCCCGTCCTCATCCAGTACCCGCAGCTGCGCGCCGCGGACCGCCGTGCCGATGGACCCGGGCTTGCGGATGCCGTCGAGCTGATTGAAGCACACCACGGGGGACGTCTCCGAGAGACCGTAGCCCTCCAGCAACGTGGCACCAAAGGTCCGCTCGAATTCGCGCAGCACCTCCAACGGAAGCGCGGATCCGCCGGACGCTGCCACGCGCAGGCTGGAGACGTCGAACCTGTCGCGGTTGTCCCCGGCGGCGCGGGCGCGCAGCAGGGCGATGTACATGGTGGGGACACCCTCGAAAATGGTGACCTTGTCCCGTTCGATGATTTCCAGGGCCTTGACCGGATCGAATTTTGGCAGAATGGTCACGGTACAGCCGGTCATGACCGCTGAGTTCAGTGCGCAGGTCTGGCCGAAAACGTGGAAGAACGGCAGGCCGCCGAAAACCACGTCGTCGATCCGTGCGCCGAACAGAGCGGTGGAACATTCGGCATTACTGCGCAAGTTCTCGTGCGTGAGCTCGGCCCCCTTTGGCCGGCCCGTGGTGCCGGAGGTGTAAAGGATGACCGCGGTGTCATCAGGTGCCGCCTCGGCCGTCTCATCCACGGATTCCACCGCCCCCAGAAGGCCCATCAGGTCGGCATTAATCAAAATGACGTCCGCCCCGACAGCTTCCGCCCCGGGACCAACCTCACCGAGGACGCCGTCCCATGCGAAAGCGAGCTTAGCTCCCGAATCGGTGAGATGGTATTGAATTTCCCGGGACTTCAGCAATGGATTCAGCGGCACCACGATGGCACCGAACCGCAGAATGCCGTAATAGATCGAGGGCATCAGCGGCAGATTCGGACTGATCAACGCCACTCTGTCCCCCGGCAGCAGACCACGGTCCTTAAGCAGGCCCGCTACCTTTCTGCTCACGGCTTCCATCGCCGCGTAGCTGATCTCGACGTCGTCCATCTTGACAGCGATACCGGCTGGATTGGACTGGGCGGACCTGGTCAAAATAGTGGACAGGTTGGACATCTCGGGCTCCTTTGCTCGATGGGGCGACGGCTGCGCCGGGCAGGAACTGCGGCGCTGCATGTTCTCACGCTAACCTAGCTGTCCAGCGACCGGGCCGCTGCACCGCCGCCACGCTCCTGGTTTGGAGCAGGAGGACAAACCTTGCAATCGGATCGAATCTATGTTCGACTAAAGACATGCGTTGGGAAACTCAGGAATTAGCACCGGAAAAAGCAGTCGCTGCCCCGGCATTGCTGCCGTTGACCGGCCTGGTCCGGACCGTATCCACTCCGGATTTTGCCGGCATTACCTTCCATGAAGTGGTGTCCAAGTCCGTGCTCAACAAAGTTGCCGCCGGCTCCAAAATGCCCTTCGGCTGGACGGTGAACCCATTCCGGGGCTGCTCGCACGCCTGCGTCTACTGTTTTGCCCGCAAAAGCCATACCTACCTTGATTTTGATGCGGGTATGGATTTTGACAGTCAAGTGGTCGTGAAAATCAATGCCGGCGAAGTACTGCGCAAAGAACTGGCAAAATCCACCTGGTGTCGCCAGCATGTAGCGCTGGGCACCAACACGGATCCATATCAGCGCGCCGAGGGCAGGTACCAACTCATGCCGGATATCATCAAAGCGCTAGCCGACTCCGGGACGCCGTTTTCCATCCTGACCAAAGGGACGTTGCTGGGCCGCGACATTCCATTGCTCAAGGCTGCGGGGCAGCAGGTCTCTATTGGAATGGGAATCTCGCTGGCCCTCACCGATGAGGCACTGGCACACACGCTTGAGCCCGGCACCCCTTCGCCGCGGGCACGGCTGGCCCTGATCAGCAGACTGCGCGAAGCAGGCTTGCCCTGCGGCGTGATGGCGATGCCCATCATTCCGTGGCTTACCGACTCAGATCAGGCCCTTGACTCGCTGTTCGGCGCACTGACCAAGGCGGGCGCCACCGGGGTCAGTGCCGGCGCGCTCTACCTGCGGCCCGGAACCCGGGAATGGTTCATGCAATGGCTGGCCAAGGAACATCCCTCCCTCGTCGGTCGGTACCGCCGGCTATATTCAACCGGCTCCTACGCGCAGAAAGACTACCGGCAGTGGCTTGCCGGACGCATCTCATACTTCAAGGCAAAGCACGGTTTTGCCGGCACCGATGGATTCATCCACGACGCCCGGGCTGAGGAAGCACGCTACCCGGCCGGAAGCCTACCGGATGAACCGGGGCCTGGGCGGCACAGTCCTGCTCGGGCAGCCACCTCCGAATCGCTCTCTGCCGCTGAATTTGCACCGACTCTTTTCTAACAGCGGCCGTTCTACCCGATATGGCCGGCAACGTCTGCGTTTGCCTCCAAAGGCTCAGGGGACGGATTGCATTTCCTGTTGTGCATTCCTTGTTGCTACTGATACCGCGTCTATACCTGTCGATGCTCCCAAGTTTGCCAACCGCCAATTTGGGGCTGCCCGCCGAGCCGATCGCGGCAGGGGGCCGAGCCATCTTGGTCACGGCTCTTTCTGCGTCCGTCCGGGAGATAGCGGTGGGCCAAGACTAAATCTCCTGAGCCACCCGGGCCGGGGTGAGGCGGTCGGGATGAGGAGGTCGGGATGAGGAGGTCGGGATTGTTCCCGATGCTGAACAGGAGTTGGGACAACGCTGCGGGTTGTCCCAACGGACGAGTGACGGCCATGGTCCTGGCCCTTGCTTTCGATGGTTCGCTTCCGGTATCTCGCGCGGACGGCCTCCCGTGTGGCTGTTAATACGCCACTCATATGGCCAAGCATGGGCGTGCGGCCCTTCAGCCGGCTTCGAACTCGGCGACCATCCCCGGCACGTTGATCAGCAGCTTGCCTGAAGGTCCGTCGGGCCATGGAGCGGGCCGCCAACGCTAAGCTTTTCCCCGGTCGGCGCCGTCGTCAACAATCTCATAAGCATCCCGAACAGAGCGAGCCATGAGGTCAAGCTGGGCAACAACAATGGCATCCCCGGGCTCCGCATCACGCCAGTGCTTCACGCAGCCCGACCCGATACATGTTGGTCCCAGTGAATCCGTGATCAACATAATTTCGCTTCGATTCAACTCGAGAGCGCAGCCAGTCACACCGACGGTAAGTTCCCGCTCGTCTGTGGACCACCTTGAGCCCAGCCGACCAGTAGTTCAGACATGCGTACGGGTGTGTCAGATAAGCTCCGCGGGATTCTATCGATCGAAGCAACGCCTATTTCAAGGTGATTCGATATGTATTTGAGTTCTGGTTCTCCAACAGGCATCAGGTTTTTGGCTTCGATTAAGCATGGGAATGGCCTCAAGCCTTCCGCCCGCGCGGCTGGTGTCCACCAAGAGGTCGGATACCGCTGGTTGCGTGAAAGTTATTTGGAAATCCGCTGTGATGGAATGAGTCCGGCCGAGGCAACGGAGGCGCTGGGGTTCACCACCTCTAGGCTCCCGGCGTGGGAGGCGGCAGTGGGCGGGGCCTCGGGCCGCCATCATCTACGTGTCAGCGTCGAAGACGAAGCCACATTCTGGGAGGCGAAGCTACTCGCCGCGCGCGAGGTCAGGCTCCCACTTGAAGCTCTTTGACATGCACCCATTCTCCTTCAGTGCCCTAGCGTCGTCCGTTAACGGGTCGTTCCGTAGCGCGTTCGGGTTAAGGGACGTCCGTAAGCTTTGTGAGTGCTCCCCCAACAAACGCCTCGGCTTCGATTCCGTCAGATGACTTCAGCAGACAGGCTGCGCAATGGATCGCCTGGAACGAAGCGAACTACGCCGAACACGGCTACGGCCTGTGGATCGTGGAAACCCTCGACGGTCAGTTTCCCGAAGACTGCGGCCTCACCTGGCAAGACGTCAACGGCCGCATGGAACTGGAGGTCGGCTATCACCTGCTCGTGGGCGAACAAAGCCAAGGTTACGCCACCGAAGCAGCAGCAGCGTGCAAGGACTTCGCCCGCGATGAGCTCAACGTTCCACTGCTCGTCGCCATCATCCATCCAGACAACGGAGCCTCTCGTCGTGTCGCAGAAAAGATCGGCATGCGGCACATAGAGGACGATCATGGCGGGGCTATCACAGCCCGGGCGGTCCTCGGAGCCCGGCTAGACCTCCCGTAGGAGGTTCCCTTGTCAAACGCGACCGATTCGAAGCCCCCTACGCCACCACGTGGGTTTCGGCAGTCGTGTACATGATCGGCTTACGGGCAGTTTTTTTGTTGCCGGTTGGTCCCGGCGTCCGGATGGAGTTAGGTCATTTTTCCCTACACGGGGACCATACCGACCGGTCTGTCTGGTTTACGTGTAGTGTCGGCTTCTGATGAAACACTTCCAGAGCCTTTTAGTGGACCGGACCGACACGTCAATCCCTTCTCCAGCGGTTCCTACTGGCGCGCGGGAGCGAATTATGCGCGCCGCCTATGAGTTGTTCGCCCAGCGTGGCATCCGCGATGTCGGCATCGCGGAACTGATATCGCGGGCCGGGGTTGCCAAAGCGACCTTCTATGGCCACTTCGCTTCAAAGGACGATCTGGTCCTGGCCTTCTTGGAACGCTGCCATCAGGTCTGGACTGTCGAGCAGATCATCTCCGAATCCAGAAGGAGAGCCGATAATCCTACAGCCCAGTTGCTGGCCATTTTCGATGTTCTGGACGGGTCGTTCCGCCGCGACGACTTCGAGGCCTGTTCCTTCATAAGCACCATGCTGGAAATGGGCGCCACCCATCCATTGGGGAAGGCCGCAGCCGGCTATCTGGCCCAGGTGCGGGACTTCATGCGCACTCTCGCCACGGAAGCAGGCCTCGAGGAACCAGATCGTTTTGCCAGGTCCTGCCACATCCTGACGAAAGGCTCCATCATCTCCGCCGTAGAGGGAGACAAGGAAGCCGCCATTTGGGCCAAACGCATGGCCGTCTCCCTCATCGCAGATCATGGAGGCAGCGCCCAACTGACCCCGCTATGGCAAGGAGCCACCTGACTGGATGCCGAAAGGCCCCCGTTGCCTGCACGTACCCGTGTCATACTGCACTCCGACCTTGAAGGGCCGTTCCATGTCAGTGCCACCGACCCCACCCGCACCCGACCCGTCAGTATCGCCGTGGGACGAAATTGAAGAACGGCCTCAACAAGTGGGCGTGCGGGCTCTGACCGGACTGCTGGGCCGCATAGCAGAGGGCGACAATGACGCTTTTGAGGAATTTTTCGTGCACACCAACAAAAAAGTGTTCGCGACGATCCGGGCCATTCTAGTGTCAACGGAGCTCAGCGAGGATGCCTCCCAGGACGTATACATACAGGTATGGGAAACAGCCGACCGGTTCGACCCGGCACGGGGGTCCGTCATGTCGTGGCTAATGACCATCGCCAGGCGCCGCGCTGTGGACCATGTGAGAGCCGAACAGTCCCACCGCAACCGCCAGACACGCTTTGCATCGGCGAGCCACTCGACCGACCACGACGTGGTGGCAGAGGCGGTTACTACAATCTTTGAGGCTGAGGACGTCAACCGTCATTTACTCTCGCTATCCGCACGCCAGCACGCCGCAATCAATCTTGCCTTCTTTGACGGCCTGACGTATGCCGAAGTGGCGAACATCCTTAACGTTCCGCTGCCAACAGTAAAAAGCCGGATTCGAGACAGCATTTTCAAGCTACGGCACGCAATGACGGAACCTTCAAGCACGGGAAAGTCTCGTTGTGTGAAAACCAGACGAGGCTCTGACGGAGCATCATACTGCTGCCCGCACCTTTCCGACAGCCGCGTCACGCCTCATCCCGCATAGCGCCGGGTGACAGAGACCGCTGCCGCGGACTACACGGCGGAGCAAGTACAAGCGTGGGCTCAGCCCGACAGTAACGTGCGCCTAATGTTCGTCGCGCCGCATCACCAGCGGCGTGGAGTAGCGCACCAACACGGCTTGAACCGGGAATGACCCGGGGTTACTTGATCCACGTCCAGCGCAACGACAGGCCATTCTGGCATGAGGAAAAGGCCAAGCGGGACGACTGCGGCCGCAGGAGCCCGCAACTGTAACCCGCCCAGCCTTCCTTTATCGCCGTCGTCGGCCAGTGGACGACGTGAGTTCGTGGTTATTCAGGATTTCTTGAATTGTCAGGCGCCCACTCAGTGTTCCTTCTACGGGCAAGGAATCTGTTCGCAGACTCTTCGGAAAATGACGCCCTTCCGGGCTTCAGTCTTGACTATGACAGCGCCTCAGCCTCTTTGATAGTTGACCGTTTGTCGGCGTGATTGATGCTCTGTTTGGAGGGACGAGTCACCAACCAGATAAACAGCGCCGCGGCTCCAAGTGGTGCGATGAAGCCCGCCATGGTCACAAGGAGGAGCCCGATGGACGAACCGGCCAAGCCGAGTACCGTTGTCACGCTAATCCGCAGCGAGTTCCGCCCTGGTAGGAGGCGACTGAACGGCAGTGCAATTACGAAGCCCATCAGGGCTGCTGCAGCAAGGGTCAGTGGCCACTGCGATGAATGGCCGGCCCCGAGGAGCTGGGCAGCAGTTTCCATGACGAGACTTCCGCAACATAGAAGGGCTGACCAGCGTATGACGACGCCAAAACGCAGGGTCAGGACCATTCCGGCAGCGATAACTGCAGGGATGGCCGCCAGGGCACCTGCAGCAAGTCCCAGATTCATCGCGTGGGTGGAATCCGTGACTGACGGCGCCCAGCTACCGCCGGTGAGCGCAAATACGGCGCATCCAATTCCCATAATCAATGACACCATTGCCGCTGCACCTGCTGCGGTCTCCCGCCAGCGGGTCAGAACTGCCGGCTGTCCCTGACGGAACCCTCGCGCCGCTGCCCGATCATCTTCGAAGAGCGCTGCCGGCCGCGTGGCCCGATCTGGCCGGAGCGCCAGGACGAGCAGCACGGCGGCAACAAGAATGCCGACTATTTGTCCCATTAGCATCAAGGCACCAAGTACGAGGGACGCTATTGCTGCCAAGGCACCCCTTTGCGCCAGGCGGATCGGCGCAGGACGCTTCTTTCTCAGTACTAAGCCCACCGGGGCAAGGAGGGACATCGTGCCGGCCATCCAGGCGACTATGAGGAATAACAGGGTCGATGATCCGAACCAGCTGAGACCGAGACCTGCATCAGCTTCATTAAAACCAACCGCCCAGCTCGCTGCCGTCAATGCCGCGAAAGCACAGGCCGGTGGGACGAACGCTGCTGTGAACAACGCCGCCGGGGCGCAAAGCTGCCCGGTCCGATGCAGAAGGACGACGGCGGAGAGGGCCAGTGTCAGCGGTCCGATGAAAACCGCCAGTAAGAGCCGCGCCATGTCTGCCCCAGGGAACATTATGGCGTTGCTCAACATGAGCCAAGTGGCAGCTATGAAGGCCATCAGTGCCGTGGCAGCGGTACCTGCTGCCCATCGGGGTGTTGCCCGCGCCCCTAATCCGTGGGCCCTGAGGGACCACGCTTCCGGAACGGACGGGCGCGCAATACCTCGGTCGCTGGCGTGCTGATCGAGGGTATCGAGCATGATGCTGCCGTGCTCCTCGCGCCAAGGCTGCGGATACCAGCGCAACAGCTGAGCATACCGGTGGCGTCGAGAATCGCTCATCCTACATTTCCCAGGACATCGTCGCCGCTGCGGGACCTCCGGTGGCAGGGCGGGGCGCCCCCAGCCGGCTTTCCGCCGCCCGGAGCCTGGCCGCGAGCCTGGCCGTCTCCAATTTGAGAGCTTGATGCCCGTCTTCCGTTAGTTCGTAGTAGCGGCGTGCACGCCCATCGATGGTTTCTTCGCCGGCTCGGCGAACACGCCCATCCCGTTCGAGTCGTTCAAGCGTGGCGTAGAGCGTCGTCACTCGCAACGAGACCTCAGCCGCCGTGAGCTTTTCAACATCACGCAGGATGGCATATCCGTGCTGCCGTCCTCCGGCGAGGGCCGTGAGGATCCAAAAGCTAACCTCCGTCATGGACGCTAATATACCCACAATGGGAATGTATGGAAAGGTTGAATGTCCTCGCTTTTGCTCGCAAGCAAGTCACCGGACCCACCGCTGAAGCGGCTCTCCTCCAAGGAGTTTGTCAATCAGCGACAAGTCCACCGCACGCGATCGACCCGTCGACCGTTCCTTTGTGGAACGCCACCGATGCGAGGCTTCAAAGCTAACGGGTTGGTTTCCATGGCCCTTGTCCGCAGACCCTCATACGAGACGGACCAGGGCGTCTATATGGGACACTCCTTGCGGAAGGTGCTACTCAGAAATCGGTTCGTCCTCACTAAGTTCATATACGAAGCCGTCTGGTGCCCGGAAGTGCAGCCATTTGCCTTCGTTGGAGCGTTGAATCGGCAGCACGATCTCAACACCGGCCTCATGCAGTTCATTGAGCGAGCGCTCCAGATCGGCAACCAGGAAGCCGACCACCGGATGAGTTAGATGGCGGTTGAAGCTACTGGTAGGGCCAAAGACTTCTACTGTCGCTCCATCCTGCAGCGCCAGCACTGTGAAGTCTTTCCCGGAGTGCTTGACGGTCAGCCCCATCACATCGTGAAAGAAGGCCGCCGTCTCGTCGTGGGTGTCAGTGCGGGTTCCTACCCAAGACAACTTGAGAATATTCATCGCGAACCTTTCGGATCGGGTCCGCCGCCTCTGTGCTCGAAGGCGCGCCCGCGCCGCTGGCACGAGGGGACGTGCTGAGTCTAGCGGGGTATCACCGTACCGCACAGCATTTTGTTGGCCCTGGATCTGGTAGTTCCTCAAGAGGTACGGCCGTCGTGAGGGCCGAAGACGGTCGCTGCCTCGGCGTCGTTGGCTTCGGCTCGGAGGAAATAGTCCGCCCATACCTGGACGTCAGGATAGTCCGATTCCATTACGACCCGTGCCACTGCGGCGTCAACGTCGACTTGGGTTCGATGAAGCGTAACGGACCAGCCTTACAGCAGCGCCCACTGGCCTCTTGGCCGGTTATAGGGCATCCCGATGCTGCCAGCGTTCATTACCAGACGCCAATCAACCAGTCGCACAAACGGCATTTACGTATGCCCGTAGACCACGGTGCGGATCCCCTTGGGTAGTTCAGCGAAAACATCAGCCCACCGCTCCAACCGGCTGTCCACCAGCACAACTTCTTCATCATCACGCGGTGTCGCATGGCAAACAGAACCGGCCCAAAACCGTCAGCATCGACCGTCAAAGTTGGCGGCAAGGCCGCGAGCATGTCCACGTGTCCAGCGGTCAGCTGCGCGGCCGTCCAGGGCGTTACCTCATACAAAATCCCGATGGATTCCCCGCGTACCAGGGCCACCAGCTCGCGGTCGGCGTTGCCGCGCACCAAACTCTGTCTCGCAGGGAGGCAAGCCGATCCAATACCTGTACCCGCTGAGGTCCGGACGCGTGGTCATTGGAGCCACGACAATAAGGTCAGCACTTACAGCGGCCGGTTCCGCCAGCACAGCTTTAAGAACCGGCAACACGCCATGGATATCCGACAGGACCGCTACGCTTCGCAACATACGACGCGTATGCCGGTCGAATAATAGTCATGCCAAAGGTGTCAGCCGGCAACAACCATCCCTAAAAAAGGGAAGGGTCCCGAAGGAGGTTCCACTACGGACAGGAACGTCCTGTGCAGAACACTACGGATATCTGGTAGGTCGTCTTGTGAAATGTCAGCGGACGTCGGGACGGTCTTTGGAGGAAGGTGCCTGCGAGGTGAGGTGAGTTGTTACGGCTCGCAGTTGGGTTAGAACGGTTTTCACGTTTGCTCGTTCAAGGGTTTCAGGGCGGATGAGGCAATCGATGTGCCGGCCGGGTCCAAGGCTGGAAATCGGTTTGAGTACCAGATTGGGGTGATGACGCATGTCGGTAGTGTAGCGAGGCATAAGCGCGACGCAGTCACTGGCAGCGACCACAGCAGCCGCAACGAAGAACTCATTGATCTGGTGAGCGATGCGTACGTCGGCACCTCCAATGCCGGCGATCTGCTCAAGAGCATGCTGCAAGGGGAATCCCTGGTGAACGGCCACCCAGGTTTCTCCCCGGAGGTCTTCAGGTATGACGGATTCCTTGGCCGCCAGCCGGTGGTCCTTGCGGATGACGAGGTCCAGGGGTTCAAGCATGAGCGGTTCGACGCGCACTGCTCCTGGCCACGGTGGACTGCCCGTTAGCCGGTGGGCTATGACCAGGTCGTGGTCTTGGGTGAGGGCAGGAAAGTGTTCTTGGGCCACGTCGAAGTCACTGAGGGCAACACTGGGATGGTCCCGGGCACTCATCCTGGCCAGTAACGGGCCAAAGAGTGCCAGCGCGGCACTGTGGAACGCCGCCACCTTCACAACCCCCTGCGGTTCGTTCCGGAACTGCGCGACCGCTTCCTCCGCCCTTTCAAGCGCCACCTCCACATCCACAGCCGCCAGAGCCAGGGCACGCCCGGCGTCCGTTAGCGCGGTCCGTCGTCCGTCTTTGAACGTCAGCGCAGTGGCTGCGCGGCGCTGCAGCGCGCTGAGCTGCTGGGAAACTGATGACGGCGTGACGTGGAGGGCTGCAGCGACAGCGGCAATACTGCCCCTATCTCCCAGTTCCCGCAGAGCGCGAAGCTGCCCAAGTTCCATTAGTCCAAACTAATGCATACACGCGCAAATCATCCTCTGGTACTAATGCATGCTCGCAGGGACGATGGATTAATGGGTATTTTTCCTGCACGATTCCGAGTCGATCTCCTGCTGCTTCTGGTGGCTGCGTCCTGGGGATCGACCTACTTGGTGGCGAAGGAGCTGATGTCCTCAGGCACGGTGCTGGCCCTTCTTTCTGTACGGATGCTGATTGCAGCCGGTGTCATAGCTGCAATCGCGGGTGTTCGGTGCAAGCGCCTGACGCGTGCGGAGCTGCTTGCTGGTATCCCGATCGGGGTGCTGCTAGCAGGCGTCTTTGGATTCGAAACCTTCGGGATCGCGCATACCTCCGCAACTAATGCGGGGCTAATCATCAGCCTTACGATCGTGTTCACTCCGGTCCTTGAGTCCATCGTGTCGCGCCGGCGTCTGCCGGGCAAGTTCTTCGTTGCCGCTGTCGTTGCGGTAGTCGGAGTGGTCCTGCTTGCCGGAAACGGCTCCTTCGACCCACCCAGTGCCGGAGATCTACTTGTGCTGGGCGCCGCAGGCTTGAGGGCCTCGCACGTTGTCTCGATGCATAAGCTCACCGGCGGTAAAACGATGGATTCATTACACCTCACCACCGTGCAGTTGGGTACCTGCGCCCTCTTCTTTACCGCCGGTTCGTTTTTTTACGGAGAATCGGTCCCGAATTACCTCTCCACCCTGAACCTCCAGCAGGGACTAATGCTCCTGTACTTGGTGCTCATTTGCACCGTTTTCGCGTTCTTCGTTCAGATCTGGGCCGTCAGACGAACTTCTCCATCACGCGTTAGCCTCCTGCTTGGCACAGAACCAGTATGGGCCGCCATCATCGGAGTAAGCATTGCCCACGACCAAATAGGGATCGCTGGGTATTGCGGGATTGCGCTCATTCTCATCGGAACTACTTTGGGCCGCTCTTTGGAACAGCGCCACCGCCAAGAAGGTCTGGAATCGCGGCTCGTCCTCTCAAACTCGAGCGGAACGAGCCTGGAAAAACAAAACCCAAGGCATAACCGAAGATCCCGTGTCCGCTAAACCGGGAACACTCCACCCTTCTTCGAACAGGAAGCCTGCATCGCCAACCCATCCCGCACATCGTTCCCCTACCGGACGGACCCCGGCGGTCTAACAAGCGACCAAAATTAGACGAATGCAGCCCTGTGGGGGATCCATCACCGAGACTCCTTGCGCGCGATGTTGCGCACCAGTAGTCTCCATGCATATTCTCCGATCCTTTAAGACGGGAGGTGGCGGTTTGGTCGGCTGGCGAATCTCTGGAAAGGTCTTCTCGTTTGCGGTAGCAGCATTAGCAGTGCTGTGTGGCTGCGCATCGCCCGGGGCTGCACCGGCTGGCCCTTTGAGAAGTCTGGTCGTTGCGGCCGGCCCGGGCACGGCGATCAACCTCTATACGCACTGTGGCATCTACGAGGTCCGGGTCCAGGACACTTATTTCGTCGCCGACAAACCACGGGACGACGGACTTGGCAATCCGCCCTTGGGCTGGGGAAACCCCTACCAGGCGGGCTCGATCACAGTGGCCGGCTCGGAAGCAGTTTTCCGTGACGAGAACGGACACACCGTCACCTTCCACGCCAAGGCAGGCGCAACGGCCTTCCTCAAGACCTGCTCCTGAGGCTTCAGAATCGGGACTCGCGAACAGTACGGCCGCCCCGCGCAAATCCCACCCAACATGCTCACGGGCCCGACATCTTGGCTGCCGGTGACTGCACTCGATGAGGGTTCCGCTGTCGGAAACGGTGAGGCGTCCCGGTGAAGGCCCACTTGTGGAACGCGACCGATTCGAAGCCCCTACGCCAGCCCGCTGGTTCCTGGCGTAGCGCCCTTAGACTTCAGAACACGTTCTGAGTTAGTGTTGCTGTATGAGCGCAGCAACACGATCACGAAAGACCTTCCAGTCTTCCAAAGCCCCAACGACGTCCCAGCCCTTCAGGACCCGGACGTCGTTTCAGTCTTCTGAACTGAGCCGCTCCTCTGCCGATGTCTTTGCAGCAGCGGCAGACCATCCTGTTCGAGTCACCCGCCGTGACGGCGAGTCCCTCGTGCTGATGTCCGAGAGCGCAGATGCGGCACGTATTTCACTGTTGGAACTGGCAGCCCAGCTCGTTGCAGTCTCAACAAGCATGGAGGGAACACTTGCAGCCCGTATGAGCGACCGCTTCCCGTGGATGCTTGCTCTGAGCGCCGCTGACCAAGAGACTTGTGCCGATGATGTCCTGGCAGCAGCAAGGGCGTCGTTTGCCACCAATCAGCCGCATCTGGCCATTGCGCAACTGACCTCATGGCGTGAGAGTGCCACGGCCGTCGCAGCCGGTCTCGGCAAGGAACCTATGGAGTGGCTCGACGACTCGGAAGCCGTCGAGCGTCCGTAGAGCATGGCGAAGAGTGAGAAGAGCGAAAAGGTTGAGCGGCCGACGAAGAAGAGCGAGTACGAACTTCAGTTTGCCTCCGTCCAGGCGCGGCGTGGCTGGAGAGATCTGAAAGCCACGATCAGGAATCCTCTGGTGGATGCCTGGGATTTTTTAACGCACACCCCTGAGCAGATAACACCCTTCAACTACCCTCTACGCGGTGAGCTCGGTCTTGTGAAGCGTGCCGGGGCCTCCCATGAGCGGTGGCAGCACAAGCCCACGCTCAAGGGTGATACCCGCATCTGGTTCTACGTCGTAGATCAAGTGGTCTTTCTTGAGCAGGTCCATACAAGCCATCCCAACGAGACCAAGAGTTGAAGGATCACGCATCCGTGAACAGCATGGCCAGCTCTGACCACGGGATGGTGTCGCACTGGTTAGTCATTTCTAGCCCCCGTTTACAGCACGCCAACGGCGATCTTCACTAACCACCGACCAGCTGTCCCGCAAATGGATCCGATTTCGGAATAGCTAAGCGTGCCGTACGCGCTGCTGCGGGATTGCGCACCTTTTTAGCAGGGTATAAGGCCAACCTCGCGTTGCGCGAGGCGTTGCCGGCCACTATGGCGAAACAGGCGCTGCAATGTTCGAACTTCTACGTTCGTCAAGGGAGAGCGGATTCCAGCCGTGGGCAGATATGTATGTGAAGGGGCACGGGAGCATTGGCGTGCCGCCGCAGAATACGTTGCCCGAAACCAAACAGCCTGGGAACGCGTACTCTCTCAATCGGAATGAACGCGTCCGCTCAAAGTTCGGGTTACGGGACGTCCGTAAGCTTGTGAGTGCTCCCCCAACAGACGCCTCGGCTTCGATTCCGTCAGATGACTTCAGCAGACAGGCTGCGCAATGGATCGCCTGGAACGAAGCGAACTACGCCGAACACGGCTACGGCCTGTGGATCGTGGAAACCCTCGACGGTCAGTTTCCCGAAGACTGCGGCCTCACCTGGCAAGACGTCAACGGCCGCATGGAACTGGAGGTCGGCTATCACCTGCTCGTGGGCGAACAAAGCCAAGGTTACGCCACCGAAGCAGCAGCAGCGTGCAAGGACTTCGCCCGCGATGAGCTCAACGTTCCACTGCTCGTCGCCATCATCCATCCAGACAACGGAGCCTCTCGTCGTGTCGCAGAAAAGATCGGCATGCGGCACATTAAGGACGATCATGGCGGGGCTATCACAATCCGCGCGGTCCTCGGAGCCCGGCTAGACCTCCCGTAGGAGGTTCGGCTAATGGGACAGCTTCCTTCTGTCTGATCGGCGCATTCTCGACGGATTAGCCGCCGGCGTGAGCTTCGTGAGGTATTGTGCCGGTGGGCCGTGGACAATGATGCCGTGGGTGAAATACTCCGCGACGCCGAGCTGACGTCATGGGTGTCAGACGTTCGTGAAGCAAGAGTTGTTCCGTTGGACGTCTCGAGACTGCGAGCTGCTCGGGAACACCTTGAGTCCCACGACCGGACATGTCGCCGACTTGCACGAGAGGCCGGCACTGCTGTGCTGGCCGTTGACTACCAGCGCGTCCTGCGCCTGCCGCTATCGACGACGTGGTCGCGGTACTGACCTGGGCCAGCCATCGACCCGAATCGCCCGGTTCGATTCTTGGACCGCCGGCCATCGCCGGTGACAGCACAGGCGGCTTGATCGCAGTTATGGCCACAAATCAGGTGATGTCCACCGGGGCACGCTTGCGTCCTATATTGCTCGTCTGTCCAAACACGGACCTGACCCTGTCGCAGCCAAGCGTCGCACTGAAAGAGTCGGGCTGGGCGAGGCCCTGGCCCGTCAGCTAAAGGGTCGAGACGTAGATGTGCGCCCCCTTCCACACGACGGGCTCGTACATGGATTCCTTACTTTGGACACTGTGTCACCGGCAGCCCGAGAAGCTGGCAATGACTTAATGCGCCGTTTCGGTGTCCTCATCCGACGGTTTGTCAGCGGGGGGGGGGGGGGGCGGAACCGCCATTAACGAATAACCTGTACCCCGCTGCTGTCGGAAAGGCCGGACCAGCGATCCACCTTCGGAGCATTGAGGCGTCCTGGTGGAGGTTCCCCAGCGGGCTGCGGTCCGCGGAAAACCCGGTGGCTTCTGCACACTACGACTCAGAGACCAAATTGCGGTGGAACATGATCTGGGAAATCTTCTTCTCCTACGCCTCCCGCCGCATAGAACGAATCCAACAAGGAGCGCGCTTGCTCGACCAGTTCTTCCCGGGACATGCGCGAAGCACCGTCTGAATCGGCAGGCGCTGCCTCACCCCCGCTACGGCCGATCGTGAACCCGTAGGTCCCATCCGCCGGACCATTAAGCCAGGCAAAGTCGTAGCTGAGCCTCCCGTCCGGCTGGTATCTCTCGCTGATACGGAATAGTTCGTAATCAATCGAAATGTCGAATTCGTCCATATAACGAGCCTAATCCGATACTCAAAGGCGCCTCCATCGCTCTCATCCTGTGGCGGCATTCGGCGCTGGACGGCGCGGAAGCTGCCGTTAACTCGGCATACAAACTCACGTCCCACATGCCTTTCGGCATTCGCTATGCGCGGCTTTGATTCAGATCGAGCTTGTAATAGCTATGGCTCGGTGGTGTTCGGCTCATAGGACCCCCGTGCTGACCGGCACCTCTCCGGATGCGATCAAGCCCAGTGTCGATGTCTGCCATGAGGCGGACCCTTACTGCGAGGTTTTCCAAAACGGTCAACCGGTAGTCGCGCCGGTCTGCCTACATAGGGACCCAGAGGGTGCTTTTCGGGTACTTAGTCCCTGCGGGGTCTGCCTGGAACGGCTGGCTGCTGATGGCGCGTGTGTGCTGGTGGCTATTCCCCAACCAGCCGCCTTGGACGAGGTCCAGTGGATCACTCTGCGCGCAGCCCTCCCGCACTTCTGGATGTTGGCTTTTCCTGAGGAACTGGAAGGGTGGTGAACCTCGGGACGACCTGAGCGGTCTCCCCGAGGGCAGTCGCGCTCGGTATTTTTCGGAAGTGTGCTCCAGGCGCGTCGTTCTCGGGAGGCAGCAGCCGGCTCTCTTGGCGAAGTCTCGAGCAACACCGTGATCCTGGCTGAAGAACGCCGTCGCCAACAGAACTGCACGCTGTCCCGGTACGTATTCCCCTACATGGCACCCACATAGATGCTTTGCTGATTATTTAGTCAGCGGAGCTTTGCTATCTCGTCAACAGGAACGTGAAAACTGACCTCGCCGGTTTCAGTATTCACACGTGCTTTCAACTTCACTTTGCCCAGCATGCGATGTCCCGCAGAAATCTCAACCGGGTAAGACGACGCCGCATAAACATCACAATCTTCAATGAATTCAGCCATGGAGCAAACCTAACAGCTCCATGCAGTCCCGCGGAGCACTGAGAACTGAGAACTGAGAACTGACGGATTTAGCCGGCGCAGGCCGGCGTTGTCCTGGCTGACGATCCCGGCGCCGGCGGAACGCGCAAAACCGGAACCTTTTTGCCCCAAACCGGGCACCGCGTGCGGCGGAGTGCGGCGGCACCCATCGGCGCCGGTCACGGGTAGCGTGGTAGGCGGCAGACCATCCTTGAAATGAAGTGAGCAGTTCAGGAGAACCGATGACCAGGGGAATCTACGTCAGCGCAACGTCGCCGGGATCAGGTAAGTCACTGGTCACTTTGGGATTGGCGGATGCGCTGCACCGGCACGCGGACAGAATCGGATTCTTCCGCCCGATCGTGCAGGTGGCGGATCCCGAACTGGATCCGATGGTATTGCTGATGCGCCGGAACTTCAGGCTTGACGCGTCCCGGTGCCGGGGTGGGCTGACGGCTGCGCAGGCCCGCGGGCTAATGGCAGCAGGGCGGCGCGAAGATATTGACGCGGCCTGCGTTGGAATTTATGCCGAATTGGCCCGGCACTGCAACGTGATTATCGTCGAGGGCACGGACTTGGTGGGGCAGAACGCCGCCGTCGAATTTGATTTGAATGCCCGGCTGGCAAACAACCTCGGCGCCCTCGTCGTCGCGGTGGTTAGCGCCCGCGAGCTGACGGCCGCGCAGGCAGCGGACGCCGTCGATGTGGCGCGCCGCGAGTTGGATGCCGCGGGTTGTTCGCTGTTGGCCATGATAGTTAACCGCGCTGATGGTTCCGGCGTTGCGGATATCCTCGCCGCGGTACGTCCCGGAAAATCACACCGCCCGGTTTATGTGATTCCGGAGCTGGAGGAGCTCTCCCGCCCTACCGTGGCCGCCGTCGCCGCCGCTTTGAACGGGACCAGAATCGCAGGTACTGCGAATCTGGAACGCGACGTCGCGGGCATCAAGGTTGCCGCAATGAGCGTGGGCAACTTCCTGCATGTACTGCTCGACGGCGACTTGGTCATCACTCCCGGGGACCGCGCCGATGTGATCGTAGCCACGCTGGCATCGGCGCTTTCTCCAAAGCTGCCCGTTCCATCGGCGCTGGTGCTCACCGGCGGCCTCGCCCCCGACGAACACATTAGACCGCTGCTGGAGCACGCGCCGTTTCCCGTTTTCGCAGTACCGGAAGACACCTACCAGAGCGCTAGGCGGGTCAGCGAAGTCCGGGGTGAAATTGCCACCGGAGAGCGCCGGAAGGCCGCCGCAGCCTTGGGAGCCTGGGCCAAGGCCGTGGATGAGTCCGAATTGCTGGAGCGGCTCACCCTGCCGCGGCCCGAGCGGATGACGCCGCTGCGCTTCATGCACGAGCTGATCGAACGGGCGCGCCTGCAGCGGCGGCGTATTGTGCTGCCCGAAGGAACCGACGTACGCGTCCTGCAGGCGGCGGAGATTCTGCGCCGACGCGATGTGTGTGATCTGACGCTGCTGGGACCCGTGGCACAGATCCGCGAACTGGCCGCGTCCACCGGCGTCGATTTGGCCGGCCTGACCATCGTGGATCCCGCCGAGAGTGCGCTGCGGGAGGAATTCGCGGTTGAATACGCGCGGCTGCGGGCGCACAAGAACATCGAATTGGCCTCGGCCAGGGAAGTAATGCTTGACGGCTCTTACTTTGGCACCATGATGGTCCAGCTCGGCAAGGCAGACGGGATGGTCTCCGGTGCCGCCCACACTACAGCTAATACCATTCGCCCGGCCCTGGAATTCGTCAAGACCCGGGACGGGGTGCGGATAGTCTCCTCGGTCTTCCTGATGCTGCTTGCTGACCGGGTGCTGGTTTATGGCGACTGCGCAGTCAATCCGGACCCGGATGAGGAGCAGCTGGCCGATATTGCCGTTGCGTCCGCCGAGACGGCGGCCCAGTTCGGCGTGCAGCCGCGAATCGCAATGCTTTCCTACTCGACCGGTGAATCCGGCTCCGGCGGCGCCGTCGAAAGCGTCCGCCGCGCCACGGCCCTGGTCCGCGGGCTCCGGCCGGATCTTCCTGTCGAAGGACCCATCCAATATGACGCCGCCGTCAACGTGTCCATTGCAGCGTCAAAAATGCCGGGTTCTTCCGTGGCCGGGCAGGCGACGGTCTTCATTTTCCCGGATCTGAACACCGGCAACAACACTTACAAGGCGGTGCAGCAGTCCTCCGGGGCGGTCGCCGTCGGCCCGATCCTGCAGGGTTTACGCAAGCCCGTCAATGATCTCTCGCGCGGCTGCACGGTGGAGGACATCGTCAATACAGTGGCGATTACCGTCGTTCAGGCGCACACGGGAGTCTCCCCCATCCACAAGAAGGTCCACTGACATGCTCATTCTGGTACTCAATTCCGGCTCCTCTTCAATCAAGTATCAGGTCCGTGATATCGCTGGCAGGAACGACGACGGCGTCAGCAGGAACGACGACGGCGTCAGCGGGGACGACGGCAGGAACGACGACGGCGGCATCCTGACGGAGGGCCTGATCGACAGGATCGGCGGCTCGGATCCGGGACCAGACGCCGTGGCAGACCACGCGGAGGCACTGGACCGGATCGACGCAGCGGTTTCCGCCGTCCTCGGCGGCCGTGAGCTCGACGCGGTCGGACACCGCGTGGTGCATGGTGGAGAGCGCTTTAGCGAACCGGTGCTGATCAACAACGAGATCACCCGTGCCATTGAGCGGCTGAACCCGCTGGCGCCGCTGCACAATCCGGCTAATGTCCTGGGCATCCGCGCGATTGCGGCAAAATGGCCCACGCTTCCCCAGGTCGCCGTCTTTGACACCGCCTTCCACCGCACGCTCCCGGAGCACGCCTGGCGGTACGCCGTCCCGGATGAGCTTTACAGCCGCTATGGCATCCGCCGGTACGGTTTCCACGGCACGTCGGTGGGCTACGTCTCGGTCCGGGCGGCACGGCTGTTGAAAATCCAGCCGGAGAATTTCAACGCCGTCATTGCACATTTGGGCAACGGCGCTTCCGTCACTGCTGTCCATGCCGGGAAGAGCATCGACACCTCGATGGGCTTCACCCCCTTGGAAGGGTTGGTGATGGGCACCAGGAGCGGCGACATCGATCCGTCCATCCTGATCTTCCTGCTGCGTCAGGGCCTGGACGCCGACGGCCTCGATGAGTTGCTCAACAGGAAATCCGGTCTCGCCGGTCTGGCGGGAGATAATGACATGCGCTCGGTGGTCGAGGCGGCCGACGGCGGCGCTGAAGCTGCGCAGACGGCGCTGAGTATTGCGTCCTACCGGCTCGCCAAATACATCGGCGGCTACCATGTGGCAGTGGGCGGAGCCCGGGCCGTCGTCTTTACCGCCGGTATCGGGGAAAATTCCTGGCGGTTCCGCGCGCTGGTGGCGGACCGGTTGACGGCCCTGGGCATCAGCCTCGACGAGGCCGCTAACCGCGCCCACAGCAAACAGGCCCGGGTTATCAGTACCCCGGATTCCGCGATTGCGGTGTTGGTGGTGCCCACCGATGAGGAGCGCGCCATCGCGGAGGCAACGGCCGCCGTCGTCAGTCCCGGCTGAACCGTCAGTCCCGGCTGAACCGTCAGTTCCAGCCGAACCGTACATCCCCGCTGCGTCGCTAATCCCGGCTGGTCGCCGGCGGTCGCGGTGCCGGGGTCTAACAATCCCCGTGAACCTGTGTCACGCTGGAACCGCAGCCACTATCCGACACCGGCTGGTCGCATTCAGCAACCATAATCGTCGGCCAAACAGTAAGCAGGCGGCCTTGAACTCCAGCTCAACAGACTCCGTATCCACCAGCTCCTCCACTGAGTTCGCCCTCATGAACCGGTACTGGAGCGCTGCGAATTACCTCACGGTGGCGCAGATTTACCTGCAGGAGAACGCGCTGCTGCGCGAACCGCTGTGCGTGGAACACATCAAGCCACGGCTCTTAGGTCACTGGGGCACCAGCCCGGGACAGTCCCTGGTCTACGTCCATCTGAACCGGCTCATTGGCCAAACCGGGGCCAAGGTCCTCTTCGTGTCAGGCCCGGGACACGGCGGCCCGGCGGTGGTGGCCAATGTGTATCTGGAAGGGACGTACTCCGAGATATATCCCCAGATCACCGAGGACGATGCCGGGCTGCGGCGGCTGATCCGCCAGTTCTCCACGCCCGGCGGTATTCCCAGCCATGTGGGTCCGCCGACTCCCGGTTCCATCCACGAGGGTGGCGAGCTGGGTTACTCTTTGGCGCATGCAACGGGTGCGGCGATGGACAACCCGGAACTGATCGTGGCCTGCGTGATCGGCGACGGCGAGGCCGAAACCGGGCCGTTGGCCGCGTCGTGGAAGGCCCCCGCATTCCTCAATCCCGCCCGGGATGGTGCCGTGCTGCCGATTCTGCACCTAAACGGCAATAAGATCTCCGGTCCAACGGTGTTGGGCCGCCAGTCCGACGCGCAGGTCAGCGCCCTGCTGGCTGCCCACGGCTGGGATCCTGTCGTGGTTTCCGGTGACGACCCGGCCAAGGTCCATCCGGCCATGGCTGCGGCAGTGGACCAGGCACATCGGCGGATCGTCGAAATCCAGCAGGACGCGCTGGAGAACGGCGTCAAGGGTCCGGCGCGCTGGCCGGCGATTATCCTACGGACGCCCAAGGGCTGGACCGGCCCTGCTGTAGTGGACGGTGTCCAGATGGAGGGAACCTTCCGTTCGCACCAGGTGCCGCTGTCCGGCGTGCGGGAAAACCCCGACCATTTACGGCAGCTGGAGGACTGGTTGCGCTCCTACCAGCCGGAAACACTTTTTGATGAATCCGGCCGGCTACTGCCGGAGCTGGCCGCCCTGGCGCCGGCGGGCGACTTGCGGATGGGTGCCACGCCGTTCGCCAATGGCGGTGCGGATCCGCAGACCCTGCCCCTGCGGGCGCTGGAGAACTACGAGCTCACGGTCGGGGTGCCCGGCTCCACGAAACACGAGACCACCCGTCCGCTGGGTGAAATGCTGCGCGACATCTACACCGATTCGCAAGCGGATCCGCGCTTCCGGCTGTTCTGTCCCGATGAGACGAACAGCAACCGGCTCGGTGCCGTCTTTGAGGTAACGGACCGCTGTTTGCTCGAACAGGCCGACGACGGCGGCGAGCACGTCTCCGCCGACGGCCAGGTGATGGAAGTACTGTCGGAGCATCTGTGCCAAGGCTGGCTGGAGGGCTACCTGCTCACCGGGCGGCACGGGCTGTTCGCCACCTACGAGGCCTTTGCCATGGTGAGTGCTTCAATGACCATTCAGCATGTTAAATGGCTCCAGCACGCGAGGGAGCTGGAATGGCGCAAACCAGTCCCGAGCCTGAACATTTTGCTCACCTCCACCTGCTGGCGCAATGACCATAACGGCTTCAGCCACCAAGGCCCCGGTCTGATCGACACGGTTCTCTCGCTCTCCGGTTCCGTGGTGCGCGTGTACCTGCCGCCGGACTCCAATACTCTGCTGGCCGCGGCCGAACACGTACTGCACAGCCGCAACTACGTTAATCTGCTGGTCGTGGACAAGCAGGCGCACCCGCAGTATCTGACGCTGGAGCAGGCCCGGCGGCATGCCGCAGCGGGAGCGTCCATCTGGAACTGGGCCGGCAACGAACTCCAGGAGCCTCATCCGGTCGTCAGCACCGCGGCTGAGGATGCCCCCGAGACCAGGCCCGACATTGTGCTGGCCTGTATCGGCGACGTCCCGACGGAGGAAATTCTGGCAGCTTCCTGGCTGCTGCAGCGCTACGTGCCGGAGCTGACCGTTCGCGTTGTCAACGTCATGGACCTGCTGGTGCTTCCACCGCGCGACGCCCACCCGCATGGACTCTCGGACGCCGAATTCGAGAAGCTCTTTACGGCCGATGTGGATGTGGTGGTGGGGTGGCACGGCTATGCCCGCGCGTTCCACCAGCTGCTGCACGGGCGCAGTATTCCGGAGCGTTTCCATGTCCGCGGCTACAGCGAGCAGGGCACCACCACGACGCCGTTCGATATGGTGGTGCTGAACAAAATGAGCCGCTACCACCTGGCCATGGAAGCCCTGCGGCGCGTACACGGACATTTCGACGGGGCCCAGACCCTCGTAGAACATTGCCAGCGGATGCTGACCCGGCATGAGGAGTACATACACGAGCATCTGGAAGATCTGCCGGAGATCCGGGACTGGGTCTGGACCCCGCCCCGGCCATAGCGCGATCCGGTCGCCGCGGCGAGCTGGGCGTCACAGGTGATCAGCACTGCTTCGAGACGCTCGGCCAAAGCGACGTAGCCGGCGTCATACGCCGTGATGTTGTGCCGCAGCTCCCAGATCCGTTCCAGTAGTGGGGCAGCGGCATGCGACGGATCGGAAACCCCGCAAGGTGAGCAAGCGCACCGGGGATGGTTTGCTCCAACACCGCATTGCTCCGGACCAGACCCCGCAGCGCGGAGACGACTTCAACGTCGAGGTGTGCCGGCGCGAACAGGGCATCACCAACCATCAGGCGCTCGGCAACCGCTGCGTGGCGAGGATCGGCTGCGGCATAAAAAGCCACCAGGACAGAGGAGGCATCCATGACCGCCGGGCTCACGACGCCTCCCGAACCTCCCGGACTGCTGCCACGGCATCATCGACGCTGACAGCCGTTCCCTGTGGTGCCGGATACGTGCGCACATAGTCGGCGCTGCGGACTACACGGGCCGCCTCTGCAAGCCGGTCGACAACGAACGCGCTCAGCGACTGCCTGTTCTCCTCGGCAGCGGCGGCTAGGGTGAGATAAACGTCCTCTGGTTCGTCCCGCAAATTCATACGCCTCACGGTGCCATTGTGGCACCATGAGGCGTAGGCGATAACCATGTGCGGGCCACCGGAGGTTCGCCGGCTACCTACCCGCTCTTGCGCCGGAATTCCCGCTTCTGCGAGGCGGATCCATGTTCGTGGTTTATCTTCGCCCCGGTGGACGCCTCAACCGTCGCGTGATGCTGCCCGTTCTTGCGGTCCAGGGCTTCACGGAACTTCTTTTTCATGTCTTCGCTAGGGCCGGTCTTCGCGCCGGTTGACTGCCCCTGCTGCGGGTCAGAGCCCGTAGGGTCATCGGACGTCGTCATCTGATCCTCCTGGATTTGGTAAAGCTCCAGTCTGGCACAGTTTCCGCCACGACGGTCAGAACCGGATTCAGACCGTTTTCCGGCCGACGGCGGCCAGGAGCGCGTGCACGATCGGCAGGTCTGCCGGGATCCACGGCATGGCCAGCAGCTCCCCGGCACCGCCGTGGAGCGCAACCCAGCGCAGCTCATCATGATCCTGCAGCGGGGCCGGTGTCCCGCGGACCAGTTCGGCAAGCCAGACGCGCATTGCGGCCCGATCGTTCAGCGGCCAGCCCGCCGGCGTCGGTCCCGGCAGTTCCGGTCCCAGCCGCACACCAACGCCGAGCTCTTCATGGAGTTCCCGGTGCAGTGCGGCCTCGTGGGCTTCGCCCTCTTCCACTTTACCGCCGGGAAATTCCCACATCCCGGCATAGGCAACGGGTGCTGTGCGGCGGCCGGCGAGCAGCCGGCGGGGATTCTGCAGCGAATCCACGATGGCCCCGCCGACGATCTGCTTGAGTACTGTCACGGGCCCCAGTTTAGGGCCACTTAGGATGGAACCGGACAGCGTAGTCCGTGACCATGAACGGCTGTTCCCCACCGAACGCTACCGAGAGACGAATGACTACGACCTCACTGTCCCCCCGCCAGGTCACACTGGCCATCTTTTCGCTCGCTGTCGGTGGATTCGGCATCGGAACCACGGAATTTGCCATGATGGGTCTGCTGCCCAATGTCGCGAACGGCGTGCACGTGAGCATTCCCGATGCCGGGCATCTGATTTCCAGTTACGCGCTCGGGGTGGTGGTCGGCGCTCCGGTGCTGGCCGCCGTCGGCGCCCGGTTGCCGCGCAAGAAGCTGGTGCTGGGATTGATGGTGCTTTTCACTGTGGGCAACCTGTCATCGTTTTTTGCGCCCGACTTCGGCTCACTGTTGGTCAGCCGCTTCGTGGCCGGCCTGCCGCACGGGGCGTACTTCGGCGTGGCGGCCGTGATTGCAGCGTCACTGGTCGCACCGACCAAGCGCGGTCACGCTATCTCCATGGTCATGCTCGGGCTCTCGATCGCCAACGTCGTCGGCGTCCCGCTGGCAACACTGATCGGCCAGCAATTCGGTTGGCGGCTAATGTTCGTGCTGGTGGCCCTGATCGGCCTGCTGACGCTGGCCTGTATTCTCCGGTTCGTCCCCGCGCAGAAGGCCGCCAAAGACGCCAGCATCCGCACCGAACTCCGCGCGCTCAAACGGCTGCAGGTCTGGCTCGCTCTGTTAATCGGTATCGTCGGATTCGGCGGTTTCTTTGCCGTATATACGTACATCGCCCCGACCATGACGGATGTAGCGGGATTCCCTGCAGATTTCCTGCCCGTGGTCGTGGCACTGTACGGGCTGGGTATGGTCACCGGGAATGTCATCGGCGGGAAGATTGCGGATAGGTCGGTGTTGGGCAGCATTTATGCCGTCATGGCCTTCATCGCCATGATGCTGCTGCTCTACAGCCTGGCCGTCCATGTCCAGTGGAGCGCCCTGGTGATGATTTTTGTTGTCGGCGCGGCCGGTGCCATGCTGGTCCCCGCGCTGCAGACCCGGCTGCTGGATGTCTCTCCCGATGCGCCGTCGCTGGCCTCCTCGCTGAACCATGCCGCACTGAACGTAGCCAACGCCCTCGGCGCCTTCCTCGGCGGGCTCGTCATCGCCTGGGGCTGGGGATATGTCGCCCCCGCCGTGGTCGGGGCGGGCCTGGCCGTCATCGGGCTCGCGATCGCGCTGATCAGCGGCCGGGTGGACCATCGCCGCCGGCTCAGTTCAAATGCGTCCCGCCCGGCGCCGGACGGCAGAGTTGCCCGCTCCGGCCGCAGCTGAGGTGCCCGCGATGGGGCCGAATCGCCGGAAGGCCCCCTCGCGGCCCACGCGGCCACCTCAGATCCCGGACTTCTCTGCGTAAATGTCCGGTTCCAGGTAGATGACTGTGGCAATCGGGACTGCCGTGCGGATGCGTTGCTCCGCGGCATCAATGGCGGCGGCAATGCCCACGGCCGAATCGGTGGCAGGCACCGCAATTTTCGCGGCCACCAGCAGCTCCTCCGGGCCCAGATGCATGGTCTTGAGGTGGATGATGTGACTCACTCCGCCGCCTACCAACGCGGCCTCGATGGCCCGCACGTCTGCCAACGTGGCCGATTCGCCCAGCAGCAGCGATTTCGTTTCAATCGCCAGTATGACGGCTACCGTCACCAGCAGCAGCCCGATCAACGCGGTTCCCGCCGCATCCCATAGGCCATCCCCTGTCACAAGCGTCATGGATACGCCGAACAGGGCAAAGATCAGACCAACCAGCGCCGCAGAGTCCTCCAGCAGCACCACCGGCAGTTCCGGAGCTTTTGCGGTTCTGACGAACTGGATCCAGCTTTTACTTCCGCGCGTGAGATTGGATTCTTTTATGGCTGTCCGGAACGAATATCCTTCCAGAATAATCGAGCCGATCAGGACCAGCAGAGGGACCCACGCCCACTTGGCATCGATGCCGTGGGGCTCCTGGAATTTCCCATAGGCCTCATAGAGCGCAAAAAGACCGCCGACGCTGAATAACACTATTGAGACAATAAAGGCATAAATATAGCGTTCCCGACCATAACCGAAGGGATGTTCGGCACTGGCCTGCCGTTTGGACCGTTTTCTGCCAGCCAGCAGGAGCAGTTGGTTTCCCGAATCTGCCAGTGAATGGATCGATTCAGCCAACATTGACGACGAAGCGGTCAGGAGAAACGCAATAAATTTAAGTATCGCAATCGACACGTTGGCCACCAGCGCCGCGACGATGGCCTTACTTCCCCCGCTGCTGGACACAATGACACTCCCCTGTTGATTACAATCACCTATAAATTCTCCGCTCTCCGGCGGTAATTCCCGGCTAAATCGTACCTTCCGTGGAGAAAATACCCAACACGAAGAGTAAACGTACTCAGCCTGCTTTCTACCGCGTCTTCAAGGATGCTAGTGTTCTATTCGTAAGCTGACCTGAAGGAGGAGTCATGGGTTTCATTGGATGGATCATTCTTGGACTGATCGTTGGAGCAATTGTTAAGGCCGTCATGCCAGGCAGAGTCGGAGGTGGCTGGATAACCAGCCTCGTTCTCGGCGTTGTCGGTGCCATCGTCGGTGGCTGGATTTCCGGCTTGGTCATTGGCCAGGACGCGATCAGCGGGTTCTTCAATCTTGGAACCTGGATTTTTGCCATCATTGGTGGTTTCGTGGTCGCCGGTATTTACGGCATGATCACGGGGCGGAACAAAAGCAACGCCTGACATCAGGACCAGAACTGAAATCAGCAAACACGGAAAGGGCCGGCACCATTGGTGCCGGCCCTTTCTAACGTTCCACGATCCGGCTTAGTACGTTCCTCAGTGCGTCGGGTCTACTGTCTGCCGTCGCGCTGCTGGGACCGGGCAGTGGCGTAAAGACAGACGGTGGCGGCGGTCGCGAGGTTGAGGCTTTCCGCGGATCCATACACGGGAACCGCCACACGGTGATCCGCTTCCATCAGCTCTTCCTCGGAAAGGCCACGGGCCTCATTGCCGAACAACCACACGGTGGGCTTCTCCAACTCACACTGTGATTCCGGCACTTCCTGATCGAAGCCGCGGGCTGCACTTTCGTCCTGCAGATCATCGAGGTTCAGGTGCCCATAGCCGTCGGCCGCCAGGACCATCATGCCCGCTGCCTTGCACTGCCTGACCAGGTCGCCCACCTCGACCCCGGTGACCACGGGCAAATGAAACAGCGAGCCGACGGTGGAACGCACCGCCTTGGGATTATAAATGTCAACGCTGGAGGCAGTAAATACGACGGCATCAGCGCCCGCAGCATCCGCGGCACGCAGTACCGTTCCCGCATTGCCGGGATCACGCACCTGACATAGCACCGCGATGAGCTTTGGCTTCCCGGCCAACACCTGGTCCAGTGGGACATCCACAAAATTGCAGACGGCGAGGATCCCCTGCGGCGTGACGGTGTCCGTCATGGCTTCAAGCACCAGCTCGCTGGCCACCCGCATGTGCAGTCGGCAGACCGGATCTTCGGCAAGTTCGAGCAGCTGGGGATGTTTCTTCAGGCACTCGAGACTGGCATACACCTCGGTCACCAACTCGCTGCCGCCTGCGGTGAGAGCGTCGCGGTGTGCCCTGAGCGCTTCGCCTACGGCCTGCGGTCCTTCCGCCAGGAACTGTCCGCGCCTTAAACGAACCGGGCGCCCTGCCAGCTTGGCAACGTCCCGCACCCGATCTGCTCGGGGATTGGTCATTGCATCTGCTGGCGGACGCCCGGATTCAGTCATTCTAGGACTGTAGCAGTGTTCCGCCGCGGCCTAAAAAGCCGGGCCGGATGGCTGCGTTCTACGTTAGCGGGCCACCGGTGCCGAGGTGTCGGCAGGAAGTGCGGCCTTGGCCAGCTGAACCAAGCCGGCGAACGCCCTGGCGTCGTTGACAGCCAGATCAGCCAGCATGCGGCGGTCCACCTCGATTTCAGCGGCCTTCAGGCCCTGGATCAGCCGGTTGTAGGTGAGCCCGTTGGCCCTGGATGCCGCGTTGATGCGCTGGATCCAGAGGCGGCGGAAGTCACCCTTGCGCTTACGGCGATCGCCGTAGCTGTACACAAACGAGTGCAGCAGCTGCTCTTTTGCCTTGCGGTACAGCCGTGAACGCTGTCCCCGGTAGCCTTTGGCGCGCTCAAGAATAACCCGACGCTTCTTATGGGCGTTAACCGCCCGCTTCACACGTGCCACGTGCGTACTCCTTAGATTTCTGTGATCCCAAGCCAAACGTGCCTGAGAAGGCTTATTGCGGTGCCGCTACCCGGTTCGGGTAAGCAGCCGATTGACTGTGGGTCAGATGCCCAGCATCTTGCGGATGTTGCGTGCATCTGCCGGAGCAACAATCCTGTCGCCGGCCAGGCGACGCTTCAGCGAGGACGGCTTGTGCTCAAGGTAGTGGCGTCGGTTTGCCTGCTGCCGCTTGAGCTTTCCGCTTCCGGTGAGCTTAAAGCGCTTCTTGGCACCGCTGTGGGTCTTCATTTTCGGCATGGGAACCGATCTCCTTACGTATCCACCGGCGCTGCCTGTGGTTCTCTTTGCAGCAACCGGTTAGGTCACTGGGGGGGGTAATTCACGGCCGGATAGGGCGGCTGCCCTACTCAGCTGAGTCTGGGGTTTCCTTGCTGCCCTCGGCAGCAGCAGGCTGGCTGTCCGCTGCACGCGGCGCCGCTTTCGCTGCAGGCCTGGCTTCTGTTGCCTTCGTCGATGCAGGCTTAACCGACGCAGGCTTGACCGATGCAGGCTTGATCGGAGCGGGCTTTGCGACCGGCTTCGGCATAGGCACCGGCTTCGGAGCAGGAACTGGCTTGGCGGTCACTGGCTTCGCCGCTTCCGCCGGTTTCGTCACCGGCCGTGCGGCAACGCTGGGTGCGGCCAAGGGACCTGCCGAAGCAGGGGCCTTCGCGGCCGTTGCCGGCCGTGCAGCCGCCGGAGCGGTGGCCGACGGAGCGGTGGCCGACGGAGCCTTAGCCGTCGTCGGCCCTGTGGAGGTAGCCGGCCGTGCGGACGTTGCCGGCCGTGCAGAGGTAGCCGGCCGTGCGGATGCGACCGGACGTGTGGAGGTAGCCGGACGTCCCATCGACGGTGACCCGCCGCCGGCAGGAGCTGACGCCGGGCGTTTGTCGGCGGTCCTGGCGGCCTCCGTTGCAGCCGAAACAGTGCTTTCCGAGTCCGGCGTCTGAGCTGCCGGAGTTTCCACTGTTCCGGTAGCGGCCGGTGCGACGGCCGCAGGGGCCGGCGTGCGGTCTTCGTTCAGGTGCAATCCCTCAGGCAGCAATTCGGCAAGGCTTTGCGTCATCGGTGCCTGGCTGTCGCGGTCCACATCGACGCGCTCGTGGCCGGAAGCCACCGCTTCGTTGTGTGCCTTGGAATCCGCACGCTGCGCGGCGCGTCGGGCTTCGGCTTTGGCCTCCGCTTTGTTCTTCAACGGCCCGATCACCATAACCATATTCCGGCCGTCGATGCGCGGGCTGGACTCGATTGCTCCAACCTCACCCACATCCGTGGCAAAGCGCTGGAGCAGACGGATACCCATTTCCGGACGCTGCTGTTCGCGGCCGCGGAACTGGATCATGGCTTTGACCTTGTCCCCGGCTCCTAGGAAGCGCAGCGCATGACCGGTCTTTGTTTCGTAGTCGTGCTTGTCGATCTTGAGACGGAAACGAATTTCCTTCAGGACCGTGTTGGTCTGGTTTTTACGCGCCTCACGGGCTTTGACAGCAGCCTCGTACTTGTACTTGCCGAAGTCCATCAGTTTGCACACCGGCGGCTTCGCAGTCGGCGCTACCTCAACAAGATCAAGGTCCGACTCAGCGGCAAGACGCAGTGCGTCTTCAATGCGAACGATACCGACCTGCTCACCTGCTGGTCCTACCAACCGCACCTCGGGGACGCGGATCCGATCGTTGATTCGTGGCTCGCTAATGTGTAACTCCTGTGGTCTTGACGAACGTAACTGACACCAGAAACAGGAGAAGGCCTCCGACTGCTGGCGCAATCAGAGGCCTCGGAGATCGGCAATCGGATGTCCCTGAAAGGGTATCCACGGCGCTCCTGTCGAAGCCCGGCCGACCTTTACCCGGTAACTCCGGGGGCCTGCCCGGATTAATCGGGGAGGACCTTTCCGGGTCGACGGGTGGGAGAGAACTCCGCTTGCTAACTGAATGTGCTCTGCGCGCCATCCGCATCTGCTGTTGCCGGCAGTCTGGGATCCGGGCGAAATAACGACAATCAGTTGGTCTGTGACAAGCTTACCAGCATGAGTACCTCAGAAAACAATTCAGCGGCAGAGCACACCCGTCACAGTTTCAGTCCCGAGCCGGAGCGCGCCGCTGTGGGTCCGCAGTCCTCCAGCGCAATCACCGATGACGACCGGGCGCACGGGCAAATGCGCGACATTGCTGAGGTCCCCGCCGTCGAGGTTATTACGACGGCGGCAGTGCACTTGATGAGCGCAGCAGCAGTTAAGTGCGGACTTGCCGATGGCGCCGATGCCCAAGAGCTCAAGGACCTCGACGAGGCCCGCAAGCTGATCACAGCGCTGGCAGGTTTTGTTACCGCGGCCGCCCCGGAGATCGGCAGCCAGCACGCCGGTCCGTTGCGCGATGGCCTGCGGTCCCTGCAGCTGGCCTTCCGCGAGGCGTCCGAATTCCCGGATGCACCGGGGAAGGGGCCGGGCGAGAAGTTCACCGGCGCCGTCAACTGAGCAGGAAGGCTTAGACGCTGGCCGGGTATCTGAGCGAGCGCCGTCTCAAGGACTGCGCCAGCAGGCCCGCCAGCGCCAACACCGCGGCCAGGACCCCGATCATGGTGAAACCTCCCCACGGTCCGACGGCGTCGATCATCATTCCGCCGAAAGGTGCCCCGACTGCGCTCCCCAATGTCAGCGATGAGCCATACCAGCCCATCGCCTCGCCGCGGCGTTTTTCCGCTACCAGCTCGGCGATCCGTTCCGCGCTGGAGGTCAGGACCGGTGCACATAACAGTCCGGGCGGGATCGAATAAAGGGCTAAGGTCCAGGTGTCCGTGGCGAAACCCATCGGGATCGTCAACACTGCCATCGCCGCCAGCATCCACAATGGGTTCACGGGCCTGCTCAACGCACCATAAATGAGACCGCCGACCACCGATGCGGCACACCAGAACACGAGTACGATGCCCATTTCGGAGATCTGCCCGGAATCGCGCAGCACAGCGACAATGCCGACATCGGTCCCGGACAGCACCAACCCGGCGCCCAAGGAGGCTCCGAGAACAGCGATCACCCCAACATTGAGCCAGGCCAGATTCCCTCTGGTACGGCCCCAGAACCTGCCCACTGCGTTGGTCCCGGCGAACGACTGACTATCGGCTGCCTCAGCCGGAGAGAGCTCCTCCATCGAAGCAACCTCGTCGTTAACGTCCTGCTGGTAGCTGTCGGGTTGGCCAGAGCGGGTCGGCGGGTTGAACCACATCAGCAGCAGACCGGCCACGGCCGATGCGGCACCGATTAAAATCAGGCCCGCCACCGAATGCAAGGTGGTGGCGAGCAAGACGCCCGCCGCCGGGCCCACCATGAAGGTCAGTTCCGCGCCCACGGCATCGAGCGCATAAGCGGTCCGCCGCTTCGCCGGAGGGACCATCACTCCCAGAGCCTGCCGGACCACGGAAAAGATCGGCACCGAGAACAGCCCGCCGATGACGGCCGCCACGAGCAACAGCTGGTAGCCCAGGAACGGTGCCACCGACCACACCGCAACCTCCGAAATCACCGACGGAATCAGGGCACGGCGCAGACCCACCAAATCCACCCGTTTCCCCCGCCACGGCGCGCCGAGGGCAATACCGACGGTGACGGCGGCCGCCACGCCCCCGGCGGCTCCATAGCCCAGACCCATCGTATCGACGACATGCAGTGTCACCAGGACACCTGCCGCCGCATGCGGGATGCGTGCCAGCATCGCCACCAAGAGCAGCCTTCGTACGGGGGCGATCGAGAGCAGTTCCCGGTAACCGGCGAAATTCACCCTGCGTATTCCTTCTCATTCGTCGTAAAGTCATCAGTGGTAAATCCGGCTACGCCGTCCTAAAGTGTGCGTGCCGCAGCCAAGCTGACCGGCTGCGGAGGCTTCCCGCATCCTATCTTGATTAGGCGCAGGAAGCCCCTGCCACGATCCCAGACGCTGCCGCACCGCCCACGACAGCATGGCCGACCTCACATTGGTCACACTGCTGCTGCGAGTTTGCCGTTCCTGGACAGGTCCGGGTCGGTGCATGAGGCGAGATCGAAGCAACATGGCCGTCGCTTGCCGGATCGGAGCTTGGAGATACCGACCTCGACGCGCCGGCTGCGGGTTTGCGGGTTCCTGGTGGCATTTATCCAGCGCACCCACTCCCAGCGGGACATCGCAGTGATGCCCTGCCACACCTTGCAGATATCGGGCGCGCCGGCCAGCGCGGCTTGGAAATCTTCCGGAATCTCGGGCTCCGGCCAGTCTTTGGTCGGTTCAATCCCAAGCGCTACGGTATCGCCGCCACTGACCGACAGGGCCCGCGACGTCTTCTCGTCGACATCGAGCCAGTGACCGCGCATACCGTCGGGTTCGATGACTGTTTGAAAAGCGTGGCCGTTCATTACTGCCTTGACCGCGACCTGGCCCCGGGACGGCAGCTTGGCGCTTGCATCGTCAGGCAACCTCAGTATGAGGCGGCCACCGATCGTTCTCACTGTCGCTTCAAAGCGGACAGTCAACGCAGCGGCATCAATCCGTGCAGGTGTTTTCTCAGCCATGGCATCATTCTAAGCACGGTGCCCATCGATGCCGTCGGTGCTTTCAGCGCACCACTTTCAGCGCACCACTTTCAGCGCACCGCCTGCAGGCGGACCTCCAGAGAATCCACCGCAACAGCGAAATATTCGTCACTGGACCAGAGCCGCTGTAAGTCCGTCATCAGGGCGTCCAGTTCCCCCCGGTCAAGACCGTCGGCCAAAGCCACGTCAACCCGCAGCTCCGGTCCCGCGCCGCCGCCGGCGCAGACACGTCCGGTGCTATCGGCAGAGACGATTCCAGACCCGGGCTCCGCGGTGATTCCCAACAGCGCCGGATGGGCCACGGCCGCCAGCGACGCGGCCAGCACTTGCGCTATCTGCGGGTCAGCGTAACTGGGCTGCCAGCGCTCCTGCCTGGCCAGCGCCCACAGCCCTGGCCGGCGGGCGACGAAGGTTTGCCCGGCGCCCGGATCCACCACCAGCAACTGCGCGTCTTCGGCCACCGCCGAAAGGGCTGCCCGGGAGGCGTAGACCGCCACCGGCCTTGCCTGCGGATGCCAGCGGGCAAGGTTTGCAGTGCAGCTGAACACCGGCAGAGCCCGCCGACCGTCCGGCGCCGTCAAGGTCACCAGCGCCATATCCGATTCTTTATCCGACATCAGCGAGTTCCCGCCCACCTGTGATTGCGCCACTTCCGCCACTTCCGCCACGATCGGCACGAACACCCGGGCGGTGGCCAGGGTCTGGACTACCGCCGCCTCATCCCCCGTCCCTGCCGCCAGTGCCGCCAGCGCCGCCGCGTACCCGGCGTCAGTGCCGCCGTCGTCGTCGTCAAAGTTGTGGTACGTCTGCATCGGGTTCAGCGAACGTCCCTGCCAGAGCTGGCCGGCGGAGTCTGCGGAACCGCCCGCCGCCGCCAACGCAGCAGTAATGTGTCCGGGCAGCGGACGGTGTGCTGGTCCTTCCGTCACGCCCCCCAACGCCGCCCCGCAATTTCAAGTGCCTGCGGAAGGGTGAAGGCGCCTGCATAGAGCGCCTTGCCGACGATCGCGCCTTCGAGCCCCAGTGGAACAAGAGCACGCAGTTCGCTCAGGTCCGCCAGGCTGGAGATGCCGCCCGAGGCGACAACGGGCTTGCCCGTGCGCTGCAGCACTTCACGAAGCAGCTCAACATTCGGGCCGCGCAACGTTCCGTCCTTCGTCACATCTGTCACCACGTACCGTGGGCAGCCGGCGTCCTCCAGCCTGGCGAGGACTTCCCAGAGATCTCCGCCCTCTTTGGTCCAGCCGCGAGCGGCCAAGGTGGTGCCGCGTACATCGAGGCCGACGGCGATCTTGTCGCCAAAGCGATCAATGGCCCGAGCGGTCCAGGCCGGGTTTTCCAGTGCCGCGGTCCCCAAATTGATCCGCTCGGCACCGAGCTCGAGGGCGCCTTCCAGCGAGGCGTCGTCCCGAATTCCACCGGAGAGCTCCACCTTCACGTTCAGTGCCCGCACTACCTCACGCATGACTTCCAGATTGGAGCCACGGCCGAACGCAGCGTCCAGATCCACCAAATGGACCCACTCCGCCCCGTCATTTTGCCACGCTAAGGCGGCGTCCAGCGGCGCGCCGTAGCCGGTCTCGCTGCCGGCCTCACCTTGGACCAGGCGCACCGCCTGACCATTGGCGACGTCTACCGCGGGAAGCAGTTCCAGGATGGCGGTGTCAGTACTGTTCATCGTGTCCTCATTGGTCTGGGTTCATGGTTTGGGGCAAGCTGATTCCAGGTGCTGTTATTTACCTGGTAGGGTGAGCAGAAATGCGGCCACTAGCGCCATAACGGCCAGGACCGCAAAAGAGAGCACGGTCCAGCGCGGCTTTTTCTGTTGGTGAAAGGCGATGGCGCCCCCGACCAGGAGCCCGGCCAATCCCATCAGAATGACGGACCACATTCAAGCCACCGCCTTGCGCAGCGAGTCTACCCAGTTGCGCAGCAGGCGGGCACCGGCATCCCCGGACTTTTCCGGATGGAACTGGGTAGCACACAGTGGTCCGTTTTCGACGGCGGCGATGAAGCGCGACCCGTGCTCGGACCAGGTAACCAAGGGCGCCTGCATCCGCGGCTGCACCACATCGAAGTCCCATTCCTGAACGCCGTACGAATGCACGAAGTAAAAACGCTCCGCCTCGACGCCCCGGAACAGCGTAGAACCGGGCGGGACCTGAACGGTGTTCCACCCCATATGGGGCACCACGGAGGCTGGGAGCAGTTCCACCGTTCCGGGCCATTCGCCCATTCCCGGCTCGCTGTTTCCATGTTCGACGCCGCCGTCAAAAAGAATCTGCAGCCCCACGCAGATGGCCAGGACCGGTCGGCTACCGGCCACCCGGCGGCCGATCATCCGCAGCCCATCAACGGCTTTGAGTTCCTTCATTACGGTAGCGAAGGCCCCCACTCCGGGCACGACGAGTCCGTCGGCGGTGAGGACGTCTTCGGGCTTCGCGCTGAGGGTCACCGCTGCACCTGCCCGTTCCAGCGCGCGGACGGCTGAGCGGACGTTGCCCGAGCCATAGTCCAGCACCGTCACCGTTGGTTTAGCGGCGCCACCGGGCCCGGTTGGATCCTGGTCCGCCGTCACAGGCTGCCCTTCGTTGACGGGATACCACTGACACGCGGATCCGGTTCGATCGCACTGCGCAGGGCACGCGCAAGCGCCTTGAATTGTGCTTCAACGATGTGGTGTGGGTCCCGTCCGGCCAGGACAGTCATATGGAGGCAAATTCTGGCATGGAACGCGATCGATTCGAAGACGTGCCGGGTCAGGGACCCGGTGAAGTGCCCGCCAATCAAGTGATATTCCTGCCCTGCAGGCTCTCCGCTGTGGACCAGATAGGGCCGGCCGGAGACGTCGACAACTGCGTTCGCCAGTGCTTCATCCAACGGAATGGTGGCTTCCCCAAACCGTCTGATGCCTGCCTTCGTACCAAGCGCCTGGCCCAACGCTTCCCCGAGGGTGATGGCAACATCTTCCACGGTGTGGTGCGCGTCAATGTGCGTATCCCCCGTCGCCTTGACGGTCAGGTCGATGAGCGAGTGCTTCGACAGCGCAGTGAGCATATGATCAAAGAACGGTACGGAGGAATCGATGCTGGACTGGCCGGTGCCGTCCAGATCCACCTCAACCAGCACTGACGACTCGCTGGTGGTCCGGGACAACCGGGCGGTGCGGGCAGTTCCGGAGGAAGTTTGGTTCTCGCTCATGGCGGGTCCTTAGGTGCTGGATCGAACAGAAAGTATCGGTGGGATCTTCAGGAATTACTGCGTCTCAGTGGCCTAAAAGCACCGCAAGCTGAGTCAGGAAAGCCGTCGTTTCCGCCTCGGTGCCGGCCGTGACCCGCAGATGGCCGGCGATGCCGACATCCCGGATCAACACCCCGGAGGCAAGCAGTCCCGCCCAGATCGACTGCGGGTCCTCGAGGCCGCCGAAGAAGACGAAGTTCGAATCCGACGGCGCTGGCTGCAATCCCATCCCGGCGAGCCCTGCGACAATCCTGTCCCGTTGGATTTTGATCTGCTCAACGTTGGCCAGCAGCGAATCCGAGTTCCGCAGCGCCGCGACAGCCGTTGCCTGGGTGATGGCGGATAGGTGGTACGGCAGCCTTACCAGCCGCAGAGCATCGGAAATTTCCGGTGCCGCGGCCAGGTATCCCAGCCGGGCCCCTGCCAGCGCGAATGCCTTGCTCATAGTGCGGGAAACGATTAGCCGTTCCCGGCCGGGCAACAGGGCGATGGCGCTGGCTGTCCCATCGTGGGCAAACTCGGCATAGGCCTCATCAACTATCACTACCGTCCGCGACGCGCTCCCGGCCTCATACACTGCCTCGACGACGTCATTACCCAGAGCCGTGCCGGTTGGATTATTCGGCGAGCAAAGGAAAACAATATTCGGCGCGAGTTCGCGGACTTGCTTCGCCGCGGACTCAGCGGTCAGGGAAAAATCTGCGGCGCGGGCACCACTGACGTATTCCGTCCCGGTACCGCTGGCCAGCAGCGGATACATCGAGTAGGTGGGAGGAAAACCCAAAACCCTGCGCCCGGGACCGCCGAACGCCTGCAGAATCTGCTGCAGCACTTCGTTGGAACCGTTGGCGGCCCAGATATTCTCAGCGGCGAGCCCATGCCCCAGGTAAGCAGCCAGAGCCCGTCGGAGCTCGGTAAATTCACGGTCGGGATAGCGGTTGAGGCCGGCCAGTACGTCATCGACGGCTTTCAGGATGGCGTCGCGGGCATCCTGCGGGACACCGTAGGTGTTTTCATTGACGTTGAGCAGAATGGGGACGTCCAGCTGCGGAGCGCCATAAGGATGCTGTCCGCGAAGGTCATCGCGCAGGGGCAGCCGTTCAAGACGTTCAATCTGGTTCACAACCCTAGTTTAAGCGTCCCCGCACTCGGGGTCGAACCACAGCAGTCACAATCGCTCAGCCCGGCAGCGGAACGAAGAGTTGCTGGCCCGGCTGGAGAACTGAGTTGGAGAGGTTATTGAGCTCCACGAGGTCCGCCACGACGTCCCGGGGATCACGGTTCGAATCAGCCGTCGACGCGATGCTCCACAGGGTCTGGCCCGCGAGAACGGTCACCGTAGCTGCATGGACACCCACCGAACCGGAACCGACCGATGCCTGGGCCGGTGCGGTGAAAAACCCTGCCAGTACCAGCACCACGATGGCGGCCAGCATCAGCGGCACGCCCACGAGCACGAAGCGCCCCCGCCGGGTTAGCCGCAGCGGCGCCCGGCCGGCCGGGCGGACGGCACCGGCGTTGTGGACGGCACCGGCGGTGTGGTCCGATTGCGGCGTCCGGGACACCTGAGCCGAACGAACTATGTGCGCGGCAGCCCCCGTGCGCTCTATCCGGGCTGCTGCGAAATCAAATACTGGTGTGGCGTTCATGGTCTTCACCTTTCACGGTACGAAGTTCCGGTGCGGCGCAACTCCCCTGATGCCGCTTTCCTGGGCAGGCCTCGATGTACCGACCGTGCCGGTCACGAAGGCTGTTTCTGGTGGGAGAAGCTGTCTAGAACACGTATTCGAAACTGTATTTATCTGTTGTAGCACTAAGTGACGATGCCTGACAAGACTCGCTAGAACATATGTTTGAAATACGGGTAAAACTGCCCTAGATTGGTAGCAGGATTCGGTCACAGGAAGAGTCCATCAGAGCCCACTGACATTAATCGCCCACTGGGCCCGCAGTTCGTTCATGAAAGGGACAGCACGTCATGTCAGCTCCGGAATTCATTCTCCACAGCGGGAACAGCGCCAGCCGCGCCGGCTTCAAAGGCCTGACCGTGCGTCAGAAGAAGATCCTCGAATGCATCCAGCGTTCGATCAGCGACAAGGGCTATCCGCCCTCAATGCGGGAGATCGGCGACGCCGTAGGCCTGGCAAGTCTTTCCAGCGTCACTCATCAGCTGGCGCAGCTGGAGAAACAGGGTTATCTTCGCCGGGATGCCAAGCGACCGCGGGCCATGGAAGTCCTGATCCCTTTGACGCTTGACAACGGCAAGGTAGAAATCGAAGGAGTGCCGGCGCCGGATCAGCTTCGCAGTGCCAGCGGCCTCAACATGGCGGAACTGAGCAGCTCCTCGGACACTGCCCTGGTGCCGCTGGTTGGCCGGATTGCCGCCGGTGGCCCGATCCTGGCTGACCAGGTGGTTGAGGACATCATGCCGCTGCCCCGGCAACTGGTAGGCCACGGCGAGCTGTTCATGCTCAAGGTCAGCGGCGACTCAATGGTCGACGCAGCGATCTGCGACGGAGACTGGGTGGTGGTCCGGCAACAGGCGAATGCAATTAATGGCGACATCGTGGCCGCCCTCCTCGACGACGAGGCGACCATCAAGACGTTCCGCCAGCGCGATGGACACACCTGGCTACTGCCGCAAAACACCCGATACGAGCCGATCATGGGCGATCACGCCACCATAATGGGCCGGGTCGTTAGCGTGCTGCGGTCCATCTAGACCAACGCCATCCGCAGGCGGCTCAGTACCGACGCTCGCAGGATACTCCGGCGGGGACAGCCGTACCGGGCCGCTTTCGCCTGCACCGTTCCTGACGTACTGCACCGTTCCTGACGTACTGCGCCGTTCCTGACTTACTGCGCCGTTTCCTTTTCGTGCCGCAGGCGCTCCAGTGCGCTCATCACCAGTGCACGATCGGTGGTTGGCCAGAACGGTGGCAGCGCGGCCCGCAGGAATCCGCCGTAACGGGCCGTGGCGAGGCGCGAATCCAACACCGCCACCACGCCCCGGTCGGTGGAGGAACGGATCAGCCGGCCGGCCCCCTGCGCAAGCCGGATCGCCGCGTGCGTGGCGGAAACTGACATAAAGCCGTTGCCGCCGGCCTTCGCGATCGCCCGCGAGCGCGCAGTCATCAGCGGATCATCCGGGCGGGGAAACGGGATCCGGTCGATCACCACCAAACGGCAGGAAGCACCCTGAACGTCAACACCCTGCCACAGCGACATGGTGCCGAACAGACAGGTGTCCGGTTCCGCGGCAAATTGCTTAACCAGTGCTGCCATCGACGACTCGCCCTGGCACAGTACGTCGACAGCCAACCGCGGCCGAAGCGCGTCGGCTGCATCCTCGGCAGCGCGGCGGGACGAGAACAGGCACAAGGCACCGCCTCCAGAGGCACAGATCAGTGCCTCCAGCTCGTCAAGCTGCTCGGCTGAAGTTCCGCGCTCCGGTTTGGCCAAATGCGCCGCCACATAGAGCATTCCCTGTTTGGCGTAATTGAACGGAGATCCAACGTCCGCCCCGTTCCAGCTCGGGGCCCCGGGCCCAAGCAACCCCAAGCCGGCCGCGGCGGGATCAAAGGCGGCACCGATAGCCAACGTTGCCGAGGTCAACACCACCGTGTGCTCGGCGAAGAGCCCCTCGCGCAACTTGTCGGCGACGCTGAGCGGGGCAATGTTGATCAGGGCAGGAGCAGACTCGTCGGGCGGGGAATACCCCTGCTGCGGAGTAAACCCGCTGGGGCGGGAGATCCAGACGACTTCACCGGCCGCGCGCGCTACCAGCAGCCGCTCGGCCAACTCCAGAATCAGGGTAATGCGTGAACGCGCCATCTGCCGTCCGCCGTCGGCTGCATTGCCGGAGTCGGCCTTCGAATCCGACAGCGCCGTTCGACATGCGTCCCGCACTTGGTCGAGGGCCATTAGTTGCGCTTCATTCAGTCCGGAAGCCAGCAAACCGGACGGCAAACCGTCAATGGCGGCTTCAAGATACGTTGCAGCGGAATTGAGTGCTTCGGCCGAGATGCCCGTGTTCTTGCGGGCGCTGGACGCCGCAACGTGAATCATTTGGACGGAGAGCTGGCCGCTGACCGCGCCGGTGACCCTGTCCTGCAACTCGTGGGCCTCGTCGACGACGACGACGTCATACTCCGGCAGGACGGCAAGACCTTCAAAGGCGCTGATGGCCAGCATCGCGTGGTTGGTCACGATCAGGTCCGCCTCCGCGCCGCGGACCTTCGCCAGTTCGCTGAAACACTCCAAGGCCAGAGGGCATTTCTGCGCACCCAAGCACTCCATCGACGTCACCGATACCTGACGCCAAGCGCGGTCACTGACACCGGGGGTGAGTTCGTCCCGATCCCCCGTTTCGGTTTCCTCTGCCCAATCCCGAAGCCGGACTACCTCGCGGCCCAGTTGGCTGCCCGGTCCCGAGGAAGCCCCGGCAGGGTGAACTACGCTGGTGTCCTCCCCGAGGGCGAACAGCTGGCCTTCGGATGGTTCCTCGGAAGGAAAGCCACCCTGCAGCTTGTGCCTGCAGACGTAGTTACTGCGGCCCTTCACTAACGCCACCTTCACCGGCCGCGGCAGCATCCCGGAAATGGACTCGAGCAGACGTGGTAGATCGCGGCTGACAATCTGCGCCTGCAGTGCCAATGTGGCGGTGGAGACCAGTGACGGCTTGTTGCTCTGGAGCGCATGGGCAATGAGCGGAATCAGGTAGGCCAGCGACTTTCCGGTCCCGGTACCGGCCTGTACCAGCAGGTGGTCACCGGTCTGGATTGACCTGACCACCTGCCGGACCATTTCATGCTGCCCGTCCCGGCGTTGGCCGCCCATCGATTCCACCGCCGCATCCAGGAGCCCAAAAGCGAATTGTTCACCGGCAGAACCCTGCAGTTCCACCCCTGCCTCAGCTGCCCCCCTGGCCTCGCCTGTCCGGACAATTTCAGTAGGCTGACCGGTGTCACCTATCCGAACCGAAGCCTTAGCCATGGAGGACAAAGGGCTCCAATTCCGCGGCCAGTCCCGCCCGCACCTTCACGCTCGCGTGCGTTCCGGACTCACCGTGGTCAAGAGCGAGGATTTCTGCATCGGATTCGTGTAGTTTGCTGATCAGGTCCCCCCTGTCATAGGGGATCAGCAGCTCCAGCTTCACTTCGGGGCGCGGGATCGCCTCGCTGATGGCAGCGAGGAGTTCGTCAATGCCTTGACCCGTGCGCGCTGAAACAACGACGTTGCGCGGCTCACGCTGACGGAGCCGCTCGATCACAAAAGGGTCAGCGGCATCGGCCTTGTTCAGGACAATAATTTCCGGAATCTTCCGCGCATCCACTTCACTGAACACCTGGCGTACGGCTGCGATCTGGCCCTCCGGATCGGGATGGGACGCATCCACGATATGCAAAATCAGGTCCGAATCCGCAACTTCCTCCAGCGTCGAGCGGAAAGCCTCGACCAGTTGGGTCGGTAAGGACCGGACAAACCCGACGGTATCGGCCAAGGTGTACCCCAGCCCGTCCGCCGTTTCCGCCTTGCGGACTGTTGGATCCAACGTGGCAAACAGGGCATTTTCCACCAGGGCTCCAGCGTTGGTGAGTCGGTTTAGCAGGGAGGACTTACCGGCATTTGTGTAGCCGGCGATGGCCACGGAAGGCACGGAATTACGACGGCGGTTGGCCCGCTTCGTATCGCGCGCCGGTTTCATGGCGGCAATTTCCCGCCGCAGTTTCGCCATCCTTGTCCTGATCCGCCGACGGTCCAGCTCGATCTTCGTCTCACCCGGACCGCGGGCACCGATTCCGCCACCGGCGGCACCGATCCGGCCGCCCGCTTGCCGGGACATGGATTCACCCCAGCCGCGCAGCCGCGGCAGCAGGTATTCCATTTGAGCCAATTCCACCTGTGCCTTGCCCTCGCGGGACTTGGCATGTTGGGCGAAGATGTCCAGGATCAGCGCGGTCCTGTCGATCACCTTCACCAATACGATGTCCTCCAGTGAGCGGCGCTGCGACGGCGCCAGCTCGCCGTCGACTACGACTGTGTCAGCCCCTGTCGCGGCAACAATGTCCTTGAGTTCCTGCGCCTTGCCGGATCCCAAATAGGTGCCGGGGTCAGGCTTCATCCGCCGCTGGACAATGCCGTCCAAAACCTCTGAACCGGCCGTCTCGGCCAGCGCGGCCAGTTCACGCAGCGAGTTTTCCGCGTCGGCGAGCGTCCCTTCGGTCCACAGTCCTGCCAATACCACCCGCTCCAACCGCAACTGGCGGTATTCGACCTCGGTAACGTCTTCCAGCTCGGTGGAGAGCCCGGCGACGCGTCGCAGGGCGCGACGGTCCTGCAGATCCTCTTGATCGCCGTCATACGAGCCATGTTCGCGTTCCAGAGCAGAGATTGCCTGCGCCTTACTCAAATTGGTGCTGACCGCGCGGGCACCAGAGTGCGCGGTCATCCCGGCGTCCTTGGCCAGGATCCGGTCAATAACAGCCTGGATGTCCGCGGCAGACATGTCCTGACCATCCCCGGAGGTACCGGCTTCATCTGCGCCGGTTCCGTCTGGGCGGATATCATCCTGGCCGGAGGCCGGGTTAGCGTGGGTCATAGTCTCCTTCAGAGTGTGATGTTTAATATCGTAGTCCGGTCCAGAGACATCTGCGTCTCGAGGGCCCGGGCCGGTTGCATGGGGCGGTAGCCCTGAATTTTTGTCCTTTATTAGTGGTCCTGCTCATTAATCGTCGACATCATTAATCGCCGGCACGCAGGCGGCCCGGATTTTGTTCATCGTCAGGGTTGCTCACGGAAGGAAACTTCGGCGCGTGCCGGATGGGAATATGGATTACGGGGCGGCTGCCCAAACAATGGCGGGCCAGCCGGCGAGGCCGCGGATCAATCGACGTTGAACGCAATGGCCCGGTGAGCCCTTGACAGTGCCTTGCGTACCGCCCACACCGGCGGTCGGGGCGGAGACAGTCTAATCACACAAAGTTCATGTAGTTACTCTACCAGTGCTCCGTGCAGTGCTCTGGAGAATTATGCGCGCGGCGGACGAGTCCTGAGTCGGATTCCGTTTCCGGCTCCAGCACACTAACGTGACGGACTATGGGCTCGGATCATTATTTCAGCGCGCAACCGGCAGGGCCGGAAAAACGGCGGCCACTTCAGGTGATCCTTAGTGGTCAGAAACGGCAGCTGACCACCGCGGCCGGCATCTTCAGCCCGGACGCCATAGACAAGGGAACGGCCATGCTATTGGCGCACGCTCCGGCTCCCGCGGAGCAGGGCAATCTTTTGGACATTGGCTGCGGCTGGGGTCCGGTGGCATTGACGCTGGCCCTACGTTCCCCCGGGGCGCGGGTTTTTGCAGTAGACATCAACGAACGCTCCGTGTCGCTGACCCGCGACAACGCGGACACGCTGGGTCTGTCCAATGTAACCGCCAGCCTCCCCGGGGAGGTGGACCCGCTGTTGACTTTTAATACAATCTGGTCCAATCCGCCGATTCGGGTCGGAAAAGACGAATTGCATGCGTTGCTCCGCCTCTGGCTGCCGCGGCTCGCTCCCGGCGGGTTGGCGTATCTGGTGGTGCAGAAGAACCTTGGAGCGGACTCCCTGCAGCGCTGGCTTACCGCGGAGTTTCCCACCCTCGGCGTCGACCGGCACAGCACGGCAAAGACGTTCCGTATTCTGGAAATATCCCGGACCGACGGAAACTGGGAACATAGGGAAACAGGAAAATAATTAGTGCAGAATATTTACTGCACCGCATGTCAAGTCCTAGCTGATGGTTCCGGTGGCCACGATAACTGCCGGTCCGCTGAGCTCGACGTGCTCTGTCCCATCGGCACCGGGAAGGAACCGGACGCCTAAGTCGCCGCCGGGAACGCTAACCCGCCACACATCCGGTGCCGTCGCGCCCGCCCAGAAGCGGGTCGCCACAGCGGCTGCGCAGGCGCCGGTACCGCAGGAGAGGGTCTCCCCCACTCCCCGCTCGTGGACGCGCATGGCAATAACGCCGACGCCGTCGACGACCAGCGGATCGGCCGGGACGGCCAACTCCACGTTCGTTCCATTCTTCGGCAGCGGATCCACGAGGGGCGCTTTGGTCAGATCCGCAGCCGCGAGTTCATCGACGTGGGCCAACGCGACCACGGTATGGGGGTTACCCATGCTGATCGAGATGCCCGGACGGGCCACGTCCAGGCCGCCGGCCGTGACGAGCGAATCCATCCCGCGGGCGTCCGCCTGCCCCGGTTGGATGAAACTCCACGGTCCCATGTCCACCGCATAACCACCCGCCGTGCGGAGGACGATCTTGGCACCCCCACGGGTGGCAATGGTCAGAGTCTGCCCGATGGAAAGCGAAATCAGCTTCCGGGACAGCAGAAATTCAACAAAGACCCGAACGCCATTACCGCACATTTCGGAAACGGAGCCGTCCGAATTGCGATAGTCCATGAACCACTGCGCCTCCGGCTCCCCGGCCAGCAGCGCCCGCCCCTCGGCAAGCGCTTCCGAACGCACCGCACGAATCAGCCCGTCCGCACCGATCCCGCGGTGCCGATCGCACAGCGCGGCGACGTGACCTGCCGGCATGTCCAGTAGGCCATCCGGGTCGGCGATTATGACGAAGTCATTGCCCGTGCCGTGGCCCTTCGCGAACGTGAGGCCCGTGAGGCCCGGTAATCCGGGCGCCTGTGGATCATTTGTCATCTATTAACCCTACGTCAGTGCAACCTGGGCCAGCACTGCCGGCAGCAGACCTGCAGCGTCACTGTCGAACCAGCTGATCCGGGGATCGGCGCGGAACCAGGTCAGCTGGCGGCGGGCAAACTGCCTTGTTGCCGCCACCGTTTCCGCGCTGGCCTGCCCTACCGTCGCGTCGCCGTCGAGCATGCGCAGGAACTGTTGGTAGCCCAGCGCACGGGAGGCAGTTTTGCCTTCCCGCAGGCCGTCCCGATCCAGCCCCGCGACCTCAGCGGCCAGTCCCGCCTGAACCATCCGGGCAACGCGTTCCTCCAACCTGCGGTACAGGACAGGACGCTCCACGCTGAGCCCGATCTGGACGGTTGGCTGAAAATAGACCCGTTCAGGCATGAATGAACTAAACGTCCTGCCGGTGAGTTCGTGGACCTCCAGCGCACGAACCACGCGCCTGCCATCGCCTATCCTGCCCGCAGAGACGGGATCCACCTTGTGCAGGCGCTCCAACAGCGGCTCGAATCCCTGTTCCACCAGTTCGTGCTCCAGCCGCAGCCGGATCGCCGGATCCGTACCGGGAAACTCCAGCACATCCACGGCCGCCCGGACATAAAGCCCGGAACCGCCGACCAGGATGGGTGTCTTGCCCCGCCGGTGGATGTCCGCAATGACGGCACGGGCCAGCCGCTGGAAGTCAGCCACGCTGGCCTCTTCACGGACCTGCAGAATGTCCAGCAGATGGTGCGGCACGCCACAACGCTCGGACAGGCGCATTTTCGCCGTTCCAATATCCATGCCGCGGTAAAACTGCATCGAGTCTGCATTGACGATTTCGCCGTCCAACTCAAGTGCGACCGCGACCGCAAGGTCCGACTTCCCCGACCCGGTAGGGCCGACGACGGCGACGACGGGCCGGTGCGCGGGCACGCCTATCCGACCAGCGGTGCCGGGAGTGCGGGCATGCCAAGAGCGACAGCCCTGCGCGGTCCCGTGGAACCGGTGTGCCCTGATTGCCCTGCTTGCCCCGCGGACGGTGTCCCGCAGGATCCGGCCTGCGAGCGGTCCCAGGCATCGCCGGCGCTGGAGCGGCGGACGCTGTAGTCTGAGCCAGCTTCAGGGTCAGCAACCAGATGGAAGGCCGCGGCCGAGGTGATAGTCACCGTAACCAGATCGCCCGGCCGCGGCACAGTGCCGCCGTCGGGGACGGTGAAGTGCACCAGGCGCTGGTCCTGGGCACGGCCGGAGAGGCGGCGGGTCTGTGCCGCCTTGCGTCCGGACTGAGCCGTCACCATGACTTCAACAGTGCGCCCGATCTGGCGTGCGTTCTCCTCGGCGGCTATTCTGTCCTGCAGCGCCGTGAGACGTTCAAATCGTTCCTGGACGACGGCCTTGGGCAATTGGTCGGGCAGCTCCGCTGCCGGTGTGCCCGGCCGCTTGGAGTACTGAAAAGTGAACGCGGTGGCAAACCTGGATCGTTCCACCACGTCGAGGGTCGCCTGAAAATCCTCCTCGGTCTCGCCGGGGAAACCGACAATGATGTCGGTGGAAATTGCCGCGTGTGGAATTCGCTCCCGGACCCGGTCCAGGATGCCCAGGAATTTTGCGGACCGGTAGGAACGCCGCATGTCTTTTAGTACCTTGTCCGAGCCCGACTGCAGCGGCATATGCAGCTGCGGCATGACGTTCGGTGTCTGCGCCATCGCGTCAATCACGTCATCGGTGAAGGCCGCGGGGTGCGGGCTGGTGAAACGGACTCGTTCCAGTCCGCTGATCCCGCCACAGGCGCGCAGCAGTTTGCTGAAAGCCTGCCGGTCACCAAATTCAACGCCGTAGGAGTTGACGTTCTGGCCCAGCAGGGTCACTTCAATGACGCCGTCGTCCACCAGCGCCTGGATCTCGGCCAGGATTTCGCCCGGACGGCGGTCACGCTCCTTCCCGCGGAGCGAGGGCACGATGCAGAACGTGCAGGTGTTATTGCAGCCCACCGAAATGCTGACCCAGCCGGCGTAAACCGAATCGCGCTTGACCGGAAGGGTGGAGGGGAAGACGTCCAACGACTCCAGAATCTCCAGCTGAGCATCGTCATTATGCCGGGCGCGCTCCAGCAAAACCGGCAGGGAGCCCACATTGTGGGTCCCGAACACCACGTCCACCCAGGGCGCACGCTTCAGGATGGTCTCGCGGTCCTTTTGCGCCAGACAGCCGCCCACCGCAATTTGCATGCCCGGATGCGCCTTCTTGACCGGCGCGAGCATCCCCAGGCTCCCGTAGAGCTTGTTGTCAGCGTTCTCACGCACAGCACAGGTATTAAAGACAACGACGTCCGCATAGTTTTCGAAGTGGCCGTCTGCTGGGCCGCCCGCCGCTTCGACCAGGCCCGTCGCCTCAAGCAGACCAGCCATCCGCTCGGAATCGTGGACGTTCATCTGACAACCGAAGGTGCGCACCTGGTAGGTACGCGGACGGGTCATGGTGTCGGTGGCGGAATTTTCAACGCCGGAAATGGTCAAACTCACCCCACCAGCTTAAGACCTGCACGGTGGTGGTCGTTAACCGGTGACTTCTGCTAGTACCAATTGTGCGAGACCTCATGGTCCCAGGCACCGCAGGGGGAACCATATCTATCCCGGATATACCCCAGGCCCCAGTCGATTTGCGTCCGGTAGCTGGTCAGCCAATCGCTGCCTTGCGAACCATACTTGCTCGGCAGCAGTGCCTGGGCAATGCCATAGGCGCCGCTGGACTGATTAGTCGCATTGGTCAACCAGCTGGACTCTTGGATCCACAGCTGCACCAGGCACGGGAACTGATCCTGCCCCCAGCCGTTCGCCCCCAGCCGGGCCGAGGCGTAGGCCTTCGCCGCCGCAGGATCATTGACCTGGTTCCCCGGAATGTTCGGCAGTAACACGTCCACGGGAATGTACCCACCACCGCCGGAGCCTTCTCCCTCAGCAGGTCCTGAGGTGCCGGAACCCGGCGCCTGAGGCGAGCCGGAGCCTGCGGTCCCCGCAGGGCTCCCACCGGCGCCTCTGGTTCCTTGTTGCGTGGCAGCAGCTGCGGCGGCGGCCGCTTGCCGGGCCTGCTCCTCGGCTGCCGCCCGCTTGGCCTGCTGCGCCGCTTCATAAACCGCCATGGCCACCTGGCCCTTGCGGTACTGATCTTCGGTGGCAACCGTGGAATCCTTCAGGGACGCCAGCGCAGCTACCAGTTGCCCGCTTTGCTGTTGCTGGCTAACAACCTGAGCCTCCACGGCTGCCCGCGCCGCCACGGCGTCATCCAGCTTGTGCTGGGCTTCGCCGGCGAGCCGCTCCCGCTCGGCCCTCGCCGCCTTTTCCTGATCGGCCAGCGACGTGGCCGTCCCCTGAGCCACCATGGACTTGTTGTAGAGAGCGGTAGCCCTGTCGGTGACAATACCCAAAACACCCAGACGCTGCAGACCGTCCTTGCTTCCCAGCGCATCAAGGGAGGCAAACAGGCCAAGGCTTGAGCCGCCGGATTTGTAACTCTGCGCAGCCAGTGCACCGGCTTCCTTTTTATAGTGCCCCACGACCGCTCCGGCACTTTGCGCCTGTGCGGCCAGCAGATCCACCTTCGCGCCGGCAACGTCCAGCCCGGCTTTGGCCTCGGCATAACTGGCGCCGGCCTTAACGGCGGCATTACCGAGCTGATCTGCCTGCCCCTGCAGCCCGTCCAGCAGCGTGTTGATCCGCGTGATTTCGGACGCCTTGGAGGATTCGTTTTGTTTCGCCGTCTGCACATCCTGCCAGGACGGAAATCCGCTCGGTGGAGTCGCCTCATCGGCGCTCGCCGGTCCGGCCAATGCGACCGGAACTACGGCACCGTACAGCAGTACAGCGGCCAGCAGGGCCGCTGTACTCATAACTCTCAACCGCATGGGGAACATGAACATAATCCGACCAGCATAACCGCAGGTTGCACTGGTTTCCCGCAGCCGCTGTCAGCTCTCCTGTAACTGCTCCAGGTAAGCATCAATTTCCGCGGTCACAATGCCGAACGCCAGACCGGGCGCATAACCCTTGCGCGCGAGCATGGCGACCAGTCGGCGGACATATTTGTCCCGTTCCCCCCGGCCCCCAAGCGCCATCTGAGGGCGGAGCTTTCGGCGAACCAGCGCAGCCGCCGAGCGGTGTTCGTCATCGTCGGATAATTGTTCGAGCGCCTGCTCAGCGCAGTCCCCCGAAATACCCTTCTGCGTCAGCTCCCGCCGAAGAGCACTGCGGGTCAAGGAACGCGTCTGCGCACGGCTGCGGACCCACATCCGGGCGAATTCGGCGTCATCAACCAAATGCACTTCTTCAAACCGGTCCAACACCGCATCCGCGACGTCCTTGGGGACGTTACGCTCGGTGAGTTTGTCGGCCAATTGCAGCCGGCTCTTGGCCGAACCCGTCAGCTGCCGCAGCACGATCGTCCGCGCCACGGCGGCCGGATCCGCATCCGGGTCCATTTCGGCATGCCCCCGGTTAGCGGACACTCGCGCGCCTAAAAGCCGTCGACGGCTTTGAGCTTGGGTTCGGCCTCATCGGCGGCCTCCGGCTTGACACCGACGCCCAGCTTTTCCTTGATCAGCCGTTCCAGCTCTTCGGTCAGTTCCGGATTATCCCGCAGGAACCGGCGGGAGTTCTCCATGCCTTGTCCGAGCTGATCACCGTCATAAGTGAACCAGGAACCGGATTTTTTGATAATGCCGTGCTCTACGCCCATGTCGATGATGCCACCCTCGCGGGAAATGCCCTGGCCATAGATAATGTCGAATTCGGCGATCTTGAACGGCGGCGCCATCTTGTTTTTGACGATCTTGGCCTTCGTGCGGTTACCCACCGCATCCGAGCCTTCCTTCAGGGTCTGTATCCGGCGTACATCGATGCGAATGGAGGCGTAGAACTTCAACGCCTTGCCGCCGGTGGTGGTTTCCGGGCTGCCGAAGAAGACCCCTATCTTTTCACGCAGCTGGTTGATGAAAATAGCGGTGGTCTTGGTCTGGCTCAGCCGTCCGGTGATCTTGCGCAGGGCCTGGCTCATCAGGCGGGCCTGCAGGCCCACATGGCTGTCACCCATATCACCTTCAATTTCGGCCCGTGGTACCAGCGCCGCCACCGAGTCGATGACAACAATATCCAGCGACCCGGAGCCGATCAGCATGTCCATGATTTCCAGGGCCTGCTCCCCGGTGTCCGGCTGCGAAACGAGAAGCGCATCGACGTCCACGCCCAGCTTGGCAGCGTAGTCAGGGTCCAGGGCGTGTTCGGCATCGATGAAGGCGGCAATTCCGCCGAGTTTCTGCGCGTTGGCCACGGCATGCAGCGCAACGGTGGTCTTACCCGAGGACTCGGGCCCGTAGATCTCCACTATCCGCCCGCGAGGCAGACCGCCGATGCCCAGGGCGATGTCCAGGGCGATGGAGCCGGTTGGAATGGTCTCGATCGGAACGCGGACCTCGTCCCCCAGCCGCATGATCGATCCCTTGCCGAACTGCTTGTCAATCTGCGCCAGTGCTGCTTGCAGTGCTTTTTCACGGTCTGCCGGAGCTGCCATGATTCACCTCGGTCTTTCCTTTTTTGCCATTTCTGGTTTTGCCATATCCGTCAATTACGACGCTAGTCCAGGCCACCGACATTTTGAGCGGGAAGCTCCCGGGTGTGGACAACAACCGAATGGAATGCGTGCCATAGTCACTGTCTACATGATATCCGTATACGAACAGATATTCGAGTATGAAAGGCGGCGTGTCACGTCGCCGGGGTGTCTTTGCCCAATCGACGCTCGGGCGGCACATCCTGCATCTGACAGACCGCCTGCCATACCAAGCGGGGATCGAGCCCCGCCTGCAGTGCCTCCTGTGCGCTGCGGCCACCCGCCTCGCTCAATACCAGATCGCCCGCGAGCACGCGGGAATAGCCCGCGCCGAATTCGTCATCCATCAAACGCCAAAAATCGCTTATCCGCACCCGTAGAGTCTCTCACGGTCCCCCAACCTACAATGAATAAATGACTGCTTCAGCCTCTGGCCCGCATCCCAATGCCGCCGCCGTTCCGGCGGACGTCCTGCAGACCCAAGCGATAGCCGAAGCCGGCGACGACGACGCCGTTGACGCCGTCGAACGCCAATTAACACTGCTGTGGCGCCGTGCCCGCTCGATTTCCCTCAACCTCTCCCGCAGCGTTCATCCGGAGCTGGAACCTGCCGCTTACGGCCTTCTGACAATTTTGGTCCGCGAAGGTTCCATGCGGCTGACCGATCTCGCGGCATGCATCGGTGTGGGGAAACCCTCGGTCAGCCGGCAGGTGGCTTTTTTGGAAACCATCGGACTGGTCCGCAAGGAAGCCGACCCGCTGGACGGGCGGTCCCAGGCGATTTTACTGACCGAAAGGGGGGCCGAACGGATGCGTGCCGTCCATGCGGCCCGCAAAGAAGCCTTTCGTTCCCAGCTGCAGCACTGGTCCCGTGGCCAGCTGCTGGATCTCGCCGAGCTGATGTCCAAGCTCAATGATGACTACGGCCAGGACTTTCCGGTCCGCCTTGCTAAAGACGCACGCAAAGAAGCAGCCGGGGAACCGCAGGAACCACACTAGCGTGCCGTGCGGCTATTGCCGCGTGGATGGCCGGTGCTTCACCGATCGAGGAATGTACAGACGCACACCTTGTTGCCTTCCGGATCAGCCAGGACAGTAAAGGCCGGCGCTTGGGAATCATCGACTACGCGGCCACCTGCGGCTACCGCGGTACGGATGCGCTCGTCCGCCACATCCGGCGGGATCCACAGGTCAAGGTGGAAGCGCTGACGGGGAGTCTCGTCTGCGTCCGTGTGCTGGAACCAAAGCAAGGGCAACTGGCCAGTGGGATCGACAACGTCGTCACCCTGGAGTGCAGCCGGGCTGCCGGCGAGTACGGCGGCCCAAAAAGGTCCGACGGCGGCGAGGTCGGCGGTGTCCAACGCGAGCTCGAGCCCGGTAACGGCCCTCGGCTCCGCAGCGATGCCCCGCTCCCGGGCAATTTCGCTGATCCGGCCGGCGAGATTCAGGTCCCGTTGGGTGAGTCCGCCCGCGTCATGGCTGATCAGCTTTAAATCCACCCACGGATATGTCAGCGTCACATCCGGATGATGGTTAGCCTCCTCGGCGGCCTCGGCCACAGCCGTGACGAACGCCAGACCGCCGGCAAAATCTCCGGTCAGAAACCGACCATGCAGCGCCCGGGCGAGCTTGCGCCAATCGGCCAGACCGGCGTTGATGATCTGCGCACTGCTGAGCTTTTCCATCTCCCCATTGTGTCAATGTCAGTGCACGCGCGGAAGGGCCCGGCACCAGCGGTGTCGGGCCCTTCCAACTCAAGTACTACAAGACTAGAACGCGTTGGACACTAGATCCTTGCTCAGTTCATCGGAAATTTCCTCGCCCAGATCCCTGCCATAGCGGGCAGAGAACTCCTGCGGAACGGTATCCGGAATCGAGACGCCCTCGGCTATGGCCAGTCTGTCGCTGACCTCCCGGAGCATCAGTGACAGTGGTACCTCAAGGGCCGAACAGATAGAGGACAGCAGCTCGGAGGACGCTTCCTTCTGCCCACGTTCAACTTCGCTGAGGTACCCCAGCGAGACACGCGCGTTATGTGAGACTTCACGGAGGGTACGACCCTGGCGTTGACGGACGTCGCGCAAGACATCACCGATCTCATGGCGTAAAACAACCATCTTGCGCTCCTTCTGCTCGTGCTTTGCCTCGGTCAAACCCACATCCCGCCAGCGCACCACGCCGTTTATGGATACGGGTTGCTTCACCATCTGTATCGCCTTGCTCCCTCTTTGTTCGGTACGACGACCGGCGTTGCCCGGTTGCCGTGTCGGCAGGTTGGTCATCCAATCCTAAGACCGGAACTCCCTGCCCGCTTTCATTATGACTAACTATTGGGTTACGGGTTTTGTTCCCGGACCTGGGCCACCACCTGCTGCAGCAAGGACAGCGCTTCATCACACGCCTGCTGCCGGACGTCGGAGCGCACGCCCGCAAAGTGGTACTCGTAGGCCTGCGCTACACCGTCGAGCGCTATACCGATGTAAACACTACCTACTGACTTTCCGCCGTGCGGTTCCGGACCGGCGACCCCGGTGGTGGCTACGCCCACTCGGGCACCGGTGATCCGGCATGCTCCCAGCGCCATTTCCCGGGCCACTTCAGGATCAACGGCCCCGGAGCTTTCCAATAGCCCGGCGCTGACGCCGAGGACCGAGGACTTCACCGAATTCTGGTATGCGATGACCCCGCCCAGTAGCATGGCCGATGCTCCCGGAACCTGGACCAGCGCTGCGGCGACCATCCCGCCGGTGAGCGACTCTGCCGTCGCCACGCTCAGCCCGGCGGCTGTCGCATCGGCAATAATCCGCGGAAGATCCAAAATAATCACGAAGGCCCCGCCTTTACTGCCGCCCGCAACCGGATGGCCTGAACGATGTAGTCAACGCCGGTGACCAAGGTAACCAACAGTGCGACGAGAATGACGATCAAAGCAATGATGCCAAGCCACGGCGCGACCGTGCTCAGCGGCAGAAGATAAAGGAAAATTGCCGCTGTCTGCAGCACCGTCTTGAGCTTTCCGCCACGCGATGCCGGAATGACGCCGTACCGGATCACTACGAACCGCAACACGGTGATGCCCACTTCGCGGACCAGCATCAGGATGGTCACCCACCACGGCAGCTCCTGGAGCGCCGAAAGAATTATCAGCGCCGAGCCAATCAGGAGTTTGTCAGCAATCGGGTCGGCGATTTTTCCGAAGTCGGTCACCTGCCCGCGTTTGCGGGCGATGTCGCCGTCCAGCTTGTCCGTGTAAATGGCGACGGCGAACGCCAGGACGGCAACCCAGCGCCAGATCCCCTCCGCACCGTTATCCGCGAGCAGGAACCAGATGAAGAACGGCACCAGCACAATCCGCAACATCGTCAGGATGTTAGGCAGGTTCCATAGCTGCGCGGCCGGCGCGGTCGATTCGCTCACCACCTAAGGCTACCCGCCGAGGGGCCCGCCGGCGGCCTTTGGCCGGTGGGAGGCGGGAGCCGCTACCCGCCGAGGGGCCCGCCGGCGGCCTTTGGCCGGTGGGAGGCGGGAGCCGCTACCCGCCGAGGGGCCCGCCGGCGGCCTTTGGCCGGTGGGAGGCGGGAGCCGCTACCCGCCGAGGGGCCCGCCGGCGGGCACGCCATTGCCCAACGGTCACTATCTGCCGTTATCCCGACGCTAAAACGACTACTAAAACGACAGTTAGCGACCGTTCGCGCGAGGCCCCGGGACGTGCCACGTTCAGCCGCCGCCGCGCGACGCCGCCCCTCAACGCCCGGTCAGGGACCAAGCGTCGCTGTCGCCGTCGTCGTCCTCCCCGGATGGCACATCTGCGCCATCGTAGTACTCCACCGCGTGTGTGCGGGCGGCAAGGTCATCCGCCACCAGATCGCCGCCGTAGCCGTGATTGGCATTGGCGTTCTCCGCCAGTGCAGCTGTGGAGGGACTCACCGGGGCCTGCGCCGCAGCGTCATCCCCGCGCAATGCCGACAAAGTAGCCGCGAGGTCATCGGGCTTGACCAGCACGTCGCGGGCCTTGGAACCTTCGGAGGGCCCCACTACTCCCCTGGATTCGAGCAGATCCATCAGCCGGCCCGCCTTGGCAAAACCGACGCGGAGCTTGCGCTGCAGCATCGAGGTGGAGCCAAACTGTGTGGTCACCACCAACTCCGTGGCCTGCAGCAGGACGTCCAGATCGTCGCCGATGTCGTCGTCGATTTGTTTCTTCGGCGCCTCTACCGCAACATCCTGGCGGTAGACCGCCTTCAGCTGCCCCTTCACATGTTCCACGACCTGGTGGATTTCCGATTCCGTGACCCAGGCGCCCTGCACCCGGATGGCCTTGGAGGCGCCCATCGGCAGGAAGAGCGCATCTCCCTGACCGATCAGCTTCTCCGCACCGGGCTGGTCCAGGACGACGCGGGAATCCGTCACCGAGGACGTGGCGAACGCCATCCGGGACGGGACGTTGGCCTTAATCAGACCGGTCACCACGTCAACGGAGGGACGTTGGGTAGCCAGCACCAGGTGGATCCCGGCGGCGCGGGCCAGCTGGGTGATGCGGACAATCGAATCCTCGACGTCGCGCGGGGCGACCATCATCAGGTCCGCGAGCTCGTCCACAATGATCAGCAGATACGGGTACGGCTTGACGACGCGCTTGGAATCAACCGGCGGGTGCACCTTGCCGGCGCGCACGGCCTTGTTGAAGTCGTCGATGTGCTTGAAGCCGTAATTGGAGAGATCGTCGTAGCGGGTGTCCATTTCCCGGACCACCCACTGCAGTGCCTCGGCGGCCTTCTTCGGGTTGGTGATGATGGGCGTGATCAGGTGCGGGACGCCCTCGTACGCGGTCAGTTCCACGCGCTTGGGGTCCACCATTACCATCCGCACCTCATCCGGGGTGGCCCGCATCAGGATGGAGGTAATCATCGAGTTCACAAACGAGGACTTGCCGGCCCCGGTGGCTCCGGCCACCAGAAGGTGCGGCATCTTGGCGAGGTTGGCCACCACGAAGCCGCCTTCCACGTCCTTGCCGACGCCCATCACCATGGGATGCTCATTGCGGCGCGCGTTCTGGCTCCGCAGCACGTCCCCCAGCGACACGGTTTCGCGGTCCGTGTTGGGGATTTCGATACCGATGGCGGACTTGCCGGGGATGGGCGAGAGGATGCGGACATCGGCACTGGCAACCGCGTAGGAAATGTTCTTGGACAGCTGTGTGACGCGCTCGACCTTGGTGCCGGAACCGAGCTCTATCTCATATCGGGTCACGGTGGGCCCGCGGGAGAAGCCGGTTACCTGCGCGTCCACGTTAAATTGCGTCAGCGTGTCGGTCAGGGCGGCGACGACGGCGTCATTGGCTTCGGAGCGTTCCTTCGGCGGCGTGCCGGGAGCCAGCAATTCGGCATCGGGCAGCGTGTAGGTGACGTCCCCGGCCAGCGAGAGCTGTTCGGTGCGCTGCGGAATCGGCGGCTGCGGAGCCGGAACCCGGGACAGCACCGGAACCGTCGGTGCAGCCACGGTTGCTGCAGCACCGGACCCCGTGGACGTAGAGCCCGCGCCGCCGATACCCGAAGCCACGGTGGAAATGGCTTCCGTCACCGGAGCGGCATCCGTGCTGGTGGCCAGCCCCTGTCGGGCCTTGATCTTGTCGGCCGCGATTTCGGCCTGGGTGGGGCGGCGGACGCCCGGAGCCACCGCAGGCTCGGCCCGTGCCGGAACAGCGCCGGCGGACGGCGCAGGATGCGTGCCGTCGTCGTCAATCAGCGCACGCTCAAACGCCTCGTCGCCGACATAACCGTCCAGCAGCGCGCCATCGTCGGCCCCGCGTTTGCGCCCGAACAGCCCCTTGCCCTTTTTCCGGCCGACGCGGGCCTCGGTGTCCCGTCCGGATGCCTGGCCGTCCTCGTCATAGAGGTAGCTCTGATCATGTCCTGCGGCATCCATTGCCGCCTCGTCCGGATACTGCCCCATCAGGGCCTCGTACAGCGCGCGCAACCGCATCGGAATCGCCCGGAACGGGGTAGCCGTCAGAATCAGCACACTGACAAACGCCAGTACCGACCAGACGGCCACGGCCAACCAGACATTGACCCCGGCCAACAGGCCGCCGGCCAGGAAGCCGAGCATGCCGCCGGCGGCCTGCAGACCGGCGAAGTCGCCGCCCGGCCCCGGCATGCCGCCCCCTACATGGGCCAGGCTCGTTCCGGCGAGCGTGAGCAGGCTAAAGCCAATGGCAACGCGATTGTTTCCCCGCACATCCGCCGGCCGGCGGAAGACCCGGATGGCGAAGATCAGCAGCATCGGCGGAAGGACCACGGCGAACCAGCCGAACGTTCCGCGCAGGACACCGTGCACCCCATCAACGAACCCGCCTGTCAGCCCCCACCACTCGAAGGTCGCGATGAAAGCGGCAAGCAGCACAAAGAACAGACCGCTTCCGTCACGGCGTTCCTCCGGCGGCAGCGCGCTCAGATCCCGCCCCATTCTGCGGGTGACACCGCCGAGGAGGTGTCCGATTCCCTGCCAGCAGGCGGCGATGAGCCGCGCCGGCCAGATGGGACGGATTTCCGGCTCGGGGTCGGGTGCTTTTGTGCGCGGCTGTGCCCTCGGTTGCGTGCCCGGTTGCTTGTCCGATGAGGCCGGCCGGTTGGTGGACTTCGGGGAGCGCCCGGAGGTACCGCCCGAACGGCCGGCAGACGGGCGGGCGGGGGAAGTTCTAGTCGCCATATCCGCCATAGTACCTGTGAATCACTGCAATTCCGGGCATTTCCCCAGGCCGTGTGGAAGGTGCCGGGAACAGATGCACCGGCCGGCAGCAAGGAGCGCCCGCCCTGCGCCCTGAAGTGCCGCCGGAATAAACACTGGCGCGGACATTGGCATTAGTGCAGTCCGGCTTCGGCAGATCAATGCCCTCTGCCCAGCCACGCAAAATGATCATCGCCGGATCAACCGGGAATCAAAGCGCTATTCCGGCTTCTGCCAGATCGGCCTTAATTACGTCGATCTCGGCCTGGCCCGGTTCCAGCAGCGGCAGCCGAACCATCGAGTTGGGCAGCACGCCCTGCCACTTGAGAATCTGCTTGGTGGAAACGGCACCTTGAATATGGGTCATTACGGCACGCACCACCGGATCCAGCTCAAAGTGCAGGATCCGGGCAGTGGCAAAGTCGCCGGCATGCGCGGCATCAATGAGGGCGCGGAATTTCTTCGTAGCAACGTGTGCGGAAACGCTGACGAGTCCGACGGCGCCGGCGGCCATCCACGGCAGCGTCAGGCCGTCGTCGCCCGAATACACGTCTAGATCGGTATTGGCCAGCACCCGCGTCGTAGCGGAAAAATCCGACTTCGCATCCTTGAGCGCAAGGATCCGCCGGTGATCCGCCAGCCGGATAATCGTTTCTGTGGCGATGGGGACGCCGCTGCGGCCGGGAATGTCGTACAGCATCACCGGAAGCTCCGTCGAGTCCGCCACGGCCTCAAAGTGCGCCTGGATTCCTCCCTGGCTGGGCTTGTTGTAATAGGGCGTGACCAGCAGCAGTCCGTCCACCCCCAACGCAGCGGCACGCTGGGAAAGGCTGATTGAGTGGCGGGTGTCGTTGGTACCGGTCCCGGCGATCACCTTGGCACGGCCACCGACTGCGCCCACGACAGCCTCGAACATGCCTAGGTTTTCTTCATCTGTCAACGTTGACGTTTCACCCGTTGTCCCGGTGACAACGAGTCCGTCGCACCCGTCGTCCACGAGCCTGCCGGCCAGCTCGGCGGCCTGCTGATAGTCCACCGCACCGTCTGCGGTAAAGGGAGTAACCATCGCGGTCACCAGCGTTCCAAAGGGATAATTGCGCGTATCAGACTCAGCCATGGCTAAAACGTTACCCGTTCCGTCCGCGGTCTGAAGCAACGCGCCCACACCGCGGCAAGCGGACACGCTAAAGTCGATCAATTATGACGGCGGCGAACGCCATCGCACGTCAGCGAGTCGGCAGGTACGGATTAGTTGCCCTGCTGCTAATACCCTTGCGGCAGGTTGAAGAGGTTGTCCGGATCAACAGTCGCCTTGATCTCCTTGAGCCGGCCGGCATTGACACCGAAATAGGCGGCAGCGGAGTCCGGGATACTTGCGTCCGCATAGTTAACGTAGGCGCCATTGCCCCACGAGGGAACCATGGCGGCGCGGCTTCCGCGGACATACGCGTCGAACGGCGCCGGGTCAACGCCGCTGGCATACGTTGCGGTGTACTGGACGGTGGCCAGGGCTTGGCGGTGGACAAACGCGGTCGCGTCCGGGGCCGCCTTGGCTACCGCGCCGCCCAGGGCGTCGAGTGAGACCCCGCCTTCGACCAGCCCAGGCACGGCCGATGCCGCCTGCACGCGCGCCAACAGCGCAGCTACCCCGCCGGCGTCGAGCATGCGGTAGGGAACATGCGAGGTGCCGCTGAATGCACCGCGCTGCAGCGCACCGCCGGTTCCGGTGTGACATTGGTCCACCGGCGTTGATGCACAGCCGGCATACCCGAGCATCACGTCGAGGTAGCTGCGGTTCAGGACAGGGCGGGTGAGAAGTGGATAGCTGCCGACGGCGGCGTGCAGCGGCGCGAACTGCGCGTCCAGTTCCGCCGCCGGTCCCGTCCACGTGCCGGAAAGCTGGACCAAGGGCTCGGCGTGGTTGCTGCCGCCGAGCAGTTTCAGCGTCGACCAGAGGCGGGTGTCGGCCTGCGGCGCCCAGTTCTGCCAGGCTTGGATAACCGCCGCCGCGACGGCGTAATCCCACTGTAAATACACGGTACTGATCACCGGAGCCGGTTGCGTGGCGAAGGACAGCGATGTCACCACGCCCAGCAGGCCGCCGCCGCCACCGCGGCAGGCCCAGAACAGATCCGGCTCATTGTTGGCGTCGGCCGTGCGGATCCGGCCGTCAGCGGTGACAAGCCGAACGCCTGTCAACGCGTCGCAGGTCAGGCCATAGGCCCTGGTCAGCACGCCGACACCGCCGCCCAAGGCCAGACCGGTTATTCCCACTGTGGGGCAGGATCCAGCGGCCAACGCCCGGCCGGCATTGGCGAGTGCGGCGTAGACCGACACCAGCGATGCACCGGCGCCAATGGTCGCGGTGCCATCGGCGGCCACGGTGATTCCAGCCAGCGGGCGCGTGTCCAGCACCAGCGAAGGAGCAATTCCCGTTCCGGGCGCCCCACCGGCGGAGTATCCGCGGTAGCCGTGACCGCCGGAGCGCACCGCCAGCGGCACCCTTTCCCGCACGGCGAATTGCACCGCAGCGGCGACGTCTTCCTCAGCCGCGGCCGAGAGCACGGCAAGGGGCATGGCCGCATCGAAGCGCGGGTTCTCGGTCAGCCGCAGCGAGTTGTAGCGGTCGGCGTTCTCAGCGCTGGAGTCCGGCAGCGTCAGCGTGCCCTTGAGCCCGGACGCCAGCGACGGCCAGTCCGGCGGACCGGCGGCGTTCGTGGCGGAGCTCTGCACCGGGCCACCGGAGCTCGGAACCGGGCCGGATGGGCTCTGCGGCGCACTTGACGGAGCGCTGGCACGGCCCTCGCAGCCAGCCGTCAGCAGCGCTGCAGCAGACACCAGCAGCAGCTGGCGACGGGATGGCAGGGGCTGGTCGGACATGGCAAAAGCTTAGCCCTGCTCCTGTACGCACAGCGCGCGCGCTGCCGCGGTCAGCGGCCTGCAGCGGCCGGAGCGGCGCGAAACATGGTGATGGCCGCACGCATGGTCTTGCGCGCCCGCGTCCTGTCCCCGGCCGCATCGTAGGCGCAGGAAAGCCGAAACCAGGAACGCCAGTTCTCCGGTGCCGCTTCCGCCTCCAACTGGTACTTCGCAAATTCTGCGTCCGCGGCCGCACGGACAATCCGGCCACCGGGCGTGCGCGGCAGCTCATCCACCGGCAGACCGCCCTCGGCTTCCAGGATTTTTGCCAGTCGTTCCATCCGCGAGCCGAAGAGCAGTTCGCGGATCAGGGCCCACGCGCCCACCATCGGCAGCACCAGATAAGCGGCCCCAAGGCCCTTGGAGGTCAGGTTGGGGTCCGCGAGGAGCAGGAAGGCGCGCTGGACCATAATCACCAGATAAAAGACCAGCAGCAGGCAGATCAGCCCGACCCAGATTTTTGTTTTTGACATTCCTAGGCCTCCAGGTCCAGATAACCGTCGAGTCCAATGGTCAGGCCCGGACGGGATGCGACGGTACGCACACCGAGCAGGACACCGGGCATGAACGAGGCCTGCGTAAACGAGTCGTGGCGGATCGTCAGCTGTTCGCCGAATCCGCCCAGGAGCACCTCCTGGTGCGCGGTCAAGCCAGCCAGCCGCACGCTGTGCACCGGGATGCCGGCCACCGTAGCCCCGCGGGCGCCGTCGAGCGCGGTTTCGGTCGCATCCGGCGACGGCGGCATGCAAGCCTCTGCGCGGGCTGCGGCGATCAGCTGCGCCGTGCGTAGTGCCGTCCCGGAAGGGGCATCAACCTTGCGGGGATGGTGCAGCTCGATGATCTCCACCGAGTCAAAGTATTTGGCGGCGGTGGCGGCAAATCTGCCCGCCAGCACGGAGCCGACGGCAAAATTCGGTGCAATCAGCACGCCGGTCTTCGGATGCTCCGCCAGCAGGGAGCGCAGCGCCTGCAGTTTTTCATCGGTCCACCCCGTGGTGCCAACGACGGCGTGGATGCCGTGTTCGACGGCGAACCTGACGTTGGTCTCGGTGGAATCCGGGACGGTCAGATCGATGACGATCTGTGCATCCGCAGTCAGCAGTGTCTCCAGCGCGTCGCTGCGGCCCAGCGAGGCGACCAGCTCCAGATCCGGCGCGGCGGCGACCGCCTTAACGGCCTCCTGCCCCATCTGTCCACGCGCACCCAGCACCGCGACCCGCACCGCAGGGCCGGCTGGTCCGCGGCGCGGCTCGGCGCGGCCGGACCGGCCACCGGCCGGCCCGACCGCGGGGATTTGGCGTGCGTGTTCACTCATACCGCCAAGTTTACCGGTGGCCGGGCCCCTGCCCGGCACCAACCCATTCCACCGTGCCGTCCGCGAAGAGCTGCTCCTTCCAGATCGGCACCTCTTCCTTGATCCGGTCCACCAGTGCACCACATAGGCTAAAGGCCAGCTGCCGATGCGGGGTTGCGACGACGCACACCAGCGCGGCGTCGCCGATCTCCAACGGACCCACCCGGTGCGCAGCCCAAATGCGGATATTTGCCTCGGCACTATTCGACACGGCGCTGTCCGGCACTGCACTGTCCGACACGGCACCGTTCGGCTGGTCAGCTGCGTATTCGGCCAGGACGGCTGCCACCACGTCGGCCATCACCCGTTCGGCGCTCGGATGCGCCGAGTAGCCCAGCCGGTGTACGTCCTTGCCGCCGTCGTGATCGCGCACCACGCCACTGAAGCTCACGACGGCCCCGCAGCCGGGGGCTTCGACGGCGGCAAGTGCGGTATCGACGCTAATCGGCGCCTCACTTAACAACGCTGCAAGAATTTCAATGCTCATGACTGCCCTCCAGCTGATCGCAAATATGGTCCAGCATCGGCGCCAGAACCGCCAACCCATCCCGAATTCCACCGGCTGAGCCGGGCAGGTTCAGCACAAAGGTCCGGCCGGCGACTCCGGCGTAGCCCCGGCTCAGCGCCGCCGTTGGTGTCTTCACTGCTCCCGCCGCGCGGATCGCCTCCATGATGCCCGGAATCTCGCGCTCCAGCAGTGGAAGCGTCATTTCCGGTGTCACGTCATCGGCGCTCAATCCGGTGCCGCCGCTGGTGATAATGACGGCGGGGTGCTGGTTGAGCAGGCTCTGCAGCGCGATGCGGACGTTCTCTCCGTCCGGTACTATCTGCGCCGGGAGCAGCTCGAATCCGCGCGTGGCCAGCCATTGGGCGATCAGCGGAGCACTGGCGTCGGGATACGTCCCGGCAGCGGCCCGGGTGGAAGCAATGACGATTCCGGCAACCCGGCCGGGATTGGCATTCACAGCGCCCAGTCCCCACTCTTGCCGCCGCTTTTTGCCAGCACCCGGATGTCCGTAATGACTGCATGTTTGTCCACGGCTTTAATCATGTCGTAAACGCTCAGCGCCGCCACGCTCGCGGCCGTCAACGCTTCCATTTCCACACCCGTCACCGAACGCGTCTTGACCATCGCCTGCACCGTTACCGAGGAATCCGAAAGCTCGAAGTCGATGGTGACTTTGCTGATCGGCAGCGGGTGGCAAAGCGGGATGAGCTCCGGGGTCTTCTTGGCGGCCATGATCCCGGCCACGCGCGCCACGGCCAGCGCGTCGCCCTTGGGAAGTTCGCCGGCCCCGAGCAGAGCCATGACCGCCGCCGTCGTCGTCACCACCGCCTGCGCCGTGGCCTGCCGCGTGGTCTCCGCCTTAGCCGAAACGTCCACCATCTGCGCCGTGCCATCGGCACGCAAATGAGTCAGCCCATCGGCACGCAAATCGGTTGGGACGGCGTCCGGCGAATCGGGCGGGACTGCCTTCGGCACGGCCTCGGGCGGAATCGGTGAAATATTCATAGCAGCCATACTTCCACCTCTGCCCCCGCGGCAAGGGAAGTTATCTCAGCCGGGACGTGAATCAGCGCGTTCGAGGCAGCAAGCGCACCGAGCAGGTGCGACGACGGCCCACCTTCGGGACGGACGGTGGGATGAGCCGCCGGGCGGGCAGCTTCGAAAACCGCCCGGCGGATCTGGTGTTTGCCAGGTGGCGAGGTCAACGCTTCGGTCAAGGACGCCAAGACCTTGATTCGTGACCGCGGAGCTCCAATGAGTTCCGTCAGGGCCGGCCGGAGGAACATTTCGACGGACATCACCCCGCTCACCGGGTTCCCCGGGAAGCCCAGGAAAGGTACGCCGTCGAAGGTCCCCAGTCCCTGCGGGCCCCCCGGTTGCATCGCCACGGAGAGAAAATCCACCTGCTCTCCGGCCAGTCCCTGCCTGACGACTTCATAGGCTCCGGCGCTGATTCCCCCGGTGGTAACGATCGCGTCTACGCCGCCGCCGGTGGCCAGGTATTGCCGGACTGTCCGCAGGAACAGGGCAGGATCGTCCGGCACCAGCCCTGCCGGCAGTACTTCCGCACCCGCCTCGAGCAGGGCGGCCTGCAGCAACATTGAATTGGCATCATAGATTTTGCCCGCCGGAAGCCCAGTACCCGGGGCCAGGGTTCCGGCAAGGACGACCTCGTCCCCCGTGGTCAGCAGCAGAACACGCGGTTGGCGCCGGACGGACAACGTTGTCAGTCCCAGCGCAGCGGCCAAGCCCAAATGCCCGGCAGTCAGCCGCGTTCCCGCCTTGATCACCCGCTCGCCGCGGCGTACATCGCTGCCGGCGGCACGGACAAAGGTGCCTGCTGCGGTGGCGGGCAGCGCTACCGTTTGTCCGGAACCCGGCGACGCGTCCGGGAAAACCGGCGGAATGGCCAGTTCCACCGGGACCACAGCGTCCGCGCCGTCGGGCAGCATGGCGCCGGTCATGATCGGCGCCGCCTGGCCGGGAAGCAGCGCGGCCGGAACGGCGCCTGCAGGGATGGCCGCGGCGAGCGTGAGCACCACTGTGTGTGCACCGCGCGCACGATCAACGCCGTCGACGTCCGGGCTGTTCACATCAGGGTTGTTCACATCCGGGTTGTTCACATCCGGGTTGTTCACATCCGGGTCGATGCCGTCCGGGCCGTTCACGTCCACACTGTTGACCGCGAACCCGTCCATCTGCGAGTTGGCGAACGGCGGAAGATCCAGCGGCGCCAGCACATCATCGGCCGCCACCCGCCCCAGGGCCGCGATCAGCGGCAGGGGCGTGCCGCCGTCGAACTTTCCGTCCCATGCGGCGCTCAGCAGCGAAAGCACCGCCAGCTGATGTTCGGCAACGGTTCTGCGCATGGCCCATCCTTTTCGCTAGCGGTTCTCCACTAGCTTGCCACAGCCGGTTGCCGGGAAGACCAGCACCGCAGTCAGCAGCCGTTCTCTGCAATCCGCTTGAGCGCGGCAAGGTCTGCGGCGACGGCCGCCGCGTCGCCGGCAAAGTCCGCCTCGCTTATTCCGGGCCTGCGGCGGATTGTGAAAACCACCTCGCAGCTCTCCCCATCAGCGATCACGCGAACCGGGTTGTAGACGCTCTCTCCGGAAGGCAGCGTCACATCGTGGTCCAGGATGCCTTAAGGATTCGTACCGATGAAATCGATTCGAATCCGTCCCATCGGTGAATCAGCAAGCCAGTGGTCACCGGCCCGCACCAGCTGGCTTCCGGTGAGCCCCGCGGCCCACTGCGGCAGATGGGCAGGATTAGAGGCGTAGGCGTAAACCTCGGCGATCGGGCGGTTGATCGCGATCCAGACCTGTTGCGACGCCTGGCTCATCAATTGGTCCCTTTCGTTGGCGGGCGGACCATCATCGGCTCAGCGTCCGACGTTTGACACGCCGGCGGCCGGCTCCCAGACGGGATCCCGGCCGAACCATCCGGCAAGTCGATCCTGCATCGGAGCATCATCGGGCACCGGGATCTCCGCGCCGAAGGCCTGGTCTGGACCACGATAGGCCGGTTGGAGCATCCGCCGTCCCCAAGCCAGGGCATAGGACGTCACGGCAGGATCCAGCTCAACGCGCTGCCCGGTGGCACGGGCAAGATCCCACGCATGGACGGTCAACTCGGTGATCTGCTGGTCGGCGCGGCTAATCAGCGGTACGTCCTGACCACCCGGTTCTTGGGCAGTCGCCTTCGGGTCCGCACCCCGCCAGGTACTGAGCAGCGTCTGTGCGCGTTCCTGGAAGTTGGCGGACCAGTCACTTACAGCGGGCTTGGGCGCTGGTGCCCAATCGGCTGTTTGAGCACGGGCCGCCAGCGTGAAATTTTCCAGGTCCTGCACCACAATGTGTGCCAGCAGGGCCTTTACGTCCCAGGCGCTGCATGGTGTGGGGAGTGAGGTCTGTTCCGGCTTCACGCCCGCAACGAGGTTACCCGTCTGCAGCAAAGCGCGCTCCAGCAGATTCATGGCATGGCCGGCGTCTACCGTCATAACAATTCCTTCCGTGGAGTTTGTGAAGCGGGACGCACTTTCGTGCGGCCGGCCAGGGAGCCGGTCACGTTCCGTGGGCAGGATTCTACTCTGACAGTCTGCTGAAATCTGCGGTGCACAAAATTAGGTTTGAAACCGTCAAATGCCCCTGGTGTGCGCTCAGTCGTCCATGCAGGTCCAATCCTCTTGCCTAACCGCGTCTGAGGAAATAATGTGACGTATGTGACGCAGATACGGATTTCAGATGCAGCGCGCTTTTTGAGCGTCAGCGATGACACGGTGCGGCGCTGGATTGAGAACGGGATGCTTTCCGGTGCCAAGGATGATTCCGGCCTGGCGGTGGTGGAAGGCCTGGAACTCGCCGCGCTGGCGCGGAAACAGTCGGTACTGCCGGATGACCCGGCACAAGTCAGCAGTTCCGCGCGCAATAGGTTTGTCGGATTGGTGACCAATATCGTGGCGGACAAGGTGATGGCCCAGGTTGAACTGCAATGCGGCCCGCATCGGATCGTTTCGCTGATGAGCAGCGAAGCCGTACGAGAGCTGGGGCTGGAGCCGGGCTCCGTGGCCACCGCCGTTGTTAAAGCAACCACCGTCATCGTCGAGACAGCGCAACGCAAGAGTGCCGTATGAGCCGGCTTTCGTCCCGCGCCCGGCCCGGTCATTTAACCCGGGTCACCCTTGAACGCCGGCTGCGGCGCCTGGCTGGCCTGATCTGCGGGCTCCTCCTTTGCACGGTCCTGGCCGGCTGTGGTTCCTCGGATGCCGGTCCCGCCGGAGCAGGCTCCTCGAAGGCAACGGGCGCAGCCGGGTCACCGGGATCTGCGTCCGCCGGCGCGGATTTGTCCGGAACTCTGACCGTTTTCGCCGCGGCCTCGCTGACTACCACCTTTACAGATCTGGCCAAGGAGTTCGAAACGGACCATCCCGGCAGCAAAATCCGGCTCAGTTTCGCAGGTTCCTCCGATTTGGTCACGCAGATTTCCGAGGGCGCTCCGGCAGATGTCTTTGCTTCCGCCGACAATGCCAATATGTCAAAGCTGGAGACTGCGTCCCTGCTCGCAGCCGGTCCCACGAACTTCGCCAGCAACGTGCTGACCATCGCGGTTCCGCCGGATAATCCGGCTGATATCGGAAGTTTCAAAGACCTGGGCCGGTCCGGGGTGAAAGTGGTGGTCTGTGCGCCGCAGGTCCCCTGCGGTGCTGCAGCGGCAAAGGTTGAGCAGGTCACAGGTACCGAGGTGAAACCCGTCAGCGAGGAGTCTTCGGTGACGGATGTGCTCGGAAAGGTCAGCTCCGGCGAGGCCGATGCGGGCCTGGTCTATGTCACAGATGCCAAGGGCGCGGGCAACAAAGTCACCGCTATTGATTTTCCCGAGGCAGCAACTGCCGTTAATACCTATCCGATTGCTACCGTAGCCGGCAGCACGCACAAGGAGCTCGCAGCTGCCTTCATTGCACTGGTGACCGGGCCGGCGGGGCAGAGAGTCCTTCTCGCCGCGGGGTTTGGAAAACCCTGAGCGTGCACGGAGCAGGAAAAGCCCCCGCTGCCATTACGATCCCGCTGTGGATCTGGGTTGTCGCCGCCGCCGGAGGATTGTTTATTCTCCTGCCTCTGGCGGCCATGGTGACCCGTGTCAACTGGCCTCAGTTTGTGCCGCTGATAACCTCCGGTCCGTCATTGACGGCCCTGGGATTGAGCCTGCGCACCTCTGCGGTCAGCACGGTCCTGTGCATTGTGTTGGGCGTTCCTTTGGCATTGGTGCTGGCACGCGGTCAGTTTCCCGGTCAACGGCTGCTGCGCTCGCTGGTGCTGCTGCCCCTTGTACTCCCCCCGGTAGTGGGTGGAATCGCGCTGCTGTATACCTTTGGCCGACGCGGCCTGCTGGGTTCGTCATTGAGTGTGCTGGGTATCCAGATAGCGTTTTCCACGACTGCGGTGGTGCTGGCTCAGACATTCGTGGCACTGCCATTTCTTGTCCTCAGCCTCGAGGGCTCTCTCCGTTCCGCCGGAACCCGCTATGAGTCAGCCGCAGCAACCTTGGGGGCCGGGCCCGGAACAGTTCTGCGCCGTGTCACGTTGCCGCTTGTCCTGCCGGGTCTGGCTTCCGGAGCGGTGCTCGCTTTCGCGCGCAGCCTCGGTGAGTTCGGAGCCACCCTGACGTTCGCCGGCAGTCTGGAGGGTGTTACCCGCACCCTTCCATTGGAAATCTATCTGCAGCGTGAAACCGATCCGGACACCGCCGTCGCGCTGTCCCTGGTGCTCGTGGTGATTGCCGTCGCGATTGTTGGCTTGACCTTCCGCCGAACGGCACCCAAGCTCCTAAACTCCGGAGGCACCCGTGACGCATAGCCCGGAAACGTCCCGCCAGGTCCCCTCCGGCCAGGTCCCCTCCGGCCAGGGCACGTCCCGCCAGGTCCCGTCCGGCCAGGGCACGTCCGGCGCCGTGACGGTCAGACCCGCGGTCTTTAGCATCGACGCCGCTGTAGCTGACCGCGGCATGAGTGTTTCCCTGGAGCTTTCCGACAAGGAAACGGTGGCCGTACTTGGTCCTAACGGTGCAGGAAAGTCGACCCTGCTCGGGCTGATCGCGGGCCTGCTCCGCCCCAGCTCCGGCCGCGCCGATCTCGATGGCAGAGTACTGTTCGATGCCGGCACCCATTGGGTCCCTGCGCACCAGCGCAAAATCGCGCTGCTGGCACAGGAACCCCTGCTCTTCCCGCACCTTACTGTGCTGGATAATGTGGCCTTCGGCCCTCGGTCTGCGGGCGCCAGCAGGGGCGACGCCCGACGTGCCGCAAGGCACTGGCTGGGTGAAGTCGACGCCCTCGGCTTCGCCCACCGCCGCCCCGGACAGCTCTCCGGCGGCCAGGCCCAGCGCATCGCCATCGCAAGGGCTCTAGCTGCCGAGCCGGACCTGCTGCTGCTCGACGAGCCGATGGCGGCCCTCGATATCACCGTCGCGCCGATGCTGCGCAAACTACTCAAACGCGTCCTGGCCGGCCGCCGGGCCATCATTGTCACCCATGATGTGGTCGACGCCCTGGTTCTGGCCGATCGGCTCGTGGTGCTCGACGCCGGCAGAATCGTCGAAGCGGGGCCGACACGGCTGGTGCTGGAACGGCCGCAAAGCGCCTTCGCAGCCGGTCTCGCCGGACTCAATCAGATCACCGGGACCGTCACCGGCCACGGGCTCGTCAGCGAGGACAATATGTCTATTGCCGGAGTGGTGGACGACGCCGCTGTTCCCGGAGAGCCGGGGGTGGCTGTTTTCCGGCCCGGTGCAGTCTCGGTCTTCCCGGAGCCGGTGCACGGCAGTCCGCGCAATACCTTCCCCGCCACCATCACGGATCTGGAACCGCATGGAGACCAGATTCGGATAAGAGCCGGCGCACTCGCCGCCGATGTCACGCTGTCTGCCGCCGCCGACCTCGCTCCAGCTCCAGGGAGCATCGTCTACTTCGTAGTCAAGGCCGCCGCCGTTGTCATCTATCCTGCGAAAACAGTGCGTAACGATGAGGCAGGCCCGCGGCCCTGAGCTGGGGGCGGGGCAGCACCGTCTGCTCAGGCCGTCTGCAGCGTGATCGTATGATATCCACTGGCCCCGTCCGGAACCACCGGTGCCACCTGATCCGTCTGCGGTTCGCCGCCGCCGTCGAACGCTCTGACCTGGATCTGATGCTGACCGGTTCCGGGAGCGAGCCGCGCCGTCCACTGCACCCACGTGTCCTTGGAGATCCCGGCACCCAGCACAGCGTCCTGCCAGCTGCCGCCATCGGCTCGGACCTGGACCTTCGAGATGCCCCTGTGCGGTGCCCACGCGACGCCACCGAGGGCAACGGTGTCCGTCTTCAGTGAGGTGCCGTCGCGGGGTGTGTCGATCCGGGATTGGGTTTTGATGGGCCCGTGATCCGACCAGCCTCGGGTTGACCAGTAGCCCTTCTCGTCGGCAAAGCGGGTGACCGTCAAACTGGTGACCCACTTCGTTGCGGAGACGAATCCGTACAGACCAGGAACTACCAGCCGCGCCGGGAAACCGTGTTCCTGCGGCAGCGGCTCACCGTTCATGCCGACGGCGATGATTGCGTTGCGTTGGTCCGTCATGGCCTCAAGCGGCGTTCCGGCGGTAAATCCATCCGTGCTGCGGGAGAGCACCATGTCCGCTCCGGGCTGCACACCGGCCATTGCCAGCAGCTCCCGGACCGGCCAGCCCAGCCACTTCGCATTCCCCACCAGGGAGCCGCCCACCTCGTTGGATACACAGGCCAACGTGGTGTAGTTCTCCACGAGCGGCTTGGCCAGCAGTGCCCTCAGGTCAATTTCCACCTCATGGTCGACCATGCCGTTGACCTTGAGCTTCCAGCTGTCCGGATTGACCGTCGGAACGACCAGCGCGGTATCGATGCGGTAAAAGTCGGCATTCGGGGTCACCAGCGGCGCAATATGCGGCAGGGCAAGTTCGGCACCCTCCGGAAGGGCAGCGGCGGGGGTGGCCGGCGCGGGCAGAACCAGATTTGCCCGGGCCTGCGCGATGCCGACGGCGGTCGAGCGCACTGCCGCTGCGGCGATTCCGACGACGACGGCGACGGCCCCACCAACTCCGACGGCCTGCAGGAAGCTGCGTCGCGCCGGCGAACGGTCCGGATCCGTCGCACGGTCCGGATCCGTCGCACGGTCCGACGGGCGGCCCAAATCCGGCGTCCGGTCTGCGCTATGCCCAACCGCGGGGTCCCAAACGCCCAGCCAGCGCTGGTACCGATTGCGGTAAAACGCCAGTAGCGCCATGGCCAGCAGAGCCGCCACGACAGGACCGGCCAGTGCCGCCGCACTGGCCTGCGCCCGGGTCAGCACCGCTGCTGCTCCGATGACGCCGAAGGCCGCGATCCCCACTATCCCCGTGAATCGTCGGCGCGTTTCCGCAATTCCCGCCGCGCCAGCCAGGACCGCGATCACGATGCACATTACGATCAGGAAGACCAATTTGTCGGACGTGCCAAAGAGCGAAATTGCACCCTCTTTGACAGCGGGCGGAAGTGCATCGATAACTGCGCCGCCCACTGCGGTGACAGGAGAAACCGCGGGGCTGACCGCGGCGGCCGTCAGTTCACCGGCGATGACACCTAACGCCACGGAGACTATTCCCCCGGCCGCGGCCCAGATTCCGGCGCTGCGGGGTATATCCGCGCGTTGGACGGCTGCGCGTGGTTCATCCGTTTGAGCTCTCATACCCACATAACGACCGGCGCGGGGCTGCTGTTCCATGGTCACGTTCCGGTGGCCGACGACGGCACTCCCCTGCCGCCGTCGGCCGTCGTCCTCCCACCTCTGGCTCCAGTGGCGTAGCGTGGGGGGTATGAACGCAGTCTCAGGACCGGTGACTCTCGGCATGCCCGGCGCGCTTAGCGGTGCAGCGCCGGAAAACAGCGCGGCATTAGTGGACCGCTTCGGTCGGCGTGCCACGGATATGCGTTTGTCGCTGACGGATAAATGCAATCTCAGATGCACCTACTGCATGCCCGCCGACGGGTTGGACTGGCTGAGCAAGGACAAGGTCCTCACGGCGGCGGAGATTCTGCGGCTGGTGCGCATCGGCGTGGATGGCCTTGGCGTGCGCGAACTGCGCCTGACCGGCGGGGAGCCGCTGGTCCGGGCCGACCTGGTGGGCATTATCGCGGGTCTGCGCAGCGCCCACCCGCTGCTCCCGGTCTCGTTGACCACCAACGGGATCGGTCTGGCGGGCAAGGCGCAGGCGCTCAAGGATGCCGGCCTGACCAGGATCAACGTGTCACTGGATTCGCTGTGTGCGGAAACTTTTGCGCAACTGACCCGTCGCCCGTTCCTGGACAAGGTGCTGGCCGGGATTGACGCCGCCGATGCCGCAGGGCTGGGCCCTATTAAGATCAACGCCGTACTGATGCGCGGCATTAATGACGACGGCGCCGCTGATCTGCTGGACTGGGCGCTGACCCGTGGCTACGAGCTCCGGTTCATCGAGCAGATGCCACTGGACGCGGACCGCGGCTGGACCCGGGACAACCTGGTGACGGCCGAGGAGATCCGGGGGCTGCTGGCTCCCCGTTTTGAGCTATCGGCTGATCCTCGCGACCGCGACGGTGCACCGGCCGAACGCTACGAGGTCCGGCTCCCCGGTTCCAGTGCGCTGCTGGGCACACTGGGCATTATCGCCTCCGTGACTGAACCGTTCTGCGCGGACTGCAAAAGGACCCGGATCACTGCCGAGGGGAAGGTCATGAGCTGCCTGTTTTCCCGCACCGAGGTGGATCTGCTGGCCTTACTCCGTTCGGAACCTCAGACACCGGCCGGCGACGGCGCCATTGCGGCCCGCTGGCAGGAGGCCATGTGGGCCAAGCCAAAGGCCCACGGAATGGACCACACCGGGCTCGGCGACGCGGATTACGTCCAGCCGGAGCGCACGATGAGCGCGATCGGTGGATAGATGCTGATCCGCTACTTCGCTGCTGCCCGCGCGGCCACGGGCATGAACGAGGAGACGCTGCTGCACGGGGGGCCCATTAGCGTCAATGAGCTGCTGGAACAGCTGATTGCCCTGCATCCGGTTTCGGCCTCCGCCCATGCACAGCCGTTGGCGGACCTGTTGTCCCGGTGCAGCTTCCTGCGTAACGAGACCGCTGTCCGGGATCTGACAACGGAACTGCACCCGGACGACGTTGTCGATGTTCTGCCGCCGTTCGCAGGCGGTTAAGCCGGGTCCAGCGTGCAGCTGAGAGAATAGGGCGATGGACGTAGCTTTGGGGCTGCTGGCGCTGGTGGCCGTGGTGTGTGCCTGCAGCGCAGTAGGCCGGAAAATCGGGTTTTCGGTTCCGCTGCTGCTGGTTCTGGTCGGAGTGGCCGGGTCCTTTTTGCCCTTTGTGCCGCGGATTGCACTGAACCCGGATCTGGTGCTGATCGGGTTGTTACCGCCGCTGCTGTATGCGGCCGCACTTCGGACGTCCATCACTGACTTCCGCTCCAACAAAAGGTCCATTGCGCTGCTGTCCGTGGGTTATGTGATTTTCGGGACCCTTGCCATCGGCTTCGTTTCCTGGTGGCTGTTCCCCGAAATACCGCTGGCCGCAGCCATCGCTTTGGGGGCCGTGGTGGCACCACCGGATGCTGTCGCGGCTACTGCGATTGCCCGCAAGGTCGGGATGCCCCGACGCATTGTGAATATCCTGGAGGGCGAATCGCTGGTCAATGACGCCACTGCACTGGTCTGCCTCCGGGCCGCCATAGCGTCGATCGGAGGTACGGTCTCAGCAGTCGGAATAGGTGCCGATTTCCTGCTCGCAGCCGGCGGCGGCGCTGCCGTCGGAATTGCCGCAGCATTCCTCTTGCTGCAGCTGCGCAAGCGCACCCGAAATGTGCCGATTAACACCTCGCTGTCACTGGTGGCGCCGTTGGTTGCCTATCTCCCCGCCGAGGCCATTCACTCCTCGGGTGTTTTGTCCGTTGTAGTTGCCGGGCTGATCATGGGGGCCAAAGCACCGTTGATGCCAGGCGGCGCGGCGCGGCTAAGCCAGCGCAGCAACTGGAGCACGGTCCAGTTCCTCCTGGAAAATGCCGTGTTCCTGCTGATCGGTCTGCAGGTGCGGTCCATCATCGCAGCTGTCGCGGACGACTCCTTCGGTCCCGGCAGGATTTGGACGGGCTGCGGCGTTATTCTGCTGGCTGTGCTGCTGCTGCGGCCTATCTGGGTCTTTCCCGCCACCTACCTTCCCCGGCTGATTCCCGCAGTCCGGGAAAAGGACCCGGCCCCGCCGTGGCAGTATCCCACCATCATTTCCTGGGCGGGCATGCGCGGCGTGGTGACTCTCGCTGCGGTCCTTGTCCTTCCGGTCTCCCTTGCGCACCGATCCGTCCTGATCCTGGCAGCACTGATCGTCGTCGGCGGCACCCTGGGGTTGCAGGGGCTCACCTTGCCCGCCCTGGTGCGGAAGCTGGGTGTGCGCGGGCCGGACCGGCGGGAGGACGTGCTGAGCCAGGCGTCCCTGATGCAAATGGCCACCACAGCCGGGCTTGCCCGGCTGCAGGACATGCGGACGGCCGAGGATCCCCCGGAAGTTCTGGCAATGCTCAAGCGACGCACACAGGAACGGGGCCTGGCTGCCTGGGAACGATTGGGTAGATCGGAGGCGGACCAGGGAACGCCCAGTCAGAGGTATGCCCGGCTGAGGCTCTCTATGCTGGAAGCGGAGCGGGAGAAGGTTTTGACCATGCGCCGTTCCGGTGCGTACGACGATGAAGTATTCGACGGTGTCCTGGAAAGTCTGGATGTGGAGGAATCAATGTTGGATTCAGCGATAGAAGAAACGAACGACGACGGCGAAACGACGGCAATGGCCCCGGGCGCCCGGTTCACGGATTCCGGTGGATGCGAACACCTGCAGGCTGCACCGGATCTGCCCGTACCGGCTGAACCGTTCTGCGCGGACTGCATCCGCGAGGGCACCACACCCGTACACCTGCGGATGTGCCTTACCTGCGGCAACGTCGGCTGCTGCGACTCCTCCCCCGGCCTGCATGCGACCGTGCACTACCGTGCCACCGGGCATCCGGTGATGCGCAGCGCCGAACCGGGAGAAAACTGGCGTTGGTGTTACCCGGATGAGCTGCTGAGCTAAAGTGCCCGCTACCCCTTCAGATTGGTGCGCACCTGCGCAGCGCTGGGTGCTTGCGCTGCGCAGGAGTTGCTTCTGCGCAGGGTTCCGTGCCAACGCTGCGCAGATTTGTGCGCTTTTGCCCGGCCGAGGGGTCAGAGACCGAAGGTTTCGGTTTCCTCAAACGGCCCGACGACGGTGATGGTCCGCGGCGCCGCTGCGAGTTCGCGCGCCAGTGCCTGAACTTCTTCCGCAGTGACCTTCGCGATGCGCTCCAGGGTCTCGTCGATATCCAGGAATTCTCCGGAGACCAGTTCCGATCGCCCCAGCCGGGACATCCGCGAGCCGGTATCCTCCAATGCCAGCACGATACCGCCGGATAGTTGGCCCTCGGCCTTGCTCAGCTCTTCCACCGTGATCCCGTCCGCGGCGAGTTTTTCCAGCTCACCGGTCAGCAGGGCGATCACCTGGCCGACCTTTAGCGGCGCGCAGCCGGCATACATACCGAAGTAGCCTGCGTCCGCGTAGCCGGAGGCAAACGAGTACGTCGAGTAGACCAGTCCGCGTTTTTCCCGGATCTCCTGGAACAGGCGTGAAGACATTCCGCCCCCCAAAACGGCATTGAGCACGCTCATCACAAAGCGGCGTTCGTCGGTGGCAACGATGCTCGGGCAGCCCAGAATGATATTGGCCTGCTCGACCTGCCGCTTGATCACATGCAGGCCGGCAGTCCCGGCAATCTGCACCGGATCGCTGGACCGACGCGCGGTCGGGGCTGCGTCGTCGTCCATTTCCCAGCCGGCCGCGCTGAGCGCGGAAAGGACCTGGCTGCAGACCGTTTCATGGTCCAACCCGCCCGCAGCAGTAATGACGAGTTCATCGGGTCGGTAGTAGCGCTGGTAGTGCGCCCAGACGGAATCGCGTGAAACGGCGCGGATAGCAGCCGGTGTGCCACCAATCGGACGGCCCAGTGAATGGCCGCCCATGACGGCTGCAACAAAATTTTCGTGGGCAACGTCGGTCGGGTCATCGCGGTCCATCGCGATTTCCTCGAGAATAACGTCCCGTTCCTGCTCCAACTCGGCAGGATCCAGCACCGCGCCGGTGATCATGTCCGCGATGACGTCGATGGCCATCGGCAGGTCAGTATCCAGCACTCGGGCGTAGTAGCAGGTGCTTTCCTTGGCGGTAGCCGCATTGGACTCCCCACCGACCTCGTCAAAAGCGGAGGCGATTTCCAGCGCCGTGCGGCGCCGGGTTCCCTTGAACAGCAGGTGCTCGAGGAAATGGGTCGAGCCGTGTTGGCCCTCGGCTTCATCCCGAGAGCCAACACCGACCCAAAACCCGATTGTCGCGCTCCGCTGCGACGGCATGGACTCGGTCAACACCCGCACTCCCCCGGGCAGGACGGAACGACGCACAACGGCGCCACCGGCGTGGCCCGAAATCACTGCGGAGTCCTGACCGACCGTTCCGGCGGCGGACATGAGCGGCAAAGGGGTAAAGGCCATGAATTACTCAGCAGCGCTATCTGCCGACACGGCGGACTCGGCAGCGGCTTCCTCGGCCACGACGGGCGAGAGGGAGAGCTTTCCACGGTCATCGATCTTGGTGATTTCCACCTGGATCTTTTGCCCAACGGAGACAACGTCATCCACATTGTCCACGCGCTTGCCACCGGCGAGCTGGCGCAGCTCGGAGATGTGCAGCAGACCATCCTTGCCCGGAGTGAGCGAAATGAACGCCCCGAAGGTGGTCGTCTTTACGACGGTACCCAGGTAACGCTCGCCGATCTCGGGGATCTGCGGGTTGGCGATCGCGTTGATCGCCGAACGGGCAGCATCGGCGGAGGGACCATTGGTCGCGCCGATGTAGACCGTGCCGTCATCTTCGATGGAGATGTCGGCGCCGGTGTCCTCCTGGATCTGGTTGATCATTTTGCCCTTCGGCCCAATGACCTCGCCGATCTTATCCACCGGGATCTTGACCGCGATGACGCGGGGCGCGAACTCGGAGAGCTCGTCCGGAACGTCGATCGCGGCGTTCAGCACGCCCAGGATGTGCAAACGGGCCTCGCGGGCCTGCTTCAGGGCCGCGCTGAGCACGGAGGCCGGAATTCCGTCCAGCTTGGTGTCCAGCTGGATGGCCGTGACGAACTCGGACGTTCCGGCAACCTTGAAGTCCATGTCACCGAAAGCGTCTTCGGCACCCAGGATATCGGTCATCGCCGCGTAGCGGGTCTGTCCGTCAACCTGATCGGACACCAGCCCCATGGCGATGCCGGCAACCGGCGCCTTCAGCGGCACACCCGCGTTGAGCAGGGACAGCGTGGAGGCGCAGACCGAACCCATCGAGGTGGAACCGTTGGAGCTCAGCGCCTCGGAGACCTGGCGGATCGCGTACGGGAATTCCTCACGTGAGGGCAGTACCGGAATCAGCGCACGCTCAGCGAGGGCACCGTGACCGATCTCGCGGCGCTTCGGGGAACCGACGCGGCCCGTCTCACCGGTGGAGTAGGGCGGGAAGTTGTAGTTGTGCATGTAGCGCTTGCGCGTGACAGGAGACAGCGAATCGATCTGCTGCTCCATCTTGAGCATATTCAAGGTGGTGACACCCAGAATCTGGGTCTCGCCGCGCTCGAAGATTGCGGAACCATGCACGCGGGGCAGGACCTCTACCTCGGCGGTGAGCTGGCGGATGTCCGTCAGGCCGCGGCCGTCGATGCGGATCTGGTCCTTGAGGATGCGCTGGCGCACCACCTGCTTCGTCACCGAGCGGAAAGCAGCGGAAAGCTCCTTTTCGCGTCCTTCGAACGCACCGGACAGCGAGCTGACAACCTCGTTCTTGAGCGCATCGGAAGCGTTATCGCGGTCCTGCTTGTCAGCGATCTGGAAGACCTCGGTCAGCTTAGCCGCCGCGGCATTTTCCACGGCTGCGAAGGTGTCATCCTGGTAGTCCAGGAACACCGGGAATACCGCGGTCGGCTTGGCAGCGCGTGCTGCCAGGTCTGCCTGTGCTTCGCAAAGGGCCTTAATAAACGGCTTGGCCGCTTCCAGTCCTTCGGAAACGATTTCCTCGGTGGGAGCGGTTGCCCCCTCTTCCTTAATCAGCTTCCAGGAGTTATCCGTCGCTTCGGCCTCGACCATCATGATCGCAACGTCACCGTCAGCGGTGACCTTACCGGCAACCACCATGTTGAACACGGCGTTTTCAAGCTCGGAATGCTTCGGGAAGGCAACCCACTGGGAGCCCTGCTCATTGTTGACCAAAGCAACGCGGACGCCGCCGATCGGGCCGGAGAACGGCAGACCGGAGAGCTGGGTGGACATCGAGGAGGCGTTGATCGCAACCACGTCATACAGAACGTCCGGGTTGATCGCCAGCACGGTGACCACAATCTGGACCTCGTTGCGCAGACCCTTTACGAACGCGGGGCGCAGCGGGCGGTCCATCAGGCGGCAGGCCAGAATGGCCTCCGTGGACGGGCGGCCTTCGCGGCGGAAGAACGAGCCCGGGATACGTCCGGCAGCGTACATGCGCTCCTCTACGTCAACCGTCAGCGGGAAGAAGTCGAATCCTTCACGCGGGTGCTTGCCCGCCGTCGTCGCCGACAGCAGTGCCGTGTCCTCGTCGATGTAGACCATTGCCGCTCCGGCGGCCTGCTGCGCCAGCCGGCCGGTCTCGAAGCGGATAACGCGCTTGCCGTAGCGGCCGTTGTCAATGACGGCCTCTGAGTACTGAATTTCGGGACCCTCCATAGAGAGTCACCTCCGTTTCTTTGCGTATGTGGCAGGAGGCAATCAACATCCTCAGGCCCACCGTCTTTAGCTGTGGGACCTGAACAACACCCGGTCTTCGATCGAGACTCACGGGACCGGCCGCCAAAAAAAGGGGGCGTCTGTCCCGGAAATCACTACCGAGGACCGCGAATGCGCGACGCCGGTTGGCTCCTTATTTGGTTATTTCATGCGGTTTGCCGGGGCTAAAACCGGCAAAGGCGGCCCTTCCGACTCGGAAGGGACCGCCTCATGGTGCTGCTAGCGGCGCAGGCCCAGACGCTCGATCAGCGTACGGTAGCGCGTGATGTCGGTGTCATGCAGGTACGTCAGAAGACGACGACGACGGCCGACCAGACCCATCAGGCCGCGACGGGTGTGATGATCATGCTTGTGCTCCTTGAGGTGCTCGGTCAGATCGAGGATGCGCTTGGAGAGCATCGCAACCTGGACCTCCGGCGAACCGGTGTCGCCCTCGCTGGTGGCGTAAGCCTTCATGATTTCTTGCTTTACAGCGGCGTCTAATGCCACAGATACTCCTAGGATTGTGCCGTGAGGCCCGGATCAGCGTTGCGCTGCCGGGTGCGCCCCCGAGCCTGGGGGCAGAACCCAGCCGCCACGGACTGCAGCCGGATTCAACTCTGCCAAGTTTACTCTGCCCGGGTTGACTCTGTCGAAATGGGCGGTGCGGCCCTCGTGGCCGTACCACCTCCGCAGAGCAGGATTTCCCGTGCCTGCTTTACATCGAGACGCATCTGCTCCACGAGCGCCTCGGGCCCGGTGTACGCCACCATGCCGCGCAGCCGGCTGACAAATTCAATCATGACTGACTGGCCATACAGATCGAATGCTTCCACCGGTTCCGTCGGCCTGTCCAGGACGTAGGCCTCTACCTGACGGCTGACTCCAGCGAAGGTGGGGTTTGAGCCAATCGAGATGGCCGCGGGCCAGCGGGTACCGCCGGCGTCGGTCAGCCAACCGGCGTAGACGCCGTCGGCCGGTATGTAGCCGTCGGATTCCGGTGCGAGGTTCGCTGTCGGGAAACCAAGCGCCCGGCCACGGGCAGCACCATGGACAACCTCGCCGCGCATGTGGTGCGGACGTCCCAGCACTTCGGCTGCCGTGCCGACGTCCCCGCGCGCCAGCGCCTCCCGCACCCAGGTCGAGGAGCAGCGCCGGTCCGCCCCAAATTCATCGACGACGACGACGTCAAAGCCGAGCTGCCGGCCGAGGGCCTGCATTGTGGAGAGGTCTCCGGAGTTGCTTTTGCCAAAACGCACATCGTGGCCGATGACCACGGCAACGGCGCCCAAGGTGTCAACGAAGACCGACCGAACGAACTCTTCCGGCGTCTGCGCCGCGAGCGCCAGGGTATAAGGCATCACCAGCACCGCATCCACCCCGCACGCGGCCATGGTGGCAAGCCGGTCCGCCAACCCCATCAGGGCCTCCGGCGCCGTCTCAGGGCGGTGGACCGTGGCCGGGTGCGGGTCGAAGGTGATGGCAACGGCGCGGGCGCCGCGGCCGTGCGCCGTCTCCACCAGCGTGGACAGTACATGCTGGTGCCCGCGGTGCACGCCGTCGAAATTCCCGAGAGTGACCACCGACGGGCCGTAGCCGGCAGGAACCTCGTGAAGTCCGTTCCAGTAGTGCACCATCACCCTCGCCTCTTTGCCGCGTACAGCTGCGCGGCCTCGTTCGTGTCCGGCCCTTGAGGGCCCGGAACCTCTCCTAGGCTACCCGCGTCGCCCGCGCGCGCTCCGTCCCACGGCTGCTGCGGCTGCCGCGGATCCGAATCGGCCAGAGTGAGTATCCATGCATCGGTGGGCATGCCTCTGTCATCACTGAAGCCGCGCAACTGCGCTTCCAGCCGGAATCCCATTTTCCAGGCCAGCTTGCGGCTGGCCCAGTTCGGCAGCAGGGCGCGCCAATATACATACTGCAGGGCCAGCCCCGAAAACGCGTAGTCAAGCAGCAAATGCGCTGCCGCGGCCGCAGCCCCGGTGCCGCGCGACTGCGGACCCATGTTAATGCCGATTTCCGCGGATCCGGGCCTGAAGTTATGCAGATCAATGGTGCCCAGCAGTGCATCGGTCCGGGAATCGGCGACGGCGAATGTGTGGGTTTCCCCGCCGGTCCAGCCCTTGGGCACAAAGTCATTGATGAACGACAGCGCGTCAGCCCGGCTGTAATTCAACGGAACCGTGGTCCACTGCACGGCCGCGGGATCCAGACAATTGGCCACCAACTCGTCCGCATCCCGGCGATCCAGGGCACGAAGCACCACAGTATCCCCGCGCAGGACCGGCACCACCATGGCAGGAGCCAGCCGGCCCTGCGCCGTCAGGGTGAGAATCCAGGCGTCGGCTGGCGCTCCGGCGACGTTGCTGTAGCCGGTGATGGTGCCCTCCAGGGTGAACCCGAGGTGCTCCGCCAGCCGTCTGCTGGCCGTATTGCCCACGACGGCATGCCAGTGCAGGACGGCCAGACCAAGGATGTCAAAGGCGTAGTCAGCCATCAGTTTGGCCGCCCGCCGGGCCAGGCCCTTGCCGCGGGCGTCCGCAGCAAGCTTGATGCCCAGCGATGCACTACCTTGGCCAACATTATGCAGCGCCGTTGTTCCTACGAGTGCGCCGGCACTGTCCACGATGGCGAATCTGCGGGTGTGACCGCTGGACCAACCCTCGGGAATGGCCCCGGTAATCGCAGCTTCGGCCTCGCCTGCGGTCATACGGGCCCGGGAATTGGCCCAGCGGACGTTGACCGGGTCCCGATTCAGCGCCGCATAATCGGCCGCATCCGCGCGCTGGAAAACCCGTAAAGTGACGACGCCGTCGGAAAGTTCAGGGATACCGGACTCATCCGCTACCACCGCGTTCATGGCTGCTCCATCGGCTTCCGGTGCCGGTACAACCAGATGAGACCGAGAATAGGCAGCAGCAGCGGGACGAATCCATAGCCACGGCCAAACTGGCTCCAGACAGTGTCCTGCGGGAACGCCCGGACGTCAAAAATGCTCAGCGCCCCCACAATGAGCACACCTAATAGCTCGATGCACACCGCCACGGCCGCCGCTTTGTACCAGAACGGGCCCTTCCTCGCGAGCGAGATCGTCGCTGCAATGTAGACGACGGCGGCCACTGCGGAAAGCAGGTAGGCCACGGGCGCTTCGGAAAACTTGCTGATGATCTGGAATCCCGCACGGGCTGTGGCCGCCAAGGCAAAAATACCGTAGACGGCGATCAGCAGACGGCCCGGGCCCGTCGCTTTCGTATCCTGCGTCCGGGCCACTGCCGGCTGGTTCGTGCTCACTGACCGCGTCCTGTCCCTAATGCTGTCCCTAGTGCTGTGCCTAGTGCTGTCCCCAGGGCTGCCCCCGGTCCCGGTGCTGCCACGCCGTACCAAATCTGCGCCATCCGGGCCATCATCACCACCACAGTGACTCCCACTGCAGCCAGTACATAGTTGCTCCAGAAACTGCGTTCCAGGATGGCCCAGTAGAATCCTGCAACCGGCAGGGAAATCGCGGTGATCAGGTATGCCCAGAATTCCCACGGAGCACCCGCGATCGCGGTTCCGGTCGCGGTGCGCACAATCGAGGCCACCAGATAGCACAGCAGGAACACTTCAACGGCCGCCACAGCGAGCAACGTGACGTCGTTGGGACCCTTCTTCAGCAGCGCGGCAATGACGCAGATCGCGCTGGAAACCAGTCCGACCACAAGGGCAGCGGTAAACCAGCCATCCACCGTCACCGCTTAAGCCCCCAGATCCGGGGTGAAGACCAGAACGGGCTTGGCCTGGCTGCCCGCATCGGCCAGCAGCGCGACAAGCTCGCCGTCGGGCCGGAAGGCAGCGGCCGGCTGTGCTACGGAATGGAGACCCGTCAGGCTGGGCGCGATCCACCGGCCAAAGGACAGCTCAGAAGCCTCGGCGTCCGTCAGTTCCCGGACCGGCATTAGCGCACGGGCAGCGTCTGTGATGTCGAGGATCTGCACCGCGCCGTCATTATCCGCCTGCTGTTCAAGCTGCTCGAGGGTCTTGGCTTGTCCGAGGTCATACGGTCCCACCCGGGTGCGGCGCAGCGCGGTCAAATGACCGCCAACGCCGAGCCCGGCCCCAAGATCGCGGGCCAACGCCCTGATGTAGGTACCGGAGGAGCATTCGACGGTAACGTCGAGATCGATGAATTCGGCTTCCTCCCCGGCAGGATTCTTAGCGGTGAGCCGGTGCATCGCCTGCAGCTGAAAACTGTGCACGGTTACTCCCCTGGCGGCCAGGACCACATCCTCACCCGCACGAACCCGTGCATAGGCGCGTTCGCCCTTGACCTTGATAGCACTGACGCTGCTGGGGACCTGCATGATCTCCCCGGTGAGGGCGGCGATTCCCGCATGAATTGCCGCATCGGTGACGGGCGCCGTCGTCGTACTGCCGGTGATCTCACCCTCGGCGTCGTCCGTGAGAGTGCTGGCGCCGAGCCGGATGGTGGCCCGGTATGTCTTGGCGGTCCCCACAATGTACGTGAGCAGCCGGGTGGCCTTGTTGATGCCGATCACCAGGACCCCGGTGGCCATCGGATCGAGGGTTCCGGCATGGCCCACCTTGCGGGTTCCGGTCAGGCGCCGCAGCCGGGCGACGACGTCGTGGCTGGTGAGGCCGGGCGGCTTGTCCACGATGATCAGTCCAGAATGCACGCCTTCCAGTATATGGGACGCCTCTAGGTGCTGACCGCCGTGGAGGTGGCCAGCACGGAGCCGTCGCTGCGCAGAGCCTGCACGGCCACCTTGGCCGCCACCGCGACCGCCGTCGAGGTTTCGAACCCGCGCCGCGGGACGGTTCCCGCAGGCGTCAGCGACTCCGGCGTTGCGCCGGTGAGAAAGCGCCAACTGGCTACCTCCGTGGCGCCGTTCCAGCTGGCGTAGACCTGCATGCTGGAGCCGTTGCCCGGCAGCACCGCGACGTCCGGCAAGGAAGCCGGTCTCCCGGTCCAGGCACATCGATAGGTACGGTAGGAAGCGTTCCCCAGGCCAATCGATTCGTAAAGCGCTGTCCCGTCCGGGGTGAACTCCGTGACGGCAGGATCCGCCCCCCACCCAACCAGGTAATGGCCGTTGTCGAGCAACTGCACATTACCCTCGGCATTTCCCCGGTGGCCGGCGTGGCTGAACTCCTGCTGCAGCGTCACCGTCCGCGCCGACTCGTCCACGTTCAGGAGCAGACCACGGGAAATTCCGGTGCTGCCTTCGGAGTAGTGATTATCGAATACCGTCAGGGACGTTGCCGACCTGCGCCGCGCGTCGTGCTGCCAGGCAAAGGCCGCGTTGTCCGCGACGTTGAAATCGCTCTGCTTCCCGCCGAGGCGCCACCGTATTGTCCCGGCGGTACGATCCACCAGATAAAGGGCATGTGTGTGGCGGCTGGAGATCAGCAGCGCGTCGCCGCTTTCGTCCACGGAGTTCAGGTGGAACGGGTCAAACGCCTTCGCCTGCGTGGTCCCGTCCGCGCTGGCATTGTTGTCCCCCGGATGGACATAGGTTTCGGTGATATCGATATGCGCCACGGCTGACCAGTCCAGGAGCACTGCGCCGGACCTGACATCGATTTCCTGGACGTGGCAGTCGTAGATGAATCCGTTGGCCGGTCCTCCCACCGGCCGCAGGTCATAAGGCACCGTGGGGTAGGCAATCATCAGAGCCGTTCCTGCCTCGGTGAGCGTAAACTCGTGCAGATCGGCCTTGAGCCCGTTGCCGGCATTGACTTCTGCCACGGATTGGTAGCTGGTATCCAATATTCGCCCGGAGCCCAAACCGTGGCCGCCGGTTCCCGTCCCGGTCCAGAAGGTCAATACCGGTTTGCCTTCGAACGTCTGAACGCGCAGGTCCGTGACGCCAACGCCGGTTGGTTCCATCCAGAGCGGTTCACCATGATTGTCCACGATCAGGCCGCTGGAACCGTGCCCCTGCGGGCCGGCAAAGATCAGCCCGGCCGCGGTGGCGGCCGTAGCCCAGCTGGAGACGTGCGCCGCAGTCAGCTGCGTACTGACGAATGTCCGATCCGGCGGAGCCGCCGGTCCCGGCGGCTTGCTGCTGGCCGGCGCCGCAGCGCCGGAGAGCGTAGAGCCCGACGACGATGCCCCGCCCGGATGGCCGGCTACCCGTGTCAACGCTCCGGAGATGGCATCATGTCCGGCATAGCTGGCCGTCGCTACGGCGGTTACGCCCACTAGCCCGGCACCGGCCAGGAAGCCACGGCGGCTGAAGATACTGCGTTCGCGCGGCCGGCGTTGCGGCTCTGCGTCACCATCCCCGTGCGGTTGCTCTTCCGCGCTCTGCTGGAAAGTATTCATGATTCATGGTAGAAGCCGGGAGCTGTACGGTGCCAGTACGCTGTCCGAGTGTTTACTGTGAAGTTTGGCAGGGCAACAATGGATGACACACCTCCCGCAGAAGCCTACAGTGAGCGCAGCTGATGTTGTTTGCCGCCCAACCCCGCGGCGAACGGCGGGCCCGGGCGGGCGATGCGGAGGGCGTCCAGCGAACCATTGGTCTCGATCATTAGTCACGTCACCTTTGGAGCCAGAAATGCGCAGAATAATTATCCGGGTCAGCACCGTTGCCGCGCTGACAGCCCTCATGGGAATGGGCGCCGTGGGACTCGGCGCCGGTCCGGTCCAAGCGGCCGGCAATAAACCGTTACCGGTTCCCGGCGTCCCCGAGACATTGGCCAGCGGGCTCTTATCACCGCTGAGCCTGACCCTTGGCTCATCCCAGTCCGTTTACTTCACGCAGAACTTTGCCGGTTCGCTGGACAAGTTGGATGCGAAAGGCGCAGTCAGCACCGTCTACCAGGCGTCCGTCCCCGGCCATGAGGTCGGCGCCGTTTCTTCCCGGTTCGGCAGGACCTATTTTGCGGAGAACGCCGGGGCCGGAGAGGATCCGGCCCCAAACATCGGCATCATCAAGTCCATTACGTCTGCCGGCAAGGTGCGTTCCATCGCGGATGTCGCCCAATATGAGGCCACGCATAATCCCGATGCATCCGTCACTTACGGCTTCCGTGATCTGGACGCGGCCTGTCTGCAGCAAATCCCCGACACGCTCCCCGGCAGCTACACCGGCGTAACGGACTCACACCCCTATGCCACCGAGCCCGGCCTGTTCGAGATTTATGTAGCCGACGCGGGCGGCAATGACATTGTCGCCGTCAATCAGTTCACCGGACGGGTGCGCACTGTTGCGGTCCTCCCGCCCTCCATAACGCATGTTACTGCTGCCCTCGCAGCTTCCTTCGGGCTTCCCGACTGCGCAGCAGGCCACGACTACTATTTCGAGCCGGTTCCGACGGACATCCGCTGGGGCCGGGATGGGTGGCTGTACGTCAGCACGCTGCCCGGCGGTCCCGAAGGCGCCGCGCTCGGAGCCCGCGGCAGCGTATACAAGGTCAGTCCCTGGTTCTCAACTGTGCGGTTGGTTGCCTCCGGGCTCGTTTCGCCGACCGGACTTGCGGTCAGCCGGAGCGGAGATATCTACGTCGCCGAACTTTTCGGCGGTCAGATCTCGGTGATTCCGCGCGGGACTTCCACGGCACAGCCGTTCCTGGCGGTTCCACTGCCGGCCGATGTGGCGATCCGCGGCGGGACGCTCTATGCCACTGTCAACGCACTCCCCGGTGACGGGACTCCGCCCGCGGGCCAGATCATTAAGGTCCCGCTCAACACCGGCGACGAGAATTACCCATCCATGAACCAGTACGACGACTGACGCCGTCGACCGCAGATAAACCCCACTGTGAAATACGTCAGGGGCGCCCGGTCTTTGGATCGGGCGCCCCTGACGAGTACTTCGGTCAACCTACGGGCCTACTTCTCCTGCGTTTGGGCGCCGTCGTCGTCCGCTTCGGCGCCGTCGTCGTCCTTCTTGTACGGATCCGCATCTCCGGCGAAGGTCGCGCCCTGCGCAATCGCCGCTACCTCGGCGTCCCGCGCCTTGGCTGTCCGGATCAGGTCCTCCAGATGGCCGGCATTGACAGGGATCTCGTCGGCGACGAATTCCAGCGTCGGCGTCAGCCGCACCGTGACGTTCTTGCCCACTTCCTGACGCAGCACGCCACGGGCCTTTTCCAGCCCTACTTTGGCATCCGCCTGGGCTGTGTCATCACCGAGCACCGTGTAATACACTGTCGCGTGCTGCAGATCGTTGGTCACGCGGGCATCCGTTACGGTGACGCCCTCCACCCTCGGGTCCTTGACCCGCCGGCGCAGACCCTCAGCGACAATAACCTTTATCCGCTGCGCCAACTTAGCAGCGCGTGCCGAATCGGCCATGAAATTTCTCCTCAATCAGGTGAGGTGCGCAAAACGGGGCCGTTTGGCTTGTTCAACCCCATTTTGCGCACCTCAGATGCCAATGTTAAGCGCGCGGCTTCTCGCGCATCTCGAACGTCTCGATGATGTCCTCGGCCTGCAGGTCGTTGAACGACCCCAGACCGATACCGCACTCAAAGCCATCCCTGACCTCGGTGGCGTCATCCTTGAAACGCTTGAGCGAATCCACGGTGAGGTTTTCCCCAATAACTTTGCCGGCGCGCAGCACGCGTGCCTTGGAGTTCCGACGGATGGTACCGGAACGAACGATGGAACCGGCGATGTTTCCGAACTTGGACGAACGGAAGATCTCGCGGATCTCCGCGGTACCCAACTGGACTTCCTCGTACTCCGGCTTGAGCATGCCCTTCAGAGCCAGCTCAATGTCATCGATCGCGCCATAGATGACCGAGTAGAAGCGCATGTCGACGCCTTCACGGTCCGCCAGGTCAGCAACGCGCTCCGCCGGCTTGACGTTGAAGCCAATGATGATCGCATTGTCCACGGTGGCCAGGTTGACGTCGTTCTGCGTGATGGCACCGACGCCGCGGTGGATAACCCGCAGTTGGACACCCTCGCCGACATCGATCTTGAGCAGCGAATCCTCCAGCGCCTCAACGGCACCGGAAACGTCACCCTTGAGGATGAGGTTGAGCGTGTCAACCTTACCCGCAGCGACTGCCTGATCGAAGTCTTCCAGGCTAATCCGCTTGCGGCGCTTGGCCAGCGCAGCGTTACGGTCCGCAGCCTCACGCTTTTCAGCGATCTGACGGGCTGTGCGCTCATCTCCGGTGACGAAGAAGGTATCGCCGGCACGCGGTACATTGGACAGACCGAGCACCTGCACGGGACGGGACGGGCCCGCCTCCGTGATATTGCCGCCGTCCTCATCGAACATGGCGCGGACCCGGCCGTGCGCGGTTCCCGCCACAATCGTGTCGCCCACGTGCAGCGTACCGGACTGAACCAGTACCGTCGCAACGGCACCGCGACCCTTATCCAGGTTCGCTTCGATCGCAATACCGCGGGCATCCTTGTTCGGGTTGGCCCGCATATCCAGCGCCGCATCCGCGGTCAACAGGACCGCTTCAAGGAGCTCATTGATATTGAGATTCTCCCGGGCGGATACATCCACAAACATCGTGTCGCCGCCGTATTCCTCGGGAACCAGACCATACTCGGTGAGCTGACCGCGGATCTTCTCCGGGTTGGCACCCTCCTTATCGATCTTGTTCACTGCGACGACGATCGGCACGTTGGCTGCCTGCGCATGGTTGAGCGCTTCCACCGTCTGCGGCATGACACCGTCGTCGGCGGCGACCACCAGGATGGCAATGTCGGTGACCTTGGCACCACGGGCACGCATGGCGGTGAACGCCTCGTGGCCCGGAGTGTCAATGAAGGTAATGCGGCGCTCGGTGTCCTCGTGCTCGTGCACGATCTGGTAGGCACCGATGTGCTGGGTGATGCCACCGTGCTCGTCGGCCATGACGTCGGAGTTACGGATAGCATCCAGCAGACGCGTCTTACCATGGTCCACGTGGCCCATGACGGTGACCACGGGCGGGCGGACCTCAAGGTCCTCGTCGCCCTCGGCCTCAAGCTCGGCTTCGAAGTCAATGTCGAAGTTGCTGAGCAGCTCGCGCTCCTCATCCTCCGGTGAAACTACCTGGAGCTTGTAACCAAGCTCGGTGCCGAGCAGGGCAAAGGTGTCCTCGTCCAGGGACTGGGTTGCGGTAGCCATCTCACCGAGGTGGAAGAGCACCGTCACCAGGGCCGCCGGATTCGCCTCGATCTTGTCAGCGAAGTCAGTAATCGACGAACCGCGGCGCAACCGGATAATGGAGTTGCCATCGCCACGGGGCACGCTCACGCCGCCCAGCGACGGAGCACTCATCTGCTCCAGTTCCTGCCGCTTTGCGCGCTTGGACTTGCGCTGCTTACCGCGGCCGGCGCCTCCCTTACCGAAGGCACCCTGGGTCCCGCCGCGTCCGCGGCCGCCCTTACCGAAACCGCCACCTGCCGGTGCGCCTGTCCCGCCGCCTGCACCCGGAGCACCACCGGTACCCGGTGCACCCGGACGTCCACGGCCAGCTCCGCCGGGGCGGTCATTGCCGCGGCCCGGGGCCACAGGACGCTCGGTGCGGTTAGGCATCATACCCGGAGTCGGGCGGGCTCCGCCGGGACGCGGAGCGCCGGGGCGGGGACCACCTGCACCTGCTGCAGGCCGCGGCCCACCGGCTCCGGCTGCGGGACGGGGACCGCCCGTGCCGGCTTCAGCTGAACGTGGAGCTCCGGCACGGGGCATACCCTGCGACGGAGCGAAAGGATTGTTGCCAGGACGCGGACCAGCGGCACCCGAACGTGCCGGCCGCTCGCCTTCGCCGCGGTCGGGGCGCCCGGAGCGTGGCATGCCCTGCGAGGGAGCGAACGGGTTGTTACCCGGACGCGGACCAGCGCCACCTGGCCGGCCTGTGGCAGCCGGACGCGACGGAGCCGGGGCTGCCGGAGCAGGTGCCGGACGGGCACCGGGCTTGACTCCGGACGGAGCAGCGGACGGCGCAGCCGCAGCCGGCGGAGCCACATCTGCTGGTGCGGCGGCTGACGGTGCGGAGCTGGCCGGAGCAGGCGCAGCAGGAGCTGTGGCTGCCGGAGCAGCTGCTGCCGGAGCAGCTGCTGCCGGAGCGGGGGCAGGCGTTGCCGCCGCGGGCTCTGAGAATGCCGGGACGGCCGGGGCCGGAGCCGCGGGGGCTGTGGGTCCGGGGGTGGCTGGCCCCGGAGTCGCAGACCCGGCGGCAGACTGTCCGGCCGGCTTCGGGCCGGACTTCGCTGCCGGTGCGGCTGCTGCGGGAGCAGCTGCTGCCGGGGCAGACCCTGTCCCATTGGACCCGGCAGCTGCCTTGGGCGCCGCAGGGAACGCGTCGCGAAGCTTCTTCACGACGGGTGCCTCAATGGTCGAGGAAGCGGAACGGACAAACTCGCCCAATTCCTGAAGCTTGGTGACAGCTTCCTTAGAGGTGATGCCGAGCTCTTTTGCTAGCTCGTGTACGCGGGCCTTGGCCACATTTCTCCTGTCTTGGCCCGCACCGGACAGGTACGAGCCTCTAATTCTTAATGCGACACTCCATGCTGGAATGTGCGGTGTGAGAGCATAAAAAATCACTCATCGTTGGGCACTCATCGCTGGGTACTCATCGGGTTTCCATCAGTTTTCTGACCCGCTTTCAGGTTGGACAGTTCTAGGTCTGCAGTTACTGCTGTTCCACCAGCATTTCGGTGGAACCCTCATCGCGTATCCGGTTCTGCACCGACGAACAGTCGACGACGCCCGGAAGGGCGCGGCCAATGGCACGTCGCTTGAGCGCCAGCGCAAGGCACTGAGGGCTCGGGTGCAACCAGGCACCCCTGCCCCAGCGACGACGGTGTGGGTCAGCTACCGCGGCGATAATGCCGTCGGCAGATGTTTCCCGCACCATCCGCAGTAACTTCGACTGGGTATCACGACGACGGCAACCAACACATGTGCGCAACGGTAGAGTCTGTGTTTGACCCACCAATGGAGCTTCAAACACTGCAATTGCCTCAAATGGGAGTTGACGGTCGCTGACCCGGTCACAGCCATTCTAGCGCTTAGGGCGTAGTGATCCTAAACCGGCGCAGCGAAGCTGTTGGGGGCGCCCCCTGATGGCCAAGGAGCCGGAAGGGACAGCTATTGGGTTGCGTCAACGGCCGCATCGGAAACGATGTCGATGCGCCAGCCGGTGAGCTTGGCAGCCAAACGCGCGTTTTGCCCTTCCTTACCGATCGCCAGCGAAAGTTGGTAGTCCGGAACAACGACGCGGGCGCTGCGGGTATCCGCGTCGGTGATCGTGACGGAAATAACCTTGGACGGTGAGAGCGAATTCGCAATGAAGGTCGCTGAATTCTCGCTGAAATCGACGATGTCGATCTTCTCATCGTTGAGCTCGCTCATGACAGCGCGCACACGGGAGCCCATTTCGCCAATGCAGGCGCCCTTGGCGTTGATCCCGGGCTGATGGGCGAGCACTGCGATCTTGGTCCGGTGCCCGGCCTCCCTCGCCAGCGCCACGATCTCCACCGACCTGTCGGCGATTTCCGGGACTTCCAGCTCGAACAATTTCCGCACCAGTCCCGGGTGGGACCGGGACAGCGTAATCGAGGGGCCCTTGAGCCCGCGGCGCACGTCAATGACGAAGGCCCGGATGCGGTTCCCGTGCTTGTACTGCTCGCCCGGGACCTGCTCCGTGGGAGGCAGTAGGGCCTCCACCGAGCCCAGGTTCACCTGGACCATCTTTGGATTATGGCCCTGCTGGATCTGGCCGGAAACCAGCTCGCCTTCCTTGCCGCGGAATTCACCCAGCACGTTGTCGTCTTCAACGTCGCGCAGACGCTGCAGAATAATCTGCCGTGCCGTACTTGCCGCGATCCGGCCAAAACCGGCGGGAGTGTCATCAAATTCGCCGACTGCGGTTCCTTCTTCATCGAGCTCCGCGGCCCAAATAGTGACGTGCCCGTTCTTGCGGTCCAGTTCTGCCCGTGCCGCGGTGATCGCTCCCGGGGACTTGTGGTAGGCCACCAGCAGTGCCTGTTCGATCGTGGGAATCAGCAGATCCAGCGGGATCTCGCGTTCACGCTCCAACAATCTCAGCGCGCTCATATCGATATCCATGTCAGCTTTCCTCTCCATCGACCGCACCTGCGGTCGGACCAAAATCTTCATGCAGCCCCGCTTCGGGACCGGCCTCGTCCAGATGGCTGAACTCAACTTCGACCGTGCCCCGGCGGATTTTATCAAAAGCTATCTGTTGCGGATTGCCCTGTTTGGGCTTCATTCCTTTTTTGACGGTCAGCTCCGGACGGACAGTTACACCGTCGTCGTCGACCTCCAGCAGTCTTCCGGTCACGTTCTCGCCCGCAACCACATTGACCTTCACCATTCGGCCGCGGGCGCGGTACCAGTGACGACGCTCGGTCAGTGGCCGGCCCACACCGGGGGAAGACACTTCCAGGTCGAAGGGGCGGCCGTCATCCTGCGGATCCGCATCCAGGACGTCGGAGAGCTCACGGGAAATTGCCGCGATCACGTCCATGCCGACTCCGCCGCGAAGATTCTGTTCAAGGTCGACGACGACGCTAACCGTCCGGTGCGCCCCGGCAAGATGGACGTTCACGTCCTCAAGGAAGAGCCCATGGTTGGCGACCGTGGGGTTAAGCAGGTCAAAGAGCCGCCGTGCTTCCGCGGTGCCGGCAAGGTTTCCACCATCCGAGGGGCTGTCCGAATGCAGATTGTCGGACGCACCGTGAGCGTTGGGCCGATTCGGCTGGGTCATGAGTTTGCCGCCTCCCGGTTAGATGATGTTGTAGCCAATAGCCTACCGAATTCCCGGCCGATCCGGTGAACCGGGACCTTCCTCAACAGCACGCGTAGTTGGCTAAACACCGGCGGCTGCGACGCGGCTGTGCATGCGGCTGTGGGTGCTGCTGTGGGTGCGGAGCCGCCCGTCGTGACATCATCAAGTGTTGTGACCGACTCCCGCTCCCCCGCCGACTGGGCCGCCGACGATGACGCCCGCCAGCGGGCAGCCACATCCTCCTCGACTCCACGCCGCACCCGACGTACCGGGCTGCGGCGCGCGGGAGCTGATGACCAGCTAAGTGCTCCGGTGGAGACGAAAGTCACGCCCCCGTCCAGGATTCAGGCGACGGGCACAAACCTGCACAGAGCGGGACGTATTGTGCGGCGGCTGCTCCTGCTGCTGCTCACGGGCGCCATCGTCCTTGGGATGGGGACCGTCGTTGTCAGTGTTAAACCAGGCGAGGCGGGCGGGCCGTCGGCCAGCGGGCTGGCGAGAGCAGACGCGCTAAATCGTGTCACGACCCTGGCCGGTTCCGCCGCTGCGCTGCAGGCGACGGCAAGCGTGCCCGCCGTCGTCCTAAAGCTCCGCAACGCCAGGACCATGCTGGATGCGTACGCGGCCGCGCTGTCGCTCCGCAGCGACGAAACCCCGGGTTCCGCCACTGCGGCGGCGTCAACGGCGGAGCAGACGAATGAAACCCAGGCCGCGCCGGCGGGCATCCCGGAACTGATCCAAGGGCTGGTGGACGCCAGCACTGCCTCTCTCACAGCGGCCCGTACGGCACCTGGCGGCATGGCGCGAGTACTGGCGTCGGGAGGTACAGCTGCCCTCATGCAGGCCCGCTCACTCGCCGGCGATCTGGGGCTCCCGGTTCCGCAGTCCCCCTATCTGGATGCTTCGAGCACACTTAATTTGGCAGAACCCGGCGGGGCAGGACCCGGCGGGCAAGGACCCGGCGGGGCAAGTGGCACGCCCGAAACTCCCGGCATCTTCGCCACGGCGGTCCCGGCGCCCGCATCCACACCCGCACCCTGCGCCACGCAGCAAGCAGCGCCTGCGGGGGTCAACGAAGACCAGGCCCTGCTGACCGCGGTGGAAGCCGAACACAAGGCCATCTATGCATATCAGGTAGCAGCGACGCGCCTGACAGACCCGACCTCGCGTTTAGCCGTGCACCTTCTGTCGGATCATGAATCGACTCTTTCGTCGCTGCAGGATTTGCTCTCCACACGGTGCCTTCCACAACCGGTACTCCAACCCGGCTACGAGTTGGCACCGGGATTCACCGCAGCTCCTGCCGCTGCGCTGGCAGCCTTGGAGGACCAGCTTGCCACCGTCTATGCACAACTGCTGGCGCTCAGCGATCCCGCCGGCGGCGGCTCAACCCCTGTCGTGCGCACGACGGCCATTATGGCGTTGGTTCAGAACGCCCGGCACCGCTGGAGCTGGGGGCCGCCCGAAGTGCCCTTGCCGGGAATCGACCTACCGGACGCCCCGCCGGCGGCGCCCAGCCGGATGCAAAAATAGGGTTGGCTAAACTAGGGCATCCTTCCCTTGCTGGCGGTGCCCAATGACGAGTGGTTGGCTTAACCCATGAGCGAAGCGCAGGGACTCTCCACGCATGACAATGAGCCGCACCAGCAGGACACCGCGCAGCGGCTCAATTGGCTTAGGGCCGGCGTGCTCGGCGCCAACGACGGCATAGTTTCCGTAGCTGCCATCGTCGTCGGGGTTGCCGGCGCGACCACCAGCACGGGACCGATTCTGACCGCGGGGATGGCAGGACTGGTCGGCGGAGCCATCTCCATGGCACTGGGCGAATATGTCTCGGTCAGCAGCCAGAGCGACAGCCAGCGGGATTTGATCGCCAAGGAGCGCCGCGAGCTCGCCGAACAGCCCGACGAAGAACTTGCCGAGTTGGCGTCGATGTACCAGGCCAAGGGCCTCAGCCCGGCAACCGCTGCGCTGGTCGCGGAGGAACTCACGGCCGGGGACGCCCTGGCCGCGCATCTAGCCATCGAGCTCAACATTAACGAGGACGACGTCGTCAGTCCGTGGCACGCCGCAATAGCGTCGGCGGTCGCGTTCACCCTCGGTGCGATCCTGCCGCTGGCGGCGATTCTGCTGCCACCGGAAGGCTGGCGCGTGCCCGTTACCTTCCTCGCCGTACTGATCGCCCTCGGCGCCACCGGTTGGCTCGGGGCGCGGATCGGCGGTGGCTCGCGAACGCGTGCCGCGTGGCGGGTGGTCATTGGTGGGGCCCTGGCACTGGCGGCCACCTATGCCATCGGCAATCTGCTCGGCGCCAGCGGCCTGGTCGGCGGCTGATCCGCCACCGGCGGACCATTTGCGCAGTAGGCTATGGACTGTGACCGCCGTCATACCGATTCCCGCCGATCTGCGAAGACGTTACGCCACCAGCAGCGTCCGGCGCACGTGGCTGGCGAGCCTGCCCGGGCTGCTGGATGCGTCCCTGCAGCGTTGGAATCTCACAGTGGATCTGCCGTCGGGCCTGGAACCGTGGAACGGCAGGACCGGCATCGTGCTTCCGGTGAAGGCCGACGACGGTACACCGGCAGTCCTGAAGGTCGCCTACCCCTCGGCCGAGACCCGCTTGGAGCCGTTGGCTTTGCAATGGTGGGCCGGACATGGGGCAGTACGCCTGCTTCATCACAATGCCGGTGATTGCGCGATGGTGCTGGAACGGCTGGACGCCTTTCGCTCCCTGCAGGTGTGCGATCTGAATTCGGCTGTTGAGATCTGGGGCGGCATAGTGCGGCTATTGTCGATAGTCCCTAAGCTCGAGCCGGGCTGGTCCGGGCTTTCCCACATCGCGGACACTGCCGAGCGCTGGAGTGACGATTTGCCGGCCGATTGGGATGAGCTGGGACGGCCCTTTGACCGCTGGCTCCTGGAAGCGGCGCTGGAGGTATGCCAGACCCGCGGGGCGGTGGGCCGACGGTCATCCCGGGATGTCCTGGTGCATTCCGATCTGCATTTTATGAATATCCTCGGCCGGCCCGCGAATGCGGGCTACGCAGCAATCGACCCGCAACCGACGGTAGGCGAGGCGGAGTTTGCGGTAGCTCCCTGCCTGTGGAACCGGATTCCGGAGCTTTCCAGGGCGGATCCACAGGCAGCGTTGCGCCAACGCTGCGCGGATCTTTGTGCTGCTGCCGGGCTGGACTACGAGATTGCCCGGCAGTGGACTATTGCGCGTGAGGTGGACAATGCGCTCTGCTATTTAGCCGACAGGGCGCAGCCTGGCAGCATCAGCTCCGGTAGTGCGGCGTCGGGCGACGCTCAAAGGTCACTCTGGGTGGCCAGCACCCTGGCCGGGAGGACACTGTCCTGGCTGCCGGCGGCCCACGAGCTTAAGACCTTGTGACTGCAGAACACCGTAGCTCAAAACCCCGGCGGGTCGCTAACGGTGCGCGAAGTTCTCATTCCAGACGTCGAAGCCAAGTTTGACGATCAGGACGCCGACCACCAGCAGGAACACTATCCGGATGAAGCCGCTGCCCTGCCGGACGGCGGTACGGGCGCCAAGATACCCGCCGGCCATATTCGCCCCGCCGAGCAGCAGGCCCACCCCCCACAGCAGCGAACCATGCGGGAGGAAAAACAGCAGTGCACCGACGTTCGTTGCCATATTGACGATCTTGGCCTTGGCACTGGCCTCCAGGAATGCGTAGCCCATCAGGGTCACCAAGGCAATGATCAGGAAAGAACCGGTTCCCGGTCCGATCAGTCCATCGTAGAAACCGATTACCGCGCCGATGATGCAGGCCAAAACGTAGTGCCGGTGGCCCGTGTGCCGCAGCGCTGTCAGTTCGCCGACATTTGGCTTCAGTGCGGTGAAGACCGCCACCGCAATGAGAGCGGCGACGATGATCGGTTTAAACACGGACTGCGGCAGATGGGCGGCCAGTACCGCTCCACCAAAGCTCCCGCCGAGGGCTACCACCGCCATTGGGATGGCCGTCTTGAGGTCCGGTCCCACCCGCCGGTAATACGTCACGGCGCTGGTGGTCGTGCCAAAAATAGAGCCCATTTTGTTGGTCGCCAGCGCCTGCACGGGAGTAATGCCGGGAATCATCAGCATGACGGGAAGCTGGATCAGACCCCCGCCACCGACGACTGCATCAACCCAGCCGGCTGCGAAGCCGGCCACGATCACCAGAATGATCGTGGCCAGCTGCAGGTTTTCGAAGCCGGAAATCACCGGCCGGCGGTGCTGAGCACGTACTGCACTGCATCCGAGACCGCAATATTCTCGGCTTCACCCGTCGCGCGGTCTTTGATTTCGACTGCACCGTCCACCAGGCCACGGCCAACGGCCAGAATAGTGGGGACTCCGATCAGCTCGGCATCGGAGAACTTCACACCGGGCGAGACCTTCGGACGGTCATCGTAAATGACCTCCAGGCCTGCCGCTTCGAAGTCATCGGCCAGCTTCTGCGCAGCAGCGAAAATCTCCTCGCCCCGTCCGACGGCGACAATATGGACATCCGCGGGGGCGACCGAACGCGGCCAGATAAGGCCCTTGTCATCGTGGTTCGACTCCGCCAGCGCGGCAACGGCGCGGGTCACGCCGACCCCGTAGGACCCCATGGTCACCACCGCCAGCTTGCCGTTACGATCCAATACCCTCAAATCCAGCGCCTGCGCATACTTGCGGCCGAGCTGGAAAATGTGCCCCATCTCAATGCCCCGTGCGGCTTCTAAGGGGCCGGAACCATCCGGAGCTTCGTCCCCGGCACGGACCTCCACAGCTTCGATGGTGCCGTCCCAGCCGAAGTCACGGCCGGCGACCAGCCCGAAAACATGTTTCCCGCTCTCATTAGCCCCGGTGATCCAGGAACTCCCCGAGACCACCCGTGGATCCACCAGGTAGAGCAGTTTACTGCTTCCTTCGGAACCCAGCACCGCAGCATCCAGGCTCAGGCCCGGCCCGATATACCCCTTGACCAGCAGCGCATGTTTCTCGAGATCTTCCGCGTTGGCGGCCTCGACACCGATTTCGCCCGCCGTCGGCAGGTAAGTGCCAATGTTGGCTTCAATGCGTTTGAGGTCCACCGCCCGGTCCCCGGGAAGGCCGACGACGACGATCTGCCGTTCACCGGTGGGCAGGTCCACTGCGAGCACGACATTTTTCAGCGTGTCGGCGGCAGTCCACGGGCCAGCGCTGCGGGGGGCAATCGTATTGGCTGCGTCCACCAGGGTCGCGATTGTGGGGGTCGCAGGCGTATCCAGAACCCGTGCCGCGGGCGCCGTACTGAAATCAATCTCCGCAGGCGGTACCGTCGAGACGGCTTCAACATTTGCCGCGTAACCGCCCGCGGAGCGCACGAATGTGTCCTCCCCGATCGCTGTTGGGTGCAGAAACTCTTCACTTTTGGACCCACCCATGGCACCGGCTGTAGCAGCAACGGGGATAATATTCAGGCCGAGGCGTTCGAAGATCCGCAAGTAGGCACCCCGGTGCGCCTGATAGCTGGCTTCCAGGCCGTCGTCGTCAATGTCGAAGGAATAGGAATCCTTCATGATGAACTCCCGTCCGCGCAGCAGGCCCGCCCGCGGACGCGCCTCATCGCGGTACTTGTTCTGGATCTGGTAAATGCTCAGCGGCAGATCCTTGTAGGAGCTGTACAGATCCTTGACCAGCAGGGTGAACATTTCCTCATGTGTGGGCGCCAGCAGGTAATCCGCTCCCTTGCGGTCCTTCAAACGGAAAATGCCGTCACCATATTCGGTCCACCTGTTGGTGACTTCATAGGGTTCCTTGGGCAGCAACGCCGGGAAATGCACCTCCTGCGCACCGATGGATGCCATTTCCTCCCGGATGATTTCCTCCACCTTGCGCAGTACGCGCAGTCCCAGTGGCAGCCACGTGTAGATGCCGGGGGCAGCGCGGCGGATGTAGCCGGCACGCAGCAGCAGCTTGTGGCTGGCCACCTCGGCTTCGGCGGGGTCTTCGCGCAGGGTGCGAAGGAAGAGGCTGGAAAGTCGAAGGACCACGCGGAATTCCGTTTCTTGAGATGTTGGTTGAACGCACCCGTGGTTCCCGGCAGCTACCGGGCAATTCGCGACAAATCGGGCGACTTCCAATCTACCGGTTTCCACCGCACACCACATGCTGATGCCGGTGCTGAACGTACCTTCCAAAGGCAGAACGCCTGAAGCCTGCCTCTGGACATGGGTATCCCCCGGGCCTACCTTGGAATTCATCAGTTGATGAATTAATCCGCAGTTCCCCAGGAGGATCGTATGGGCCGCCACACCGTGCCCAGCGTCGAAGTCCGCGCACTGCATGTGCTTCGAGGCAAAACCATGGTCCTGAACGACGTGGACTTCAGCATTCCTACCGGGCGCATCACCGGCCTGCTGGGACCTTCGGGAAGCGGCAAGACCACTCTGATGCGTGCGATCGTTGGGGTCCAACGCGTCACATCGGGTTCCGTCCAAGTGCTCAATAAGGCTGCGGGCAGCCCGGAACTGCGCCACGAGGTCGGTTATGTTACCCAGGCACCAAGTGTCTACCGGGATCTGAGCGTTGAGGACAATGTCCGCTACTTCGGTGCCATGCACGGGCGAAACCGGGCGCAGGCCAGGGAGGCGATCGACGCCGTCGGACTGGGCACGCTGGCAAAACGCCGGACGGCGGACCTGTCCGGCGGTCAGTTCAGCCGCGTTTCGCTGGCCTGCGCCCTCGTCTCGGAGCCTCGCCTGTTGGTCCTGGATGAGCCAACGGTCGGGCTGGACCCGGTGCTGCGGGCGGAACTCTGGGAGCGCTTCGCCCGGCTCGCCGCCGGCGGCACGACGTTGATCATCTCCAGCCACGTCATGGAAGAAGCCAGCCACTGCGACACCCTGCTTCTCTTGCGTGCGGGCCGATTACTGGCCCGGCTCACCCCCGACGAGCTCCGCGTCCGCGGGGCAACAGAGGACCTTGAACTTGCCTTCCTGCACATGATCCAGGCGGACATTGCCGGCCGGCGTGGTGCGGCATGAATCCATCGATGCTGGGCGCAACCGCTGCCCGCGTCCTCCGGCAGCTGCGCGCTGACCCCCGCAGCATAGCCCTGATCCTGGTGGTTCCGGCCGTGCTGTTGGCCTTTGTCTACTACCTGTTCGAAAATGAAACGCTGCCACCGGGCGTGCCGCGCACCTTCGACCGGGTGGGCCTGATGATGCTGGCTATCTTCCCCTTCGTAGTGATGTTCCTGGTCACCTCCATCACTATGCTGCGCGAGCGGACGTCAGGAACTTTGGAGCGGCTGCTGACGACGCCCATTCATAAGGCAGACCTGTTATTCGGTTACGCATTGGCTTTTTCCATCATGGCAGCCCTGCAGTCTCTGTTCGCCACAGCCGTCGCCTATTGGGTCTTCGGAATGGATATCAGGGGTAATCCCGGCTGGGTGGTCGTCGTGGCGGTACTGAACTCAGTGCTGGGGGTAGCACTGGGACTGCTGTGCTCCGCCTTTGCGCGGACCGAATTCCAAGCAGTGCAATTCATGCCGGTGGTAGTGATCCCGCAGATTCTGCTCTGCGGTCTCTTTGTCCCTCGGGATCAGATGAATCCCATCCTGGAGCTAATCTCGAATGTGCTCCCTTTGAGCTATTCGGTAGACGCCCTGCAGGAAATCGCCGCACACGCAACATCCACCGCGACCATGACCGCAGATTTGCTGGTGATGGTCGGCTTTGTTCTCGCGGTGCTGCTGCTGGCGTCCCCCACCCTGCGCAGACGTACGCCGTGACGGCGGACGCGCCGCGGCCCGGACGACGGCGCGGCACTGGAAACAGCCGTGCGACGATCCTGGACAGCGCCCGGAAGCTGTTCGCCGAGCAGGGTTACGACGCTACGAGCATGCGGGCCATCGCCCGGGACGCCGGAGTGGATTCCGCGCTGGTGCATCACTATTTCCGGGACAAGGACGAGCTCTTTGTTTCCTGCATTGAGCTCCCCGCTGATCCGGAGTCGGTCCTGGCCGCAGTCGCGCGCACCGTGCCGGAGGTCCGCGGCGAAACCCTCCTTCGCGCGGTTCTTGGCCTCTGGGAATCCTCCGCACAACCTGCCCTGATTGCGCTGCTGCGCGGCGCCGTAAGTTCCGCACCTAATGCAGAGCTGCTGCGCCAGGTGCTGACAAAACGAATAATTGCTGCCCTGCTGACCGACCTGGCCGGCAACGCAGCCGATCGTCAACTGCGCGGAGCCCTCGCGGCAAGTGCGCTGATCGGCCTGTTGATGACCCGTTACATCCTCAAGCTGGAACCGCTGGTTTCCGCATCCGGCGAGGAGGTCATCTCCCTCCTGGCGCCGACGCTGCAGCATTACCTGACCGGAAATTTTCCCCGGTCCCCATCCCCGGCGTGATGGCCCGCCCGGGCGAGTTCAGTGTTCCAGCGTCGGGAGCGTCTCATCGGCCCAGTTAACCCACGCCTGCTCAAACATTATCCCGGCCCGCAGCACCGCGCGCTGCAGCCGCAGATCCGGCGTATTCTGTGCCTGCGCCCCGGAGCCCGCCGTAAAGTCATCGCCTTCTACCCCCTGATAAAGGGAGAGCTGCTGCTCATGCAGGCCCCGGTGCCGAGCCAGTTCCGCGCGCATTACCGCCCGCGCCGTGTCACCCGGGGCGCTCCCCGCCCGCATTACCGCCACCGCCCGCAGACGTACCAGCAACGCGTCCCGGACAGGCAGCGGATCCTGCGCCAGAACGGTCCAACGCGCCAGCTCCTCCAGTCCGGCAGGGAGGACGGCGTAGTCACGCTTTCGCCCGCGGGTCGCCTCCCGGGCCGCGGACCGGATGAGACCGCGTTCCTCCAGCCGTGCCAGCTCACGGTAGATCTGCTGATGGGTGGCCTGCCAGAAATAGCCGATCGACTTATCGAATCTTTGCGCCAACTCCGCTCCGGACCCAGGCTTTTCCGCCAGGGAGGTGAGAATTGCATGCGGAAGCGACATGACTAAAGAACGGCCCCCAGCCGGGTACCCTGGCTGATCGCGCGTTTGGCATCGAGCTCCGCCGCCACGTCGGCTCCGCCGATCAGGTGCACGGAAGCACTGCCCGCCTGGCCGGCCAGCCGGGCCAGTTCTGCCAGCTCCGCCTGCAGCTGCCGCTGCGGATCCTGCCCGGTGCAGACTATTACCGTGTCGACCGCGAGAATCTGCTTCGTGCCGTCGACACTCAGGTGCAGGCCGTCGTCGTCAATTCGGTGGTAGGTGACTGCGGGAATCATCTGCACACCCTTGGCTTTGAGCTCTGTGCGGTGGATCCAACCGGTAGTTTTACCGAGCCCGGCCCCGATTTTGCTGGCTTTGCGCTGCAGCAGGTAGACCTCACGGGCCGTTGTCGGCCGCTGGGCCGGCCGGATTCCCCCGCGCTCGGCGTAGTCGGGATCGATCCCCCATTCGCGGTAAAACTTCTCCGGCACCATGGTGGCGCTGTCGCCGTCGGCCGTAATGTACTCAGCCACGTCGAAACCGATGCCGCCGGCGCCCAGAATCGCGACCCTGGTCCCGACCGGTCTACCATCACGGACCACTTCCGGGTAGGTCAGCACACTGGCATGGTCCAGTCCCTCAATCTGAGGCATGCGCGGCGTGACGCCGGTGGCCAGAACGATCTCATCGTAGTCGCCCTCGGCCAGCTCGACGGCCCCGATTCTCGTGTTCAACCGCACGTCCACCCCGAGCAGCTGGAGCTGGCGGCCGTAGTAGCGGATGGTTTCATAAAACTCCTCCTTGCCGGGAATCCGCTTGGCAATGTTGAACTGACCGCCCAGCTGGGCATCAGCCTCAAATAGCGTCACCGAATGCCCACGCCCTGCCGCCGTTACCGCGAAACTCAAACCTGCCGGACCGGCGCCGACGACGGCTATCCGCTTCACTGCCGACGTCGGCTCGATCACGATTTCAGTCTCATGGCAGGCACGGGGGTTGACCAGGCAGGAACTGGTCTTGCCAACAAAGGTGTGATCCAGGCAGGCCTGGTTGCAGGCAATGCAGGTGTTGATTTCATCCGCAGCCCCGCGGGAGGCCTTGAGGACAAAAGCAGGATCGGCCAGCAGCGGCCTTGCCATCGACACCATGTCCGCAAATCCGCCGGCCAGCAGTTCCTCAGCAACCTCCGGCGTATTGATCCGATTAGTGGTAACCAGCGGAATGGACACCGAGCCCATCAGCTTCTTGGTCACCCACGCAAAGCCGGCCCGGGGCACCGATGTGGCCACCGTAGGGATGCGCGCCTCATGCCAGCCGATTCCGGTATTAATGATGGTGGCGCCTGCGGCTTCTACCGACTGCGCCAGCTGGATTACTTCAGCCAGCGTGGACCCGCCCTCCACCAGATCCAGCATGGACAGCCGGTAAATAATGATGAAATTTCTGCCGACCCGTTCCCTGGTACGGCGCACGATTTCCAAGGGGAACCGAATCCGGTGTTCATATGGACCTCCCCAAGCGTCGTCGCGTTCGTTGGTGCGGGAGACGATGAACTCATTAATCAGGTAACCCTCGGACCCCATGATTTCGACGCCGTCATAACCGGCCTGCTGGGCCAGGGCTGCGGCGTTCACGAAGTCCTCGATGGTTTGTTCCACCTCCTGGGAGGAAAGCGGACGCGGGACCAGCGGGCTGATCGGGGCCTGCACTGCGCTCGGGGCCACTGGCTCCGGCTGCGTCGAATAGCGCCCAAAATGCAGCAGCTGCAGTGCGATCCGGCCGCCATTGGCGTGCACGGCCCCGGTAACCAGCCGGTGCTGCTCCGCCTCGGCCTCGGTGCTCAGCTTGGCTCCGCCCGCAGCCGGGCGGCCCTGCTCATTGGGGGAAATGCCACCGGTGACCATCAAGGCGACGCCGCCGCGGGCCCGCTCGGCATAAAACGCCGCCATCCGTTCAAAGCCGTGCGGCAGCTCCTCCAGACCCACGTGCATTGAGCCCATCAACACCCGGTTCGGCAAGGTCAAAAAACCCAGATCCAGCGGCTTCATCAGATGGGGATAATTCGTCACGACTGCAGCTCCTTAAGGCAACTAGTTGCATAAAGACTACGGTAGCCGCGGTTCAGGGACCAGCCCGTAACTGCCACCGAGGGTGGCCGCTTGCCCCGGGCGTCAAAGCCACGACGGGCGCCGCGGACAGCGCGGTGGTGGTGTTCAGGACCGGTCCGCGCCCTGACTTTCATGGTCCCGGACGCGGCGCCGCCGTTGCTCGCCAAAGGCACCCATGGCTTCGGTAAAGTCCGCACTGGGCAGGAAAGCAGCATTCCAGGAAGCCACGTAGTCCAAGCCCGACTGCACTTCCCGGCTATGGCCGAAATTGAGTACTTCTTTGACGCCCTGCACTGCCAGCGGCGGATTGGCTGCAACAACAGCCGCTAACTCGCGCCCCCGTCCCAGCACGTCCTGGGCAAGCTCCGTTACGAGCCCCAGGGACAACGCGCGTGCCGCGTCTATGTCCTCGCCGGTAAGGGCCAAGTGCCGCGTGGCCGCTTCGCCGATGAGCCGTGGAAGCCGCTGCAGGGACCCCAGGTCTGCCACCATGGCCATTCTGACCTCGCGGACACTGAACTTCGCTCCCGGCGAGGCGATTCTTATATCCGCAGCGGCCGCTATATCCACGCCACCGCCGATGCACCAGCCATCGATCGCGGCTATAACCGGTTTGACGCAATTCTGCACCGATGCGACGGCCTGCTGCAGCCTTCCGATTGTCCGGCGGAATTCCGTCCGCTGGGCGGCATTTCTCCCGTTTCCGCCCATGAGCGCGGCAAAAACCGGTTCCATGGTGATCAGGTCCAGACCATAACTGAAGTTTCCGCCGGCGCCATAGAGCAAAACGGCACGAACCCGGCGCTCAGCACTCAACGCACCGAATACCAACGGCAGCTCAGCCCAGAAGTCCGGACCCATCGCATTACCCTTGCCGGGACCAACTAGCTCCACCAGAGCGACGGCGCCGTCAACCATAACCCGCAGGGATTTCAGTGAGCGCAACAGCTCTCCGGTTTCCCCGCCCAACGCCGCGCCACCCTCGGCTTCCGCCATTGGTCCTCCTCCTGCAGATGACCTTCGCCTGTGCTGCCTAGAACAATACCGTTGCGAACGTCCCTACCTGCCGGAAACCGACGTGTTGGTACGTCGCGCGCGCCCGAACATTGTAGTCGTTGACATAAAGACTGGTCAGCGGCGCGTGCCGCTGTGCAAGGCGGACGACGGCGGCCATGTAACCGGCGCTGAGGCCGCGGCCGCGGTAGTCGGGATTGAGCCACACGCCCTGGATCTGGCTGGCGTCAACGGATACCGCCCCGAGGTCCGCCTTAAAGATGACTTCTCCGGCATCGTTCACGTGGCTCAGGGAATGGCCTTGGTCGATCAGAGCGGCAATGCGCCGACGATAGTGATCTTCACCGCCAACGAAGGGCGAATATCCCACTTCTTCTTCAAACATTGCAGCGGCCGCCGGCAGGATGGCAGCAAAGTTTTCGCCCCGTGTGGGGACCAATCCCGGATTCCCGGGCAGAATCGGGTCCGCGGCCATTACGAGGAGCGGTTGGTTTGCTCTGACGTCAGCTGGTTTGACGCCGGTGGCCTCCAGCTCATCGAAGATCGCCAGGACAGCCTCGGCAGGTCCAAAGATCGACGCCGGTTTGCGCCCAGAGGACGCCAGCCAACGCCCGAAGGTGCCGGCGTGCAGGGTCGTCGCCTGGACGGGAACAACATTTGCGCCGACCCAGCAGGCGGCGGCCAGTTCGCCGTCGTCCTCGAAATACCCCAGCATCACCGTGCCGAGAGACGACGGGACGGCACTTTTTCCGGCGACCAGTTGCGATGCCACAAAGACATTGGCCACCGGGTCCCGACCGGCCAGCTCAGCAAGGGCCGCCGTATCCTGGTGAACCAGCGGGCGGACCGGACCGGCGCTGTGGCCGCTACGAGACGCTAACCACGGGGCCACCCTTGAGCGAATCGTCGCCACTGGCGTCCTCCATCTGCTCCGCGATTTTCATGGCCTCTTCAATGAGTGTCTCAACAATCTGGTCCTCGGGAACAGTCTTAATGACCTTTCCCTTCACAAAAATCTGGCCCTTGCCGTTTCCTGAAGCAACCCCGAGGTCCGCCTCGCGGGCCTCGCCCGGTCCGTTGACCACACAGCCCATCACCGCCACGCGCAACGGGATTTCCATGCCTTCCAGGCCTGCGGTAACCTGCTCGGCCAAGGTGTATACATCGACCTGGGCCCGGCCACAGGACGGGCAGGAGACGATTTCCAGCTTGCGGGGCCGCAGATTCAGCGACTGCAGAATCTGATTGCCCACCTTGATCTCCTCAACGGGCGGCGCGGAGAGGGATACGCGGATGGTATCGCCAATACCCTGGGACAGCAGCGCGCCGAAGGCTGTGGCGGATTTGATGGTGCCCTGGAATGCCGGGCCCGCCTCCGTCACGCCCAGGTGCAGTGGCCAATCACCGCGCTCCGCCAGCAGCTCATAAGCCCGTACCATGACCACTGGATCATTGTGCTTGACGGAGATCTTGAAGTCATGGAAGTCATGTTCCTCGAACAGGGACGCCTCCCATACTGCCGATTCCACCAGCGCCTCCGGCGTGGCCTTACCGTATTTTTCCATCAGGCGCGGGTCCAACGAACCGGCGTTGACCCCGATCCGGATGGATGTGCCGTGGTCCTTGGCGGCCTGGGCGATCTCCTTAATCTGATCATCAAACTTGCGGATGTTCCCGGGGTTCACCCGGACTGCCGCACAACCGGCGTCAATTGCCGCAAAAACGTACTTCGGCTGGAAGTGGATGTCCGCGATGACCGGGATTTGGGACTTCCGGGCAATGATCGGCAGCGCTTCGGCATCGTCTGCAGATGGACACGCCACCCGGACAATGTCGCATCCCGATGCTGTCAGCTCGGCGATCTGCTGGAGCGTGGCATTAATGTCCGTGGTCGGCGTTGTCGTCATGGATTGAACGCTGATGGGCGAATCCGAACCTACACCGACCGAGCCAACCTTGATTTGCCGTGTTTTGCGTCGAGGCGCGAGTACGGGAGGAGGTGCTTCCGGCATTCCAAGACTGACCGAGGTCAAAATGTGCTCCTTGTGGTTCTGCGTGAACCGGGTGGCTCGCGGTTTTTCCGAGGCCGCAAAAAATCTACGCGACCGCGGTCAACTTCAATTATAAGCCTTTTGATCCGTTCACAGCCCGGGCCCGTGGTCACTGCACGTGCTTGCTCAGCTCCCCGAGGACTGGGCTCCAGGAACTGGACTTCAACCCGGTGATACCGCCGGCGATGTTGAAAGGATCCTCAGTCAGTAAGCGGTTCAGCGCCTCTTCGTCCTCTGTTTTGAAGATCAGCAACGCTCCGGTCCCGTCGTCAAAGGGACCCGAGGCCAGCATCCGCCCGTCTTCCACAAGGGATGCCAGCCAGGCGCGGTGCGCGGGGCGGTGCTCATCACGGATAGCCGCTGTCTGGGGGCTATAGACATATTCCACTGCATAAACACTCATGCGCCTAGCCTATCGGGACGTTGGCGGTGGGACACCGTCGTCTTGGCACCAGCAGGTTCAGGAACCCGGCAGGAGCCATTTGACCAGCACTGCCACAGCCGCGGCCCACAGCATGGAACTGAGGGTGCCGATAATGAACCTCTCGCTCGCTGCCGGGCTTTGCCGTAGTTCCGGATATCTGCCCAGCCCCTTGATCGCTACGACATAGGCGATCGCGACCGGCTGGTCCGCGAGGATGGCGACGACCACGGCGGCCCGCTCCAGCATGCCGATCACCAGTCCTCCGCGCAGGACCCCAGGCGAAGGTCGTGCGGGTGCAGCGGCGGGCGGACCGTCGGTTCGGTTGGTTGGTTCTGCCGCCGCCGGGGGTTCCTGTGCGTCCAAAACCTCCGCTGCCCGGGCCAGCCGTAGCATGCCCAGCGTGACCGGCCAGCCCACACCTACCGCTATGAGGACGGTCAACACAATCCACAGTCCTTGCATGCTGTTCTCCTTCCGGCTGCCAAGCTGCCTGTTTCGCACAGCCTAACGGTGGTATGCGACAGACCACGTGTTATTTGCCGAAAGCCAACTGCACAAAATGTCGGGAGTCCCCTGCATGGTCCCTTTTCCGCACCACAGGCCTTTGTCTTGGGGATCTCCATACCTTCGGGGTAGGCCGGACCGGATGAGCGCGGCTGCAAGCCCGGCGACTCCGGCCGTTCCCCGAACCCCGTAATGACGCACTGCCTGGCGCTATATAGAAACGGTTACTGACAATGGTTGTCAAGACGCTGCCCACGTGGTGTTTTCCGCGCGTTGCACACCAGCAGGCGCCCTTCGCCGCTTGGCGGCCGCGTCTACGCCAGCTTCACCCAGTTCGCCTGTTGGGGGTCCCCGCCGACCTTGCAGAACCAGAGACTTGTGATGTCGATGCCCCGCTCCTCACGGTCCGCCCATACCGTTGCCAACAGCTCCCCGGCATTCGATCTGTCGAGCGAGCGCGGATCCTCAATGCGAATGGGAACGAGCCATAACTGCGCCATCCTCGCGGATTTCAGAACCCCTGCCTGCTCCGTGGAGGACGAGGCAAGCACGCCAGGACCGTCATTTCCGGACGCGACCACTCCGGTCTGCCCCGTTGCCAGGACGCCCGCGCCAGCATCTGATTGTCCCTGTACGCCGGGGAGTCCGCGGCCGAACACCCCGGCACCGTTCGCGCCGTCGCCGCTGACGCCGGTTTCGCCGCGTCCCAGCACGCCTGCTCTTTGAGCAGCTTCGAAGGCAAGGTCACGCGATGTGGCCTGTTCGTAGCCCACAACTCCGTTCACTCCGGTGCCGAACACCCCCGCAGCCGCCGTGCCGCCAACGCCGAGTAGCCCAGCACCCACGGAATTTTCCAACGTCCGGTCGCGAGCGCTCCCGTGCACATACCCGACGGCCCCGTTCAGGCCCTGTGCAATGACACCGTTGCCCGCGGGAATGGTCCCGATGGCGCCTCCGGTCGGGAAGGAGACCGTGCCTTTGGCGTGGATGCCGTCGACCCCGCGCGGGGTCGAGACAAGTACTTTGTCGCCGTCGGTCGACACGTTCAGAACAAAGTCCTCCCCGTAGCCGTCCGGAGCGTTCTCACCATTGATCGCGAGCAGGAGCGTTCGATCTTCGCTGGTGTTAGTGCGACCGACAACCATGTCGTCGCCGGATTCGTCCGCTCCACTGGCCATGGGGTCCACCTCGCATCGCGTTTGACAACGTCTTTGCACGTCGTCTTTGCCCAGTCATTATGCGCCTGTCGAACCCCGCACACAAGACTCGGACCCGGCACGATCAGAGGAATGCCGGGAAAGCGAGAACGGATGATCATCGCCGCACACTCGACAGCCACCACCGCAGTGCAGCTGGGGCACATTCCGGTCACGGGCGGTGGGGTCGTGGCCGGCGAGCCGAAACCCGGTTCTGCACAGATCCGCTGCCGGGAACATGCCGTCAGCGCTCGGCGGAGGATGGAAATGGCGTACTCGGTCGACAGGAGTAACCTGCCGCTGGTGCCGGCCCTACGTCTCCTCGCCCTCCCCGGACTTCCCCGGCTTTTCCGGCCACGCAGCTGTGGCGGCGAGGCCTAACAGGGTCGCAGCCGCCATCCTCCCCTTCTGCTCTTCCTGCCAGCCGGAGCGCAATACCGCCTTGCTGACCGCCTGGGGACTGATCCCCAGTCGCTGCGCGACGGCGGCCTGGCCGCCCCGCTCACCCGGAGTAAGCAGGTCAAGCACACGCCATTCGGCGTCGGTCCGAGCCCGGACGAGGCGGCCGATCAGCACCAGAACGGCTTGCGCAGCCGCCACTAATTGGGTCGGTTCCGGTAGACCGCAGCCGGGTTTAAGCTTTCCGGGGCTGGCTGCGGGTGAACTCCATCTGACGGCGAGGGCGACCCTCTCCCCCGTCTTCTTGGCAGCTTCCACGGCCGAGCGTGCCGCGACAAAGGCCGATCCGCTGCCCTCCCGCGAGCTGGCCGGCAGCGGAAGATCCACTGAGCCCAGCCCTACACCCACGTACCAGTGCCCGGAACGCAACGCGCACATGGCCACTTCGACCGCTGTACCGGCGTCCATCACGACGCCCTGCACCTCATCACCTACCGACCGTTCAAAGGGCAGCACCGTGCTGACCTGGCGCAGGGTGGCCAAAAAGTCCGGGACCAGATCACGCCCCTGCCGGCTGGCCCGCTGATCCATCGTGAGTACGAACATAAAACAACTATATTCCGTTGATCCACCTTAAACAACCGATTTAAGATGATTTCAGTGGCGCTTTTGTGCGGCAATCCAACGCTGGCCCCGGTATTTTTTGCCGGCGTAACAATGTGAAACCGCTCGTTAAGGCAACCTCTCGTGGTTGATTATACAATATCAACCTCCAGCCGGCGCAGTCCAGCCACGTACAGCATGCCCCGCCCCAGCCCGGAAAATCACCCGAAGATATTAATCGGCTTGACGATGTCCGCATACATCAGCAGAGCCCCCATGACCAGCAGCAGCGACGCCACCACATATGTCAGCGGCAGCAGCTTGGCAATGTCGAAAGCGCCAGGGTCCCTTCGGCCCAAAAGCTTTGCCGCCCGCCGCCTGGCACCCTCATAGAGCGCACCGGCGACATGGCCGCCGTCAAGGGGCAGCAGCGGAATCAGGTTGAAGATGCACAAGGCCAGATTAACCCCGGCCAGCAGCCCCACGAGGGTGGCAATCCGGGCGCTCAACGGCACCTGTTCCATCGCCGCGACCTCACCGGCAACCCTGCCGACGCCAACCATTGAAATGGGTCCGTTGGGATCGCGGGGCGCACTGCTGAATGCGGCCTTGGCCACACCCACCAGCCGCTGCGGCAGGTTCACCACTACGCCGGAAATCTTCACCAGACTGTCGCCCACTGCGGGAAGTACCGCACTGGCCGGCTGAGCCACCATGGCAGATGTCGGCCCCACCCCAATGAAACCAACCTCCTGCGTCTCGGGCTGGCCCTTACTGTCAAGGACGACCGCGCCGCTTGCATCGGTGACCGGTCTTGCCGTTAGCACTGGGGTGATGGTCAAGGTGACATCCTGACCGCCGCGCCGGACGGTTACCGGGACCTGCCGGCCGGCCGATGCACGGATCCACGCGGTCATGTCGGCCCAGCCGGTCACGGCCCTGCCGTCGAAAACCGTGATCACGTCGCCGGGCTTGAGCCCGGCAGCGGCGGCAGGAGTCTTATTGCACGCGCTTTGATCCGCCGGTGCACTCTCGCCGTACGCAACCTGGCAGGCGTTCACCTCGGCCAGCGTCGTCGTCGCCTGTGGCGTACCGAAGCCCATCAGCAGCACTGCGGTCAGCACCACGCCAATGAGCAGATTCATGAAGGGACCGCCGAGCATAATGATGATCTTTTTCCAGACAGGCAGCCTGTAAAACAAACGGTTTTCGTCCCCGGGGCCCACATCCTCGTGGGCAAGGCTGCGGGCCTCGGTGGCGAGCGTCTGAAACATTCCCGTACTGGAGGGCCGGACGCTCCCGTCCGCGGCGTTGGGCGGATACATCCCGATCATGGCCACGTAACCGCCGGCCGGAATGGCCTTGAAACCGTACTCGGTTTCGCCTTTCTTCCTGGACCACAGGGTCGGGCCGAAACCGATCATGTACTTCGTCACGCGCACCCTGAAGAGCTTCGCCGGCACCAAATGCCCGACTTCGTGCAGCGCAATGGACACGGCAACGCCCACGGCGACGAAAACGACGCCCAGGATAAAAAGCAAAACTGTCACAGTGATCTTTCCGGTTCGCTTAGCGGCTGATCAGAGCTAAACGCTCGGTGCTGCGGGCTCGTGCCCAACCCTCAGCATCCAGCACGGAATCGAGTGTGAGCTGTGGATTCGCTGAGTGCTCACCGAGAACCCGCTCAATAGTCTCAACAATGTCCAGGAAACCGATTCTTCCCTCGTGAAAGGCGTGCACGGCCTGCTCGTTCGCGGCGTTGTAGACGGCGGGAAAAGTACTCCCCTGCTGTGCCGAGGTCTTAGCCAGTTCAACGGCGGGGAATGCCTGGGAATCCAGCGGCTCAAAGGTCCAGTTGGCCGCCTTGGTCCAGTCGCACGCGGGCACGGCACCGGCAACCCTGTCCGGCCATGCCAGCCCCAGCGCGATAGCCAGGCGCATGTCCGGGGGCGAGCACTGCGCAAGGGTGGAACCGTCCGTGAACTGCACCATCGAATGCACCACCGACTGCGGGTGTACGACGACGTCGATCCGGTTCAACGGGACATCGAAAAGCAGGTGCGCTTCAATCAGTTCAAGCCCCTTGTTCACCAACGTGGCCGAGTTCGTGGTTACCATCGGGCCCATCGACCAGGTGGGATGCTGCAGTGCCTGTGCGGGAGTGACATCCGCCAGCTGCTCGCGGCTCTTGCCGCGGAACGGGCCACCGGAAGCCGTGAGGATCAGCCGGTCGACTTCCGCTGCGCTGCCGGAGCGCAGGCACTGTGCCAAAGCGGAATGCTCCGAATCCACCGGCACCAGTTGCCCGGCGGCGGCGGCATCCTTGACCAGCTGCCCGCCGACGATCAGTGACTCCTTATTGGCCAGGGCCAGCAGGGCACCGGATTTCAGCGCCGCGAGCGTCGGGGCCAACCCGATGGAGCCGGTAATGCCATTAAGCACGACGACGATGCCCGGCCCGGGGGCCGACCAGCCGGCGATGCGGGTGGCGGCGTCCGGTCCGGTGACGATCTCCGGCCGGTAGCCGCGCACTCCGGCCGCGGCGGCGGCGTCGTCGATCATTTCCTGCAGGGCCGCACCGTCGCCCGTGGCGATTCCCACCGCCGCCGCACGCGTACGGACCGCCTGGGTGGCCAGCAGCTGCGGATTCGTCCCGCCGGCGCTGAGCGCGAGTACCTCGAACCGCGGGCTGCCGTCCTCGAGCCGGGCGCGGTCGATGACGTCCAGGGCCTGCGTGCCGATGGAACCCGTCGACCCCAAGAGAATGATCTGCCGCGGTGCGGTCTGCGCATGGTGTTCCCCGTGAGTGTGCATTCTTCCATTATTCCAGCAGAAGCCACCACGCGCTCACAGCCGGCGGACGAAGATTGCCCCCCGGCCGACACCCAACGCGGCCGGAGGCTCAGCGAAGCAGCTCCATCCCGTCCAATTCGGCAGCGCGCTGATCAAAAGTGGCGGTGTACTCGCACCCGGAGTCCCGGCCGCTCAATACAATGAGGGCATCAGCAAAATCCGCTCCCCCGGCGCTCTCCCTGGCTGCCCTACGGACCATCTCCGGCGACTCCACAAGGATTTCTTCGGCGGAGGAGAGTTTAAGAATGGCGCGCGAAATATCCCGTGGATCGAGCTTGTACGATCGGCGTAAGACCCATATTGTCTCCACGAGGACAATGAGCGAGAGGTATCCCGGATCAGCTGACGTGAACCCGGACATCAGCTGGGAGGCCAGCTGGGACTGCTTCGGGTCATCCTGAACGAGATACCTGACCAGAACGTTGGTGTCCAGTCCGATCATGCCCCGTGGCCCGGTGCAAAATCCGCCGCGGAGGCACTGTCCGCCTCGTCCGGGACGTGCGGGAACGCCGACGCCGCGGATTCAGCGGCAATTGCATCATCCATCTCCTCGATGGAGACCGGCGTCGCCGTCCCAACCGAGCGGAACATCCCCTCCAAGGAACTAAGCGAGCCGCCCAGCGCCTCCAGCGTGTATCCGCCGTCTGAGGTCTGCACGAAATCGAGCCGGCTTCCGGGCCGCAGACCTAGTCGTTTGCGTACCTCGAGTGGGACGGTTATTTGCCCTTTGGACGTCAACTTTGCGATGGCCATAGTAAATATTACCATTGTCGGCATTCCTTACTCCAGCGTAAGGCTCTACCATCGCTACTGCCATCGCGGCAGTCTGGGACGGGGAGCCTCCGGCGGGCATAGGCTGGAACTGGCCCTTTGCCGTCGGCGTTTTTATTGCAGGCGCACGAAACGGCCCTTCATCAAAGACATCAGCGGAAGCAGGAATGACCCATGGAATTCAGGTACCTCGGCAACAGCGGTCTCAAGATCTCCGAAATCACCTACGGCAACTGGCTCACGCACGGCTCCCAGGTGGAAAACGACGTAGCCGGCCAATGCGTCCGCGCCGCGTTGGATGCCGGCGTCAGCACCTTCGACACTGCGGATGTCTACGCCAACACGGCCGCGGAAACGGTTCTCGGTGAAGCGCTGAAGGGCGAGCGCCGCCAATCCCTGGAAATCTTCACCAAGGTCTTCGGCCCCACCGGCCCTAAGGGGCACAACGACGTCGGGCTGTCCCGCAAACACATCATGGAATCCATCGATGGCTCGCTGCACCGGCTGCAGACGGACTACGTCGACCTGTACCAGGCGCACCGCTATGACGTGGAAACGCCTTTGGAGGAGACCATGCAGGCCTTCGCCGACGTGGTCCGGGCCGGGAAGGCACTCTACATCGGCGTCAGCGAATGGACCGAAGAGCAGATCCGCGCCGGCCATGCGCTCGCCAAAGATCTGGGTGTGCAGCTGATCTCCAACCAGCCGCAGTACTCCATGCTCTGGCGTGTTATCGAGGAAAAAGTAGTCCCCGTCTCGGAAGAACTGGGCCTGTCCCAGATTGTCTGGTCCCCCATCGCCCAGGGCGTGCTGACCGGCAAGTACCAGCCCGGACAGCCAGCACCGGAAGGCAGCCGCGCCACGGATGAGAAGGGCGGCGCGAATATGATCAAACGTTGGATGTCCGACGACGTCCTCACCGGAGTGCAGAAGCTTCAGCCGATTGCCGATCAGGCAGGACTGAGCATGGCTCAGCTCGCCATCGCCTGGGTCCTGCAGAACAAGAACGTGGCTTCAGCCATCATCGGTGCTTCCCGCCCCGAGCAGGTGGCCTCCAATGTCAAGGCCGCCGGCGTAAAACTCGACGAGGATGTCCTGGCCAAGATCGACGACGCGATCGGTTCCCTGGCCGAGCGCGATCCCGACAAAACCAACGACAGCTCGCCCAAATCCCGCGAGGCCTAAAAAGCTGCGCAGAGTTGGTTCCTAATCCTGCGCAGGGCGCACCCTGCGCAGGATTAGCGCCGCGCACTGCGCAGAACGCACCGGCTCGCACCCCAGATTGCCCGTGCAGCTTGACCGAGGTCCCGGACAATGGACCATGGATAAGGACCAAGTTGTGCCCCTGGCTGAAGCGTGCGCTGAAATCGTGGAGCCCACCATCCACAGTGGAGAAATTGCGGGCCTGACTGTTCCAGAGGCGACCCGCGCGGATGCTAATTCCTACATCGCCGGGACCATCGATTCAAACGAACTTGTTGATCGGGTCCGTGCTAAGTATGGGCTCGCCTAAAAACACCGATTCCTACCAAATCCGCACCATTAACGTGAAGAAGAACATCTCCGGAGCACAATTCTTCCCGCCCAGGGGGTTTCATCGGAACCGCTGCGGCAAATTTTTTTTGACGACCTTGCCACGGACAGCCACCTCAAAGGAATGGCCCGCACCCAGTTCGTAGAACGGTTGGCCTTCCACTACGAGAGGGTCACTACCGGTGGAAGTGCATTATGCGGCGCGGAACTATTGGGCGATCCGGCCGAGTCGCGCCTTCTCGGCTGTTGGCAGTGCGCTTCTGGGCCGACGGGATATGCGCGCCGCTACTCGAAGTGATCACTCCCGACAAAATCTATCCACCTACAGTGGAGTGTGCGGCCCAGGCTGGTTCAGCGGGGCAGGCTGTGCCTATCGGCTCACGTGTTCGCGCAGTGCGGGGTGTCGCCGCGGATGCCGCCGCGAGGCGCCGGGGTCAGGGATCCGTCTGCGACCGTCTCTTGCGGGTTGCCTCGCCGAGCCGCACCTGATCTGCGAGACTGGATGCATGGAATTCGCCGTGCTGCTCGACATCGAGGCGATCCGGAGCGCCTGCCAGCGGTACGGCGTGGAGCGGCTCCGCGTCTTCGGCTCGGTGCTCACGCACCGGTTCGATCCGGAGACGAGCGATGTCGACTTCCTCGTCGTCTTCCGACCGGAGCGGGAGAACCTGTTCCACGACTACTTCGATCTGAAGTTCGAGCTGGAGCGGATCGTCGGCCGGGGAGTCGACCTCGTCACGGAGCGCTCGGTGAAGAACCCGTTCTTCAAGGCGTCGGCCTTCGGGAGCGCACAGGATATCTATGCGGCCTGAGGCAGGCGCGCCTCTCTGGGATGCGGCCGAGGCGGCTGGGCTCGTCCACGAATTCGCCCGCGGGCATGCACTGGGCAAGTTTCGGCTGGCCGAACGGGTTGAGCATGTTTCGCAAACCCATGGAGACGGACCCGGCTACGATGTTTTGTCGTTCGAGCCCCGCGGCAAGGAACGGCTCATTGAGGTCAAAACGACTCGGGCACGTATTGAGACACCTTTTTATGTGAGCAAAAATGAGCTGGCGGTCTCCGGCGAGCACTCCGAGCTGTACCACGTGGTCAGGCTCTACGACTTCGACCAGTGCGCCGGCTGGTATCAACTGGACGGGTCATTAAGTCAAAGCTGCGCGCTTGAGGCGCTGAATTATCTGGCGGTCCCGGCGTAGGACGGGCTGGTTGCTGTGCGGCTGCCCGTACGGCTGGTATTAGTCCTGGGCTTACTCCGACTTGGCCCCGTAAAATATTGTTATGCGCGTCACTGTCAACATCCACGAAGCGACAACGAACCTGTCGCGCCTGATTGAGGAGGTCCTCGCAGGCAAATCAGTAACGATTGCGAAGGCAGGTAAACCGTTGGTGGATCTTGTGCTGCATCAGAACCGGCCGGTAGTAATTGGTGCCTTGCGTGAGCTGCCGGCGTATGACGACGAAACGTTCGATGATCCCGACGAAGCTATATCCTCATCGTTCTACGGTGATCGCTAGTGTGGTCGGGGCGTCGCTGTTGCTTGTCACAGATGCGCGCGAATAGAAGAGCCGCAGGCCCGCGGCCTTCCACCTGAAGTTATTGCACTCCGGCACGCCGCAGGGTCTGGCGCGCGTGTTTGAGGATGGGGCCATCGATCATTTTGCCGTTGTAGGCAAAGACACCGGATCCTGCCGCGACGGCGGCTGCGAGCAACTCCCGCGCGAACGCAACGTCCTCCGGCGCAGGGGTGTAAGCATCGCGGATGACGGCGACTTGGTTGGGGTGGATGCAGGCAGTTGCTCCAAAACCGGAGGCGACGGCGTCACAGGCCTCCGAGGTCAGGCCGCTTAGATCAGGAATATTTACGTAAACGGCGTCGATTGCCGTCTTACCGTACGCGCCTGCTGCCAGCAGGACGCTTGATCTGGCGTGCGCGGCGACGGTGCGGTAACCGCCGTCGTCGTCGCGGCTGCTGGTGCCTCCAAGGGATGCCACCAGATCCTCTGCGCCCCACATCAGTGCGACGACGTTGGGGACTTGGGCAATCTGCGGCGCCTGGAGTACTCCGCGGGCGGTTTCACAGAGCGCGACGACGTCGAAGCCATCCAGCGCGGACAGCGCTGCGGCGTCCTCGGACTTGGCCACCATGATGGTACGGTAACGCGTCTGTTTCAGTGCCGCCATGTCGGCGTCCGAGTCAGGCGTGCCGAGCGGGTTGATCCGCACGATTGTCCGGCCTGGATCGAGTGGGTTGGCGATGAGGTGTCCGCGGGCGCTTGCCTTGTCGTCGGGGGCGACGGCGTCCTCAAGATCCAGGATCACCGCATCTGCCCGGTCTGCGGCCTTGGCATAGCGCTCCGGACGGTCCGCCGGGCAGAAGAGCAGGGCGGGTCCCATGGTGAAGCTCATGATGCGCCCTTCTGGGACTCCGCTGCGATGTGCCCTTCCGCGGTCCACATCAGGCAGCTGCGCTCCAGTGTTGCCACCACTACCCCGTGCTGGTTCCGGCCGGTGTGCGCCATGGTGACAATTCCCTGCCCCGGACGGGAGGCGGAGAGCCTCTTGGCGGTAATTACGGTCTGCGTATAGAGGGTGTCGCCGTGGTACATCGGGTGCGGAAATTTCACGTCGGTCAGTCCCAGCTGCGCCACGATGGTGCCTTGCGTCAGCTGGGTGACGGACTGGCCGACGACGGTGGCAAGGGTGAACATCGAATTCATCAGCCGCTGCCCGAATGGCTGGGTGGAACTCCACGCCGCGTCCAAGTGCAGGGCCTGAGTATTCATGGTCATGGTGGTAAAGAGAACGTTGTCCGCTTCGGTGACCGTACGACCGGGTTTATGGGCGTAGACGACACCGACGTCCAGTTCGTCGAAGTAGAGTCCACGCTGCTCCACCACCGGCTGTTCACTCATACGTCATCCTCGTTATGGATTTCGATCTCCAGTTCCGCACCGGTCGCGGCCACGACTTCATCAAGGGTGACTCCCGGCGCGACTTCGCGCAGCACCAGGCCATCCTCCGTCACGTCGATCACGGCCAAATCGGTGATGATACGGTCCACGCATCCCTTGCCTGTCAGCGGCAGAGTACAACGCTGCACAATCTTGGGCTTACCGCTGCGGTCTGTATGTTCCATCATGATGATCAGCCGTTTCGCGCCGAAGACCAGGTCCATGGCGCCGCCCATCCCTTTGACCATCTTGCCCGGGATCATCCAGTTGGCCAGGTCGCCGTTTTCGGCCACCTCCATGGCACCGAGCACCGCCACATCCACGTGGCCGCCGCGGACCATGCCGAAGGACGCCGCAGAATCGAAGAACGCCGCACCCTTATTGACCGTGACGGTTTCCTTCCCGGCATTGATCAAATCCGGGTCGACGTTTTCCTCGGTGGGATATGGTCCGGTACCGAGGATCCCGTTTTCGGAATGCAGCACAACCTCGACGTCGGCCGGGATGTAGTTGGGAATCAGGGTTGGCATCCCGATGCCCAGATTCACATACTGACCATTGGTCAGTTCCATAGCCACCCGTGCCGCGAGTTCGTTGCGGGTCAATGCCATCTCATGCTCCCTTAGTTGCGGTCGTGGAGTCGGGAGCGGAGACGGTGCGCTTCTCAATTCGCTTCTCGCTGTGCGGCGCGCCCGCGGGAACATGGACCACCCGTTGGACGAAGATGCCGGGCACGTGAATGTGTTCCGGATCCAGCTGCCCCGGTTCCACCAGTTCCTCTACCTCCGCGATAGTGATCTTGCCTGCCATCGCGCAGAGCGGGTTGAAGTTCATGGCGGTTGCATGGAACACCAGGTTTCCGTGCCGGTCCCCCTTTAGCGCATGCACCAATGCGAAGTCGGGCGTGACAGATTCCTCGAGCACGTAGTCTGCACCGGCAAAGCTGCGCACCTCCTTGGGTTCGGAGGCAACCGCTACGTTCCCGCCGCCGTCGTACTTGCGCGGCAGGCCTCCCTCGCTGACCTGCGTGCCGACGCCGGCGGTGGTGTAGAACGCCGGAATACCGGCGCCACCGGCCCGCAGCTTCTCCGCCAGCGTGCCCTGCGGGGTGAGCTCGACTTCCAGCTCGCCGGCGAGGAACTGCCGTGCAAACTCCTTGTTTTCGCCAACATAGGACGAAATGGTACGTCGAATGCGGCCGTCCGACAGCAGGATGCCCAGCCCCCAGTCATCGACGCCGCAGTTATTGCTGATGGTCTCCAGATCGGTGGTGCCCTGATCATGCAGTGCGGCGATCAGTGCCACGGGAATACCGCACAGCCCGAATCCGCCGACGGCCAAGGAGGCACCATCGCGGATATCGGCTACGGCTTCCGCGGCGCTGTGGACGACTTTGTCAATCATTCGTTGAACCTTTCCCTTGTACCGATCATAGAGGGTGGCGGATTCTGCACGGATGTTCCGCCGGCGGTCTACAGACCGAGGTCGCGGGCAATCAGCATGAGCTGGACCTCGGTGGTGCCCTCACCGACCTCCAAAATCTTGGAATCGCGGTAGTGCCGGGACACCACAAATTCGTTAATGAACCCATAGCCCCCGAACACCTGCGTGGCATCCCTCGCGTTGTCCATCGCGGCCTCGCCTGCCACCATCTTGGCAATGGCGGCCTGGACCTTGAAGTCCTTACCGGCCAGCATCCGGGCAGCTGCGTCGTAGTAGGCCAGTCGGGCCGTGTAGGCGCGGGCCTGCATCCGGGCGATCTTGAAGGAGATGCCCTGATATTTGCCGATATTGTGGCCGAAGGCCTGGCGTTCCTGGGCGTAGCGGACGGATTCGTCCACGCAGCCCTGGGCGGCACCGGTAGCTAGAGCGGCAATCGCGATCCGTCCCTCATCCAGAATGCTCAGGAAGTTGGCAAAGCCGCGGCCCTGCACGCCGAGCAGGTTGGCTTCGGGTACGCGGACATCCTGGAGGGTCAGCGGATGAGTGTCCGAGGCATTCCAGCCCACCTTGTTGTAGGCCTTCTCCGCCTTGAACCCGGGCGTATCGGTGGGAACCAGGATGGTGGAGATTTCCTTTTTGACGGAGCCGTCGCTGCGTTCGGACGTCCCGGTGACGGCGGTGACCGTGACCAGTTTAGTGATATCCGTTCCGGAATTGGTGATGAATTCCTTATTGCCGTTGACCACCCACTCCCCGTTCTCCAGGTGCGCGTGAGTTTTGGTCCCGCCTGCATCTGAGCCGGCCTCCGGTTCGGTCAGACCGAATCCTGCGAGCGCCGTGCCGGAGGCCAGCATGGGCAGCCATTGCTGCTTCTGCTCCTCGTTGCCGAACCGGTAGACCGGCATGGCGCCGAGGGAAACACCGGCCTCCAAGGTGATGGCCACGGACTGGTCCACCCGTCCCAGCTGTTCCAAGGCCAGGGCGAGCGCGAAGTAGTCTCCGCCCTGACCGCCGAACTCCTCCGGGAAAGGCAGGCCGAACAATCCCATTTCAGCCATCTGGGAAACAACTTCATAGGGGAAGCTGTGCTCCTGGTCATGCTTGGCAGAAACCGGAGCCACCACGGTGTCCGCGAAGTCGCGCACCATGTCGCTGAGATCCTGGTAATCCTCGCTTAGTTCAAAATCAGGCATTGCTGGAAGCTCCTTCTGAGTCTGTATCTGCTGTATCTGCTGTACCTGCCGGATGAATAGTCGCCACGACCTGATCGGCCCTGACCAGGTCTCCGGCCTTGACGCTGATGTGCACCGTACCGTCCACGGACGCCGTCAGCTGATGCTCCATCTTCATCGCCTCCACCGCCAGCAGCGTCTGTCCGGCTTCCACCGAATCGCCATTGCTGACAATAACGGCGACGACGGTCCCTGGCATGGGCGAGCGCACCTGAGGATCCGCTGCGCTTCCCTCCCGTGGAATTCCCGCCCGGATACGCGCCGTGACGGCCTCACGGCCGAGCACGCGGACGGAACAGGACCAGCCACCCTCGAAGAACCGGTAATCGGTACGCGCACCCGTGACGGCCAGCCGATACCGGTGAACCTCCTCATCCACGATCACTTGCGCCGTCGGGATCCCCGCTGCCGCTGCCGGGGGCAACGTCACCTGCAACGTCGCCTGCCGGATTGGTCCGTCGTTGACCTGGACCCGGGCAGCCGAACCATCGCCCCGGCCGGTGACAGTCACCAGCGCGTGCGGACCCTGACCTGCCAGCACCACCCGCCAAGGGGCGTCCTCGCCCAGCCGCCACCCGTCGTGCAGCGCCCACGGTGAGGTCGGCGCGGCTGACGAGGATAGTTCCTGGCGGTAAAGCAGGGCCGCGGCAATGTACTCCGGATCGGACACCTGGCGGAACTTGAGCGCAGGCAGCTTGCGTTCGATCAGGGTGGTATCCAGCCTGCCCGCGCGGACGTCGTCGTCGTTGATCAGCATCCGCAGGTATTCGATGTTCGTCTCCACGCCAAGCACCACATACTCGCTTAGCGCCCGATCCAGCCGGTCCAGCGCGGTGGCCCTGTCTTCGCCCCAGGCGATCACCTTGGCAATCATCGGGTCATAGTTAGGGGAAATCTCCAGTCCGCGGATCAGCGCGCTATCCACCCGGATTCCCGGCTCCCCGGTAACGGACTCATCCAGTTCCAGCACCGTTCCGATAGAGGGCATAAAGCCGCGCTCCGGGTTCTCCGCGTAAACCCGCGCCTCGACCGCATGGCCAGAGAGTACGACGTCGGTCTGTGCCAGCGTGAGCGGCTCCCCGGCCGCAATACGCACCTGCCACTGAACCAAGTCCACTCCGGTAACCATTTCCGTCACCGGATGTTCCACTTGGAGACGGGTGTTCATTTCCATGAAAAAGAACTCGTCCGGCGCATTATCGGAGACCAGGAACTCCACGGTACCCGCGCCGGTGTAAGCAACGGACCGAGCCGCGTTGCACGCCGCCTCACCGATCCGCGCACGGATGGCGGCGCCGTCGTGCTGGGAATCCAGCAGCGGCGAGGGCGCCTCCTCGACAACCTTCTGGTGCCGGCGCTGCAGTGAGCACTCGCGCTCGCCCAGGTGAATCACATGGCCAAAGTTGTCCGCCAGCACTTGAACCTCGATGTGCCGGGGCGAGGAAATCAGACGTTCCAGGAACAGCGTGTCGTCACCAAACGCGGACGCGGCAACCCGGCGCGCAGTTACCAGCGTTGCCGGCAGGTCCTCGGCGCGCTCCACTACATGCATTCCCTTGCCTCCACCGCCCGCGGACGGCTTGATCAGCAGCGGGTAGCCTACGTTCGCCGCTGCCGCGATCAGCTGCCCATCGTTCAGACCAGGCTCGGCGATACCCGGCACCACCGGAACGCCCGCCTGAACCACATGGTTCTTCGAGCGGATCTTGTCCCCCATGACGTTCAAGGCTTCCACGCCTGGACCCATAAAGACGATGCCCGCCGCTTCCAGAGCCTGCGCAAAGGCGGGATTTTCGCTGAGGAACCCGTAGCCAGGATGCACGGCCTGCGCTTCTGTTGCCCGGCAGGCGGCAATAATCGCGTCAATACTGAGGTAGCTTTCGCTGGCCGCGGCTGGTCCGATGCAGACGGCCTGATCGGCTTCGCGCACGTGCCGGGCGCCGGCATCGGCCTCGCTGTAGACCGCCACCGAGCGGATGCCCATTAGGCGCAGCGTCCGGATCACGCGGCAGGCGATCTCGCCTCGGTTCGCGACCAGGACGGTAGCGAAAAGGGGTGTGCCGGCCGCGGGGTTACTGCCGCCGGCAGATGCGCTCACGGCGGCGTCCGCCGGGGAAGGTATGTTCAGGTTGGTCATATGCTCACATCCGAAAGAGGCCGAAGGAGGTTTCGGGCAGTGGCGCCCGGGAACAGACGTCCAGCGCCAGTCCCAGCACCCGGCGCGTATCGGCCGGATCTATCACGCCGTCGTCCCACAACCGGGCGCTGGAGTAGTACGGACTGCCCTGATCCTCGTACTGGGCTTTGATCGGCGCCTTGAATTCTTCCTCCTCCGCAGCGGTCCACTCACCTCCACCTCGCTCGATCTGCTCACGCTTCACAGTTGCCAACACGCCGGAGGCCTGATTGCCGCCCATCACCGAAATCCGGCTGGCCGGCCACATCCACAGGAAGCGCGGGGAATAGGCCCGCCCGCACATCGAGTAATTGCCGGCGCCAAAGGAACCGCCGACGACGACGGTCAGCTTGGGCACGCGGGCTGTGGCGACAGCGGTGACCATCTTGGCCCCGTTTTTGGCAATGCCTCCCCGCTCATAGTCCTTACCAACCATGAAGCCGGAGAGGTTCTGCAGGAAAATCAGCGGAATCCCGCGCTGATCGCATAATTCAATAAAGTGCGCACCCTTGAGCGCGGATTCACTGAACAGTACTCCGTTATTGGCCACGATCCCCACCGGATGGCCGTGCAGCCGCGCGAATCCGGTGACCAGGGTGGTGCCATAGTTCATTTTGAATTCGTGGAAGCGGCTGCCGTCCACCAGCCGGGCAATGATTTCCCGCGCATCGTAGGGGGTGTTGAGATCCGTCGGGACAGCGCCATACAGCTCCGCCGGCTCCGCCTGCGGCTCAATGCTGGTTTCGATATCCCAAGCGGGTGCGGCCGGCTTGGCTAGGGTGGCGACAATGTCCCGGACGATCTGCAGGGCATGCTGGTCATTGTCCGCCAGGTGGTCGGTTACGCCGGAAATCCGCGAATGCACATCTCCACCGCCGAGCTCCTCGGCAGTGACAATCTCCCCGATGGCGGCCTTGACCAGTGGCGGGCCACCCAGGAAGATGGTCCCCTGGTTCCGCACTATCACCGTCTCGTCGCTCATTGCCGGCACATAGGCGCCGCCGGCGGTACACGATCCCATTACCGCCGCGATCTGCGGGATTTTGGCGGCGGACATCTTCGCCTGATTGAAGAAAATCCGGCCAAAGTGCTCCTTATCCGGGAACACCTCATCCTGTTTAGGCAGGAAAGCCCCGCCGGAATCGACCAGATAGATACACGGCAGCCCGTTCTCCAGCGCTATTTCCTGTGCCCGGAGGTGCTTTTTGACGGTCATCGGGTAATACGTGCCGCCCTTGACGGTGGCGTCATTGGAAATTACCAATACCTGGCGTCCATGCACCAGGCCAATGCCGGCAATCACACCGGCACCCGGAGAATCGTCACTGTACATTCCGTTGGCGGCCAGCGGAGCGATTTCCAGAAAGGGGCTACCTTCATCGAGCAGTTGGTCTACGCGGTCCCGGGGCAGTAGTTTCCCGCGGGCCAGATGCCGCTCCCGAGAGCGCTCCGGGCCGCCGCGCGCGGTCACTTTCAGCCGCTCGCGGAGCTCGGCTGCTAGTGCCCGCTGGGCTGCATCGTTCGCCATGAAGGCGGTGCTGTCCGCATCCACCAGGCTTTCAATCGTCTCCATCGACAACTTCCTATTTCAACATCAGTTAGTGATGATTAACTGAATTTAGGTTAGTCTGGATTAACCGTGATGTCCACCACAGGAGACTGATGAGCAGCGAAACACCAGCCGCGGGCGCAGCGCGGACGGCGGCGGCACAGGCGGGTACGGCACAAACTGCGGCTGCACCGGCGGAAGCAGTACCGTCGATCACAGTGCGCAGTCGCGCCAAGGCCAGCAGGCGGCAGGTCATGCTCACGGCTGCTGCGGAGCTGTTTGCGCAGCACGGCTTCACCCGCGTCTCCATTGAAGACCTTGGCGCCGCCGCGGGAGTGAGTGGCCCGGCCGTTTACCGTCACTTCAGCGGTAAGCAGGCCGTTCTTGGAGCCCTGCTCGTGGGTGTCAGCGAGGATCTGCTCCATGGCGGGACCGCCGTGGTTGCCCAGGCCGCTGACGGCGAAGCGGCCCTCCGCGGGCTGATCCGCTTCCATGTCGATTTTGCCTTGGCTAATCGTGACGTCATCCGGGTGCAGGACCGGGATCTGGATAGCCTCGCCGCTGACGACCAGGCCGCCGTCCGCGCCCTGCAGCGCAGTTACATCGACGTCTGGGTAGACCTGCTCGGCAGCCTCCAGCCCGGAACTGCTCCTGCCGTTCTGCGGCTAAAGGTGCAGGCCACGTTTGGCCTCATCAACTCCACCCCGCACAGCGCCCGGAGCCAACATGGCGGCGTCGGTGGCGCAGCAGCCCGCCCTGTCCTGCAGTCCATGGCCTTGGCCGGGCTGCTGGCAGGCGCCTGAGAAACTTTCCACGACCCATGCAGGGCTGCGCATCATCATCGGGCAAACCACCACCGGCCCCAGCAGGGCTGCCGTTCACGCCGAGCAGCTGGGATAGGAACGTCCCGCCACCCTTCAGAAGGCTAACTGACGCTGCACATTCTGCTAAAGGCCGCAACAGAAATGAGAATCCCGTGGCACTAACCACCCTCGACCCCACGACCGCCTTGATTATTATTGACCTGCAGGATGGCATCGTCGCGTTACCCACCGTGCATCCCGCGCACGGGATCGTGGAACGCGCCGCCGCTGCCGGCGGATGCATTCCGCCGGCACGGCCTGCCTGTAGTGCTGGTCAACGTCACAGCCGGGGCTCCGGGCCGCACCGAGAGTGGCTGCGGTGCGCAACGCCAGCGCCCGGTCGGCTGGAGCAACCTCGTCTCCGGCCTGAATCAGCAGCCGGACGATCTCACTGTCACAAAGCACACCTGGGGAGCATTCCACGACACCGATCTCCGTGACCACTTGGCGAAGCGGGGTGTCACGCAGGTGGTAATTGCCGGCGTCGCCACCAGCATCGGTGTGGAGTCTACTGCCCGCAGTGCCTTCGAACTTGGATTCAACGTCACCCTCGCCACCGATGCCATGACAGACATAAACCGCGAGGCCCACGCCAATTCCATCAACCGAATCTTCCCGCGGCTCGGCGAAACCGGCACGACGGACGAGATCATCGGTCTTTTGGATCGCACTCGGGCATGACCAATTATGCCTGCCGGGAGGCTGCATTGCGCCAGCCTTTGTAGCGCTGTTTACGGGCATGATCACCAGCGTGCCGGCGATCCTTTCGGATCTCCGACGATATGCAACAAATGAAAGCAAAACGACATTGGCCGGCACGGATGCTGCTGATCAACGCCTGCCGGACCTCGATCAGCGCGGGCTGGCTCGCCTCAGATCATGGTGAGAACCATGCCGGGCTCGGCCAGGATAGCGCCAATATCCGCCAGGAACCGGGAACCCTGCTCGCCGTCCACCAGCCGATGGTCGAAGGAAAGACTCAGCGTCATTACCTGACGCAGGGCGATCCCGCCGTTGAACTCCCACGGCTGGCGGCGCACCGCACCCATCGCCAGAATCGCGGCCTCGCCCGGGTTGAGGATGGGTGTCCCCGCGTCAATGCCGAAAACACCGATGTTAGTAATGGAAATGGTGCCTCCGCCCAGTGCCGCCGGCGTAGTTTTCCCGGCCCGCGCCGTGTCCGTCAGCTCCGTCAGGGCAGTTGACAGCTCCATCAGGCTCAGGCCTTGGGCATCCTTAATATTGGGCACCATGAGCCCCCGCGGAGTAGCGGCGGCGATGCCAAGGTTGATGTAATTCATGGTAACAATTTCACCCGCGGCCTCGTCCCACCGCGAGTTCACCGACGGCTGCCGCGCCGCTGCAATGCACAGTGCCTTTGCCACGAGCGTCAACGGTGTGAGCCTGTAGCCGGCGTAGGCGCGTGCAGCCTTGAGCTTGGCCAGCAGTTCCATGGTGGGAGTGACGTCGATAGTCAGGAATTCGCTCACGTGCGGAGCGGTGAATGCACTGGCGACCATCGCCGCGGCGGTATGCTTTCGGACGCCCTTGATGGGAGTGCGGGTTTCACGTCCGGCACCCGCCGGCGCAGCAACGTCGGTTACGCCCTCCGGTGCAAAGTCAGACACGTTGGAGTCCGCGGAGAGAGCCGCAGCGGCCAGCACGTCCTCGCGGACAATGAGCCCCCCGCGACCCGTTCCGGTGATACCCGTCAGTTCCACCCCAAGGTCCTTCGCCAGTTTGCGCACCGGAGGCGTTGAACGCGGCCGCTCTGCAGCAACAGGGGCAGGTGTGGTCACGTGGGCAGGCGCGGTCACAGGGGCAGGTGCGGAAGCAGGAGTTTCGCTCTGTGCGCCCTTGGCTCCTCCCGCGGCCGCCGACGGCCCTGATTGATAACCGGCAGGAAGCGTCCGCCGACGACGGGCCGGCCGGCCGCCCTTTTCCACGTCCGCACCGTACCCGACAAGGGTCGGAATCCGCTTTGCTTCTGTGGTCTCCGCGCCCTCGGCGGAACCCGCTTGGCCGAGCTCTGATGATGTGGCGCCGCCAGTGGCACCGCTAGCCCTAGCGCCAGCACCAGCACCAGCGCCAGCGCCACCGTCGCTGCTGCCGTCGTCGTCGGAGCCAGGCAACTCGAAGGAGACGATCGGCGACCCGACCTCTACAACGGTGCCGGGCTGCTCATGCAGTTTCGCGATCACTCCGGCGTACGGCGAGGGCAGTTCCACCACGGCTTTGGCGGTTTCCACCTCCGCAATCACCTGGTTCAGCGCGACGGTATCCCCCACCGCGACCTTCCATGCCACAATCTCGGATTCCGTCAGGCCTTCGCCCAGATCCGGAAGCCTGAATTCCTTAATCATCCTCACCCTTCCAGTCCGCTCAGCGAGTTCGGCCGGCCCAGCGCGCGATCCACGCCGTCCAGAATCCGGTCCAGATCCGGCAAATGATGTTTCTCCAACTTAGACGCCGGGTACGGGACATCGAAACCCGTCACGCGCACCGGCGCCGCCTCAAGATAAGAGAAGCAGCGTTCCGTGATGCTGGCCGCGATCTCGGCCCCCAGACCGCCGGACTGCGCGGCTTCGTGCGTAATCACCAGGCGGCCGGTCCGGCGCACCGAGGCCTCCAGCGGGGCGAAGTCAATCGGCGCCAGCGAGCGCAGATCAATCACCTCGATGGAAATCCCTTCATCCGCTGCTGCCATCGCGGCCTCCCGTGCGGTCTGCACCAGCGGTCCATAGGCCACCAGCGTGACGTCGGTTCCCGGTGCCACTACCTGCGCGCTTTCCATCGAGGGCATCTGGTCCAGGTCCTGATTCTCGTTGACCTCGCCCTTCGTGTGGTACCGGCGCTTTGGTTCGAAATACAGCACCGGGTCATCACAGGCAATGGCCTGGCGGATCATCGAATAGGCATCCTGCGGGTTGGACACACTGATGACCCGCAGCCCCGAGGTGTGCGTGAAGTACGCCTCCGGAGATTCGGAGTGGTGCTCCGGGGAGCCGATACCTCCACCGAACGGGACCCGGATGGTGATCGGCATCCTGACTTTGCCCTGCGTCCGGTAATGCAGCTTGGCAACCTGCGCAACGATCTGGTCAAAGGCCGGGTAGATGAAGCCGTCAAACTGAATCTCGCAGACCGGCCGGTAGCCGCGGTAGGCAAGGCCGACGGCGGTACCAAGGATGGCGGACTCGGCCAGGGGCGTGTCAAGGACCCGTTGCGGGCCGAAATCCTTTTGCAGGCCATCGGTGATGCGGAATACACCGCCGAGCTTGCCGATATCCTCGCCCATCAGCAGGACCTTCGGGTCATCATCCATTGCCTTGCGCAGACCGGCATTGATGGCCCGGCTAAATGTCATGGTGGACATCAGTTGCTCCCTTCCGCGCCGGCAAGAGTGGCCAGATAGCGGGAATAGTGATCCCGCTGGCGCTCCAGCTGGGAATTTGGCGTGCTGTAGACATTGTTAAAAACGTCCATCGGTTCCGGTTCCGGCAGACCAATGCAGCCGGCCCGCATTTCCTTAGCCACCGCGTCGGCCTTGGCGGCAACGCCGGCCTGCAGCTCCGGCGTAAACAGCCCCTCGTGCGTCAACAGCGCCTCCATCCGGGTGATGGGGTCTTTGGCCGCCCAGTCCTCCAGCTCATTGGCGTCCCGGTAACGGGTCGGATCATCCGCCGTCGTATGCGGGCCCATCCGGTAAGTGACCGCCTCGATGAAGGTCGGTCCGCCGCCTGTCCGGGCCCGGTCCAACGCAATCCGGGTGGCGGCCAGGACCGCGAGCACATCATTGCCGTCAACACGCAGAGCCGGAATACCGAAGCCCGGGGCGCGGTCCGCGATAGGAACGCGGCTCTGCAGCCCAACGGGTTCGGAAATAGCCCAGTGATTATTCTGGCAGAAGAAGATCACCGGTACCTGGAAACTGGCCGCAAAGACCAGTGCCTCGCTGACGTCTCCCTGGCTCACAGCACCGTCACCAAAGTAGGTGATTGCGGCGGCATCCGCGCCGTCGTTCTGGATTCCCAGCGCATAACCGGTGGCATGCAGCGTCTGGGCGCCGATGATGATCTGCGGCGTCGCCATGTTGATCTCAAACGGGTCCCAGCCGGAGGAGACATTCCCACGCCACACGCGCAGCAGGTCCGTCAGATCCACGCCGCGGCAGTAGGCAACACCGTTTTCACGGTAGCTGGAAAAGACAAAGTCATCACTGCGCAAGGCTCGCCCGGAGCCTATCTGGGCAGCTTCCTGACCGAGCAGCGGCGGCCACAGCGCCAGTTCGCCCTGACGCTGGAGGTGCGTAGCCTCGGTATCAATCCGGCGAATGACCACCATGTCCTCATAGAGGGCGCAAAGACGCTCCGCGTCGATATCCTCCAGCCAACGGTCAAATTCCGGGTGGCTCACCCGCGTCCCCGTCGCAGTGACGAGCTGGATCATGTCCGGCTCCGCAAATCCCGCGCTCGGGGCTGTTTTGTCCTTCAACACAGTCACACACAACCTTTACCTGTTGTCCTGACAGACCCGGAAACTCGTGGTTCCCGGCCGGTCCCAACCTGCGGTTTATGACCGCGCGGCTGCACCCAAGCTTCCTTGCCCGTATGTAGTGTGACCCTACTCACAGGAGCCGGAAGGCACAACCGGCAGCCGCGAAATTGAGCAAAATGCACTATTTTGCTCCCTTGCGCCGTGCTATTCTTGCGCACTATGCAAACCCTCGACGGTACCGACCTGCGGCTTCTGCTGGAGCTGGCCAAAGACCCGCGCCGCACCGTGGTGGCACTGGCGCAGAAGCTGGGGCTCTCGCGCAATACCGTGCAGGCCCGGATGTCGGCTTTGGAATCGCGGAACGTCTTTCTTTCCTTCGAACGGCGGATCAACCCGGTCTCGCTGGGCTACCCGCTGCTGGCTTTCATCTCCATCCATGTCCAGCAGCACAAGCTTGGCGCGCTGACTGATTCGCTGGCGCAGATCCCCGAGGTGGTCGAGGCCTTCGGGCTCACCGGGGCCGCCGATTTGTTGGTCCGAGTAGTCTGCACGGATGCCGAAGACCTCTTTCGGATCAATGGCAAAATTCAGGCCTGCGACGGCGTCGAAAGGACAGACACATCGCTGGCCATGGGTGAATTAATCCCCTTCCGCCTCAATCCGCTGCTGCAGCGCGGCCCCCGCCACACCGGATAAGGCCCAGCCGGGCAGTGCGGCCGGCAGCCGGGCAGAAGAATTCCACGGCGTGCGCCCATCCATTACCTTCAGCGCGGCGAACTAAGGTTGCACGTTCCGCTTGGAACTGTCGACACCCCGGGAAACGCCGTACAGCGGATCCCGTTACGGAAGGCTTTCCCTCATGCGTACTTCACCCAACAGGCTGATTGCCACGATCTTCGGTGCCGTCTACCTTCTGGTGGGTATCCTCGGATTCTTCGTCACCTCCGGCGTCGGGTTCTTCGCCACCGAGGGCCAGAACCTCATTATCTTCGCGGTCAATCCACTGCACAACGTCATCCACCTGGCCATCGGTGCCGCGCTGCTGATCGCCGGACTAAGCTCCATCCCCGCCGCGAGAGGTGTGAACACTACCGTAGGGGCGGTGTACCTGCTCGTTGGTATCGTCGGTCTGTTCCTGCTCGGCAGCTCATTGAACATCATCGCCCTCAACGGCGCGGACAACGTCCTGCACCTGGCCAGCGCCGTTCTGCTGCTGGGCGTCGGGCTCTCGCAGGACAAATCAGTTGCCCGTCGCTCCATGACCAGCCGGACGGCGTAACCATGTCCGCCGCCACGGCGCACCGGGAGCTTCGCGGACATGCTGCCGGCGCCGGTAGCTCCGAAACCTTCGCTTTGCTCCCCGAAGCGGTCCGGCTTTTCACCGGCTTTGCAGGTCTCGGCGCGGCGGCGGTCACCTTCGGTTTGAGCTCCAACCTCGTTGCGGCGGCCGTGCAGGAATTCGGGCCAACCGCATCGGAGTCCGGAAGTACGACGGCGGCTTCCGCACTTGGGCTTGTGGCTGCGGTTATCGTCGGGGCCTGGGCCCTCTGCCTGCTGCTGTGGGCCATTGCGACATTGCGCAATGGCTCCCCCGTCTGGCCGCTGCTGACCGGCAGGCTGCTGCCGGCGGCGGTGACTCTACAGCTGGGAGCCATCATTTACGGCCTGTGGCAGCTGCCGGCAGCGAACCGCACATTCGACCTCAGCTCCGCGTGCTCCGTCGTACTGGAGCTGGCAATCCTGGGTTCCGTTGGCTGGCTGCGCCGTGGCGGGGATCCAGCGGGATGGACGGCTGCCGAGCCTTCAGAGTCTGCCCCTATTAAGGCTCCGCCAGCCGGACGACTGTTGGCGGCCATGTTCGCCGCCGCCCTCCTCGTCGCGGCCGTTGCGACACCGGGCCTGGCCGCCACCACCGCCGGGCTGCATGCAGTTCCGCACGGCGAACACGGCACCCACTCCCCCTCGCTTCCCGCCCTACATGACCCGGCCGGGCATCACCACTAATTACCCGGGCGCGGATTGCCCCGGGCGACGGTTGCCCCGGGGATGCCATGGAGATGGACGGATGCCGCGGAAATTTCCACGGCATCCGTCCATCCCACCGGCATTCGTCCATATCACCGGCTGAGAGTCCTGCCAGTCCCGGTCGTCAGCTGTCAACCGCTTCTGTCCGTGCCGCCGCTCAGTGCGGGGTCGCCTTTTCGGCGCCGACCCCGGTCAGCGAACGGACTTCCATCTCCGCCTGCAGAGTGCGGCTTTCCTTCGTCTTATCCAGGACCGTACCGAGCCAGCCCAGGACGAAAGCCGCGGGGATGGAGACCAATCCGGGATTGGCCAGCGGGAACCAGGCGAAGTCCGCACCCGGGATCATAGCCTTGGCGTTACCCGAGACCACCGGGGAGAACGCTATCAAAATGATTGCCAACGCCAGACCGCCGTACATGCTCCACAACGCGCCCTGGGTGGTGAAGCGCTTCCAGAACAACGAGTACAGGATGGTCGGCAGGTTTGCACTTGCCGCTACCGCAAAGGCCAGCGCCACAAGGAAGGCCACATTTTGTCCGTTGGCCAGAATGCCACCGCCAATGGCAACAATGCCGATCACCACGACGGTGCGCCGCGCAACCTTGACCTCCGCCTTCGGGTTGACCTCACCTTTGGCGATGACATTTGTGTAGATATCATGCGCGAAGGATGCGGCCGCGGTGATGGTCAGACCGGCCACCACAGCGAGAATAGTGGCGAAGGCGACAGCGGAGATGAATCCAAGGAGGACCGGACCGCCGATCACGAAGGCCAGCAACGGAGCCGCCGCATTGACTCCGCCGGGAGCCGCGAGGATTTCCTTGGAACCGATCAGTGCGCCGGCACCGTAGCCCAGAACCAGCGTAAACAGGTAGAAGATACCTATTAGCCAGATAGCCCACACTACCGAGCGCCGGGCTTCCTTGGCCGTCGGCACGGTGTAGAAGCGCATCAGCACGTGCGGCAGGGCAGCAGTACCGAGGACCAAAGCAAGCGCCAGGGAAATGAAGTCCAGCTTTGATGTCCCGGTGGCGCCGTAAGCCTTACCCGGACTCAGAAGGGCTGCGCCGCCGTCGCCGGCTTTGGTGACCGCCGCATCCAGGAGAGTGGACAAATTAAAGCCGTGCATCGCCAGGACAATGAAAGTCATTACCGCTGCTCCGGCAATCAGCAGCATCGCCTTGATGATCTGCACCCAGGTGGTGCCCTTCATGCCGCCGATCAGTACATACACAATCATCAGCGCGCCGACCACCGCGATCACGACCGCCTGGCCGAGCTTGTCCTTGCTGTCCAGCCCCAGCAGCAGTGAAACCAGACCGCCTGCTCCGGCCATCTGTGCCAATAGATAGAAGAAACAGACCATCAGCGTCGTGGTAGCTGCGGCAATGCGGACCGGACGCTGTTTCAGGCGGAAAGACAGTACATCCGCCATCGTGAATTTGCCGGTATTGCGCAGCAGCTCCGCCACCAGCAGCAGCGCAACCAGCCAGGCTACGAGAAAACCAACGGAGTACAGGAAACCGTCATAGCCGTTGATGGCGATCGCCCCGCAGATGCCCAGGAAGGATGCCGCAGAGAGGTAGTCCCCGGCAATGGCCGTGCCATTCTGCGGTCCGGTGAAGGAACGTCCTGCCGCGTAGTAGTCCGCGGCGGTCTTGTTGTTGCGGCTGGCCCGGAAGACAACGACCAAGGTGATGGCGACGAAGAGCCCAAAAATGAGGATATTCACCCACGCGGTGTCCTTCATCTGGGCGCCAAGCCCTGCCATCGGGACAAGTTGCGGCACAGCGGCGAGTGCACTCATTTGGCGGCCTCTTCCTTCGTGAGCGGGCCCTCAAGCCGGCTGCGGATCTTCTCCGCAGCCGGATCAAGCTTGCGGTTGGCATAGCTGACATACCAGGTGGTGATGCCAAAAGTGCTGACGAACTGCAGAAGGCCCAGGATCAGCCCGATGTTGATGCTGCCCCAGACCTTGGTTGACATGAAGTCATGGGCGTAGTCCGCGAGCAGAACATACGCGAAATACCAGAGCAAAAATCCGATGGCCAGGGGAAAAACGAAACTACGGTGCCGCTTGCGCAGATTCTGGAACTCGTCGGTGGCCTGTTCCGCAACGAAATCCACGGTAAGAGCGGGATCATCCGACGTGCTATGGGCAGTACTACCCATGATTCCTCCTTGAATTGATAGTGATGCTTATCACCATGCACGGTGCCGGCCTCGTCCACAGCACCTGATGCGCCCGCCGTCGCCCAACGGCACGATCCATGCGCCCAATGACAGCGCGGGTCCGCTCCGCAGGTCTACTCAAGGGTCAGCGGTACATTGGCCCGGCTGCCCGCCGGATAGTCTTAGCTGCATGCCGGAATCGACGCTGTTCATCATCGCGGCGGTCGCCGTCATCGTCGCGTCCGTCTGTGTTGTCGGAGCCGTTGGCTTCCGGCTTTCCCGGCCCTACCGTGAGCTTGGCACCGACGTCGAACACGCCACTTACACCGCTTTGCACACAGCCGCGCTGGCGGGTGCCCACCTGCGCAACGGGCTCGAACCCGCAGGCGCGCTCAAGGCCAGCGGGCATCTGCGGAGCCTGCTGAACTGTGCTGCTTTCGCGATGACGGATGAGTCCCGTCTGCTGGCGTTTGACGGCGCAGGCAGTGCCACGGATGACCAGGCCCGCGGGAAGGTCATGGAGCTGGCCGCCAAAACGCTCTCCTCCGGCCGGACCCAGGTCGGCAAACTCGATGCGCCGACCCGGCAGGCGCTGGGACTGCGCGAGGCAGAGGCGGCACTCAAACACGTTGTGATTTCACCCATTCAGGTCGACTCCCGCGTCCTTGGCTGCGTCGCCGCTTTCACCGGCCACGCCAGCGCCGGCCTGGTCCGCGCTACGAATGAGGTTGCCGGCTGGGTCGCGGCCCAAGTCCAGCTGGCAGAATTGGGCACTTCCAGGACACTGCTGATGGAGGCCGAGGTCCGCGCACTGCGGGCACAGATCAGCCCGCATTTCATCTACAACTCTTTGAACGCCATCGCCTCCTTCATCACCACCGACCCGGACCGGGCGCGCGGGCTCGTGGTGGAGTTCGCGGACTTCACCAGGTATTCCTTTCGCCGGCACGGTGATTTCACCACCTTGGCCGAGGAGCTGCGCTGCATTGACCGCTATCTGCTGCTCGAACGCGCCCGGTTTGGCGATCGTCTGCAGGTCAGCCTGCTGATCGCCCCCGAAGTCCTCGGTACGGTGATCCCGTTCCTGAGCCTGCAGCCACTGGTGGAAAACGCCGTACGGCACGGGTTGGAGGCCAAGGAAGGAATTGGGCACGTCCGCATCGCAGCCCACGACCGTGGAGCCTACGCCGAAGTTATCATCGAGGACGACGGCGGCGGGATGGAACCGGAGCACCTGCGGTCCGTTCTGGCCGGGCACCAAGACGGCGACCACGTGGGCCTGCGCAACGTCGATTCCCGGCTCCGCCAGGTCTATGGCGACGACCACGGACTGGTGATTGAGACAGCACCAGGGGCAGGGACACTGATCACGGTCCGGGTGCCCAAGTCCCAGCCCGAGCACGATACCTGAGGCCGGGCCCTATGCTGGAGGCCATGATCAATGTCCTCGTCGCCGACGACGAGCCCCCCGCCGTGCAGGAGCTTGCCTTCCTGCTGGGCCGGGACGAGCGGATCGGCGTTATCCACACGGCCTCCAGCGGGAGCCAGGCACTGCTGGCCCTGGATGGCGCCGCCGTGGACGCGATTTTCCTGGACATTCACATGCCGGGGCTCTCGGGCCTCCAACTGGCACGTGCCGTTAACGCACGACCGGACCCACCCGCCGTCGTCTTCGTTACAGCCGACGAGGACTGTGCGCTGGAAGCGTTCGAACTCGCCGCCGTCGACTACCTGCTTAAACCCGTCCGGGCCCAGCGGCTGGCCTGTTCGGTTGGACGCATTGCGGAGCTCGGCGCCACGGCGGGTGCCCGGGCAGGGGCCGGTCCGGGCAGCCGAGGCACAAAGTCGGAGCTGATTACCGTGGATCAGGGCGGAACCAGCAAAATTATTCGCCGCGACGAAGTCCGGTTCGTGCAGGCCCAGGGCGACTACGCCCGGCTGCACACCAAGGACGCCAGCTACCTGATCCGGGTTCCGCTGGCAGAGTTGGAACGCCAGTGGGCCGATGCCGGCTTCCTGCGTATTCACCGTTCCTATCTGGTCTGCATGGACTACGTCACCGCACTGAAACTCGGTGCTGCCCGGCCTGCGGTCTCGGTATCTGCGACGGATCTGCCGGTCAGCCGGCGGCACCTTCCCACGCTGCGGGGCACACTGAAATCCTCCCGAGTACGGCCCGGAGCGTGAACGACGACGGCGAGACGCCTGCCCGTGTCCGGGTGGTGGCACCGCGCAATCTGGCACAACGCTCCCCCGGTCCGATTCCGGTAGCGCGTGAGGTCGCCGAGCAGACGGACGTAGGAGAGGTCTTCATCACGTCCCTGATCCGCTCCCAACTGCGGTTGGCCGTGGTGGTGGCGGCGGGTTTTTTGCTGCTGGTGGCCGGTTGCGGCCTGCTCCTGGCCCTGGCACCGCAATTGCATTCCATCACGGTGCTGACGGTGCCGCTGCCGTGGTTAGTGTTGGGCGCCGGGATATACCCGGTGACGGGCCTGTGCGCTTGGCTTTTTGTCCGCAGCGCTGCCCGCAATGAAGCGCGCTACCGCGATCTGATAGGTGAGAAGTGAATCCGGCCATCGGTTATGCAGCGGTGGCGGGCGTTTCGGCGGTCACGGCACTAATCGGTTTCTACGGTCTGCGCGTGTCCCGCACCACCAGTGACTTCTACGTCGCTTCCCGCACCGTGGCTCCGTGGTGGAATGCCTCAGCCATCGGCGGAGAATACCTCTCAGCCGCCAGCTTCCTCGGTATCGCGGGGCTGATCATGGTCTCGGGAATTGACGGGCTCTGGTTCCCACTGGGATACACGGCCGGCTACCTGATGCTGCTCTTGTTCGTGGCAGCCCCGCTCCGGCGCTCCGGCGCCTACACCCTTCCCGACTTCGCCCAATCCCGACTGCAGTCCCGCCGGGTCCGAAACGTCACCAGTGCCCTCGTGGTGGTCGTTGGGTGGTTCTATATTGTCCCCCAGCTCCACGGCGCAGCGCTGACCATCAGAATCACCACCGGTCTGCCGTCCTGGGTCGGCGCGGTGGCCGTCGTCGCCGTCGTCTGCCTTACCGTCATGACCGGCGGCATGCGCTCCATCACCTTCGTGCAGGCTTTCCAGTACTGGCTCAAACTGACTGCCATTGCCGTTCCGGTGATTTTTGTGCTTCTGGTCCTGACGGCGGGCGCGCGGCCGGTGAGCGACGGCGGCGCCGCGTTCTCGACGACGCTGAACACCGTGGCACCCGCGGGGCTCTACCGGAACCTGTCCCTAATGACCGCCCTGCTGTTCGGAACCTTGGGCCTGCCGCACGTGCTGGTGCGGTTTTACACCAATCCCGACGGCGGCGCGGCACGGCGTACAACGCTGATCGTCCTGGGACTGCTCTCCGTTTTTTATCTTTTTCCCACCATCTACGCAGTCCTGGGCCGCATCTACCTTCCGGAACTGGCCACGAACGGGCAGGCGGACGCGACAGTCCTGCTGCTGCCCGGACGGCTGATCGGCGGTGCCGCCGGGAACGTGCTGTCCGCGCTGGTCATCGCCGGCGCTTTCGCAGCTTTCCTGTCCACCACCTCGGGCCTTGTGGTTTCGCTGGCCGGCGTGGTCAGCCAGGATCTCTTCGGTGGAACCGTACGCGGCTTCCGCATCGCGGCGGTGCTCTCCGCCCTGATTCCACTGGCTGTAGCACTGGGCACCGGATCGCTGGCGCTGGCCGGCAGTGTCAGTCTGGTGTTTGCTTTTACCGCCTCCACGCTGTGTCCACTGCTGGTACTCGGGATCTGGTGGCGCGGACTGACAGACATCGGAGCCATTGCCGGAATGCTCACCGGCGGGATACTGTGCGCCGCAGCCATCCTGGCCGGTTCACGCCTGGCATCCTCAGCACCGGCATCCTCACCACTGGCAGCGTCAACACTGGCTTCAACCCAAAATCCCGCCGGATTCTGGTACCAGGTGCTGGCACAGCCGGCGGCGTGGACGGTGCCCGTGGCTTTTGTGGTCATGATCGCCGTCTCACTGGCTACCAAGAACCGACGTCCGGGCGGTATTACCCGGATCATGACTCGGCTGCATGCGCCGGAGCGGCCCCTTGGCCAAGCAACAGTACCCGCCGTGGAGTGAAAGTTCCGGCCGGCCGCTAGTCGACGGAGGCCATCAGCTCGACCACGCGGTCCAGGAACGCATCGACTTGGCTCTCCTCATATCCGGTGCTGCCCTTCGCCGGAGCGAACACCGCGCGTCGGACGACGTCAACGCTCATCGGCTTGCCCGCTTCAAAGTAGTCCAGCAGCTGATGGCAAAGCCGGTCCACGTCGGTAACGTTGTAGCTGCGGGTCTTCTTGCCCTTTGGCCGGCGGAACCGGCCGCCGTCACCGCGGTGCAGCCGGGCCCGCAACACCGAGGAAATTCGGCCGATATGCAGCAGCCACGCTTCTTCGCCCTTGCTGCTGACCAGCTGGTCCCGCTCCCGCTGGGCAAAAACGTCCTCCAGCCGGTCCAGTGCCGCGTCCACAGCCAGCGCCTCGTAGCCGCCCTTGGCCGGATCGAACGACACTGACCGTACGTCGTGGCTGGTCACGGTCTTGTGATCGTGGTCTTGTGAGGTGTAGTAGGAACGTGCCCGACGCAGGAACACGTCAACCTGCCTGGTGCTATAGCCGAGCTCGCTGCGGCCTACGCGCACAAAAGGAGCGCTTGTCCGCTGTTTATTGTCCACGGTCACAGTCATTCCTTTTTTCAGTCATTGGATTCAGCTGCCGGTGACGGCCGCCGCCGCAGCCGCTGCCGCCGCGCAGCCTGCTCCACCATATTCTCTGGAATATTCTACCGGCGAACCCTCCCGGCCCAACAACTTTACCGGCCCAGCAAGGTGAAGACGATGAAGGCCGCCGGGGCCGCGAATAGGATCGAATCCAGCCGATCCATCACGCCGCCATGTCCGGGAAGAATACTGCTCATATCCTTCACCCCCAGTTCGCGTTTGATCATGGATTCGGCGAAATCGCCGGCGGTCGCGGCGGTCACCATGCTGAGCGCCAGAACCATGCCCACCCACCATGGATCGTTGAGAAGAAAGACAGTCGCCGGTACGGCCAGCACAATGGCACCGCCAGCCGAACCGGCAAAGCCCTCCCACGACTTCTTCGGACTGATTTTCGGTGCCATTGGGTGTTTACCGAAAAACACACCGACCAGATAACCGCAGGTATCGTTCGCCACCACCAGCATCAGCATGATGGCCACCTGCAGCGCACCTGTCCGCGGCCGTGACAGGTCCAACGTTATTCCCGTCGTCGGACCGTCTGCGCCGCGCAGCAGGAGAAAGACAAAACTAATGAAAAAGGGGATCCATGCCAGCGCAAAAACGCCGGCAAAGACGCTTTGGATGGCACCCTCTGCCGGATCCAGACAGCGCCAGAGGAGCACCGCTGTTGCGCTGGCCACCAGGGCAAACAAGAGCCCCTCCGCGCCGGAGAAATACGCCGACGCCGGCATGGCTACGGTGCCGATCATCACCGGCAGTATGGGTACGCCTATTCCGCGCTGCAGCAGGGCCCGGCTAAATTCCCAGACGCCAAAGCCGGCAAAGACCGTGACGATGACAACGAATGCCAGCTGGTAAATCAGCAGCCCTACCAGCACGACGACGAGCATGGTCAGGCCCACCGCGATGGCTGCCGGCAGGTCACGTCCGGCGGACGGCGTCCGCTTCGCTGGTTTTTCCGCCGTCAGCTCCAGCGGTAACCTGTCCGCAGCCGGAACAACCCCATCGGTGCCGGAGGAACCATGCTGGGAAATGGCATCGGCAACCCCCGTGTCCGGCAGCTGCCCGTGCGGCTCAGCTGCGGATGCCTCCGGCGGCAGCGGACGAATCGGCGTTGCAGACTCGGGGACCGTCGGAACGCCCTGCGCCGAACGACCGGCGGATCTGCGCGACGCTCTGCTCACCCGGTCATGCTGGCCGGCACGCAGGGAACGGCGGGAGGGAAAGTGCGGTTCCGGGCCGGTGGCCCCTGACCCTGAAGAGCCGGCCGAGCCGGAGCCGGGTTCCGGAGGCGGTAAATCGCTCATTAGACCTCGAGAAGTTCCGCTTCTTTTCGCTTGAGCAGGTCATCGATATTGTCAGTGTGGGCCTTTGTCAGGGCGTCCAGTTCCTTTTCAGCGCGGGAGCCCTCGTCTTCGCCGGCGTCGCCATCCTTGACGATCCTATCCAGACCTTCCTTGGCCTTTCGGCGGATATTGCGGATCGACACCTTGGCGTCCTCACCCTTGCCGCGGACAATCTTGACGTATTCACGGCGGCGCTCCTGAGTCAGCTCGGGCATCACAATGCGGATTACGTTGCCGTCATTAGACGGATTGGCGCCAACCTCGGAGTTGCTCAGCGCGCGCTCGATGGCGCTCAGCGAGGTCTTATCGAAGGGGGTGATCAGCAGCGTGCGGGCTTCCGGCACGGCAAAGGACGCCAGCTGCTGCAGCGGCGTCGGCGAACCGTAATACTCCACCAGGACCTTCGAAAACAGGCCCGGATTTGCCCGCCCAGTGCGGATTGAGGCGAAATCCTCCTTCGCGACCTCAACAGCCTTGTCCATCTTTTCTTCGGCCTCCAGCAAGATTTCGTCGATCACAGTCTCTCCCTCGAAAAATTGATGCTTCCAACTCGGGCATTAGCTTTCCCTGATCCCCGGGACCGCGTTCCGCCCGCCCATGTCCTGACTTCATCCTAGCGTGGAGCCACCAAGGGCCGCGCTCAGGGTGTGACCAAAGTACCCAGCTCTTCGCCCAGGATGGCCCGGGCAACGTTGCCTTCGCCCTCCATGCCGAAGACCAGCATGGTCACGTTATTGTCCTTGCACAGGCTCAGCGCTGTCTGATCCATCACCCGCAGATCCCGCTGGATGGCCTCATCGTAGGTCAGTTTGTCCAGTTTGCGCGCCAGTGGATCCTTTTTGGGATCGGCCGTATAGACGCCGTCGACCCCGTTTTTGGCCATCAGCACCAGATCGGCATGCACCTCCAGCGCACGTTGGGCAGCCACCGTGTCGGTGGAAAAGTACGGCAGTCCCGCACCCGCGCCAAAAATTACCACCCGCCCCTTCTCCAAGTGACGGATGGCACGGCGAGGAATGTAAGCCTCGGCTACCTGCCCCATGCTGATGGCGCTCTGCACCCGCGTTTCCACGCCGGCTTGTTCCAGGAAGTCCTGCAGCGCCAGGCAGTTCATCACTGTGCCGAGCATCCCCATATAGTCAGCACGCGACCGGTCCATACCGCTTTGCGCCAGTTCTGCACCGCGGAAGAAATTACCCCCGCCAACAACGATGGCCACTTCTACGGTGCCGTTGGTGCTGGCAATCTGTTCGGCAATACCGCGGACCGTGTCCGGGTCCACACCCAGTTTGCCGCCCCCGAAGACCTCACCGGAGAGCTTGAGCAGCACCCGCCTGCGAGGTTCTGCATGCCCGTGCAGCGGATCCCGATGGGTGGCCGGTACAGGTGCCCTACGGGCCGTGGAAACAGTATTATCGATGCTCATATCGCCTTCCATTTGGCGCTGGCGCCCTTGACATTATGCCTTGCTGACTTGCGTCCCGAAGTCCGGTCTGATCCGATGGGCTCCTAAGATATTAGCGGTCCTCATGCGAAAGGGGCGGCCACCGCAGTGACCGCCCCCTTCGCATTACCAGCTTCGCGCTACCAGTTTCGTGGGCTACGCACCAACACGGAACCGGGCGAAGGCAGTAGCCTTCACGGAAGCCTCGGTGAGAACCTGGGCAACGCTCTTCTTCGCATCCTTGGCAAACGACTGATCAACCAGAACGCTCTCCTTGAAGAAGCCCGTCAGGCGTCCCTCAACAATCTTGCTCATGGCGGCCTCCGGCTTGCCCTCGGCCCGTGCGGTCTCGTCCGCAATGCGACGCTCGCTCTCGACCAGTTCTGCCGGAACTTCGTCGCGGGTAAGGTAAGTCGGCGAGTAGGCAGCGATGTGCACGGCGATGTCGTGCGCGGCTTCCGTGGCGGCATCCCCTTCGCCATCCACTGCGAACAGCACGCCAACCTGGGCTGGAAGGTCCTTGGAGGTCTTATGCAGGTACGCATCCACGGTCTTGCCTTCAATGCGGGCCATGCGGCGGACGGCAACCTTTTCGCCCAGCAACGCTCCGGTCTCGATGACGAGTTCGGACAGCGGCTTGCCGTCTACGGTGTGCGCCAGCAGGCTATCGACGTCCGAAGCACCGGAATCAAACGCGGCAGCAAGGACCTTCTTGGAGAAGTCAATGAACGGTCCGGCCTTGGCGACAAAGTCGGTCTCGCAGTTGACCTCCACCATGACGCCCACACCGGCGTTAACAGCAGCGGCCACAAGGCCCTCTGCGGTGGAGCGGCCTTCGCGCTTCGTAGCACCCTTGAGTCCCTTAATACGAATAAGCTCCATGGCCTTTTCCGCGTCACCGTTGGCCTCGTCGAGTGCCTTCTTGACGTCCATCATGCCGGCGCCCGTGCGCTCGCGCAGAGCCTTGATATCAGCGGCGGTGTAATTCGCCATAGTGAACTCCTCTTTCTAATCTTCTCTTGTGCCAATTGCTTAGGGGCCCGCGAGGCGGGCCAAGCTGCGCTGAGCGCAGACGGTACAGCGCTGAGCGCAGACGGTACACCGCTGAGCGCGAACGTTACAGTGCTGAGCGCAGACGGTGCTGCCGGAATACCAAGAGGCATCCCGGCAGCACCAAGGAGTTACTTGTCTTCGGTCTTCTCTTCGGAGACGACGTCAGCAGTTTCCGCTGCCGGAGCTTCCTCGGCCGGAGCTTCCTCGGCCGGAGCGTCGGTGGCCGGAGCGTCGGTGGCCGGAGCCTCCGTGGCCGGAGCATCAGCAGCCACCGGTGAAGCAGCAGCCTCGGTGCCAGCGGGTGTGCCGTCAGCCGGAGCGGCCTTGGCTTCGCCTTCTGGGGTCTCGGTGCCAACCAACAGCTCGCGCTCCCACTCGGCCATCGGCTCCACGGGCGCCTCGGTATTGCCCGATGCCTTATTGTTCCGCGCCATCAGGCCTTCGGCGATCGCATCGGCAACAACGCGGGTCAGCAGATTGACGGAGCGAATCGCGTCGTCGTTACCCGGAATCGGGAAGTCGACCTCGTCCGGATCGCAGTTGGTGTCCAGGATGGCGACAACCGGGATATTCAGCTTCTTGGCCTCGTCAATGGCGAGGTGTTCCTTCTTCGTGTCAACAATCCAGACGACGGACGGAGCCTTCGTCAGATTGCGGATACCGCCCAGATTGGTCTGCAGCTTGGTCAGCTCGCGACGCAGCAGCAGCAGTTCCTTCTTGGTGTGGCCAGAGGAGGCGACGTCGTCGAAGTCAATCTCTTCGAGTTCCTTCATACGCTGGATGCGCTTGGCCACGGTCTGGAAGTTGGTGAGCATACCGCCCAGCCAACGCTGGTTCACGTATGGCTGGCCAACACGGGTGGCCTGGTCGGCGATGGCTTCCTGCGCCTGCTTCTTGGTACCCACGAACAGAACGGTACCGCCGTGAGCCACGGTGGCCTTCACGAACTCGTAGGCGCGGTCGATGTAGGACAGCGACTGCTGCAGATCGATGATGTAAATGCCGTTGCGCTCCGTGAAGATGAAACGCTTCATCTTCGGGTTCCAACGACGGGTCTGGTGTCCAAAGTGGACGCCGCTGTCAAGCAGCTGGCGCATGGTTACGACGGGCATGCCGACGCTCCTTCTATAATTTGACGGTTATTAGCCTCGTACCCCCGCAGACATTTCTGCCGGGGCTTGCTCCTGGCGCCCAGAGTGTCCCTACCCGGGAATCAATTACTGACCCTCGGACCGAAAGAGACACCATCCGCCTGTTTCCATAGCGGTTCGGGCACGCGTAGTCAGCCTGCACAGCAGGCTGCTTTGTCCATCCTACTACAGTGGCGCCCCCGGCTTTCGCTGTCCTGTCCTGCCTGCCTGCCTGCCTCCATCGTCTTGGCATGGCTGCGCGGTCCTCCACAGCCGAGGTCAGCGTCCCGTGATGCACAACCGGGCGATCCGGAGTGCCACGGCACTGCGCTCGGCGGGAAGCTGGATGCATGAATGTACGACGACGCTCTGCCGGACTTCAACGCTCTGCCGGACTTCAACGCTCTGCCGGACTTCAACGCTCTGCCGGACTTCAACGCTCTGCCGGACTTCAACGCTCTGCCGGACTTCAACGCTTGGCGATGGCAGCAGCGTTGCTGCAGCTGGCCCTCCCACTGGGCGGGATCGTACCTTTCAGCCACACGGGCAAATCTGCCGTTTCTGCGGTTTCGACACCAGCAGCGGCATCGGCTGCGGCACCGCGGCCATCGGCGCCACCACAATCAACGGCGCGGTCATCAACACCGTCGAAGGCCGGCTGGCACTGGCCACTCGATCCCCGTCCACGGCTCATCCGGAAGTTCGATCCCCCCGCCAAGCCGTGGCTGGCCGGGCACCGGGGTATTGACCTGGCGGCGGCTCCGGGAACCCCAATCCTGGCACCAGCCAATGGAACAGTGGTCTTTTCCGGCTGGGTGGTCGACCGCACCGTCGTCACCATTGAACACACACCCGGTCTTCGCAGCAGCTTCGAGCCGGTAGACAGCCCGCTTCCAGAGGGAACCACCGTCGTCATCGGTCAGCCCGTCGGCATCCTCGCAGTAAGCAGCCATTGTCCGCCGGCGGGCTGCCTGCACTGGGGTGTACGGCGTGGCCAGGTCTACCTGGATCCACTTCAGTTCATCCTCGACCGGCGGCCCTCAGTCCTGCTCCCGCTCCATCCGCCCTAAACGATCGCGGAAATACCGGTAATGGCCCGGCCTGTCACGAGGGTGTTGATTTCGTGGGTTCCCTCGTAAGAGTAAATCGCTTCGGCATCCGCGAAAATCTTGGCCATCCCGTAGTCCGTGACGATGCCGTTACCGCCAAGAATGCTGCGGCCCAAGGCAACGCTCTCCCGCATACGGGCGGTGGTGAAGGCCTTGGCCAGCGTTGACTGCTCGTCCTTGGCCACACCCGCGTCCTCCAGCTGCGCGAGGCGGATCATCATGCCCATCGAGCTGACCGCATTACCCAGAATCTGAACCAGCTGATCCTGCACCAGCTGGAAGGATGCCAGCGGGCGACCGAACTGCTGGCGCTCAACCGCATACCTGCGGGCAACGTCGAAGGCAGCGAGCTGCTGTCCGACGGCCTGCCATGCCACGCCCAGCCGAGTCACCTTCAGCACCTTGTTAGTGTCGCGAAAGCTGTTCGCCCCGGCCAGTTTGAAGTCATCCGAAACCACCACATTGGTCAGGGTAATATCGGCATTCTGTACAGTCCGCAGGGAGATCTTATTTTCGATCTTGCTTGCTGCGTAACCTTCGGTCTTCGTGTCCACAAGGAACCCCTTGACTTGGTTATCGGCCACGTCACGGGCAAAAATGACCACCCAGTCAGAGAAGGTCGCATTACCGATCCACCGCTTCGCACCGTTCAGGATCCAGCTGTCACCCTCACGCTGGGCAGTGGTCCTGGTCCCACCGGCAACATCCGAGCCGCCCAACGGTTCGGTCAGTCCGAACGCCCCGATTTTCTTCAGCGAGTAGATGTCCGGCAGCCACGCCGCCTTCTGCTCTTCCGATGCGAGTTCCTCAATGGAACCGGTGAAGAGCCCGTCATGGACTCCCATAAACGTGGCAATCGAGGCATCAGCACGCGTGAACTCGGCGTGCACCATGCCGGCAAAAACATTCGAATAGCCCTGCCGGCGGACGGGACTCACCATGTCCAGTTCGGCAAGCTTGGGAATAATGTCCATTGGGAACTCGGCACGGTTCCAGCAGTCCACGGCAATCGGACGGACTTCCTTGGTCAGAAAGTCCCGGACCTCCTGCAGGCGCTCCCGCTCCGCGCCAGTGAGGAGATCCTCAAATGAATAGAAATCCCCATCGGCGTAAGGGAGATTATTGAGGTCAATGGCCTTAGGCATCGGCGTTCCTTCGCTCGTGATCAATTGTGATCCGGGATTACTTCGCGGATCAACGGTTCGGAGCTTGTTACTCATCAGTAACATACCGCAGATAGGCCGCGGCAGCAAAGTCTTCCCCGGTGCGTTCGGACCAGAGACTTCATCTCGTCCAGAGCGGCAACCGCATACACCTTGGGGAGAACTGCTCTGACGCACTGCTTACATGGGCCTGAATGGTCTGTTCAGCAAGCCTGCCGGACGCACCACTGCTGTCGATAGGAGAAATTTATGAAGAGTTTTTCTGACCTGAGTTTCACCAGGCATATCCCACCGAACGGCGCGAAAATCGTTTAATTTAATTTGGGAGGATGATCGCCCTGCTCATTCTCGGGCTTGTCATGGGGCTGCTTCACCCAGCCTTCATGCGAATCAGCTTGGAATCCCTTTTGGTCAGCATCAAGGCTTGGCAGAAGACTGCTGCGTAGCTGCGACTGGCCACTGGATCGCTGCACCGGAGGCCAACACCAACTCATTGTCTTACGGCCAGCGGTCTGCACAGCCATAGTCTGGCTTCCCGGCCTCTCCACCTGGACTCCAGGGTACCTGGGACCGCATATCAAACACAGTGAAAAGCGCCGGAAGACCCGGCCCCCAATGGGACCGGGTCTTCCGGGCGTTTTCAGTAGGGCTACTCGGACTTGAACCGAGGACCTAAGGATTATGAGTCCCGCGCTCTAACCAGCTGAGCTATAGCCCCATGCCCGTCACGTCAATGACTGACTTAGCCATCCTAATAGTCCGCCGGCATGATCAGCACATTTGCCGCGCCTAACCGCGCTTCTAGGCCTGATCGGCATAGTCGTTATACGAGCCGCCGCGATACAGGTCCTCGAAGGTGTCCAGCGTCTGCGCGATGCTGTGTTTTTCGACCATCGCGTGGCTGGCCTCCCCCATGGCTGCCCGTTCCTGCGGTGGAAGCTGCAGAATCGTCGTTATCTTGCGCGCCAGATCGTTGCTGTCTCCGGGTGTGAATAGGTAGCCGTTTACACCTTGGTCCACCAGGTGCGGAAGCGCCATGGCATCGGCCAACACCACAGGGGTCGAAGCGCTCATGGCTTCCAGTGTTACCAATGACTGCAGCTCGGCGGTTCCCGGCATGCAAAAGAGATCCGCCTGGATGTAGGCCTTGCGCAGGTCCTCATCACTAGCCAGTCCGAAAAACTTCACCCGGTCCTTCAGACCCAGACGTTCGGCCTGCGTTCGGAGGGCAGCTTTCACCTCACCACCACCCACGATTTCCAGCCGGACGTTGAGCTCGGACGGTGTCTTGGCCACCGCATCGATCAGGACATCGACGTGCTTCTCTTCCGCCAGCCGACCGGCGAAGAGAACGGTCGGGTACCGATGGCGCTCAATCACTTCTCCCGGTTGTAGCTCATAAGCGGCGGAGTCTATGCCGTTGGACAGCGGCAGCACCCGGGGCAGGAGTGCACGCTCCGCCATGGCCTTGGCAGCCAATGGTGTGGGGGTAGTAACAACGTCGGCTCGGCCCATTACCTTGCCCATGTCCCGCCAGGAAACACGGGCGATGATGTCTTTGAGCCACTGCGGGAATGGCAGGAAGGGATTCAGGTTCGCCGGCATGAAGTGATTGGTGGCTATGATCCGGATGCCGCGGCGCTGGGCTTCGTAGACGACCTGCTCACCAATCATGTAATGACTCTGGACATGGACGACGTCGGGCTTGATCCGATCGAACAGCAGCGCGATGTCCTTTTTGATTTCCCACGGAAGACAAACCCTAAAATATTCGTGAGTCGGCACCGAATGCGCACGAAGCCGGTGTATTTGTCCTTCATCACGGACTTCGGTAAAGCTCTTGCCCTTGTCGGCGCGGCAGGCGAGCACATGGACGTCGTTCCCGCGGCCGGTCAATCCTTTGGCCAGTCGGTAGCAGAACATCGCTGCACCATTGATCTGCGGAGCATAAGTGTCCGCAGCAATCAATATTGTCAGCGGCTTCGTCTGAGCCCGGGCCGCCGCACTGGCCCGCGCAACGGGTCGGGTCGTAGGCTGAGCGCTGGCCTGCGGCTTCTGCTGCGGCTCGGTGCTTTGTGCGGATGTCACTGAAATTACTCCTGGTGGCTTCTCACTGGACCGGTTCCTGGCGGACCGGCGCACTTCGGGCTTCCGGCGCCGTCGTGCTTTTGCGTTACTGCGGTGCTCCTGCGGTACTGCGGTGCTTCTGCGGTACTGTCGTGCTCCTCGGTCCTGTCCTGCTGCTGCAACTTTCGCAGCTACCGCTTCACGGTTTTCCGCGAGCCCTTCCTGCGGTCACTTCGGGCTTCGTCCCGTTTTTTGACCACATCCGGATGGTGCCTGGACAGCGCGACGACTCCCACGATAGCAAGCAAAGCAGCCCCAACCATGCCAATTGCGACCACGGCGGGGACATCCGGACGCAATTCACCCAGGATGCTGATCCCGATGGCAATGCCCACCATAGGATCAATCACGGTCAGCCCGGCAATCACCAGGTCCGGGGGGCCACTGGAATAGGCATTCTGCACGAACCAGGAGCCAAGGCCGGCGGCCGTCGCGATCGCCAGAATGGAGTACCACTGCAGATTCAGTAGAAACAGCCCGTTCGGGTCGAAAAGCTGCTTGGAAATTATTCGGGTCAACACCGCCACGAAGCCGAAGAGTACGCCGGCGCCAAGGATGTAAAAGAAGGCCTTCAACCGGTGTTTAAACAGGACCATGCAGGAGCCGAGAATGCCGACGACGACGGCGAGCAGCAGCACGACCGTCAGTTCCTCCACAACTGTGACATGGGTGTTTTCCCGAACCACATTCACGGCGAGGAGGACGAACACCCCGCTGCCGGTAACGCATAAAGAAATTGACACAACGGTGCCCCGGTTGAGTCTGATGCCTTGGTCCTTGGCATTAACTATGGTGGTGATCACCAGTGCGATGGCGCCGATCGGCTGGATCACCACTAGCGTACCCAGCGTTAGGGCCACCACATTCAGCGCTGTACCGGCGCCCAACAGCAACAGGCCGAGCACCCAACGTGGATTGCGCAGCAGCCGCAGAAATCCGTTTCCGCCCAAAGCCAACCCGCCGGTGTTAGCCTGAACCGCGCTGCCCTGACGTTGTGCGCCGAAGGCCAGAAAGAAAGCTCCCGCCACTGCGCAGGCGATGGCTACCCACATCATGTTGGTCTGCCTTCTGCCGCCGCACCCTTGGGCCTCGGTTCCCGGCGGTGCTTTTCCACGATGGCGCGGAAATAGCTCACGGCCGCAATGAGATGCCCGGCAATGCCAATGATCAGGAAGAACCAGGCGGCAACCTGGAGCGCATTAGGCTCCGATCCCACCGCCTTGGCGAGCAGGAGCAGAGGAGTTCCCAGCAGCAACGCCGCCATCCTGACCTTGCCCAGGACGCTGACGGGCAGGTCGGGGTGCCAACGGAAAAAGACGATGCACAGCACCAGCAGAATCGCATCGGGAATAACGAGCGCGGCCAGCAGCCACCACGGAGCAATCCCGGCAATCACCAGCGTGACCGCCACGGCAGTCAGCGCCAACCGGTCCGCGATCGGGTCCAGCACCCGGCCAAGCCTGGACATCTGGTCAAAACGGCGCGCCACGTACCCGTCCACCCAGTCCGTGCATGCCATGATCGCCAGGACCAGAACCCCAAAGCCGTATTGCTCCCGGGCCAGAACGAGCCACATGAACAACGGGACGCCGAGAAAACGGAGCACCGTGAGTAGATTGGGGACGGTGAAGACCACCTCGTGGTCCGTCAGGGCTGCACCCCTTCGGGCACCCGCACCGATCAGCCTCACGCTGCCCCTCTCTGCACCTCGTGGTCCAGCTTGCTACTTCCGGATCAGCTTTCTCAGGAGGACAACCAGCACGGTGGTCGAAACCATAAAGACACCGGCAGGGAACCAACGTTCCTTGGCCGTTTCAACTGCAGTCGTGCCCGAGAGCTCAGCAAACTTGTGGCGCGTGTCTGCGGCGGCGTCGTCGGCCGTAATTTTGGCGTTTTGCCACAGCACACGCGCGTCCTTACGGATGTCCGCGCGGGCAATGATAGTGGCACGCAGCGCGAGCAAATGTTCACGCCGCGCCGCGGTCCGTGCGCTGAGATCGTGCTCGCTCGGAGCAGGACCGTTCTGAACTGCTTTGGCTTCCTTCTGGGCCTTGGCACGCTTGGCCTTCGCCACCTTCTCCGCCTTCTTGGCTTTCGCTTCCGCATTGCTTATCGGCTTGGCGACCATCGTCGATACGTTAAACTTGCCGCCCTCCTTGGCAATGGCGACGTCGTAGCGCATGCCGGTCAAAGCCTGCTCCGGTTTGAGCGGTAGAGCCTTCTTAAGCCTGAGGTACCCAACCAATCCAGCAATCAGCAGCAACACTAAGAACAGTGCTGCCACCAATAGAGCGGCCAGCCACGCCGGCATGACCGTTGCGAGCCCCATGATGCCGGCCACTATCAAGGCAACCACCAGGAGGGCCAGAAAGACCAGCGCGACCGCGAAAATTGCCGACGCGATGCCCAGGGCCATGCCCTTGCGTTTAAGCTCCGCCTTGGCCAGCGCCAATTCATCGTTAAGTTGCTTGGGGACCAGTCGGGACACCAGCTTAAGCGCACCCATCAGGGTGGACCCGGTACCCGCGGAATAAGCTTCCAGGGTACCGGCCTTGGCGTGTCGAGCACTACTCATCGGAACCGCCTCCATCGTTGGAACCTGCAGACGTGCTGGCCGCACGTGCACGTAGCACCGATCGTTCCGGCGCCTTACTTCTCAAAATTACCATCGAGCCATGCGGTGCCGGTGCCAGCTGGCCCCGGCACCGGTGCAAAGCGCCACGACAACTCATGCCTTGATCAGCTTGCCCTTGTCCTCGAGCTCGCGGCCGCTGACATCGGGCATTGCCGTTTTCACAAACCAGAAGGACAATGCGGCAAACAGCGCAAAGCCGCCGTAGACATAGCCAAGTCCCACCGCCGCGCTGAGAATCGGAAACAACAACGTCACAATGAAATTGAAGATCCAGTTGACCATTGCCGTCAGGCCCAGAGCCATGCTGCGGATGCGGTTTGGGAAAATCTCGCCCAGCACCACCCACATCACCGGCCCCCAAGTGGCCGCGAAGAAAATAACAAAGACATTCGCACCCACCAGGGCTACTGCACCCCACGGCGCCGGCAACGAAATATTATCGCCACTGCCGGATGCCTGCGAAAAGGAAATTGCCGCCGCCAGCAGACCAAGGAACATTCCCACCGAGCCAATCAGTAAAAGCTTGGTGCGCCCCACTTTGTCAACAAAGAAAATGGCCACGAATGTCAAGGCGACATTGATGATCGCGGTAATAACCGACGTCGTAAAGGAGTCCTTTTCACTGAAGCCCACCGACTGCCAAAGAGTGTTCGAGTAATAAAATATGGCGTTAATGCCCACCAGCTGCTGGAGCGCCGCCACGGCCATGCCTACCCAAAGAATGGGCTGCAGGCCCAGCATTGGACCACGCAATTCCCGAAAACTCGACTTATCTTCGCGCTCGAAACTGTCCTGTATATCTTTGATCCGCGCATCAGGGTTACGGCTTCCAATGACGTTGACGATGACCCTTCGCGCCTCGTCGACCCGTCCCACCCGCAGCAGATACTGCGGGGATTCCGGGATTCCCAGTGACAGCCCACCGTAGACGGCGGCCGGGATCACACCCACCAGCAGCATCCAACGCCATGCGGGCAGACCAAGCCAGAACTGGTCCATGGCGCTCCCGGCGGAGTCGGCCAGGAAGGCATCCGAGAGCAACGCCAGAAAAATTCCCGAGGTGATGGCCAGCTGCTGCAACGATCCCAACGCACCGCGCATCCGAGCCGGCGCCACCTCGGCAATGTAGGCCGGAGCAATCACCGATGCGGTACCAATTGCCAAACCGCCGATAAAGCGCCAGATCATCAAGTCCCAAGCGGCGAATGCGAGGCCTGCGCCCAACGAGCTCGCGACGAAGAGAATGGCGGCCAACACCATGACTTTTTTCCGGCCCCATAGGTCAGCCAACTGACCGGCAAACCAGGCGCCGGCCGCGCACCCGAGCAGAGTCACGGCAACGACAAATCCCAATACCGCAGGATCAAGTGAGAACTCCTCACGAATCGCCTCGTTGGCTCCGTTAATGACCGCCGTGTCGAACCCAAATAGGAGTCCCCCGAGTGCCGCTGCAATGGTGACCCCAATAACCTTGCCCCGTTTGGGTGCGGCTGCTCCTTGTTCGGATTCCATCACTTTCTCCTCCACTGACTCAGGCCCTACTATGAGGACTTGGCCGTTCTGCTTTCGAATTGCCAGCAGGTGGCCACTGAACTACCAGCATAGTGACTGGCCACCCCCACGCGATGGCTTCCCATACATCTGAGGATTCTTTTTTTGAGCTCGCATATCCATCCCGGCGACGCATTATCGCATCGGCAGAAATTTGTCTACATCCTGGTCCTCGGCCTGCTCACGGCTCTTGGACCTTTCACAGTTGACCTCTATTTGCCGGCGTTCCCCATCCTGGAACAGGACCTCAACGCCAGCGCCACGTCGATTGCGCTCACGCTAACGGCGACCACCATCGGTTTTGCCGTTGGTCAGCTGGTGGTAGGGCCATTCAGCGACAAATTTGGACGCCGGATGCCGCTGATCCTGGCGACGGCCGTTCATGTGCTGGCCTCGGTGGGAGCCGCGCTGTCCACGGATATCACCATGCTGGGCGTGTTCCGCGTCCTGCAGGGAATCGGCGCTGCCGGCGGTGGCGTCGTAGCGATGGCCATGGTCCGTGATCTATTCAGCGGCTACCCGCTTGTCAGAATGCTCTCCCGGCTGGCTCTGGTGAACGGAATGGCGCCCATCCTGGCGCCGGTCATCGGTTCCCAGCTGCTGGGCATAATGGCATGGCCCGGCATTTTCTGGTTCTTGGCCTCCTACGGACTTATCGTGCTAATGGCGGCGTCCTTCCTGATCGTCGAGACACTGCCCATCGAACAGCGACGACGCTCCGGATCAACCATGCGCCAGCGCTACCGGATCCTCTTCGCGGATAGGATCTTCGTCGGCACGCTGATGGTTGGCGGACTGAATTTCGGCGGTTTATTCACCTACCTCTCCGCCTCTCCCTTCCTCTTTCAGACGATTTACGAATTTTCACCGCAGCAGTACGGTTTGCTCTTCGGAATAAATTCGCTCGGCATCGTGACCGGCGTGCAGACCTCTGCCCGGCTGCTGCGCAGGCTGGGCCCGCAATGGGTGATCGCCGCGGCCAGTATCATCCAGCTGCTGATGGCTGTGTTGATCGTGGTCTTTGATCAGTTCCATCTTGGTCTGTGGGGCGTGATAGTGCCGCTGTGGTTCTACATCATGGCCACCGGCTTTGTCTTCCCGTGCATCCAGGTTCTTGGACTCTCGAACCATGGACATCAAGCAGGAACGGCGGCTTCTCTGCTCGGCGCGGCAACATTTGGCGTGGCCGGCCTCATCTCCCCCGTAGTCGGACTGCTCGGCGTTGGCAGCGCGACCCCCATGGGTGCCGTTATGGCCGGTTGTATTGCCCTGCTGATCGCTTCCCTTTGGTTAGTCGTCAGGCCACGAACAGTTCCTGCCCTGTAGTACCAGGACAAATCAGGACCGGCCAGCCAGCCAACCGCAGTACAAGGACAGTGCCTGCACCGTAGTGTCAGGACGGGTGAGCCTGCGGTGATACCACGACAGCGTCGGCCCGCCGGAGTGGCGGAACGGGCGAGCTCGTCGCTGGGTGGTGTGACGTTGCACGGGTTGGTCTTAGAAGGGTGGGGGTTGGGGGTTTTTGGTGTAGGTCCGGCCGGTGGGTGAGGTGTGGATGAAGGTGCCGGGGCTGGGTTGGGTGACGGTCCAGCCGGTGCCGGGGTTGTCTTT
>NZ_JADNYM010000007.1 GCF_015708085.1 Arthrobacter terrae | reverse complement strand
CTTCTCCAACACCCGCACCCCGGTCCGCACATGCCCGGCCGTAACATCCCCCACCGCCAACCGGGAACCCAACGACGCCAACGGCCCCGCCCCCAACACCACCTCACGGACCAAAAAACCAGAACCCCTACCCTTACCCTTGTTGGTGCCGTTGCTGTTGCCGTTGGTGTTGGTGTGGATGGCGCGGGCCGCTTCCACATCGGCTTTCGCCCGCCCCGGTTCAACCCCCACCCCATGCACCAGATACTCACGCATATTCTTCGTCCCGATCCCGGACAACCCCGCGGCCCCGCACTGATCAGCGGCCGCGACACTGTGCAGATACACCGCATCCAACCGACGCCGCGTACTCTCAGCCGCACCAATAATCGACAGCCACGCCTCCTGCGACACCGCCTGCGGATCCGTCCCCAAAACCTCCGCCAACAACACGTTCACCTGCTCCAACCGTCCCACGATCCCCGCCGACGGCCCCACCACAAACAGAGCCTCCCCAACCGGACCATCAACCGGTACCCCAGAAACCGGCAAACCAGCGGAAACACCCGGGTTGGCGGCACCGCCGGCATCGGACCCGCCGGTACCGGCGGCGTCGTCGGGCCGGTCGGTCCCGTCGTCGTCGGGCTGGCCGGTCCCGGGAACAGTGCCAGGGACGGGAACAGGACCGGAGCCGGTGGCAGGGCCGGTCCCCGGAACTGCGGCAGGGGCAGGGCCGGTGGCAGGGCCATTGCCAGGGACCGGGCCGGTGCTTAGGCCCGAGCGCTCGAGCCGATGCGGATACTTCGCCGTGACCGCAGCCAGCACCCGAGCCAGATTCTCCCGATCAATCTCCACACCACCCACCACCCCTCAACACCCGAACCCGGCAACCCACACCGGCCGTCTGTACCGGCCACCTGCACCGGTAAGAAAACCAGGAAATCCTCCCGATCTCCAACTACTCCAAGGCTACGAAGAGACACCGACATCACCAGGACAAAAAGACCCCAAAAACGGCCCCTGTGGAAAAGTATTTTGAAAAACTTTCCAGGCTCGGTTCACCCGGGCTGCTGCGGCTCATGCAGGGGCCGCCACCGTGCATCGTTGTTGCAGGAACGGCGGCGAAAGCCGAAGCACTCATCGCAGCAGGCTTTACGCATGCCTTGGCCCCGATGCTCTTCCTCGTGAAAGCGAAGGGCACAGTCCGGGAGGAGGGCCACAGAGTAGGCGCGGAAGTTCAAGCGGTAATGGAGACCGTGCATGCGGCGAGGTATTTCTGAGACCTGTTAAACCGGCGGTAGATCTGCAAATGCCACGCCGGTGAGCTGCTCGCTGGCATCCCAAAGCCGGCGGGCCACGAGCAGGTCCGCGACCCGGGCCGCGGGAGCCACCATCGTGACCTCGCCGCGGGTTTCGCCTGGCCCATTCGGGCCGTAAAAATCGCCATTGGTTACGTCGGCCGCTGCGGCTGCGTAAAGTACGGGCAGCACGCCCCACTGGCCAGGTTGGGCCATCAACCGCATGAACACGCCTGTGGCGATGCCCATTGAGTTACGCCCCATACTTGCTGGAAGATTGGTGTTCGCTAGGCCCGGGTGAGCGGCTGCGACCACAACACGGTCATCGTGTGCCTGAAGCCGCCGGCCGAACTCCATCGCAAAATAAAGGTTGGCGATTTTGCTCTGGCTGTAGGCACGCCAGCGGCGGTAGCGGCTCTGGCTCATCAGATCATCAAAATCGATGGCGCCGCGTTTGTGCGCCAAACTGGAGACGACGACGACGCGGGCCGCCGTCGCTGTCCGCAGGGCCGGGAGCAACAGGCCGCTCAGAGCGAAGTGACCCAGGTGGTTGATGCCCAGCTGCTGTTCGAAGCCATCTGCCGTTGTTGCACGCGCAGTGGCCATCAGCCCGGCATTGTTGATCAACACGTCCAGCGGGCCGGACCAGTCGGCCGCGAAGGCGCGGATTGACTTCAGGCTGCCCAGATCCAGCGGACGCACGTCACACTGGGTGGAGCCGGTGGTTTCGCGCAGTTGGGCCAGCGCGGCCTCGCCGCGTTCAGGATTTCGGCAGGCGAGGGTGACGCGGGCGCCCTTGGCGGCGAAGGCGAGGCTCGCCTGGAATCCGAGTCCGCTGTTGGCGCCCGTGATGACGACGTGGCGTCCCGTCTGATCGGGCATGCTTTCGGCGCGGAATCCGTTCATAGCGTGCTCATCTGCATCCTCATGGTGGGGCTGTGGAAGTCGACCTTCCGGAACCTAATCCGGAAGACCCAGGACGGATTTACGCAGCTTATCGGTCAGTTTCTTCAGCTGCGTGAGTTCTGCATCGGTCAGGGCTGAACCTACCAGTCCATTGATGTCCCGGACGTGGTCGCGGCCGATATCCCGCTGTAGCTGCCGTCCTGCGTCTGTTAATCCGATCAGCACGCCGCGGCGATCTTCGGCAACAGTTTTGCGTTGAAGCAGGCCCTGCTGCTCCAGCCTGTCGACCATTCTGCTGATGCTGGGCTGGCTGAGCAGCACGTGGTCATAGAGTTCATTGAGCCGGAGCCAGCCGGATGGACAGCGGGAGAGATTGAACAGCACGTCGTATTCACGCATGTTCACGTTTTTGAAGGCAGGGTCCGACTGCAGCTTACGGGCAACACTGACCTGCGCGCGGAACAACGATTCCCAGGCATCGGTTGCCAGTTGGCGGTGTGACATTGCAGAACTCACGCTTCTCGCTCTTCTGCCGGCACTGTGCCGACCAAACCGTCAGCCGCCGTGCCCGCCGACTGGTGCGCCGCCGTCGTGCCCGCCGCCGTGCGTGCGTCGCGGGCTGCCTTTCGTGCGGCAAAGGTGGGACCGTCCGGAACGTGCGCGGGTTTCCGGGCGGCGAATTCCTTTCGGAGCGTGGGCAGGACATCGGAGCCGAATAGATCCAGCTGCTCCAGGACGGTCTTCAGCGGCAGCCCGGCGTGGTCCACCAGGAAAAGCTGGCGCTGGTAGTCGCCGTAGAACTCGCGGAACGTAAGCGTCTTGTCGATGAGCTCCTGGGGACTGCCGACCGTCAGCGGTGTCTGGGAGGTGAAGTCCTCCATGGACGGCCCGTGCCCGTAAACGGGCGCGTTGTCGAAGTACGGCCGGAACTCCCGCACGGCGTCCTGCGAATTGCGGCGAATGAAGAACTGGCCGCCGAGTCCCACAATGGCCTGATCCGCATGGCCGTGTCCGTAATGTTCGTAACGTTCGCGGTACAGACCGATCAGCTGCTGATAGTGCTCTTTGGGCCAGAAAATGTTGTTCGCGAAGAATCCGTCCCCGTAGTATGCAGCTATTTCGGCCACTTGCGGTGTGCGGATGGAACCGTGCCAGACAAAGGGGGCGACGCCGTCGAGCGGGCGCGGGGTGGCGGTAAAAGCGTGCAGCGGCGTGCGGTATTTGCCCTGCCAGTTCACTACCTCTTCGTCCCAGAGCCGACGCAGCAGGGAGTAGTTCTCCACCGTGAGCTCTACGCTGTCCTGCATGCTTTTCCCAAACCACGGGTAGACCGGGGCGGTGTTGCCGCGGCCCAGGACCAGATCCACCCGGCCGTCAGCGAGGTGTTGGAGCATGGCAAAGTCCTCCGCGATTTTCACCGGATCATTGGTGGTGATCAGCGTGGTGGCCGTAGAGAGAATAACTTTTTCCGTCTGCGCAGCAATGTAGCCAAGGATGGTGGTGGGGGAGCTGGGATAAAACGGCGGGTTGTGGTGCTCGCCGGTAGCGAAGACATCCATCCCCACGTCCTCGGCGTGCCTGGCGATCGTGGTGATGGCCTTAATGCGCTCATGCTCATTGGGTGTTACGCCGGTAGTGGGATCCGTCGTGATGTCTCCGACGCTGAAAATGCCGATCTGCACGGGAAATCCTCTCAACCCGGACTGCGGGCCCGGAAATTTATATACGTTTGCATCTAATATACCCGTCAACACGACGTATTGGCTAAATGTTCCCGGTTGCACCCATAGTGACGCGCCGCCGTCTAGGATGCAATCAATATGCGCTGTGGCTCCGCGACCTCCGCGACCCAGCGGCACGGGCAGCGTGCTGCGGCCTTCGAAGGGGAACGGATGAGACTGAGGGTTTTAGGCCCGGCGGGAAGCATCGTGGGTTTTCTATTTCTGGTGGAACTGACCAGCGGGGTACTGCAGGGGTATTACACGCCGCTGCTGACCGATATTGCCCGGGCTTTGAACATCCGGGATGCGGACGTCAATTGGTTGGAAGCCGCGCAATTGATGGTTAGTGCCCTGGTGGTTCCGGTGCTGGCCAAACTCGGCGATATGTACGGACATAAGCGGATCCTGCTCGTTTCCACGGCACTGACTGCACTGGCCAGCTGGGGGGTTGCGTTCGCCCCGGGGTTCTGGGTTTTCTTGTTCGCGTGGGCTCTGCAGGGGTTCTATGTGGTGTGGCTGCCGTTGGAGATTGCGCTGGTCTTCAGCCGTTGTCATAGTCGGCCGGATGGGGCTGCGCTCACTCGCAAGTCTGCCGGACTATTGGTGGCGGGACTGGAATTTGGTGTCATTGTCGGAGCACTGTCCGGTGGCTTTATTGGCGGAGCGCTGCCGGGCCGGCTGTGGATCACGCTCATGGTTCCGGCCGTGTGTGCCACCGCTTGTTTCTTTGTCATTCTCTTCGGCGTGCCGGAATCGTTGGGCCGCACCGGTGGCTCGGTCGATACGGCGGGCCTTGCCGTTCTCAGTCTCGCGCTGCTGCTGATCACCGCAGGCCTTACCTTTATGCGCATTAACGGGCCGCAGACCTGGTGGGCATGGGCCGCCGTCGTGCTGGGCATTCTCTCGCTGATCCCGTTTACCCGGCACGAACTCGGCCACAAGGACCCGTTGGTGGACATCAGGATGCTCCGGCAGCCGTCCATGTGGCCTGTCCAATTTACGGCCTTCCTCTTTGGCGTCTCTGTCCTGGGAGCGCAGGCCCCGCTGTCCACCTTCGCGAGGACCGACCCGGACCTGGTGGGCTACGGACTCGGGGTTGGCTCCGGCATGGTGTCTGTGCTGATCGGGGTGTATGTCCTGGCATTGTTGGTGGGGGCGCTGCTGTTTCCCGCTGCTGCCCGGATCAGCACACCGAGGATCACGCTGATCGTCGCCGCTATGCTGGTGGGAATCGGATACCTAATGTTCCTCCCCTTCCATTCCAGCCTGACCGAGGTGATGCTCAATATGGTGGTGGCGGGCCTTGGCTCCGGGGCGCTGGTTGCCGCGCTGCCCTCCGCCGCCGCTGCGGCGGCACCGTTGACGCACACGGGAATGGCGGCCGGGCTGACGAACGCCACCAAGACGATCGGCGGCTCCTTCGCCTCCTGTATTTTCGGCATCGCACTCGCCGGCCATGCGCTCGGGGCCGGCGGTTTGGCCGGTGCGGACACCGGAACTGCCGGGTCGCTTGCCGGGTACTTTACGGTGTGGACCATCTGCGGCGTGACCGGGCTTGTCGGCGCCGTCGGCCTGTATTTCGTCCCGCGGCTCGCCTTCGGTCCCACCCTGCCGACAGCGTCCCTGGTCACCCAACCTCTCCCAACTGAGTAGCACTTGAGGCACCCATTTCGCATTTTAGCTGCAGGTGCTGCTACCCAGTTGGGCCGGCCGGGGACCAGCCGCGGGACAGCAACGCGGCGCGGATTTTCGACACGGCCGCTTTGGCGTCATCAGCCATGTGCCGCTTCGAAATCCGCACCTGGATCCAGCCGCCCGCGGCAAAGTCCTCTTCGCGGCGGATGTCCCGGACCACCTGATCTGATTCGGAATGGCTGCTGCCGTCATACTCGGCCGCGACCCGGTACAGCGGGAAGGACAAGTCCGGCTCCCGGGTAGCATTCCCGAGCTCGAGGCCGCGGTTCAGCTCTGGTTCCGGCAGTCCAGCCCGGACGACGGCGAGGCGCAGCCGGGTTTCGGGCGCAGAATCGGCGCCGATGCGGGCCTGCTGCAACGCCAGTCTCGCCTTGCGGATGCCCGGGGTCCCTTGGTGCCGGTCGAGCATGTCGGCCAGATCTGCCACAGTCGCATAGGGAACGGACCGGGGCTCAAACCTGGGCCGTGGGATGCGAATCAGATGGTCGGCAACGACGGTGAGCTCGTCCACGCTCATCCGGCGGGAGATATCCAGCCAGGTCCGCGTCCTTGTGGTAATCCACACGCCGTTCAGACAGGTGACTTCGTCGTCGAAGAACTGTCCCCGGTGTCCGATGACGCCTCGGCGCCGGACGATGGCAGCCGTGTCGGGCCGGGCAATGTGGACGCTTGACCCCTCGGCACCGGGAAGGAAACCGGGGAACTTCCACATTACGAAAGCGCTTTCATGGGCGACGGCGGAACGCCCGGTCACCTGCGACAGCGGCGCCGCCAGCATCGCCAGTTTATGGCCGTCGTCGTCTTCGGGAACTTCGATGCCCCGGCTGGGGCGGCCGTCGTCTTCCGGAACTCTGATGCCCCGGCTGGGGCGGCTAAAACGGCGGTTCCGCAGCCTGCCGTAACTGACTCCGGCGTCCAGACCGCGTTGTAGCGTGAAAGGTTCACGATCCAAAGGATCAGGAAGCGGAAGTGGAGGTCGCATGTGCCCATGATGGCAAATGTCCGGCCGGCGTGGCCCGTTATCCACAGTTTGGTCTCTCCGCCCGCAACTGGGTCGCACTTGCGGCACTCATAACGCGAAATGAGTGCCGCAAGTGCGACTCAGTTGGGGCAGGAGGGTCAGCCGGCGGCGCGGCGTCCGCGGACTTTGGGGATGGCGCCGGTGGTCCAATCCTGCGAGGCGTAGCCCGCCGTTGCTACAGCCCCTTCAGAGCCGGCCCCGTTGGGACCAGAGCCGTTGGAACCAGGCCGGCCGGAACCGGCCCCGCCGGAACCGGCCTCGTCGGAGCCCGAGCCGTCGGAGCCCGAGCCGCCGCTACCAGGCCCGCCGCTACCAGACCCGTTGGTACCAGACCCGCCGGCTTGTGCTCCCGTCCGCTGCGCGCGCTGCGGACCTGCCAGCAGCTCGCGACGCTCCCTGCGACCCTCGACCAGCCGGTACAGCACCGGAACCAGAATCAGGGTCAGTGCCGTGGAGGACACCAGACCGCCCACCACCACAATGGCCAGCGGCTGTGAGATGAAGCCGCCGCCGCCGGTAACCCCCAGTGCCATCGGGGTCAGCGCGAAAATCGTCGCCAGTGCGGTCATCAGGATCGGCCGCAGGCGCTGCCGGGCGCCGTGTTCAATCGCGTCCGCCACGGTCATTCCCGGCCGGTCGCCGGAGGGCCTGCGGTACTGGTTAATAAGGTCGATCAGCACAATGGCGTTGGTGACCACGATCCCCACCAGCATGAGCATCCCGATCAGCGACGGCAGGCCCAGCGGGACGCCGGTGACCAGCAGCAGCACAATGGCGCCGGTGGCCGCGAACGGAATGGACACCAGCAGAATCAACGGCTGAATCAGCGACTTAAACGCGGCCACCATGATGATGTAGACAATGGCAATCGCTGCCAGCATGGCTAGCCCCAGCTGATTGAAGGACTCCGCCTGCTGCGTGCTGGCCCCGCCGATCACGGCAGTGGCACCGGCGGGAAGGTCGACGGCGGCAAGCCGGTTTTTGACGTCCGAGCTGAGAGTGCCGAGGTTGTTTCCCGTGGGAGTGATTGAAACGCGGGCGCTGCGTTGGCCATTGGAACTGGTGATCGAGACCGGCGCCTGGACCTGTTCCACCGTCGCGACACTGGCCAAGGCCACGGCACCGGAGGCCGTTGGCAGCTGCACGGCGCGGAGCTGGTCGATGCTCGAAAAGGCCGTGCCGGTGCCGATCTGCACCTGGTAGTCCATCGTGTCAATCCGCACGGTTCCACCGGGCAGCGGCGAGAGAGTGGCTGCCAGGAGCCCGGCCACCTGCTGTTCATTGAGTCCGGCGGCCACCGCCTTAGCCCGGTCCACACTGACCTGGACCACCGGCTGCGAGGTGGAGAGGTTCGCGGAAATCCCGCCGGCGCCTGGTAGTCCCGCCATGGCCGCGGCTATTTTGTCGCTGGCGGACTTTAGATCGGCGGAGTTGGAGGCCTTGATATTGATATCGACCGTATTGGACGTGCCGAAGCCGCCGGAGGAAGAGCCGACGCTGACCGTGCCAGCATCCGTAATTTCCTTTAGCCGGTTCCGGACGGTGTCCGTCAATTTGGTCTGGTCGGCTTTTTCATCCGTGACCACCTGAAAAGATGCACTGGAAGCGCCGGCCGAAAACAGGGCGCTGAAACCACCGGTTGCGTTGCCGATGGTGACCTGGATGTCTTGGATCCCATCGATGCTTTTGAGCGCCGATTCCACCTTGGCCGCGGCATCGGAGGTTGCCTGCAGGCTCGTGCCCGGCGGAAGTTTCTGCGTGATGGAGAGGCTGTTCTGCCCGCTGTTGCCCAGCAAATTGGTCGGCAACAGCGGAGTCATGGCCAGTGTTGCCAGCAAAATGACCGCACCGGCCGCCAACGTGATCACCGGGTGTTTTTGCGTCTTAGTCAGGATCGGCAGGTACCCGCGCTGCAGCACGCTCCTGCGTTCCTTCTCCTCCACAGCGGCGAGCAGCGCCCGCCCGCTCAGCCCAGTGCCGGCGTCGGCAGCACCGCCGACTGCAGGCACGGCCGGGGACTTCAGGAACCAGTATGCGAGCACCGGCACGATGGTCAGCGAAACGGCCAGCGATGCCAGCAGCGCAATGGTGACCGTTAGCGCGAACGGCCGGAACAGCTCCCCGGCGATGCTGCCGACAAACGCGATCGGCAGAAACACGGCCACCGTGGTCAGCGTGGACGCGGTCACGGCACCGGCCACTTCGCGGATCGCGGCCATGATCGCCGTCTGCTTGTCCTCCCCGTAGCTCAAGTGCCGTTTGATGTTCTCAATGACCACAATTGAGTCATCCACCACCCGGCCAATCGCTATTGTCAGCGCGCCAAGGGTGAGGATATTGAGCGAATAATTCGTCGCGCGCAACCCAATGAACGTGATCAAAAGGGAAAGCGGGATGGAGATCGCGGTGACCAGCGTGGAGCGCACGGAAAGCAGGAAGAGCAAAATAACGACGACGGCGAAGCCAAGTCCCAGCAGCCCCTCCGTCGCGAGGTCCTTGATCGATTTTTCGATGAATGGGGCCTGGTCCAACACGGTGGTGAACTTGGCATTGTCACCGAGGGAAGCCTGCAGTTCCGGCAGCTCCGCCTGGATCTGGTGCGAAAGAGAGACCGTATCCGCATCGGGCTTTTTGGTCACGGACAGCGCCAAGGTCGCCTTGCCGTTGGTGCGGGTGATCGAGGTGGTCGCATCATCGGCCAAGGCAACGCTGGCGACGTCACCGATGGTCAGCGGTGCACCGGCGGCCGGTGCGCTCTTGGAAGCTGCCAACGGTAAGGACTTGATCGCGTCCAGGGAGTCTACCGGGCTGCCGATCTGAACGGACAAGGATTTTCCGTCCTCGGTCAGCGTCCCGGCGGGCACCAGCGCACCGTTGTTTTTCAGTGCGTCGCTGATCGCCGTGATTGGTATTCCGGCGCTGGCCAGCTTGGCGGAATCCGGCAGAATGGCGATGTGCTGGGAGTTGGCGCCGGTCACGTCGGCACCGCGGACGCCGTCGATCTTCAGCAGCTTAGGCACCACCAGCCGCTGCAGATCCGCATTCAGCTCGCTCAGCGGCTTATCCGAGGCAACGGCGAGGAAGACAATCGGGAAATCGCTGATACTGCCCGCGATCGCCTGCGGTTCCACCTTGTCCGGCAGTACCTGGCGGACATTGGAGATCGCCCGGTCAATCTGGTTCCTGGCGCGGTCCAGATTGGTGCCGTAGGCGAAAGCCAGATTGATGCTGGAGAGACCGTTGCGGGAGGTGGAAGTGCTCGATTCCAGGCCTTCGACCGCGTTAAGCGCCGTTTCCAGCGGTTCGCTGACCTGCTTGTCCACCACCTCGGGGGAGGCTCCGGGCATAGCGGTGACCACGGTGATCTGCGGGAACTCGATGGAAGGGATGAGCTCCTGTTTCAACGAGCCGAGCGTGATCACGCCGAAGACGATCGCGAAGATCGTAATCAACGCGATCAGCGCCCTGTTGCCGAGCGAGAGTTGAGCCAAGCGGTACATAGTTACACTCCCGGGGTGTGCCGATGGTCATTCCCAACTAAGTAGCAGCACCTGCAGTCAAAACGTGGTTTGCGTGCAGGTGCTGCTACTTAGTTGGGCGTTCCCGCTAGTGCGGATCCAGCTCCAAGGTGGCCGCCGTACTGGCCATCGTCTTCGCTGCCAGGTCCGGATCGTCGTTGAGTTTGGTGCCCAAGGTCGGCATCATCGCGCGCAGAATATCCTGCCATTCGTGCCTGAATTTACGCGGGAAGCAGCGCTGCAGCAGTTCCAGCATAATTGGCACGGCCGTGGATGCTCCCGGCGAGGCCCCCAGCAGAGCGCTCATGGAACCGTCGGCGGAGGTAATGACCTCCGTGCCGAACTGCAGCACCCCACCCTTTTTGGCGTCTTTTTTGATGATCTGCACGCGTTGGCCGGCTGTGATGAGTTCCCAGTCGCCGCCGTCGGCTTCCGGGAAGTACTCCCGCAGCGCTTCAACCTTCGCGTCGCGGTTTTTCACCACCTCGGAGACAAGGTATTTGACCAGGGACAGATTGTCTTTGCCCACTGCCAGCATCGGAATCAGGTTGGAGGGCCTGATGGACAGCGGCAGATCCAGCAGGGAGGTGGATTTGAGGAACTTTGTGGAGAAGCCGGCATACGGGCCGAACAGCAGGGAACGCTGACCGTCCACGTAGCGGGCGTCCATATGCGGAACGGACATTGGCGGGGCACCGACCGAGGCCTGGCCATAGACCTTGGCGTCGTGCTGCGCGGCGATCTGCGGATCCGTGCAGCGGAAGAACTGGCCGGACACCGGGAATCCACCGAACCCCTTGCCCTGCGGTATGCCGGAGGCCTGCAGCAGCTGCAGCGCGCCTCCACCGCCGCCAATGAAGACGAACTTGGCGCGGATTTTCCCGCGCTCACCGGAGGACGGGTGCTTGAGCGCCATCTCCCAGCGACCATCACTGCCGCGCGCGACGTCGGAAACTTCAGTGCCGTAGTTGACCTCGACGCCGTTGCCGGAGAGGTAGGTGACAAGTTCGCGGGTCAGCGTGCCGAAGTCGACGTCGGTGCCCTCCGCCGCGCGGGTGGCGGCAATCTTCTGGTCCGCGGGACGGCCCTTGATCACCAGCGGTGTCCAACCGGCAATCTCGTCGTGGTCCTCGCTGTACTGCATGCTGGAAAAGAGCGGGTTCGGCTTCAGCGCTTCGTAGCGGGTACGGAGGAACTTCACATTCTCTTCGCCGGCCACAAAGCTCATGTGCGGGACGGAGTTGATGAACTTCCGCGGCGACCCGACCATCGAATTGGTGACCAGATGGGCCCAGAATTGCCGCGAGAGCTGGAATTGTTCATTGATGCCGACGGCCTTGGCCGGATCAACCGAGCCGTCCTTGGCCTGCGGCGTGTAGTTCAGCTCGCACAACGCGGAATGGCCGGTACCGGCATTATTCCACGGGTCCGAACTCTCCAGCCCGGCACGGTCCAGACGCTCAAAGAGCGCTATCTTCCACGTGGGTTCGAGTTGTTTGAGCAATACACCCAAGGTGCTGCTCATGATGCCGCCTCCGATGAGAACGACGTCGGCGTCTTGAGTCTGCGAAATGAAGGTCACGGTCCAACTCCGGTAGCGGCGATCCTAGCGCTTGAAGCGTATCGCGCCGGAGGATGGTTGCTGAAATCCAGCGATCCTTATCACGCCCCTAATGCCCTCACGTCCGGCCCCGCTATTGCCGGTCGCGTTCGTTGCCGGTCGCGCTATCTGCCGGGCGCGCTATTGGGCGAGCTTGATCTGGTTGAAAACCTCGTTGAGGACGGGGCTGACGGGGTAGCTGACCACGCGGCTGGACAACGCAACCGCGGAGATGGGAAAGGCGATGGGAACTGCGGGGACCGTCTGCACAATCTGGGTGTTGATGGATTGGTAGGCCGCATTGCGGTCCGGCCCGTCGGGAAGTGAGCGCGCGCGGTCAATCTTGCTGATCAGCTGCGGATCGTTGGAACCGAATTCGCCGTTGGCGGTCCCGAAAAGCGGGCCGACAAAGTTGTCCGGGTCCGCGTAACTGCCATTCCAACCCATCAACGCCAGCGCGTGGTCCCCAGGGCTGGTGACCTTGCCCAGATAGTTATCGGCCCAGTCGACGGGCATTGGCTTGATGTTAAAGCCGACGGCGGTCAGCTCGCGTCCGATCTCGGCGTACACCTTTTCGGGGGTGGGCAGGTAAGTGCGGGTCACGTTTGTCGGGTAGTAGAACTTGATTTCCTCGCCACGGTAGCTGGATTCCGCGAGGAGCTTGCGGGCTTTGTCCTGGTCATAGCTGTAGCCCGCCACGGCATTGTTGAACCCGCTCAGCTTCGGCGGAATGAACTGCGAGGTGGCCTGCGTGCCGTCAATGAAAAACTGCTTAACCAATGTTTCCTTGTCAATCGCCGTAGCGATAGCCTGCCGTACCTTCAGGTCCGCCATCACCGGCACAGCCTGATTAATCCCCAAATACATCACGGAAAAGGGGTCGCGTTGGAGGATCTGCTCGCCGCTTTTGACCAGAGCATCAAAATTGCCGGGTGTGACCGGGTCGTAGCCGTCGATTTTGCCGTCTTCAAGAGCCTGCAGCCGGGCCTGCGGCTGGTCGTAGGTGATGAAGTGCAGCAGCCCGATTTCGCCCTTGGTGCCCCAATAGTCCCGATTAGCGCTGAGGGTGACGGTCCCGCCTTCCCAAGAGACGAATGTGAAAGGACCGGTCCCCACCGGATGCTGGCCGTATGCGGAGATATTGTGCCCGGTCACTGTGCGGGTCAGGTTATTGGCACTCATCGAGGAAAGCGCGGTCGGGGAGGAGATGGCAAACGAAGGCATGGTCATGGCCTGAAGGAAGCCGGTCAACCTGCCGGTCAGGTCAATCCTGACCTCCGAGGTGCTGGTGGCGGTGCAGCTCTTAAAGAGTGAATTCTTCGCATCATCCGAATACGCCTTGAATACCTGTTTGAAAGTGAGGTCGTTGCCCTCGCCCCGGGCAGCCGGCGGCAACGTGAACCAGCGGTTGAAGTTTGTGCACACCGCTGCGGCATCGAACGGTGTTCCATCCTGGAATGAGACGTTCGGCCGCAGCTTAAAGGAATAGGCCAGCCCGTCCTGAAGTTCTTGCCAGCTGGTCGCCAGGCTCGGGGCGGGCGCGCCGGTGGTGGCATCAACCGTGACGAGGCCTTCCAGAACTTGACGTGTGACGCGGAAGGACTCGGAATCAGATTCCAACGCCGGGTCCAACCCCAATGGCACGGCACCGGTGCCAAAATTGAAGGTTGCGGACGCGACCGGCGTATTAGAGGAAGGAGCCGGTGCCGGCTGGGCCGTGCAGGCCGAGAGCGGGAGGCTGAGCGCCAGCAGGGCGACGGTGGTTTTAAATACGGTGGTTTTGAACAGTGTGGTTTTGAATACTGCCGTTTTGAACACTGACTTCCTCAACGCTGCAGTTCCAAACAATGTCCGCGGACGAGCCTTCCGACGCACTACGGACACCACTTCCCGACCTGATCACGGCACAACTTTGGCGTTGCTTTGCAGCAACGTTGCGGAGCCATTTCCGCAGAACTGCCCATTCTAGTAGATGCCGGTGCAGGTTAGCCGGGTGCAGGTTAGCTGAAGGGGAAGGACGCGAGATACGAGCGGGCGCCGGGACCGTATGGTTCCGACGCCCACCCTTTCCCCGGCCGGTCCTGAGCCACCAGTGGGGAGCATTTCGGAGGGGATCCGATGCCTCGGTGTGATTTTCCGCTCCCTCACTAGTAATTCGTATCACGCCCCCAACCGGATGGGTACCCTGACCAATGACTTGTCGGGCCCAGTTGATCTTCCGCCGGCCGCTGGCAGCGTGTGTATTGCAGGACGACGGCGGCGCACCGCCAACGGGTGCGGCCACTTGCGATCCGGTCCTCGGCCGATTTGCAGGCGCCCACCGATGCACCCAGCCCAGCGATACACCCAGCCCGGAGTGCCGCCGCCGGACGTTATGGGTGCCATATTGAAGTGCGCAAGACGGGACTTGAACCCGCACACCCGAAGGTACAGGATCCTAAATCCTGCGTGTCTGCCAATTTCACCACTCGCGCCTGCCCCACGGCGGCCCTGAGACGGGCGCCGTCGGCGAAATACAGCCTTTATCCTACAGGTTCTGCAGGATGTGCTTAGGCCGCTAGTCCAGTCCCAGATCCCGCCGCAGCTTGGCAACATGGCCGGTGGCGCGGACGTTGTACTGCGCCAGGCTTACCGTGCCCTCGCCATCGAGCACAATAGTGGACCGGATCAGGCCCTCATAGGTTTTCCCGTAATTCTTCTTTTCGCCCCAGGCGCCGTAGGCATGCGCCACAGCGTGATCCGCATCGGAGAGCAACGAGAAGTTAAGATTTTCCGCATCGGCGAACTTGGCCAGCTTCGTTTCCGGGTCCGGCGAAATTCCCAACACCTCGTACCCGGCGGACTTCAGAGAATTTAAGTTGTCCCGGAAGTCACAAGCTTCCGTGGTACAGCCGGGCGTGGAGGCAGCCGGGTAGAAGTAAATGACCGTCTTTCGCCCTCGAAAGTCAGCCAGGGCGACGGTTTTTCCGTTGGAATCACACAGGGTGAAATTCGGTCCCTTGTCACCGACGCCAAGCCGCCCGCCCGCTGCAGTGTCCACATTTGTCGTGTCCGTACCTGTCGTGTCCGTACCTGTCGTGTCCGTACCAGTCGTATCCGTACCAGTCGTATCCGTACCTGCCGTGTTCATACCTGTCCCTGCCTGTATCGGGGGTAATGCTGCGGTTCTATCGAACGCCGCACCTCGTTAATCCCAGCGTAGCCGCGGACACCGACAATTTCCCGGGACGTCCGGTTGCGCCGGTGCAGCAATACCGGATCCGCAGGGACTGTGATAATGCGGGTCTATACTTTATTGCATGCCCGACATGAATCAATGGCCCAGCAGCCGCTTACTCTCCACCGCAGCCCGCCTTGTTGAACACGCGTGGAATGAGCGCCTGGCGAGCATCGGTATGACCCACGCCGGCATCATTGCCCTCGATGTCCTCGCGGCCAACGGTCCCATGACGCAGGCGCAGCTGGCATCAATCGTTAGGGTGCAGGCCCAGACCATGGGTAAGACGCTTTCCCGGCTGGAAAACCACGGACATGTCCACCGTGTCCGTAGCACCCATGACCGGCGCAGCCACTTGGTCTCGCTTTCGGATGAGGGCCGCGGCCTGCTGGATTCAGCTCATCGGATGGAGATCGGGCTACTGGAAACCGCGGGGTTGGATCAGGGTGAACTGCGGTCGGATCTGAAGACGATTATCCGTTCCATGAGCAGCACGAGGCAAAACCTGCGCGAAATGGAAAGCCGGGCCCGCTTGGCCCTGGCCGACGTGCAAGCCGGCTAGTGACCGGACTTACAGGGTTCGGATTCACCTCCCGAAGGGGCTAACTTATCCGGGTGGTTTGGTGCGAGGTCAACCCGTTAGCCCGTGAGCCACGAGTATTGATGGGCACGGCATAGCCCGGTGTGGCACAGTTTGAGCATGAGTGCGCCGTCCCCGAACCCGCCGTCCCCGAACCCGCCGTCCCCGAACCCGTCGTCCCCAGCTACGCACAGCAGGCCCTTCTTCCACATCGTTCTGCGGCTGGGAAGCGCCGTTTACCGGCTGCGGGTCCGGCAGGCCAAGCGCTGGAATTTCGTCGAGCAGATGGTGGCATATTCCGGGTACGGGACCCCGGCTCAAGTTCGGCTGCTGGGCCGGGTCTTGCTGGCAAGTAATCCTGGCACCGGCGATCGGAGCGACCGTGCCGCCAAGGCCGTCGTCGGGAACGTCCGCGGATGGCGCGCTTTCACGAGTGTCCCCGTGCAGAACCGGGAAGTTGAGATTGAACTTGGCGGGACATTACACCGCGTACGCGCTGACCGCGGCGGATTAATAGACACTAACGTTCAGGTCCGCTTAGACCCTGGCTGGCATACCGCGGTATTCCGGACGGCGGGGACGGACCCAGTGGAAGCGCCGGTCTTCGTCATTGCCCCGGACACACGGTTTGGAATCGTTTCGGACATAGATGACACCGTGATGGTCACTGCGCTGCCGCGGCCCTTCCTGGCACTGTGGAACACCTTCGTCGTCAGCGAACACGCACGCACTCCAACACCGGGGATGGCGGTGTTAATGGACAGACTCGCCGTGGAGTATCCGGATGCGCCGGTTATCTATCTCTCGACCGGTCCGTGGAATGCGGCCCCTACCCTGGCCCGTTTCCTCGCCCGGAATATGTACCCGGCAGGAGCGCTGCTATTGACCGACTGGGGACTGACCCAAGAACGGTGGTTCCGCAGCGGCAGGGAACACAAAAGAAAAAATCTTGAACTCCTCGCCAAGGAATTCCCCGGAATCCGTTGGCTGCTCATCGGTGACAACGGCCAGCACGATGAGGAAATCTACGCAGATTTTTCCCGGCGGCACCCTGATCTGACGGCTGCTGTAGCAATCCGACAGCTTTCGGTGGGCGAGTCAGTACTCTCCGGGGGACGGTCTGCGGGCGGTCATCAGGATCAGCCTGTACCGCCCACGGACTGGGTTTATGCCCCGGACGGAGCCGGAATGGCGAAACAGCTCCGCGAGCTCCGCATCTTGTGACGGCGAAGCTCACGGGCCCGTTGGCACGCTATGCGGCACGAGCTCAGTGCTCAGCTGGCAACGATGGCACGGATATGTCCAAGGTTCGGGAGGGGCCTGCCGTGCGGCGTGATTCCGTAAGTACAAAGTCCCGATAGATGCATTTCGTAGGGGTTCGATCCCCCAACCCGCCAACGAAAAAGTCCCGGCCAGCATTTATGCTGGTCGGGACTTTTTATTTGTGCACCCCTCGGGACTTGAACCCGAAACCCATTGATTAAGAGTCAATTGCTCTGCCAATTGAGCTAGAGGTGCATTCGTCAAGTCGCGCGTGCCAACAAGGAATTTCTTCCGTTTCAGCACCCCGCAACGACATGTAACTATACATGGTTTTTCACCGGTGCGAAATCGGCGCGGCGACCGCGTGTCAACTGGGTACTGGCGTTCGCGTGCAGGCGGGCATGGAACCGGATACTGCGGTGGACGCCGGATTCGCTATGCTGCACCCAGAGGGGAGAACGATGAGCGCAATTGATGATCTTATGGCGCAATCCAACGACCGATGGGCCAGCGCTGCGAGGAAAGCGCAGGGCATAGCCGACAACGGTATGGGCAACGCCCTGAGAACGTACTTCGTGCTCTACCTTCCCATTGGTGTCGTGGTCCTGATCACTGTCGGGACCTTGGGCGGGATTCTGGCCTTCGGAAGCGGGGCGGACCAGTGGCCGTCCAATCTGTGGTTTGGTTGTTTCTTTGCAGCGCTCGGCGTCATGGTCGGTGGGCTGGTCTACAACGCGAAGAAAGTCGCTCCGGCGGCTGAGCTGGGCAGAATTGACCTGCTGATGTCGCTGGAGAACGTGGAGCGAAAGCGGATCCGCCGTCAAATTTATGGTCGGGCATCCATAGAACCCGAGCACCTTGCCGTCACCCGGGGCGCCGCGGTGCAGCTGCGGAAAGGGCTTGCCACGCAGCTCCTCTTGGTACCGTTTTTCCCGCTCGCCTTCATTCCCCAGGCCGTGCCAGGTCACAGTCCCTTCTGGTGGTTCATGGCAATTGCTGTAGTTGCCCAAGCGGTCGCCGTCGTATTTCTGGTGCGCGAATTCCAGCAAACCGGACGGTTTCTGGCACACACCGCCGGGTACACTGCCGGACACACGGCGGGTTGACGCAACAATCCGACGAAAACGGTCCGCTATTCGGGAATGGTTGGCGCACTGTCGGATGGCAGTCATAGACTCAGCGTATGAGCGTGGAGACTAATTCAAAGACCCTTCCGGCCGGGCAGGCCGACGGAAAACCAGACATTAAGCCACGGAGCCGGGTGGTCACGGACGGCATTGCTGCCGCCCCGTCGCGCGGAATGCTCCGGGCCGTGGGCATGGGCGACGACGATTTTGCTAAGCCGCAGATTGGGGTTGCCAGCTCGTGGAATGAAATCACCCCCTGCAACCTGTCATTGAACAGGCTGGCCCAGGGCGCCAAGGAAGGCGTGTTCACCGCCGGCGGATTCCCGATGCAGTTCGGCACCATCTCCGTCTCCGATGGGATCTCCATGGGCCACGAAGGGATGCACTTTTCGCTGGTTTCCCGCGAGGTCATTGCGGACTCGGTGGAAACCGTCATGATGGCCGAGCGGATTGACGGCTCTGTGCTGTTGGCCGGCTGTGACAAGTCCCTGCCTGGCATGCTGATGGCTGCTGCACGGCTGGACCTTGCCGCCGTCTTCCTTTATGCCGGCTCCATTATGCCGGGCTTTGTGAAGCTGGAGGATGGCCAGGAAAAGGAAGTCACCCTGATTGACGCCTTCGAGGCGGTTGGGGCGTGCGAGGCCGGCAGGATGAGCGAGGAAGATCTGGGCCGGATCGAACGCGCCATTTGTCCCGGCGAAGGGGCCTGCGGTGGCATGTACACCGCGAACACGATGGCCTGCATCGGTGAGGCCCTCGGAATGTCCCTGCCGGGCTCAGCCGCCCCGCCATCGGCGGACCGCCGTAGGGATGTTTTTGCGCACAAGTCCGGTGAAGCGGTGGTCAACCTGCTTCGTTTGGGTATCACCGCCCGGGACATCATGACCAAGAAGGCCTTCGAAAACGCCATCGCAGTCACCATGGCGTTTGGTGGATCCACCAACGCGGTGCTGCATCTGCTGGCCATTGCCCGCGAGGCCGAGGTGGACTTGACCTTGGATGACTTTAACCGGATCGGGGACAAAATCCCGCATCTGGGGGACCTGAAGCCGTTCGGGCGCTACGTCATGTTCGATGTGGATAAGATCGGCGGCGTGCCGGTCATCATGAAGGCCCTGCTGGATGCCGGTCTGCTGCACGGCGACTGCCTCACGGTTACCGGCAAGACTCTCGCGGAGAACCTCGCGGAGATCAATCCGCCGGACGTGGACGGGAAGATCCTGCGGGCGTTGGATAACCCGATCCACAAGACCGGCGGTATCACCATTCTGCACGGCTCGATGGCTCCGGAGGGCGCCGTCGTCAAGAGCGCCGGGTTCGATGCCGATGTCTTTAAAGGGCCCGCCCGGGTGTTCGAGCGCGAGCAGGGTGCTTTGGAGGCGCTCAAGTCCGGCTCGATCAAGGCCGGCGACGTCGTCGTCATCCGTTACGAGGGCCCCAAGGGCGGCCCTGGCATGCGGGAAATGCTGGCCATCACCGGGGCCATTAAGGGTGCCGGGCTGGGCAAAGACGTTTTGCTGCTCACGGACGGGCGCTTTTCCGGCGGCACTACCGGTCTGTGCATCGGGCACGTAGCGCCGGAAGCGGTCGACGGCGGACCCATCGCCTTTGTGCGCGACGGCGACACTATCCGCGTGGATATTGCCGCCCGGACGTTCGACCTGTTGGTTGATGACGCGGAACTGGCGTCCCGCAAAATCGGCTGGGAGCCGATCCCGGGTAAGTTCACCAAGGGTGTGCTCGCTAAGTACGCCAAGCTGGTGCATTCGGCCAGCACCGGCGCCTACTGCGGCTAACGGATAGCTCTCCACGCGGCCGCGCCGCGGGTACGGCGCCGACCAACGGCGCCCGACCAGCGCCGGCCGCGGCCGCGTGGAGATCCGTCCAAAAGATGGATATAACGTCCATATACTGAGATGGGACAGTATCCGTTTGACACCGCACAGTGGACAACGGAACACTACTTATATGCAGTTCATATCCGCAGTCGTCCTTATTTAGCGCGTGACTGGTTAGCTTTACAAAAGCTACAGTCCAGCTGATTTCAGCTCGGATAACCACCATGCGCAAACCCCTCGCAGAGCCTGACCGGCTGAGGGGTTTTTCTGTTTCCACCACCAGCGGCAAACTCATACCGACGCCAGCAAAAATCGTCACCCCGCATTCCACTAAGGAAGAGTCCGATGAGTAAAGGATCGCCCGTCAGCCCGTCTCTGATGGCCACCAAAGCGCACCATCACGGCAGCGCCTCAGCGTCCAACGGTGCCGCCGGGTCCAAAGCTGCGGCCACCACCGCTGTGTACGGCCCGAACAACACAGTCGGACCCACGCAGATGACCGGCTCGGAGGCCATTGTCCGCTCGCTTGAGGAGCTGGGCGTGAAGGATATCTTCGGTCTTCCCGGCGGCGCTATTCTGCCAACCTATGATCCGCTTATGGCCTCCGGGATGAACCATGTGCTGGTTCGACATGAGCAGGGTGCCGGGCACGCGGCGCAGGGTTATGCCATGGTGACCGGCCAGGTCGGTGTGTGCATCGCCACCTCCGGCCCCGGTGCCACGAACCTGGTCACGGCCATCATGGACGCACATATGGATTCGGTTCCGATCGTTGCCATTACGGGTCAGGTTTCCAGTGGCGTCATCGGTACGGATGCCTTCCAGGAGGCGGACATCGTGGGCATTACAATGCCGATCACCAAGCATTCCTATCTGGTAACGGATGCCCAGGAGATTCCGCGCGTACTGGCGGAGGCATTCCATCTCGCCTCCACCGGCCGGCCCGGACCGGTGCTGGTCGATGTTGCCAAGGATGCCCAACAGGCGAAGATGACGTTTTCCTGGCCCCCGGTCATCGAACTGCCCGGCTACCGGCCGGTGGTCCGCGGGCACGCCAAGCAACTGCGTGAAGCCGCCCGGCTGATCGCCGCGTCCAAGAAGCCGGTGCTCTACGTCGGCGGCGGCGTCATCAAGGGCCACGCCTCCGTGGAACTGCTCGAGCTCGCTGAGTTGACAGGTATTCCGGTTGTCACCACGCTGATGGCCCGTGGTGCATTCCCTGACTCGCACCCGCTGCATGTAGGAATGCCGGGCATGCACGGTGCCGTGTCGGCGGTGACGGCGCTCCAGCAGGCGGATCTGCTGATCACCCTCGGTGCCCGCTTTGACGACCGTGTCACCGGTGTGCTGAGCACCTTTGCTCCGCTGGCGAAAGTTATTCACGCGGATGTGGATCCGGCGGAGATTTCCAAAAACCGGGTGGCGGATGTGCCCATTGTGGGTTCCGTGAAAGAAATCATCCCGGATCTCACTGCGGCACTAAAAGCGGAATTTGCCGATAAAGGGGCTCCGGATCTCACCGACTGGTGGGCCTTCCTGGGCAATCTTCGCGACACATATCCGCTGGGATGGACCGAACCGGAGGACGGGCTGACCTCCCCGCAGCGGGTCATTGAGCGGATCGGAGCTCTGACAGGTCCCGAAGGGGTCTATGTTGCCGGAGTGGGGCAGCACCAGATGTGGGCCTCTCAGTTCGTGAAGTACGAGCGCCCGCATTCCTGGCTGAACTCCGGTGGTGCCGGGACCATGGGCTACGCCGTTCCGGCGGCAATGGGCGCCAAGGTCGGAAACCCGGATCGGGTGGTCTGGGCGATCGACGGCGACGGCTGCTTCCAGATGACGAATCAGGAACTGGCCACCTGCGCGATCAATAAGATCCCCATCAAGGTCGCGGTCATCAACAATTCGTCCCTTGGCATGGTCCGGCAGTGGCAGACACTTTTCTATGAGGGCCGGTATTCCCATACGGACCTGAACACCGGCCACAACACGGTGCGGATCCCGGACTTCGTCAAGCTCGCCGATGCCTACGGCTGCGTCGGGCTGCGCTGCGAACGGACCGAGGACATCGATGCCACCATTGAGGCCGCGCTGGCCATCAACGACCGGCCCGTCGTCATCGACTTTGTTGTCAGCCCCAATTCCATGGTCTGGCCCATGGTTCCGTCCGGTGTCAGTAACAGCCAGATCCAGGTTGCCCGAAACCTGACTCCGGTGTGGGAAGAAGAGGACTAAAAATGACGACGCGACATACACTTTCCGTTTTGGTGGAAGACAAACCCGGCGTACTGACCCGGGTGGCGAGCCTCTTCGCCCGGCGCGCTTTCAACATAAATTCTTTGGCAGTCGGGCCCACCGAGGTATCCGGGATATCCCGGATGACCGTAGTGGTCGACGCCGAAGGTGACCTGATCGAACAGGTCACCAAGCAGCTGAACAAGTTGATCAACGTGATCAAGATCGTTGAGTTGCTGCCGGACAATTCCGTGCAGCGGGACCATATTCTGGTCAAGGTGCGCGCGGACGCCGCCACGAGGCTGCAGGTCACCCAAGCCGCAGACCTCTTCCGGGCCTCGGTTGTGGACGTTTCCACCGATTCGCTGACCATCGAAGCCACCGGCACCGCTGACAAACTTGCAGCCTTGCTGAACGTGCTGGAACCCTTTGGGGTCCGGGAAATTGTGCAGTCCGGGACACTGGCCGTGGGACGGGGATCCCGTTCCATGAGCGACCGCGCGCTGCGCACTGCATAGCAGGCGTGGAAGAAACCGCTTTTTGACGTATTTGCAGGTTCTTAGATTTGCACCGAATAAACTACTGAGGGAGTAACAAGTGACCGACATGTTTTACGACGACGATGCAGACCTGTCCATCATCCAGGGCCGCACCGTTGCCGTTATCGGCTATGGCAGCCAGGGCCACGCACACGCACTGAGCCTGCGCGATTCCGGCGTCGACGTCCGCATCGGTCTCAAGGACGGTTCAAAATCCCGGGCCAAGGCCGAGGCGGAGGGCCTGCGTGTCCTCAGCGTTGCCGATGCGGTTGCCGAAGCTGACCTGATTATGATCCTGACCCCGGACCAGGTCCAGCGCAGCGTCTACGCGGAGGACATTGCCCCGAACCTGCAGGCCGGCGATGCCCTGTTCTTTGCGCACGGCTTCAACATTCGTTACGGCTACATCAAACCGCCGGCCGATGTTGACGTAGCCTTGGTCGCGCCAAAGGGACCCGGACACGTGGTCCGCCGTGAATTCGAGGCCGGCCGCGGCGTGCCGGACCTGATCGCCGTCGAACAGAACGCTTCCGGCAAGGCCAAGGAATTGGCGCTTTCCTATGCGAAGGCGATCGGCGGAACCCGCGCCGGCGTCATTGAAACCACCTTCACCGAGGAAACCGAAACGGACCTCTTTGGCGAGCAGGCCGTGCTGTGCGGAGGTGCCTCACAGCTGATTCAGTATGGTTTCGAGACGCTGACAGAAGCCGGTTACCAGCCGCAGATTGCGTACTTCGAGGTCCTGCACGAGCTCAAGCTGATCGTTGACCTGATGGTTGAGGGCGGCATTGCCAAGCAGCGCTGGAGCGTTTCCGACACAGCGGAGTACGGCGACTACGTCTCCGGTCCCCGGGTCATTGACGAGCACGTGAAGGAGAACATGAAGGCTGTCCTTAAAGATATCCAGGACGGTACCTTCGCCAAGCGCTTCATCGATGACCAGGATGCCGGCGCACCGGAGTTCAAGGCGCTGCGCAAGAAGGGCGAAGATCACCCGATCGAGTCCACGGGCCGCGAACTGCGCAAGCTGTTCTCCTGGATCAAGAACGAGGACGACTACAAGGAAGGTTCAGTCGCCCGCTAGTCCTCACGCCCACCGGCGGGGCAGACATCGGCACCCGCGAGGGGCCGTCGTCGTCGGCCCCTAACATTCGGCAAGGAAGCCGGACTCCTTCACTTGATGGAGTCCGGCTTCTTTGTCTGCAGCACCGTCCTGCCGCCAATTCCACCCGAATACCACGAGAGCTAAAGAGGTTACCGGTGACAGCCACCAAGCCAGTTGTACTCCTTGCAGAGGAACTTTCGCCTGCCACTATCGACGCCCTGGGACCGGATTTTGAAATCCGTCACTGCGACGGAGCCGATCGATCCCAGCTCCTTGCCGCCATCGCGGATGTGGACGCCGTTTTGGTCCGTTCCGCCACGCAAATGGACGCCGAGGCGATCGGAGCGGCTCGGAGCCTGAAGGTCATCGCCCGGGCGGGAGTGGGTCTGGACAACGTGGATATCAAGGCCGCGACCCAGGCCGGCGTTATGGTCGTCAATGCGCCGACGTCGAACATTGTTTCAGCCGCGGAGCTGACCGTCGGGCACATTCTCAGTCTTGCCCGGCACATCCCGGCGGCCAGTGTGGCGCTGAAGAATGGCGAGTGGAAGCGCTCCAAATATACCGGCACCGAACTCTACGAGAAGAAGCTGGGCATCATTGGCCTGGGGAGGATAGGTGCCCTGATTACTGCCCGGGCGCAGGGTTTCGACATGGAGGTCCTGGCCTACGATCCCTATGTCACGTCCGCACGTGCCGCTCAGCTGGGGGTTCAGCTCGTCAGCCTGGACGAGCTGCTGGCGCAGAGCGACTTCATCACCATCCACATGCCAAAGACCCCCGAAACGGTAGGCATGATTGGTGCGGACGCGTTTGCCCGGATGAAGAAGACTGCCTATGTCATCAACGTGGCCCGTGGCGGCCTGGTGGACGAGGCCGCCCTGTATACCGCGCTGACCACCGGCGAAATCGCCGGGGCCGGGATTGACGTGTTCGTCAAGGAACCGGCGACGGATCTGCCGTTCCTGGCCCTGGACAATGTGGTCGTGACCCCGCATCTGGGTGCTTCGACCGACGAGGCGCAGGAAAAGGCCGGAGTTTCGGTGGCGAAGTCCGTGCGCCTTGCCCTGGCCGGCGAATTGGTCCCGGACGCGGTCAATGTTGCAGGCGGAGTCATTGCCACGCAGGTGCGCCCCGGGATTCCGCTGATGGAAAAGCTCGGACGCATTTTTACTGCGCTCACGCACGATTCGGTGACACAGATCGATATCGAAGTGGCCGGAGAGATTGCCGTCCATGATGTGAAGGCGCTGGAACTGGCGGCATTGAAGGGTGTCTTCAAGGATGTGGTTTCAGAGCAGGTGTCCTACGTCAACGCTCCCATTCTCGCCGAACAGCGGGGCATTAATACCCGCCTGATCAAGACCACGGAATCCCGGGACTACCGCAACGTGCTGACGATCCGCGGAGCCCTATCCGACGGCTCGCAGGTCTCCGTTTCCGGAACCCTGACCGGGCCCAAGCAGGTGGAGAAGCTAGTGGGCGTAAACGGCTATGACATCGAGATTCCCGTCAGTGACCATCTCGTTGTCATTTCCTACGCGGACCGGCCCGGCGTCATCGGCAGCCTGGGCGGGCTGCTGGGGGAGAACGGCATCAACATTGCGGGCATGCAGGTTGCCCGCAATACGGAGGGCGGCCAGGCGCTGTCTCTGCTCACCGTGGACAGTTCCGTCCCGCAGGACGTGTTGGATGCCATCAAGGCCGCAATTGGCGCCACGATGGCGCGCGAAGTGGACCTCGAGGACTGACCTGCCGCGATTGCCAGTGAATTGGACGGATGCCGGGGAAATTTCCCCGGCATCCGTCCAATTCATACTCCACGCAACTTCGGTGAGCGCGTGAGAGTCGTAGACGCCGCGGACCGCATGGACGTCTACCGTCTGCTCCGCTAACCGCTGATATTAGTCGGGGCCGCTGAGCACGAGGATTTCGTCGTCCCTTCCCCGGTTGGTCAAGACCCACAGCAGCGGAGGGGAAGCGGGCTCTGCAGAAGCGGCGGTGCCGGATGCAGCGGTGCCAGGTCCCGTGGGGCCGGGTCCAGCGGAGCCGGCCAGAGCGACGGCCACGACATCGCGGAGCCGGCCGTATTCACCGCGGAAAAACTCCTCCGGCGTCCCCGGATCCGTTCCATTCAACGGCACCTGCCAGATCCGTTGGCCGCGCAGCGCACTGAGATAGGCAACGTCGCCGACAATTGCCAGACCACTCGGGGAAGCATCGGCCGTCGACGGCCACACCACTTTGGCGTCAATAAAGCCCGCACGTCCCGGTGCCCCGGTGACCAGCGGCCACCCGTAATTCCCCCCGGGCTGGATCAGGTTCAGCTCGTCATTGACATCGGGGCCGAACTCGCTGATCCATAGCCGGCCCGCCGAATCCCAGGCAATGCCCTGCACATTCCGGTGCCCGTAGCTGTAGACCGGGCTGTTGCCGAACGGGTTCCCCGGCGCGGGCTTGCCCTCCGCGGTGATCCGCAGCACCTTGCCATTGAGCGAGCCCCGGTCCTGCGCGCGGTCCTGCTGCAGGGCATCGCCGGTTCCCACGTAAAGGAAACCATCCGGGCCAAACTTGATCCGGCCGCCGTCGTGGTTGCTCGCCTTGGCAATGCCTGTGAGCAGCACCTCCTGCGGGCCCAGCTGGCCGTTCTGATATGTCATCCGAACCACCCGATTGTCCGTCGCGGAGGTGTAGTAGGCGTACAGGAAGTGGTCGGTGGCGAAACTGCCGGACACGGCCAGCCCCAACAGGCCGCCCTCTCCGCCGGGCACCACATTGTCCACTTTCCCCACCGCTGATTTTTCCGCCCCGGGTGATGCGCTGATCCGCTGCACCATAGCGGTGGCCCGTTCGGAGACCAGTGCGGTCCCGTCCGGCAGTATCGCGATGGACCAGGGGAGCTGCAGACCCTTGCCGAGTTCGTCGCTCACTCTCAGCTGCGCCGTCGTCGGATCCGGAGCCGGGGGAGACGCGACGCAGGCCGAAAGCAGCCCGGCGCACGCGGCGAGGACGCACGCCGCACGCCCTATTCGAGTCCGCCCGCCGCCCCGCCAGGATCCCATCGTCATTTGCTCCACCCCGTCGCCGCCGGAATTGCTATAACGGTCTCATATACGGGCCAAAGGAGCCATCGTTACAGGGAAGGGAGGGGAAGGGGAGGGGAAGGGGAGGGGGAAGGGGAATCCGCGTCAAAGCTGCGCAGCGCAAGGAGCTATGGCTGCGCAGGGATGAACATGCGCAGCGGCCCGGCCAAAGTCTGCGCAGGTTTATCCGCCGCTCCCCGCCCGCCGCCGCTCCGTGCCCGGGCCCGGTTTCGACAAGCCGAACCACCGGCGGGTAACTTCATAGTGTGAGTTCACCTGCGCAGGCCAAGACCCCCTTTTACATCACCACCGCCATTTCCTACCCCAATGGCGTGCCGCACATCGGCCACGCCTACGAGGTAATCGCCACGGACGCGATGGCGCGCTTCAAGCGGTTGGACGGCTACGACGTTTTCTTCATGACCGGTACGGATGAGCACGGGCTGAAAATGCAGCAGACCGCGCACAAGCTTGGACTCACCGCCAAGCAGCTGGCTGATGAGAACTCCTCCGCCTTCCAGCAGATGAGCCGGGATCTGGGGATTTCGCATAACCGCTTCATCCGCACCACGGACGCGGATCATTACGCGGCCGCCACCGCGATTTGGCAGCGGATGGAAGCCAATGGCGACATCTACCTCTCGCAGTACGCCGGCTGGTACTCGGTCCGCGATGAGCGTTACTTTGTGGAGGACGAGACGGAGGTTCACGAGGACGGCCTCCGTTATGCGACGGAAACCGGCACGGAAGTGACCTGGACGGAGGAGGAGAGCTACTTCTTCAAACTGGCCTCCTATCAGGACCGGCTGCTGAAGCACTACGCTGACCATCCGCATTTCGGCGCCCCGCACAACCGTTTCAATGAGGTCGTCAGCTTCGTCAGGGGCGGCTTGGAAGATCTGTCCATCAGCCGCACGTCCTTTGACTGGGGCGTCCCGGTGCCGGGAAATCCGGATCACGTGATGTACGTCTGGGTGGATGCGCTCACCAATTACCTCACCGGCGTCGGCTTCCCGGACACGGAATCGGAGAGCTATCTGAAGTACTGGCCCGCGGACGTGCACGTGATCGGCAAGGACATCTCCCGCTTCCACGCCGTCTACTGGCCCGCGTTCCTGATGTCCGCCCAGCTGGAGCTGCCCAAGCGCGTCATGATCCACGGGTTCCTGCACAACAATGGCGTCAAAATGTCCAAGTCGCTCGGTAATGTGGTGGCCCCGGCGGATTGGGTGGCGCAGTACGGCCTGGACCAGGTGCGTTTCTTCCTGCTCCGTGAGGTCCCGTTCGGCGCCGACGGTTCCTACAGCCACGATTCGGTGGTCGGCCGGATGAACTCGGATCTGGCCAATAATCTGGGCAACCTGGCGCAGCGGTCGCTGTCCATGGTCGCCAAGAACTGCGCGGCGCAGGTCCCCGTGCCACAGGCTTTCACAGCAGCGGACCAGGACATTCTGGCGCAGGCCGGCGTGCTGCTGGACCTGTGCCGCGAGGCCTACGAAGTGCAGGACTTCCACCGCGCGCTGGAGGAAATCTGGACCGTGCTGGGAGACACCAACGCCTACTTCGCCGAGCAGCAGCCGTGGGTCCTGCGCAAAACGGACATTGAGCGCATGAACACGGTGCTTTATGTGACGCTGGAGGTGCTGCGCATCGTGTCGATTCTGGTCCAGCCCGTGATGCCGGACTCCGCGGCGAAGCTGCTGGCGGCGTTGGGGCAGGCAACGGCGCACGACGACGGCGGCGGGCACCCGTTTGCCGCGATCGGAACGCCGCTGGTCGCCGGCACGCCGCTACCAGCCCCGACGCCGATATTCCCGAAGTACGAAGATCCCGCTGACGCCTGACCCGCCGCACCGGCGGGTCGCGGGGCGGGTCGCGCGGCCACCGGCTCGGGTGGCCGAGGACCCGCTGTGCCGGCACAGCGGGCTTACTCCATGGCTATTCCATGGCGAGGCCTTCGACGGGGGAGAGCCGGGCTGCTCTGCGGGCCGGCAGGACGGATGCTGCCAGCCCGGCGGCCGCGGCGGCGGCAATCACCAGCAGCACCTGGCCCCAGGGAATCGTGGCGGTGACCGCGGCGAAGGATCCGAGCGCCGACTGCGCGCCCAGCCATCCATAGAGCACTCCCAACACGGAGCCAAGCAGGGCCGCGACCCCGGCGATCAGCACCGCTTCCACGGCCAACATGCCGCGAAGCTGTCCCCGGGTCAGGCCCAGAGCCCGCAGCAGGGAATTTTCCCGGGTGCGTTCCAGCACGGAGAGCGAAAGCGTGTTGGCAACCCCGATCAGGGCAATCACCACGGCGACGCCGAGCAGCCCCGTGACGATCAGCAGCATCAGGTCGATCACCTGGTTGAAAGTCGCCTTTTCCAGTGCCCCGCCTTCAACTTGGAAGTCCTGCACGCCCAAGGTCTGTGCCAGGCTGGTGCGCAGGTCCAGCAGCTGCTGCTGGCTGAGGTTACTGTCCACCTTCAGCCAGACCAGGGCGGATCCGCTCGCGCTGGCATCCGTCCCGCCCACGGCGCCCGTCCCTGAACCCGAACCGGCTCCGGAGACGATGCCCGAATCCGGCACCGGCACCGTCGAGGTGCTGACCAACGCCGGGACGTCCCTTGACGTTGCCGTCCGCACCGGAAGCTGTTGCACATTCTTCCCCTCTGGCCCGGACGTTACCGCGGCAACGGAGAGTTTGGTCCCCTTGGGCAGCAGGACCTCGCCGGGCCCAACACGGTTGTCAGCTGTCCGCAGCACGGCCGCGGCATCAGCGTCGGAGATCCCGTAGACCGGCTGGTTGCCATCGCCGGCGCTAGACCCCGCGCCAGCGCCGTTGCCGGCAACGGCGCCGGACCCCGCTCCGGTTCCCGCACCGGCCCCGAGACTGACAGTGCCGACCACGGGCAGGAGCGCGGCGGCCTGTACGCCGGGAAGTTTGCTGGCGGCGGCCACCTGGGCCGCGCTGATGGCCGATGGGCCGCCGGCGCCAAGCGCCGGGCCGGAGACCGAAATGTCCACCGGGTATCTGAAATTGAGCGAACCATCGAATGCCGTTCTGGCGGTGGCCGCTCCCGTCATCATCATGGACACCAGCGTGACGCCGATCAGCAGCGCCGACGCGGTCGCCGTCGTCCTTCCCGGATTGCGCACGGCGTTGACGGCCGCGAGCCTGCCCGGAACGCCGAGCGGGGATGCCGCCTTGCCAAAGCCGGCGACCACGGCCGGGATGAAGAGGCCGGCGCACAGCATGATGCCAATGAAGGATGCGGCGCCACCGGGCAGGGCTATCAGCAGCTCGGAATTTGCGGAGCCGTAAACCAGCGCCGCGGCCCCGGCAAGGACCAACAGCACCCCAACAGCCATCCGGACCACCCCGCGCCGATTCCGGACGGAGGTAACATCCTGCGGGCGCAGGGCCGCCAGCGGAGCAACGGCGGTGGCCGCGCGGGCCGGCAGCAGCGCTGCGGCAACGGTCAGCGCGGTCCCGACCAGCAGGCCTGCGATGATGGCGGCCGGGGTGACCGCCAGCGTGGCGAATGCGTAGTCCGGGTTGCCGCGCAGCACGCCGATCAGCGCGGCCATCAGACCCACCGCAGCCACTACACCAAGCGCCGAGGACACGATGCCCACAACGAGCGCCTCCAGCAGCACGGAACGCCGGATCTGGCTGCGTCCGGCGCCGATGCACCGCAGCAAAGCCAGCTCCCGGGTCCGCTGGGCAATCAGCACCGAGAAGGTATTGGCCACGACCAGCGCGGAGACCACAAGTGCGATGCCGGTAAACGCCAGCAAAATGATGGTCAGCTGATCGCTGCCGCCGGTGAAATCAGCCACCGCGGCAGTGGTCTGCCCATCCGACGTTAAGACTCTGGCACCCGGGACGCCCGCAGCGGCCAGTGCCTGCTGGACGGTATCGATCGCGTGCCCATTGGCCGGGCCGGTGAGTTTGAGCTGGATATTCTGAATCGACTGTGCCGGCTGCTGGTCGGACGCCTGCTGTTCGGTCGTCTGCTGGTCGGACGACGGCGGCACGGCGGGTGCGAGGGCCGCCAGAGTTGACGCGTCGGCGACCAATTGGGTCTGACCGGACATTAGCGGGTCATGGCTGGGTTCGGTGATCCCGACGACGGTCGCCATCAGGACAGCGGATCCGCCAGTCACGCCGCCGGTGCTCCCAGCGGAGACGGTGTTCCCCGCGGATCCGGCGTCCCCTACGGATCCGGCATCCGCTGCGGAGCCGATTCCGCTCAGCGTGACGGTACTGCCGGGTTTAAGCCCCTGCCGAGCGGCGGTGGCCGAATCCACGGCGACCTCACCCGTGGCCCTCGGCAGCGTCCCGGAACTGAGGACTGCGGATTCCAGCGCGGGATCGGCGCTGGTGTTCTGCAGGACACCCGCCACGGTGGTCTTGCCGGTTGTGATCGTCACCGGATCCACCGTCCCGGCGTAACTGGCCTTGACAATATCGAGTTTCGCGACGGCATCAACGGCCCGCTTGTCCAGCGCGCTGCCGGCTGGAGCTGTGATCACCAGATCTGCTTTCGCGAAGGCCTGGCCGATGCTGGCCTTCAGACTGGCCTGGCTCGAGGAACCGACCATCAGTGTTGCGGACAGGAAGGCGACGGCGAGTATGACGGCGAGCGCTATGGCAGCGAAGCGGCGTGAGTGGATTTTCAGCTGGGCGAGGGCAACGAGGAGCATCGCAGCTATGCCCCCAGCTTCGACAGCGCGGCGAGGACCGTCTGGACTGTGGGGTCGAGCAGCTCGCCGACCAGTTCGCCGTCGCTCATCAGGACCACCCGGTCCGCGTATGCGGCGGCAACCGGATCGTGCGTCACCATAATGATGCTCTGGCCCATTTCGCGGGAGCTGCGCCGCAGCATGCCCAGTACCTCGGCGCCGGCGTGCGAATCCAGGTTTCCGGTTGGTTCGTCGGCGAAGATCACGTCTGGACTGGTCAGCAGCGCCCGGGCGACGGCGACGCGCTGCTGCTGTCCGCCGGAAAGCTCATGCGGCCGGTGCTTGAGCCGGTCAGTCAGGCCGAGCGCGTTCGTGACGTAGGCGAATCTTTCACGGTCCGGTTTGCCGCCGGCCAGGGAAACCGGCAGGGTGATGTTCTGTTCGGCCGTGAGTGTGGGGACCAGGTTGAATGCCTGGAAGACAAAGCCGATCCGCTCCCGGCGCAGCTTGGTCAGCTCCTTGTCGCGCAGCACCGTGATGTCCGTTCCGCCGATGCGGATGGTGCCGCCATTGACGCTGTCCAAGCCGGCCAGGCAGTGCATCAGGGTGGATTTTCCGGAACCCGATGGCCCCATAATGGCGGTGAATTTGCCGGCCTCGAATGCGACGTCGATGCCCTTCAGCGCGGTGACTTTGGTGTCGCCGCGGCCGTAGGTTTTGCTCAGGTTCAGGGCCGCGACGGCGGAGGTGTGCGTACTGGGATGGTGCGTGGCGGTGGTCATGATTCCACCGTATTTGCGCGGCTGCGTCCGGCGGATCGGCCCCAGGACGGATTTGGCGCGGCCTATGTGGGCCGAATGTCCTACCGCGGTAGGAGCTGCGTTCAGCCGACGGAGACGATGCCTGTCTCATACGCGATCAAAACCAGTTGCACCCTGTCCCTGGCACCGAGTTTGCTCAGCACATGCCCCACATGCGTTTTGACGGTGGCCTCGGAGACGAACAGATTGAGGGCGATTTCCGGGTTGGACAGGCCCTCGGCAATGAGTCCGAAAACCTCACGTTCACGGGCGGTGAGATTTTCGACGTCGGCATGGTGCCGGTCCGTGGTGGGACCGGGCGCGCTCAGCAAAGGCGCCACGTGGTCTAGCAGCCGCTTGGTGGTGGACGGGGCAATAACGGCGTCCCCGCGGTAGACGGTGCGAATGGCCGCGAGCAGCTCCTCCGGCCGGGTGTCCTTGAGCAGGAAACCGCTCGCTCCGGCCTGGATCGCGGCCAGTGCGTACTCGTCCAGGTCAAAGGTGGTCAGGACGACGATTTTCAGCTCCGAAAGCGGCGATCCCGCAGCGGCATTGCGGGAGCGTTCCATCAGTTTCCGGGTGGTCTCGATCCCGTCCATCGCCGGCATCCGGACGTCCATCAGGACAACATCGGCGGCAGTGCCGGACAGCGCGGAAAGCGCTTCAATTCCGTTGCCGGCCTGGATCACTACCTGAAGATCCGGCTGGCTGTTAATCAGCATGGTGAACCCGGAGCGGACCAGCTGCTGGTCATCCACCAGGGCCACCCGGATAGGTGAAGAGCCGCCGTCCGGCAGTAGTGAAGTCACGGTTATGCCTCCGTATAGGGGATGAATGCGCTGATCCGGAATCCGCCGCCGGGCTCAGGCTTTGCGGACAGTGTTCCATCGTAAAGCCTGACGCGCTCGCGCATGCCGCGGATGCCGTTGCCGATGCCGGATTCACTGCCCTGGCCGCTGCCGTACCCGAGGCCCTGGCCGCTGCCGGAACCGGAGCCCGAAACGGACGCGTCGGACGCAGCTCCCCGTCCGTCGTCGAGCACGTCAATCTGCAGCCCCCGGCCAAGCCACTGCAGGCTGGCGGTGGCGCTGGACAGCGGGCCGGCGTGTTTGAGGACATTGGTCAGGCCCTCCTGGACAATGCGGTACGCGGTCAGTTCCGCGCCGGCCGGCAGGGCGCGTCTGGCGTTGCCGCTCTGCTCAAAAGCAAGCACCAGGCCCGCTGCACGGAACCCGAGCAGGAGTTCATCGAGGTCGCTCAGAGTCGGAAGCGGACGGGTGGAGGCACCCTCATCCCCGCGCAGCACACCCAGCAGCCGGCGCATTTCCTGCAGCGATGTCCGTCCCGTCTCGGCAATGGTTTCCAAGGTCTGCGCCGCAACGGCCGGATCCGCAGCGGCGGCGTACCTGCCGCCGTCGGCCTGCGTGATGATCACCGAGAGCGAATGCGCCACGATGTCGTGCATTTCGCGCGCAATGTGCGACCGCTCATCGGACGCGGCCAGGGCCCGTTCCTGCTGCTGCTCCACCTCCAGGCGCCGGGCGCGGCCTTCCAGCGCCTCCTCACGAAGCCTGCGGGTCCGGGTTAGATCCCCCAAGGTCCAGCTGAAGAGAACCAGCAGCCACACCACCACCAGCAGGAACGCCGTGCTGGAAATTGTGGAAACGGTCCTGGCGGCCGGATCAACGTAATAGCGGGTGATGAACATGACGGCACCGACCAGCGCCAGAATCAGAGCGCCGATGCTGGCCCACCGCGGACCATAGGCCGCCACGGCGTAGAGAACAAGGACGACCGCAATATCCGCCGGTACCTGAGGCAGCGACAGGGCCCACTGAACAAGGGCGACGGCGGCAATCACCGCCGTCGCGGCTACCGGCCGGCTGCGGCGCCAAACCAGCGGGACAATCAGCCCCGTGGCGATGATGAGGGATGCCGCCGCATCGGAACCGAACAGCATGGTGGCGCCCAACAGCAACCACAGCACCGCCGTGAGGGTGACGTCCACGGCAAACCGATGGCCGCGGAACCAGGTGTAAATACGGTGCATAACCATCAGTGACGACTCTAGATGATGACGCCGGGCGGAACATCAGGCCAAGGGTGGACATTCGGCTGGTAGGCAGTCAGGTACCGGAGACGGAAAGGGTATTCTGCGGCGAGTCCGGAATGTGAGATGGTTTGCCCATCATATGAGTCCGCTGACTACGCTGGCACTCATGAGCACACCGATGAACATTGCTGTCATTCCCGGCGACGGGATAGGTCCCGAAGTTGTCGCCGAAGCCGTCAAGGTCCTGGAAAAGGCCGTCTCCGCCGAGGACATTGAACTCCAGTTGACCGAGTACAAGCTCGGCGCGGAACACTGGCTGGAGAGCGGGGAGACATTGCCCGATGCGACGCTGCAGGCATTGCGCGGCCACGACGCCATACTTTTTGGCGCGGTCGGCGCCGCTCCGGGGGACACCAGGATTCCCTCCGGGCTGATTGAACGCGAAATGCTGCTCAAGCTCCGTTTCAGCCTGGATCACTACGTCAATTTGCGTCCGTCCAGGCTGTACCAGGGCGTTGCATCGCCGTTGGCAAACCCCGGCCCCATCGACTTTGTGGTGGTCCGTGAAGGTACCGAGGGCCCGTACGTGGGCAACGGCGGCGCACTGCGGGTAGGAACGGCACAGGAAGTCGCCACCGAGGTCTCCGTGAATACTGCCTACGGCGTGGAGCGCGTGGTACGCGACGGGTTCCGCCGGGCCAGTGCCCGGCCGCGGAAAAAGCTCACCTATGTCCACAAACATAATGTTCTGGTATATGCCGGACACCTGTGGAAGCGGACCGTGGAGGCTGTCGCTGCCGAATTCCCCGACGTCGCCGTCGACTACCTCCATGTGGATGCGGCGATGATCTTCCTGGTCACTGACCCGGCCCGCTTCGACGTGATTGTCACGGATAACCTCTTTGGAGACATCATCACCGACCTGGCCGCTGCCGTCACCGGGGGCATTGGCCTCGCGGCGTCCGGCAATATCAACATGGACCGCACAGCACCTTCCATGTTCGAGCCGGTTCACGGCTCCGCGCCGGACATTGCCGGCCAGCAAAAGGCCGATCCGACTGCAGCCATCCTCTCCGCGGCACTTTTACTGGAGCACCTCGGATACGATGCCGCTGCCCGGCGGGTGGAGCACGCTGTCATCGCGGACATATCCCAGCGCAGCCCCGACGCCGCCCGCAGCACTGCGGCCATTGGTGACGCGATCTGCGCTGCCGTGTAAGGCAGCCTTGGCTGCCGCTTAATGCAGCCCCAAGGCCCGGTGGAAGCCAAATCCGGGCGCTCGCGGGAGTAGGCTGATTAGTGCAAACCGGGTGCACATTGGAGTGCACAACTACGTGGAGGAACCATGACCCAGACAGTAAGTGAACTGGAGTTTACGCAGAACCTTTCGGAACACCGAAAGACTGCCCAAGAGCGCGCCGCCATCCTGGCCAACCCGGGGTTCGGAGACTACTTCACGGACCACACAGCCATTGTCGATTACCGCACCGACACGGAAGGGAACGGGACGTGGAGCAACGCCCGGATTGAGCCCTACGGACCGATCTCCCTGGACCCGGCCGCCGCCGTACTTCACTACGGTCAGGAGATCTTTGAGGGCCTGAAGGCATACAAACATGCCGACGGCTCAGTCTGGACGTTCCGCCCCGAGGCCAACGCCGCCCGGCTGAACCGCTCCGCTGAACGGCTCGCCTTGCCGCAATTGCCGGAGCAGGTTTTCCTTGATGCCATCCGTGGCATCGTCGCAGCGGACCGGGAATGGATCCCCAGCCGTGATGGCGAGAGCCTGTACCTGCGGCCCTTCATGATCGCCACCGAGGCATTCCTGGGCGTGCGTCCCGCCCGTGAAGTGTCCTTCCGCGTAATTGCCTCGCCCGCCGGCAACTACTTCGGCGGCGAGCTCAAGCCGGTTTCCATCTGGATCTCCCACAACTACGCCCGTGCCGGCCGTGGCGGAACTGGTGCCGCCAAGTGCGGGGGTAACTACGCGGCTTCGCTGGCAGCACAGATGGAGGCCGAGGCCCACGGCTGCAAGCAGGTCCTGTTCCTGGACCCGTTCAATGACGATGCCGTTGAGGAACTCGGCGGCATGAACGTCTTCTTCGTATTCAAGGACGGGCGTCTGGTGACCCCGGCGTTAACCGGGACAATCCTGGAAGGCGTTACCCGGATGTCGGTCATTGCGTTGGCCAAAGACCGTGGGCTGGACGTCCAGGAACGGAAGATCACGCTGACCGAATGGCGCGACGGAATCGCATCGGGCGAGATCACCGAAGTTTTTGCCTGTGGTACGGCAGCCGTCATCACTCCCATCGGCCTGCTCAAGGACGAGACGGAAAGCATCGGTTCCGCCGATGCAAAGGCCGGTGACGTAGCCATGGGCATCCGGGAACAGCTGCTCGGCATCCAGACCGGTGTCCTCGAGGATACGCACGGCTGGTTGACCCGCCTGGCCTGACGCCTCCGGCGACACCTGCAGTAAGGCTTCTCGGACACGTCCCCCTATTCCGTACGACGGCGGGTGCCGCACCTTTGCCGGTGCCGCAGCCGCCGTTGTCGGTTCTCCTCCCGGACGGCGCCACTGGCGCCACCGGCGCTCCAAGCACCTCAGGCGCTCCTTCACGACCACCTTGCTCCTTCATGGCTGTCAGGTTTTCCTCCACAGCGGTTCGCGTCCACGTTCAATGCACAACCAGGCGAACACGGGTTGCTCCGAGACCTTGCCTGCAGTGCAATCAGTGCATGCAGTGGTTGTAGTGCAGGCAAAATGTGGGAGGAACTATGCCAACGTTTACGGTCAGATACCTGGAGCCGGAGGTTCTTGGGCAACTTCGTATTCTCGCAGCGCGGAACGGCAGGTCGATGCAGGCCGAACTCAAGATCATGATCCTGCGCCATTTGGATTCTCCGGGGGCGCAGGCGGACGATCCTGCACGTATTCCGATTGCGCTGCTCAAGGCCCCGAAATGGTACGACGAGCTGTTTGAAGTCTGGGGACTGGCATTCGCCCTTCGTCAGGCCGAACTTCCCCGCTGGACCTCGACTCTGCACGGCAGCCTTCCGGATGTCGATCGCAACGGACGGGCTTTCGATCGGATCGGACGGACGAACAATGATGCTCCTGGACGCTGATGTTCTGCTGGAGCTGATTTCCGGCAGCAGCTACGAGCGCCAAGCCGAATGGTTCAAGCTGCACCCGGAGCGTCCGCATACCACTGCGCTCGCCGTGGCGGAGATTCTTGCCGCGATCGGGTCTATGACGGCGCTGGAGCGGATGTCTTCGGGCAATGCTGTTGCGAAATTCCTGGCCACGGTGATGGACAGGAGAGTGGTGCCCTTTGATCTGGATTGCGCCGAACATCTGGCACGGCTGGCCCAGCTTTCCAGGTCTGACGGCAGCAACTATCCGTTGGCGTACCTGCTGACCGCTGCGATGGCTCTGCGCTTCGGTGCAGAGCTGGTGACTGCGCGGCCGGAAGAATATGCCGGCCTTGGTGTACCCACTGTGACGCCGTGAATGAAAATCCGGAAGTCATAAGGATTAGAGTATGAGCCATGCGTATTGCTCGGTTTGTCGTAGATTCTGATCCTCTATACGGCGTTGTTGAGGGGGAGCCCGGTAGCGAGGAAGTCACTGTCATCAAGGGGGACCCGTTCTTCAATGGCGTTGAACGGACTTCGGTCCGGCACCAGCTGATCGATGTGCGGTTGCTGGCGCCGATTATTCCGCGCAGCAAGATCATCGGCATCGGCCGCAACTTTGTGGAGCACGCCCACGAACTGGGTAATGAAGTGCCGAAGCAGCCGCTGATGTTCCTGAAGCCGAACACCTCGGTAGTCGGTCCAAATGACCCGATTGTGCTGCCCGAGTTTTCGGACGAGGTCTCCTATGAGGCCGAATTGTGTGTCGTTATCGGACGGATCTGCAAGGACGTCCCGACGGAACGTGTGGACGAGGTGATCTTCGGCTACACCTGCGGCAACGACCTCACCGCGAGGGACGTGCAGAAGGAAGACCAGCAGTGGGCCCGGGCCAAGGGCTTTGATACGTCGGCACCGCTGGGACCGTGGATCCAGACGGAGCTCGATACCGAGGATTTGTCCATCAAGGGCTGGCTGAACGGCGAGCTGCGCCAGGACGGTACCACTGCCCACATGGTCTGGGGCGTGCGGGACCTGGTTGCTACCGTATCCCGCGCCTTCACGCTGCTGCCCGGAGACGTGATTATGACCGGCACACCGTCCGGCGTCGGTCTGGTCAAGGATGGGGACAGGTACGACATCGAAATTGAGGGAATTGGTCGGCTGTCCAACCCGATTGTCCGCCGCTGATCAAGTCAGCTGGCGGTACGCGGTAAAGTTGAAAACACTATGACTACTGCCGCCAATTTCCCCCTTGTCACCGCCGAAACCCCCGTCCGTGTGCGGTTTTGTCCATCTCCCACCGGCACCCCGCATGTGGGTCTGATCAGGACTGCCCTGTTCAACTGGGCCTATGCACGGCACACCGGCGGGAAGCTGATTTTCCGGATCGAGGACACCGACGCCGCACGGGACAGCGAGGAGAGCTATCACCAGCTCCTGGAAGCCCTCAAATGGCTAGGCCTTGACTGGGATGAGGGCGTCGAGGTGGGGGGTCCGCACTCTCCCTACCGGCAGTCGCAGCGCAGCGACATCTACCAGGCGGCAATCGAGAAGCTAATGGCCGGCGGCTTCGTCTACGACTCCTATTCGTCTCCGGATGAGGTTGAGGCACGCCATCGGGCAGCGGGACGTGACCCCAAACTCGGGTATGACAATTACGACCGCGACCTGACTGTTGAGCAGATCGCAGCCTTCAAGGCCGAGGGCCGGCTGCCGGCGCTGCGGCTGCGGATGCCGGACGAGGATCTGACCTTCACGGACCTGGTCCGCGGCGAGATCACTTTTAAGGCCGGATCCATCCCGGACTACGTGCTGGTCCGGCCCAACGGAGCTCCGCTGTACACCCTCGTGAACCCGGTGGATGACGCTTTGATGGGCGTCACCCACGTGCTCCGGGGGGAGGACCTGCTCAGTTCAACGCCGCGCCAGCTCGCGCTCTACCGTGCGCTGATCGCCGTCGGCATTGCCGAGTACATGCCGCTCTTTGGCCACCTGCCCTATGTGATGGGGGCCGGGAACAAGAAGCTCTCCAAGCGGGATCCGGAGAGCAATCTCTTCCTGCACCGGGAACGCGGCTTCATCCCCGAGGGCCTGCTGAATTACCTCTCCTTGCTGGGCTGGTCGCTCTCCGCCGACGAGGACATCTTCAGCGTCCAGCAGCTGATTGAGCACTTTGACATCCACGATGTGTTGGGCAACCCGGCTCGCTTCGACGTCAAGAAGGCCGAGGCCATCAACGGTACGCACGTGCGCCTGCTCGGCGCCGAGGATTTCCGGAACCGCCTGGTGCCGTACCTGCAGACGGCCGGTCTCCTTGGGGAGAAGCTGACAGACCGTGAGGAGCAGATCCTCACCGAAGCTGCGCCGCTGGTGCAGGAACGGATCACGCTGCTGGGCGAGGCTCCGGAGATGCTCGGCTTCCTGCTCAAGGCGGACGACGGCGTTGATGTCGCTGATGATGCACGCAAGGGCCTGCCGGAGAACCTCGCTGAGGTCCTGACCGCAGCGACGGCTGCTCTGGAGCCGGTGCAGGACTGGACTGCGGAGAACATTCAGGCGGCGCTGCGGCAGGCGCTGGTCGAGGAGCTGGGGCTCAAGCCCCGGCTGGCCTTCGGCCCGGTGCGCACAGCCGTCTCGGGGCGGCGGATTTCACCACCGCTCTTCGAATCCATGGTGATCCTGGGCAAGGAATCTTCAATGGCAAGGCTGCAGGCGTTCCGCGGCTAGCTTTATCGGGGGACCCATACCGACCTGCGGCGGCCCGCAAAGCCTTGATGCCGTAGGTCGGTGCGGGGCCCTCGTTTTGTTCTCTCCGGCAGAATCGGGTACAGTTTATTTCCGGCGCTTGAGCCGCTTGACCGGTTGTGAGAACAGACGGAGCAGGCAAAAAGTGCCATTGGGATATGGTGTAATTGGCAACACAACGGTTTCTGGTACCGTTATTCTAGGTTCGAGTCCTGGTATCCCAGCGCTCGGAAATCCGATGTATCGCAGTCTATCTGCAGGGATTTTCGGCAGTAGTAATCGAATGTATTAGGGCCCCATCGTATAGCGGCCTAGTACGCTGCCCTCTCACGGCGGTAACGCGGGTTCGAATCCCGCTGGGGTCACAACAGGAAGCTCTCATCCGGCATATTGCCTGGATGGGGGCTTTTTTCGTGCGCAAACCCCATAGCGTGGTCACGTTTCAAAGCCGGGCCAGGGCGTCCCGGACTTTCACCAGCGTGCGGAGGTTTCTCGTCGTCGTACTGGATTTGTATCTGGACTTCGCTGACAGTTTGCTGAACGGGCTCTCCAGCGTCCCGCCCACGGGTGCCAGCCAGGCGGTTGCCTCCGGTCCAAGGCGGCACTGTTCCACGCTCGGAAGCTGTTCAGCGAGGCCGTAGAGCTCGGTCAGGATTTCGGAATCCGAGCCGAGAGTGATGTAGCAGTGGTCCTTGGCGGAGTCCGCAGGGTACGGGCAGGCCGCGATGAGTGCCGCGATCCGGGACACAGTGAGCACAACTACCCAGGCATCATAGCCGAAGGTGTCCCGTAGGCATGTCTCGACGGCGGACTTGAGCTCGGCGGGTCCCATGGCGGTTTGACAGATGATATTTCCGCTGGCCAGCAGGGTAGCGACGCTGTACAGGGGGAGTTGCGTGAGCGCGCGCTTGAGGTCGGTCATCTTGATATTGATGCCGCCGACGTTCACCCCGCGCAGGAAGATGGCGTAGTGGCCGTCGGGAGACGGGTCGGGGCCGGGACTGGTGGTCATCGGATCAGAATAGCGCCCGACGGCAACGTCCGCAGTTGAGTTCGACGGCGGCAGGTTGCGTTGCCGGACGAGGAGCGGCGGGGGCGGTTTGCGCTGCCGGTTAGTCGGTGGTCTTGCGCAGCGCGTCGGTCAGCGTGCGGGCCGCACTACAGACGATCTCCGCGTGCAACCGGCCCGGTTGACGTGTGAGGCGTTCGATCGGTCCGGAAATCGAGACGGCGGCAATGACGCGCCCGGAGGGCCCGCGCACGGGAGCCGAGACGGAGGCCACGCCCATTTCCCGCTCGCCCAGGCTCTGCCCCCAGCCGCGCCGGCGGACTCCGGCCAGGACGGTGGGTGTGAAGCGGGCGTTCTGCAGACCGTCCAACAGTCGCTCGTTGTCCTCCCAGGCGAGCAGTACCTGAGCGGCGGAACCGGCCTTCATGCTGAGCTGAGTACCCACCGGGATGGTGTCGCGCAGGCCGATGGGCCGTTCGGCGGACGCCACGCAGACGCGCGAGTCACTCTGTCGGCGGAAAATCTGCGCACTTTCGCCCGTGACGTCGCGCAGTTGAAGCAGCACAGGCCCGGCTGCAGCGATCAACCTGTCCTCGCCGGCGGCGGAGGCCAGTTCCACCAGGCGGCTGCCAAGGACGAATCGGCCCTGAATGTCGCGGCTAACCAATCGATGATGAACCAGTGCCAGAGCGAGCCGGTGGACGGTGGGCCGGGCGAGCCCGGTGGCGGCGACAAGCTGAGCCAGGGTGGTCGGTCCGGCCTCTAAAGCGTTGAGGACCTGGGCCGCTTTATCTATGACGCCAACACCGCTAGAATTGTCCATGTATTGATATTGCCGTCTCAGCATATGAGATGCAAATCGATTGGCTGGCGTGGTGCGTTGCGTTGCTGGTTCAGTTGCTGAATACGACGCACACGGCCACGGAATGTTGATGTGGCCATTCTTTACGGGGATAGCCGGCATCCGGACGCAGCCTAACGGCGATGCACGCCAGATGCCATTGATGAAGGGAACTGGCCGTGACCGAAGCACGGATTGCCGGACGCCGCTCAGCCGGGGCGAAGACGCTGGCAGAAAAGGTCTGGGAGGACCACATTGTCCGCAAGGGCGAGGGTACGGGCGACGCTGCCCAGCCGGATCTGCTCTACATCGATCTTCATCTAATCCACGAGGTCACCTCCCCGCAGGCCTTCGAGGGGCTGCGCCTGGCCGGCCGCCCGCTGCGACGCCCGGATCTGACCATTGCGACGGAGGATCACAACACCCCGACGCTGGCGATCGACAAGCCGATTGCGGACCTGACCAGCCGGACGCAGATCGAAAAGCTGCGCGAAAACTGCCGTGAATTCGGTGTCCGGCTGCACTCCCTCGGGGATGCCAACCAGGGCATTGTGCACATCATCGGCCCGCAGCTCGGGCTCACGCAGCCGGGCATGACGGTGGTCTGTGGTGACTCGCACACCTCCACGCACGGGGCGTTTGGCGCCCTCGCGATGGGCATCGGCACTTCCGAGGTAGAGCATGTGATGGCCACCCAGACGCTGCCGCTGAAGCCGTTCAAAACCATGTCCATCAACGTCGAAGGCACGCTGCGCCCGGGCGTGAGCTCCAAGGACATCATTTTGGCCGTAATCGCCAAAATCGGCACCGGCGGCGGTCAGGGATACGTGCTGGAATACCGTGGCTCGGCCATCCGGGCGCTTTCCATGGAAGCCCGGATGACCATCTGCAATATGTCCATCGAAGCGGGCGCGCGCGCCGGCATGGTAGCCCCGGACGAGACGACGTTTGAGTTCCTCAAGGGCCGCCCGCACGCGCCGCAGGACGCGGACTGGGATGCCGCCGTCGACTATTGGAAAACGCTGGGGACGGACGACGGTGCCACTTTCGACGCCGCTGTTGACCTCGACGCCGACACGTTGGAGCCATTCGTCACGTGGGGGACCAACCCGGGACAGGGCGTTTCGCTCAGCGGCAGTGTGCCGTCGCCGGAGGACTTTGGTGACGAGAACGCAAAGGCTGCGGCGGAGCGGGCGCTGGCGTACATGGATCTGGCCGCCGGCACGCCGATGAAGGACATCCGGGTCGACACCGTCTTCCTGGGCTCCTGCACCAACTCCCGCGTCGAGGACCTGCGTGCCGCGGCGGACATCATCCGCGGACGCACCAAAGACCCGAAGATCCGCATGTTAGTGGTGCCCGGCTCCGCCCGCGTCCGGTTGGATGCCGAGGCCGAGGGGCTGGACAAGGTGTTCATGGACTTCGGGGCGGAATGGCGCTTTGCCGGCTGCTCGATGTGCCTGGGCATGAACCCGGACCAGTTGGCACCGGGAGAGCGCTGCGCCTCCACCTCGAACCGCAACTTCGAGGGCCGGCAGGGCAAGGGCGGGCGGACCCACTTGGTGTCCCCGGTTGTTGCCGCGGCCACCGCGGTGCGCGGAACGCTCAGTTCGCCGTCGGACTTGCCCCCGCGCAGCGAGCCGGACACCGGCAGCCCGCTGGCCGATCCCGCCTTGCTCGGTCAGCCCGCCGAATCCCCGTACGCCGAGTCCACGGTCAGCTAGGAGACAGTCATGGAGAAATTCACCACGCACACCGGAATCGGCGTCCCGCTGCGGCAGAGCAACGTCGACACGGACCAGATCATTCCCGCCGTGTACCTCAAGCGCATCACGCGCACCGGCTTCGAGGATGCGCTGTTTTCCAGCTGGCGCAAGAATCCGGAGTTTATTCTCAACCAGAAGCCCTTTGACGCCGGCTCCGTGCTGGTCGCCGGCGCTGACTTCGGCACCGGGTCCTCGCGGGAGCACGCCGTGTGGGCGCTGAAGGACTACGGGTTCAAGGCCGTACTCTCCTCCCGGTTTGCGGACATCTTCCGCGGGAACTCGGGCAAGCAGGGACTGCTGGCCGCCGAATTGGCCCAGGATGACATCGAGCTCATCTGGAAGGTGCTGGAGAACGCGCCGGGCACCGAAATCACCGTGGATCTGGACAGTAAAACGGTGCACTGCGGCTCCGTTGTGGCGCCGTTTTCCATCGATGACTACACCCGGTGGCGGCTCCTGGAAGGGCTGGATGACATCGGCCTGACCCTGCGCCACGAAGAGGACATCACCGCGTTCGAAGCCACCCGCCCGGCGTTCAAACCGACCACCCTCCCGGCGCGGACGTAGCCGCAGGATCGGGTACGCCCTGCTGGGACGTCATTCCCCGCTGAGATGCCGGTCAGATGGACGGATGCCATGGAAATTTCCACGGCATCCGTCCACTTGCATGGCCAAACACGGCGGTACGGAGTGAATGACGCCGCGGAACTGCACCATCCCGAGTTCATTGCGGCCGCAGCCCGGCGCCCAGCAGCCGTTGACGCAATAGGTCGGGGTTGCTGACCTCGGGCCACATCCAGCGGATTACCCGCAGCCCCGTAGCCCTGATCCGGTCCTCGCGGATCTTTTCCTTCCACAGCGCCTCCGCCGGTAAATCGCCAGCGAGGTATTCGCCACGCGAGTACTTGACCCAACCATCAAATTCGCCGACTAATCCGAGCTCATTCCAGTAAAAGTCCGTGTAACCGATCCGGCCCTGCCCATCCCGAACCTCGTGTTGTAGCTCCGGTGCAAGGAACCCGAACTGCTTCATGTAAGCGCGGCTTAGCGATTCGCCTGGTGAGCCTGAGAGCCCGTCAGCGAATGACAGCACCCGTTCAACCCGCCTGATGTGGTTTGCATGCGGTAGGAGCTTCATGGAGATTTCCATTTGGCTCTTCTGGATCGGGCCGGATCTCCTTTCTCCCACTAACAGCCGCGGGGACAGGATCCTATCCATTGCCGCAACGGCCTCTGGAAAGGGCAGAACCACCGCGAGATCACGTGCCGTCTGTAGCTTGGACGTCACGATCAGCCCGTCTACCCGCGCCGTGCAGACTTTCGCCAGATCTGCCCGGTGCCGGTGAACGCCCGCCCCTGAATGCCCTCCGCCCGACCGGCCCTCATAGGTGTCCACAGTTGCCGGAATGGTTATGACGGGGATTCCCCACATTTGCGCGGCTGCACGATGGCAGAAAATCGGAGCCGAACGCGCTGTGCGGTGAACGGCCTCGATCCGCATCCGATACTGTTCCCAGGGCTTGAGGTTATGCCAGACCGTGGTCGGCCGGAACAACCCTTGCCGGACCCGCGTGAGCTCGCCGGACTTGGCGCGGCGGGACAGCCTGCGCGAGAAATATTCGTCGTCCGGGTCGTCCGCCGAGGTGATCCAGAGTGGTGGTGTGAAGTTCCTCATTCTGAGCAGACTGCCGGTTTGCAGCTGACTAAGCCATCGGTCTGTACTGATTGTGAACAGCGAGACCCCGCTATGCCCGTGTGGTGGACAAGTGACGTGGGAATTTCACGGGCGTTCGTCCATCTTCACGGCAGAACAGGATCGACGGCGGTGGCACAGCGGGGAATATAGTGCTCCGGCGCGGCGACACGGGAGTATTTCAGTCTGCTTAGCGGAGAAACTATGCTTAGTCGAGGCCCTCGCCGTATCCGCGGGCCAGCAAAGTGTGAGGAAACTGGTTATTGATGAGTAGCGTTCTGACGGTTCGTGGCGGTGTGCCCCTGACAGGGCGGGTAAAGGTTCGGGGAGCCAAAAATCTGGTCCCGAAGGCCATGGTCGCAGCCCTACTGGGTAATGAGCCCTCGGTTCTGCGCAACGTTCCGGAGATCAAGGACGTGGAGGTGGTCACCTCCCTGCTGCAGATCCACGGCGTGACCGTCCTCAAGGATCCGGTCACCGGAGACCTCACGCTGGATCCGCAAAACGCCAAAACGGCACCCAGCACGGCCATCGACGCCCACGCGGGGGACTCGCGTATCCCGATTCTGTTTTGCGGCCCGCTCATCCATGCGATCGGCGAAGCCTTCATCCCGGATCTGGGCGGCTGCAAAATCGGCGACCGTCCCATCGACTACCACCTGAACGTGCTCCGGCAGTTTGGCGCCGTCGTCGAAAAGCGTCCGGGTGGCATCCATATTTCTGCGCCGAAGGGCCTGCATGGAACCAAGATTTCCCTGCCCTACCCCAGTGTCGGCGCCACCGAGCAGGTGCTGCTCGCCGCTACCCGCGCGGACGGCATCACGGAGCTGACCGGCGCTGCCACCGAGCCGGAAATCGTGGATTTGATCTCCGTCCTGCAGAAAATGGGCGCCATCATCAGCGTCCAGACGGACCGCACCATCCGCATTGAAGGCGTCAAGGAACTCCGTGGCTACTCGCACCGGGCCCTGCCGGACCGTAACGAGGCCGCGTCCTGGGCTTCGGCGGCGCTGGTCACCCGAGGTGACATCTACGTGGCAGGCGCGTCGCAGCGGGACATGATGACCTTCCTGAACACGTACCGGAAGATGGGCGGCGGGATGGACATCAATGACGACGGCATCCGGTTCTACCATCAGGGCGGGAAATTAAACCCGCTGGTGTTGGAGACGGATGTGCATCCCGGTTTCATGACGGACTGGCAGCAGCCGCTGGTCGTGGCGTTGACGCAGGCGGAGGGCGTGTCCATTGTGCATGAAACCGTTTATGAGAACCGTTTCGGCTTCACCGAGGCGCTGGTGCGGATGGGCGCCAATATCCAGGTCCACCGAGAGTGCCTTGGCAGCGTTCCGTGCCGCTTTGGGCAGCGGAATTTCCTGCATTCGGCCGTCGTCTCCGGGTCCACCCAGCTCAAGGGCACGGACATTGATATTCCGGATCTGCGCGGCGGTTTCAGCCACCTGATCGCAGCCCTCGCCGCCACCGGAACGTCCCGAGTCACGGGCATCGACGTGATTAACCGCGGCTATGAGCGTTTCACCTCTAAGCTGGAGGGTCTGGGAGCCGATTTCGACGTCCAGAACAGCCGCAAATCCACACCGGCTGCACAGATCAGCCGCTAGGAGCACATCGTGGTGACCGTACCTAAGCGCCTGCCCAAACGCGCCCGGATCTGGATCGGGGTGGCTGCCTGGGCCCTGCGCCCGTTGGCGAACATCCTGATGCGCAAGCAGTGGCTGGGGCTGGAGAAGCTGCCCAAGGGCCAGGGCTTCATTATGTGCCCCACGCACTGCACCGAGATCGATCCGATCGTTGTCGGCCACATGCTGTACAACCAGGACATCATGCCGCACTTCATGGCCAAGGACGGGCTTTTCCGCACCCCGGTGGTGGGTACGGTGCTTCGCGGTGCCCGGCAGATACCGGTGCAGCGCGCGGGCACTACCGCCGGGAAGTCGCTGGAGCTGGCCCGCGAGGTGCTGGGCGAGGGCGGTGCCATCATCGTCTACCCGGAGGGAACCCTTACCAGAGATCCGGACCTGTGGCCGATGCGCGGGCACACCGGCGCGGCCAGGCTGGCGCTGATGACCGGCGCCCCGGTTGTTCCGGTGGCGCATTGGGGCGCGCAGGAGGCGTTTCCCCGCTATGCCAAGCGGGTGCACATCTTTCCCCGCAAAACCGTCCGCGTACTGGTCGGCGATCCGGTGGATCTGAGCCGCTTCAAGGACGCTCCGCTGGACCGGGCAACTCTGGACGCGGCCACCACGGTGATTTTGGATGACATGACGGCTCTGCTGGCCCAGCTTCGCGGCGAGCAGCCGCCGGCGGTGCGCTGGGATCCCAAGGTCCACGCGCAAACGTCGCACGGCCGCGACGTGGAGCGCCGGAATGGCGGCCCCGCTGCGGGCGGTGCGGGTAGTAAGTCCGCCGGTGGAGAGGCGTCCGACGGCGGAACTTCCGCGGGCACGCAGCCCACCGGAGACGCCTCGTGACCCTCCAGCCCGACACCGCGCACCGTCCCGCGCCCATGAAGATTGCTGTCTTGGGCGCCGGCAGCTGGGGGACAACCTTCGCCAAGGTCCTTGGCGACGCAGCCACCGGGACCGATCGCGCCATTATGGTCTGGGGCCGCCGCGCCGAAGTGGTGCAGGAAATCAACTCCAGCCACCGCAACAGCCGGTACCTTGCGGATGTTGCGCTGCCGGAAAGCATCACCGCGTCCACGGATGTCACCGAGGTGCTCCATGGCGCAGAACTGGTAGTCCTTGCCGTTCCGGCCCAGTCGCTTCGGGCACAGCTGCACACGTGGGCGCCGCACGTAGCGCCTGCCGCCGTGGTTGTTTCCCTGATGAAGGGGCTGGAAGTGGGCACGGACGCCCGGATGAGCCAGGTCATCGCGGAGGAACTCACACTGCCCGCGGAGCAGATCGGCGTTATCTCCGGGCCCAACCTAGCGCTGGAAATTGCACGGCAGGAGCCCACCGCGTCCGTGGTGGCCTGCGCGCATGCGCAGACCGCGGCGTGGATTGCCGCGGTCTGCACGCCGCCATACTTCCGCCCCTACACCAACACCGACGTAGTGGGCGTGGAGATCGGCGGCATCGTCAAAAACATCATTGCGCTGGCCGTGGGTATCTGCGACGGCAAGCGCATGGGGGATAATACCAAGGCCTCGGTGATCACCCGCGGACTGGCCGAAACCACGCGGCTGGCTTTGGCGCTCGGGGGCGAGGCGGAGACCATGGCCGGGCTCGCCGGGCTGGGCGACCTCGTGGCCACCTGTTCATCCCCGCTGAGCCGCAACCGCACAGCGGGCCGGCTGTTGGGCGAGGGGCTGACACTGGCACAGGTGGGTGAGCGCATGACACAGACTGCCGAGGGGATCAAATCCGGCCAGGCCGTGCATGATCTGGCGCGCCAGCTGGGCATTGAGATGCCCATTACCGAAGCAGTGGTTGCTGTGCTGGCTGGAAAGCTCTCCATTGACGAACTTGGCCCCCTGCTGATGAGCCGGGACCTGAAATCCGAAGGTGAAATCCAAGCGTGAGTACCCGCAGCAACCAAGCGTCCGCCTCCGGTTCCGAATCCGTCCGCCGGCCCCGGGTTGCAGTCCTCTTCGGCGGCCGTTCCAGCGAACACGCCGTCAGCTGCGTCACCGCAGCCGGCGTCCTGGGCGCCATTGACAACGAAAAATACGACGTCATTCCCATCGGCATCACCAAGACCGGGCAGTGGGTGCTCGCCTCGGGGGACCCGACCACCTGGTCACTGAGTTCGGGGCAGCTGCCGGAAGTTCCGCCGTCGGACGCCACCGTTTCGCTGACCGGAACCGGCGGCACACCACAGCTCATCGTGACCGCGCCCAACCAGGTCCCCCAGGAACTGGGCGAAGTGGACGTGGTCTTCCCAGTCCTGCACGGCCCATTCGGCGAAGACGGGACCGTCCAGGGACTGCTGGAACTCGCCGACACCCGCTACGTTGGCGCCGGTGTGCTGGCCTCTGCCGTCGGGATGGACAAGCACTTCATGAAGGTGGTTTTTGCCGCCGCCGGGCTGGACGTGGGGCCATACATTGCCGTCACGGACCGGCAGTGGACCAATGATCCGCAGACCGTGCGGGACAGCGTCGCTGCACTGGGCTTCCCCGTCTTCGTCAAACCGGCCCGCGCCGGCTCCTCAATGGGCATCTCCAAGGTGGACTGTCTGGCGGAACTGCCCGCGGCCATCGAAGAGGCCCGGCGGCACGATCTGAAGCTGGTGATCGAAGCCGGAATCTCGGGCCGCGAAATCGAGTGTGCCGTGCTGGAAGGCCGGGGGAGCAACGTACCGCGGACGTCCATGCCCGGAGAAATAGTGGTGGCCGACGCGAGCCACGCGTTCTATGACTTCACCGCCAAGTACGTCCAGGATAACGCCGCTGTTCTCAGCTGCCCCGCGGACCTCCCGGCCGAGGTCGTGACGAAGATCCGCGACCTCGCCGCCGTCGCCTTCGACGCCGTTTCAGCCGAAGGCCTTTCCCGGGTGGACTTCTTCTACACGGACGAAGGCGAAATCATCATCAATGAAATCAACACCATGCCCGGGTTCACGCCCAAATCCATGTACCCGCAAATGTGGGCCGCCACAGGGCTGGCCTACCCAGACCTGATCGACGAGCTGCTCCAGCTGGGGCTGAACCGGAAAACCGGGCTGCGGTAGCGCCTGCGCGCAGCGGCGCCGGCCGTTGAATCGAGCTTCGCCAACACCTACTTCGTCGGTACCGCGGTCTCATCGGCGGGGCCCAGGCACTTGCGCTGCGCAGGAATCTTCGCCGCCGCGCTGGAGAGCTGGGCCAGCACCGTGCTGGACGGGATCTTGTCCGGATCCAAGACCACTTCCGTGGCGGGCGTGCGCCCGTACGTGGTCAGCGTCCAAGCGGATGCTTCCTGCTTAATAATCCAGTCCACGCCATTGACGCCCACGCAACGGTCCGTCGTCGGGCCCGGGACACTAACGCCGCAGCGCAGAATTACCAGCGAGGGGTCCCCCCAAGCAGCGGTGGCCTGTGTCGTGGTCGGGCGAAGAGCGGCGTCGCCCAACACATCCGGCAGCGCAACCATCATTGGCGCGCAGGCCGGGTTCGCCGAGTCATGTGCAGCCGACACTTCCACAGCCGGTGTGCAGCCGGACAGCGCGACGACGGCGCCCGCGGCCATTACTGTCAGCGTCAGCAGCCTGGGGAGACGGAGGGGCGGAAAAAAAGAGGCGTGGCGGTGACCGGTACGGACGAGCGGGAGCATCCTTCAAGGCTACCGCCCGCCGGGCAGTCCAAAATGCGGGATTGAAAGGTCATGAGCGCTGTTCATGCTGTACCATGGAGAAGTTGTTGCGCTAAGTTACGAAACTCCGCGATTCACACCGCTAAAGTTTTTGAGTCCGTCGCGCAGTGCGTGTCTACCCGGTCGTCTCAGCCGGTCCACGCAGATTCATAACTTCCAAGTCGCAATTTTAATTCCTCAGGGGGGCCATTGGTTAGCAGATCCGGCAGCAGAACGGGCGGCACGCGAGCCGCCCTCTGCTTTGTCCTGGTTGCCTTACTGCTGGCTTTTTTCAGTTCCCCGGCAATGGCTGTCAGCGACGGCGACCCGGCTTCGACTACAGCGGTTGCGCTTTCAGACGATGTGATTCATACGCCGTTGACCCCTGCGCCGACCCCCAGCCCTGCGCCGACCCCTAGCCCTACGCCGACGACTCCTGCGCCGGATCCTAGCCCTGCTCCGGAGATTCCTGCGCCGGATCCTAGCCCTGCTCCGGAGATTCCTGCGCCGGATCCTAGCCCCGCGCCGGAGCCTCCTGCGCCGATAGTTTCTCCGGAGCAGCCCGTCGAGACGGTGCCCTACGTTGCACCCTATGTTGCTCCGGCCGTACCCTACGTTGCTCCGGCTGAGCCTGACGTCGCTCCCGCCGTACCGTACGTTGCTCCCGAGGATGTCCCCGCGGCAGAAGATACCCCTCAGGTAGACCCTGATACGGCGGCCGAGCCAACTGCGGAGGCGGCAGCGACGCAGGAGGCCACCGCCAGTCCCACCGCAAAAGCCAAGTCGAAGCCCTCCGCCACGAAGAAACCCGTCTCAGCAGCGGGTGGAAAATCCGGCGGCACACCCAAAATTGACGCCAGCCTGGCCGCAGACACCGGTAGCCCATTGCCGGTGCAGCTGCTGACCATCGCGATCCTGCTGGGTCTGGGCTTCTTCTACTTCAGGGTGTTGCGCAGCAACGGCCGCCGCGGTCCGCCCGCGTCCGCGAAGTAGGTCACAGTGGCCATCGCGAAGCAGTTCACACAGCAGTCAAGAAAACAGCAGTCATGCACCCAGCAATCAAGACCAGTCTGGTCAGGTACCGCGGGGTCTAGCACAAGGCAGGAGGAGCAAGAGCGGGAAACCGCCGATGTCTCCGGGAACCCTCCTTTGAAAGTTCTGCTGCTGGCTCATTCGTATTGGCCCGAGCACAGCCCCCCGCAGCGCCGTTGGAGCGCTTTTATCAGAAATTTCCGCGATGCCGGCTGGGACGTCGACGTTGTAACCCCGGTGGCCCATTTCCCGGTTGGCCGCCGCGAACTGCCCCGCAGCGAAGCGGGCGTACCTTTCCGCAGTCAGAGCGGCCGCTTCGGCGAACGCGTGATGCGCGTTCCTTTCATCCCCCACGGTAATTCCCAACTGGCCCGCTTGATTGATCAGTGCTTCTCGGCCGCCATGTCCATCCCCGCCAGCCTGCTGCGGAACCGCCCGGACGTCGTCGTCGCCACCGCCCCCAGCCTGCCCATCCTCGCCGCCGGGTTCATTGTTTCGCGCATCCGCAGGGTGCCACTGATCGTGGAAATGCGTGACGCGTGGCCGGATCTGGCCCGCGATGCGCGGATGGTCCAAGGCAGCGTGAAGTCCGTGGTGGAACATGCGGTGGAATTCATTCAGAACCGCGCGGAGCTGGTGGTCACGGTCACCGAAGGCTTCGCCGCGACCCTGCGCTCGCGCGGCGTACGGAACGTTGCCACCGTCAGTAATGGGTTGGATGTGGACAAAATTCCCGTCCTCCCGGCCCCGGACCTGGCTAAAGAAACTTTTACCGCCCTGTACCTGGGGAATCACGGCGCCAGCCAGCGGCTGGACGTGATAATCCGGGCTAGTGCCCTGGTGGGCCACTCCATGCATCTGACGCTGGTGGGCCATGGCACGCAGCGCAAAGAGCTGGTCAAGCTCGCCCGTGAACTCGATGCGCCGGTGACCTTTTTGCCTTCCCTGCACGGGCCCAAGGTGCTGGAGCAGTACGCTAAGGCGGACACCTGCGTGGTTTCACTGCGGGATGACTGGAAATCCTTCGAAACCACCGTCCCTTCCAAAACGTACGAGGTGCTCGCCATCGGGCGGCACGTCACGGCGGTGGTCTTGGGCGAAGCGGAGCGGATTGTCCGCGATTCGGGCGCTGGAGACGTAGTGAAGGCCAGCCCGGAAGCGATCGCCGCGCTGTGGCGCACATTGGCGGCGGACCGCGGCAACTTGATCCGCAGCGAAGGCAGCCGTCAATGGGTCAAGGAACACGCAGACTATACCCAGCTTTCCGGCCGCTACATGGAACTCATCTCCGAGCTGTCCGGCAGATCCGCAGACGCATTTTGAGCCAGCAGTTCCGCAATATTAGCCTTGCCGCACGCACTGTGGCAGAGCATCTCACGGATGACCCAATCCTGCTGTGCCTGCAGATTCTGCGCCGGCTCCCGGCCCGACTGGTACGGCGCCCCGCTCTGCTCATCTGTCGACTCGCCCGCACGAACTCCACCTCCGCGACGGTCCTGCTGGCCTGCATTGCTGCCGGGGATACCGCAGGGCTGCAGCGCCGCTTTGCCGCCGCAGTCGCCCGTGGTTTGTCCGGACAGCAGGCGCGCCGGGCCGCGGACGTGGCCCTCGTTGCCAATCTTCCGCAATGGGCAGACCAGTTACTGGCGAATGTCCTTCCGGGCACGTCACGGCTTGCGGCTACTGAGGCGCGACGGCGTTGGTACGGCGGCGCAATGAGCCAAGCCGTCGCTGTGCTGGGGGGAGAGACGGGCGCGCTGGCGCGTCAGCATGCCCGCTTGGCCGCCGAGCTCGCCGTCTTCTCCGGCGCCGCTGCGCCAAAGCTGAGGAGCCCGAAACGGAGTGCAGCGGGCGCTGCGGTTTCAAACGCTTCAGCGCCGATTCCGTCTGAAAAACGTGTCCTGCATCTACTCACTAACTCGCTCCCGCACACCAACAGTGGCTACGCCCAGCGCACGCACTCCATCCTCGTGGCGCAGCAGGCCGCTGGCTGGGGTGTCCGCGCCGTCACCCGGCTGGGCTACCCCGTCCAGGTCGGCAAGATCCTGGCTAAGGGGACCGACGTGGTGGACGGGGTGCCGTATCAGCGGATGCTTCCGGGTCGGCTGGCAGCCGGAATGGATTCGCGGCTGCAGCAGCAGACCGAGGAGCTATTGCGGGTCGCCCGAGGCTTCCGCCCCGATGTGCTGCACACCACCACGCATTTTGTGAACGGTCTGGTAGTCCGTGAGGTTGCTAAAGCGTTGGATATCCCCTGGGTTTACGAGGTCCGCGGCCAGCTGGCGGACACCTGGGCTGCCCGCCGCGGACCCGAAGCAAAGGACAGCGAACGCTACCGGCTTTTCCAGGAACGCGAAGCCGAGGTCATGCAGAGCGCGGACCTGGTTGTGACTCTAGGGGAGACGATGAAAGAAGCGATTGTTGCCGCCGGTGTCTCCGCGGACAAAATCATCCTCGCGCCGAATGCAGTCGGCGGCGACTTCCTCAAAGAACCCATGAATCCGCAGGCAGCACGACGGGCACTTGGCCTGCCGGTGGACGCGCAGTACATCGGAACCGTCAGCAGCCTGGTGGACTATGAAGGCCTGGACGATTTGGTCTCTGCGTTCGCTCTATTGGCGCCGGAGCACCCGGACCTGCGCCTGCTCATAGTCGGCGACGGCGCGGAGTTCGCGGCCCTGCAGACACAGGTCCGCGGCCTAGGCCTGACAGAGCGTGCCATATTTACCGGTAGAGTACCTAGAGATCAAACCGTGCTTTACCATCAGGCGCTAGATATTTTTGTTGTCCCACGCAAGGATCTGGACGTTACCCGAGCCGTTACTCCGCTGAAACCAGTGGAAGCACTCGCTAGCGCTCGCCCCGTGGTGGCAAGCAATTTGCCGGCGTTGCGGGAAATAGTGAACGATGGCGTCAACGGAACATTGGTGCCGTCCGAAACACCCGCGGCGCTGGCCGCTGCGATTCGCCGGCTGCTGGAGGATGAGGCCCTGCGGCGAGATTTCGGCGTTCGTGGCAGGACTGCCATGTTGCGGACCCGCACTTGGGCCGCCGACGCAGCCACTTATGGAAGGGCATATCAGCAGTTGAGGAAGGTCAGTTAGTGTCCACAAAACAAACAGCCCTGCCGGAACCGGCAGCTGTGGTTCACCTTTCCGTGGATATGGGCAAGCTGACTCGTGTTGGTGCGCGCCCAGGATTTTTGGACTACCTGGTACAGCTGTGGGATTTCCGGCAGTTCATCTTCTACGACGCTCGTGCCCGTGTGCAAAGCGGAACCCGACGTGACAAGCTCGGCAGCGCGTGGCTGTTGCTGAACCCGGTTTTCAATGGGCTTACTTACTACCTGATTTTTGGATTGCTGCTGCATACAAGCGGCGGTATCACGAACTTCATTGGTTACTTGGTTATTGGTATCTTCATGTTCCAGCTCAGCGCAGGCTCCATCACTAATGGTGCTCGATCCATCCAACAAAGCAAGTCAATCATTCAAGCCTTTAACTTTCCCAGGGCGGCGCTACCAATTGGTGTGAATCTGCGTGAGCTGATGGCCAACGTGCCACTGCTCATTGCCATGCTCCTAATCGTGCTCGTAGCACCGCCTGCGGAAACGATTTCATGGCTGTGGTTGTTGTTGATTCCTGTGGTGGTCCTGCAATTCGTCTTCAATCTTGGCATCGGTCTGATTTTGGCCCGGGTGATTGCCAAGGTCCATGACGTCACCCATTTGCTGCCATTAGCACTGCGGGCTGTTATGTATGGTTCTGCGGTGTTCTATTCCTATGAGAGGTTCATCGACCATCCGTTCATCCTCACCATGATGAGGATGAACCCGATATTCATCGTGATTGACATCGTCCGTGACTGCGTTCTATACGGTAGGGTCCCGCTGTGGCAGTCGTGGGCTGCTCTGTCGTTGTGGGCGCTGGGTGCCCTAGGCGTAGGGATTGTCTTCTTCTGGAAGGGAGAGGAATCCTATGTCCGTGGATGAGCAAGTGATGTACGCGGAAGGTTCCCCTTGCGTGGCCGTGGATCGAGTGGCCATGCGCTATCGCGTAGCCTCTACGGAACTGCCAGTTCAGACGAACACCCGCGGACATCTGTGGCTGTCGCGCAGGAGGTCACCTCGTTCTAACCTCGTCACGGTCAAAGCTCTCAATGAGCTGTCATTGGTAGTGGGTCGCGGCGAATCCCTAGGCGTGATCGGTCGCAATGGCTCCGGCAAGAGCACCTTGATGAAGCTGGTGAGTGGCCAGATCAGGCCTAGCAGCGGCGCGGTCTACGCCTCGAGCACCCCCATCATGCTCGGGGTCAATGCGGCTTTAGTGCCTGACCTTTCCGGAGACCAGAACGTGGTTTTGGGCTGTCTGGCAATGGGACTGAGTCGTGACGAGATCGACCATAGTTTTGACACCATCGTTGAACTGTCGGGACTAGAGAAATCCATTCACTTGCCGATGAAGTCGTATTCCTCGGGGATGTCCTCACGGCTGCGATTCGCCATTGCAGCAAGTGTGGATCCGGAGATTCTGCTGGTGGACGAGGCGCTAAATACGGGGGACGCACAGTTTGCGGATCGGAGCAAGCGTCGGATGGACGAACTGCGGGAGAAGGCCGGTTGCGTTCTGCTGGTGAGCCACAGCGTGGAGACAATCACAGAAATGTGCACTCGGGCCATCTGGCTGGACAAGGGCGACTTGATTATGGACGGTCCGCCCCAGAAGGTAACCAAGGCCTATAGGGACTTCACCCGACACCTCTCCAAGGGCAACAACGTTTCCGCCTCGAAGATCCTGGAGGAATCGCGGGCAAATCTTGTTGTCACCGAGGTCATGGAACGCGTTCCTGGACTCCGGAAGAGTGAGGCTAACGGACATGCATAAAGTCGCGGAGTTGCGGACTGCCCTGTGGCACCTGCGCAGTGGAGGCCTTGGTCAAGTCAAAATCTGGCGACGAAGACTGAGGGCGGAAGCAGGCTTTCGCACCCCGGATAACATTCGAGGGGCGGAAGCTTGCTGGTCAGGTCGCGGCAAGAAAAAGCGCCTGTCCTTCGCACCGGTCGCATTGCCCGTTCGAATCCCTAGGCGAAAAGACATAACTGCCGCTGTGATTTTGGACGACTTTTCGGACGTAGCTCTTAGATACGAGTGGCAGCAGGTTCGCCTCACCCTCGAGGATTGGCGCAGCCAATTATCGGCACAGTCAGTGGACCTGCTCTTCGTTGAATCCGCCTGGAGCGGAAATGGGGGGGCTTGGAAGTACCAGTTGACAGGGGCCTCGGGTCCAAAAACGCAGTTCTCAGAACTTGTATCTTGGTGCCGTGATAAGGGAATTCCCACAGTTTTTTGGAACAAAGAAGACCCTCCACACTACGGAGATTTCCTGCCTGCCGCTCGCATGTTTGACCACGTGTTTACCTCAGATGTTAACAGACTGGCCGACTATAAGCGGGATCTGGGACACGCCAACATCGGCGTTCTGCCCTTCGCTGCGCAGCCAACCGTTCATAACCCCATCAGGCCTCGGCACGGATGGCACTTCAGGGACGTAGCGTTCGCGGGGATGTACTTTGCTCACAAATACCCCGAACGTAGGGTACAGATGGACATGATCTTAGGGGGAGCCATGATGGCGAGCCCTCGGCTAGCGACGGGTTTGGAGATCTTTTCCCGGGAGCTCGGAGGAGATCCCAACTACCAGTTCCCGGCCCCCCTGAGCTCCGCAGTGGTGGGATCGCTGACCTACTTGCAGATGCTCACCGCCTATAAAGCCTACAAAGTTTTTCTAAACGTCAATTCTGTAGTTGAGTCGCCAAGCATGTGTGCGCGCAGAATCTTTGAGATAACGGCCTCGGGAACTCCCGTAATCACTACCCACAGCGCGGCCGTTTCAACTTTTTTTGCTGACGACGAGGTCATGGTCACGGAAACCGCCGAGCAAACGGGTCACCTCCTTCAGGCGTTGATTAAAAGCCCTGAGTTGAACGATCGCGTAGTGCATAAGGCGCAACGGAGAATTTGGGACGAGAATACTTATGCCCATCGTGCCGAAGCAGTCATTGCCATGGCGTTGCCCGGCCGTTCGCATCCGGTGAGAACACCAACGGTCAGCGCTCTGGTGAGTACCATACGCCCGCACCAGTTGGACTCAATTTTCGCTGCAATCGCTTCTCAGCGCAACGTCGAGGTCGAACTCGTACTACTCACTCACGGTTTTGTTCTGGAGCAGAGCGAGCTAGATCACCTCATGAAGCGGCATGACGTCGACTCAGTATGTCTTTTGAGTGCGGCGGCCTCTACGCCCTTGGGCGAATGCCTCAACTTGTGCGCACGAGCATCGTCTGGCGAAGTGCTTACTAAAATGGATGACGACGACTACTACGGTCCGAGCTACATCCGCGATCAGCTACATGCCTTGAAATTTTCCGATTCAACGATTGTCGGCAAGCAGGCGCACTATATGTATTTGGCTCGTCGCAATATCACGATTTTACGGTTTCCGCATAAAGAGCATCGCTTTACTCGAATGATAATGGGTCCGACGATCATGGGAAATAGGCAGGTATTTCTAGATGTTCCGTTTCGCTCTCTGGGAAGTGGTGAAGATAGCGCCTTCCTCGAAGATATCATCAGCGCCGCAGGTACTATCTATTCGGCTGACCGTTTCAACTATTTTCAAGAAAGAAGCGGATTGGATCACACATGGAAAATTTCGGATGATGAACTAGTCGCATCTGGGCAAGTAAGGTTCTTTGGTAGACCTGAGGAACACGTAACAATATGACAGGGTGTAAGGAAATGCGGAATATCTCGACGGTAGCCGTTGTGGGGCTCGGGTACATCGGGTTGCCGACAGCTGCAATTTTGGCTACAAATGGGCTCCAGGTAATCGGAGTTGACGTGAACCAACGCACAGTTGATGCTGTCAACGAGGGGAGGGTCCCTTTCGTCGAGCCGGATCTCGGCATACATGTTGCAGGCGCAGTTAGCAACGGAAGCCTGAAAGCGTCGACGGCGACACCGGCAGCCGACGCTTTCATCGTGGCAGTACCTACGCCGTTCAAGGAAGACCACACGGCAGACCTGAGCTACATCGAGGCAGCCGCGCGTGGGATTGCTCCTGTATTACAGGGAGGTGAGTTGATCATTCTCGAATCCACCTCCCCACCGCGTGCTACGCATCATTTGGCGGATTACCTGATTCATCTCCGCCCAGATTTAAGCCTGGATGGTTCAGGAGGTAAACCGGCGATTATGTTGGCGCACTGTCCGGAACGCGTACTTCCCGGCAAAGTCATGATCGAGTTGGTTACCAACGACAGGATTGTCGGCGGAATTACTCCAGAGGCTGCAGAAATGGCCCGAGACCTGTACGCCACCTTCTGCCAGGGCCAAATCCTTATCACAGACGCTGTCACAGCAGAGATGGCAAAGCTGGTGGAAAATTCCTATCGGGATGTCAACATTGCTTTCGCCAATGAACTGTCCGTGATCAGCGACAAGCTCAACATCGACGTCTGGGAGTTGATAAGGCTTGCAAACCATCATCCACGGGTCAATATATTGCAGCCCGGTCCCGGCGTGGGAGGGCATTGTATCGCGGTGGACCCGTGGTTCATTGTCGCCGCTGCTCCCGATGAAGCCCGGCTCATCCGGACCGCACGCGAAGTGAACGATGCCAAGCCGGGCTGGGTTTACAACAAGGTTATTAAGGAATTGGCGACGCTGCCCATAAATATCGAGCTGTCCGTGCTCGGGCTCGCGTTTAAGGCGAACATTGACGATCTGCGGGAATCCCCAGCCATCGAGATTGCAGCCCGGTTAGCTAATGGTCTCCCTGGACGAAGGATTAACATAGCAGAACCGCACGTTGACCAGTTACCCGCCCAGTTGGCGGAATATAGCAACGTGGCTTTGACAAGTATTGAAGACTCTGTCTGCCGCTCTGGAGTGGTGGTGGTGCTAGTGGACCATGATCAGGTTAAAGCATTGCCGGCGGAACTGCTTAGTGGCAAGTGCATAATTGATACTCGGGGAGCAGTCGACGCATGACTTCATATATTGCCCAGGAGCAAGGAACTGTCGGGTTCAGCCGTTCGGTGGAAGTCCTCGCAGACATGGAATTGGGCAAAACTATTATTGCCATCGTCGGTGCGTCCGTCTCGCGGGCCGAGCTACAGACCCTGGATTCAGATCTGATTCTCGTCCACAGCGCAGAAGAGTTCCTCGCGTCAGGATTTGTGGCTGCTGATGCCTGCCTTGTAGTTCCGTCTGGTCTGAATTTAGCTAGGAAGCTAGTCGCTGATGGTCTTATAAATTTCAATTGCCACCTCATCTGGGCTTTCGGCCTGCCAGTTATTCAATCACTAGATGTCCTACAGACCGTCGACCTGCCTGAGGGGAGTCTTGTCTGTGGGTTCGGTGGTCTAAGAGAGGCCGCACTTTTAGTCACTGCTCGGAACAATCATGGCACTGAGGGAAACCAGTTCCTTGACGAGGGGTATGACGCGGAAAGCTTCCGTGCAGGCATACGGGTAGGAGTGCACAGTGCGGCTCTCTCCGCTGTCCATGAGCAGGGCGCAGCCGAGTGCCCCTCCCACGGGGACCTTAGCTCCGCCAGCCGTCTTCTAAATGAGCTTAGATTAAGACACCTGAATTTGCTTCAAACGCTGGGACCAACTATGGATGCAGTCCCGCATTCATCTGAGTTGCCGGGCCCTCCAGAGGCAGTGCAACTAGAGAACGAACTTATTTTACTGAAGCGCCGCCACGACGCCCTTGAGCGAAAGTACAATTCGCTCGCTGGATCGAGACTCGGCCGGCTAACGCTGAAGCTGTGGGACCGTAAGCGCTTTGACGCGCCCGCCAGCAACGAGCTAAAGGAGCCAAAATCATGACGCACATCTCCAACGAGGTCAATCTTCCTGGGCGACTGCCGGTCAATCCGACGGAGGACATAGACTACGGTTCGCGAATGTTTACAAATTCGGCAGCGCGGGCCGCGGAGATTGCACTGCTTGTCCGTCATACCGCCCCGACGCAAACTAAGCCCGTAGACGTTGATCCGGACGGATTGCTCGCAGGTGTAACTGTAGTTATACCGAGCTTCCAGGGGGTCGACCGAATTGAGACCTGTCTTGGCTCGCTGATGGACCAGGAGTTGGACCCCAAGCGCTTCGAAATCATCTTGGTCATCAACGGCCCAGATGATGGGACTTTTGAGCTTGCTCAAGTACTAAAAGCTCGACATTTGGAACATTCACTTCGTGTTCTGTTTCAGGCTGAAGCCGGAGCCGGCGCAGCCCGCAACCTCGGTATCGCAGCTGCGCGCTACAGCTACCTCACATTCGTGGACGACGACGATTATGTCGGACCTCTTTTCCTCTCTGCGCTTTTAAACAGTGCCGGACCAAATTGTGTTGCAATTGCACCTATATACAACGTGGATGTGGAAGGGCTTGAAGATGCCGAAAATTCGTTGAACAAGCAGATCTTGGCCCGCGCGGGTAATCCGTTCAAGTTGACCGCTGCCAGTAGCCTAGTTGGCTTTAACGCCTGTAAGCTGTTCCCTACGGCTGCCATACTCCATACGCGATACTCGGAAGGGCTGCGTAGCGGGGAAGACATTTGTTTCATGGCATCCGTCGCGACTGCACACGCTTTCGATGCGGTGGTAAGCAGCAAAGATCGAACGGGTGCTTATTTTCGGACACTCCGTGATGATTCTATTTCCCGGCATCCGCTCGATTTCGATTTTGCAGTGCAGCAGCGTTTGGACGTGATTGCAGACTTGGAAAGCCTTCGACCTTGGGATGGCTCCAACAATGATGCGTTGTTAACCACATTAATCAGGTCACAGGCGGGTTTCATACAGCGGTATCTCAGCGATCACACAAATGAGCGCGAACGAATTATTGGGACGATCGACGCGAGTGGGATTCGAAACTTTCCTTGGCCAAAAATAAACGATAATCTTGCGCAAGATCTTGTGGTTAGTTATTGTTTTGCCCCGTATTCCGATACAAGCGCCACTGTTGCATCAAAAGCAATTGTTGAGCGAGGGAAAATAGTCGACGTAATTTATAACAATATGAATAAAGTACGCCGGGTTGACTCTAATATCGAGACCATTGCGGGTCGTTTCATAGATAAGTCCTTCGAGATCGATGCCCCCGCTTCCTTTGCTGGTTGGAAGCAAATTTCGGAGTTTGTTGCCAAAGGCATAAGCGTGGCCGATCGGCAGGACGCTCGGAACGGTGGCTACAAAAGTCTCTACAGCCGCGTTTTGTGGACCGGCTCACATTTTCTGGCTGCCTTATTCAAGCTGAGGCATCCGGCTGTGAAATGGACTGCTGAGTTCTCCGATCCTCTCAGCCATGATGCTAAAGGAGAACGTCGCAAGGGCGATCTCGTGCGAGATGAGATGTTTGAGGCATTTAACCGAGGCATAGTCTCGAAAGGCTATGCTTCGCTGGCGACCGACAACCTTTTCACCTGGTGTGAGCACATCACTTACGTACTGGCCGACGAAATCATCTTCACGAATGCAAACCAGTTGGAGTACATGCTGAGCAATATTTCTGACAAGAGGCTCCGCCGGTTGGTCGGGGAGAAAGCGATAGTGCGAGTACATCCCACGCCGCCTCCGCGCAGCTACCACGTTATGCAATCGGACTATCAACTTTCCAGCTCAGTAGTGAATGTTGGATATTTTGGAGCTTTCTATGACAATCGCGGTCTCATGGATGTGCTGACAGCCTTGGTCAATGCTCCTGTCCAAGTACGACAGGAGCTGCGGTTGCACGTCTTTACAAATAAGGCCAAAGATCTTTCCGAGACGGTTCAGCGGCTAGGCCTGACCGGAATTGTAAAAGCACAAGGTTACAGGCCCTATTTGGAGTTTCTGAATCTCTCTACGCGCTTTGATGTGCTGCTCGTCAATGATGTTGAGCGAACAGGGGAACTTCCTATTAATCCGTTCCTGCCGTCTAAATATTCGGACTATTTGGGGTCGGGGCGACCAATTTGGGGCCTCGTGGACGAAGGCAGTCCGCTCAGTTCCCGCCAGCTGGAGTATCGATCGATGGTGGGAGACTCAGTATCAGCACTCCGGACTATAAAATCCATCCATTCGGATTGGTACGTGGAACGGTCGAGTTTAGGACAACTCGGATGTGAGGCGGGCTGATGGCAGATATTCGGTTTGATCGTGTGGAGATTAAAGACTGGCGCAAACTTATTATCCGCGCAACTATTAATGAAAGGGGGGCGCGGGACACCTCTTATGATTTATGGTTTGAGTTCAGTGAACCCATCTTTGTATCAAATGAATCAATTGGCGTGGCGATGTCCACGCTATGTGGAAGAAGTTACGATAATATTTTTTTTGATTTACCAATGGACCCTGAGACTGTGCTTGAGATTGCGCACTTCACGAGCGCTAGTGTGTCGTCGTCGGAAGTACAGTGCAAAATTCCGGGAAAGCGGAGTGGGCATTTACTTAGCTTTAGTGGTGGCTTTGATTCATTAGCTGCCAAGGCTCTAATGCCGGTAGATACGAAATTGGTGTCAATGGATTTTGGTGGGCGATTTGCAAGAGAATCGAGATTTTTTAATACTTTTGACACGCTAACTGTGACGACAAATGTTGTGGATACTCCATTGCGTTACAATTCATGGTCGTTCATGGGGATTGGTGCCATACTCGCTTCTGACCACTTCCGTGCCGAATATCATACTTTTGGCAGCATCTTGGAAGCCGGAGCGGATAATCTGCGGCTTGCGCCAGAGGCAGCAAAAAATAATACGTTTGCTCCCTTCGCTGCTGCAGGTTATTTGAATGCACCATTTGTACTGGGGCTGACGGAAGTCGGTACGCTCGTCGTGCTTGCTCGTCATTACCCTCAAATATTGGGGGACTCCTTGGAGTCTCTCGCTACAGCTGGGGAAGAAAAGCGCTACCGGAAGCAAGTTCTAACAGAGTTGGTCAGTAACCGACTCGGACTGCAAATCGACTATCCCAAGGTGGCTAAGCGATCCACTCCGCACTTTTCTTTCGGCACGAACTTTGCGCTTGATTTTCTGTCTCTCTACGTAATTAAGCACGGTAGTCCAGAATTGGCTGCGGAGCTAGTTTCAGGCATTCCCTCTGAGGTGGTCGACCGTGCCAACGAACTGGAGATGTCTTTCTATGAAAATGCTAACCCTACCCTCTACCAGAATTTTCCGCGTTCCCAGTTCGGAGGACTGGCCGGTCGTCTCGCAGAGTCTGGTATTTCCTTCTACACTGAGAGGGACTGGTCTGATTTCGCCGCGGTTAGGGCGTTGTTGTCCAAATATCATCAGATCGTGCTAGCGTGAGCGTCAGATCCTGGAAAGGATTTTAAACTTAGGTCCAAGGTATTGCCTCTGTAGCGCTTCGCGTTTGGGAGTGGTTAGGAGGTCTAATGCGTATAGGCGTCGGCCTTCACTTGAGAGCGAGCATAACGATCCTCTATCTCATACTGGGAGGAATTTCGACTCTGCATCTGTTACTGGCGCCTGCCTGGTCCGCGGCCCCGGCAGCGTTGAGTCTCTGGTCCGATCTGCCTTCCTTGGCTTGGGTACGGGGTGACGGCAGCGCCATGAGGCGGCAGGTCTCTAGCGCTCCGCGGCCGACGGCAGCCGGATGGCGGCGTGTCTTAGGTTGTTATAGCGGATCACTCCGGTCAGCGGAGGGCTGGTGGTCGAAGTTGAACTCTTCGAGGTCCTTGTGGGCCGGGAACCGCACGGCTTTGATCCGTGTCGCCGCTCCGGAGGCTTCGCGTTCGGAGACTTCCCGGGAAAGGACCGCGGCCAGGTACTCCTCATGGGACCAGCCGGCGCCCCGGGTCTGGTCCCCGAGCCGGCGGAACCCGTCGCTGATCCGCGGTGCACGCAGGGCCCTGGCGTAGTACTCGATCTATGACGGGGCCCCGGTCATGATGCCCCTCCGGGACCAGGTTCGGCTGCTGGCCGAGGTCGATGCCGAAAATCTCGTCGTAGGCGGCCAGATCCCGCACCTGCACCGCTCCCTCGGGTTCGGGGTGACGGATCCGCTGGGTCCGGAAATCCCGGCGCATGAGCGCCGCGCCGGCCACATGGGCCGGATCGGTCAGGACCAGGTGCCGGGCCCATGCCCGGACATGGGTGGCGATGATGACGCCGTCATGGGTGACCCAGACGGTGTCCAAATCAGCGGTGACATCCACGATCCTCCCAATGAACGAAGGGTCCACGGAATAATCGTCGGAGAACACCCGCACGTAGTAATACCGCGGCAGCCGCACCGCGTTACGAAACACCGCGTCCGGGGTCACCGGCGGCAGTTCCCTCATCCTCTCCCGGACCAGGACGATCAGCTCATCAGGGCGGCCGTGGCGGGACCGCGAGTACCGGTGATTGGTCTTGGGCAGCCAATCCTCGAGCTGGCCGTTGAAATCAGCCGGCGAGCGAAAATCCCGGCCCGGCATGAATCGCTGCCGGAAGAACCTGTTCATCCGTTCGACCATGCCCTTGGACTCCGGATCCCGCGGCGGAAGAAGTTTGATCTCCACTCCCAGGGACCCGGCGAACGCGGCCACCGGTTCCGTGGGCCGGCGCCTGCCGATGCCGGACTCGTTGTCCCCGAGCAGCCTGGACGGAACGGCCTGCGCATCCTGAAGCAGAGTCCACATCCCACCCAGAAGGTCCGGCGTCGTCCGCGACGGCAGCATCCGTGCCTGGATGAAACCGGAGAACGCCGAGGGATTCCCCTGCACCGGGGGCATGCCGGTCTGGCCCGCACCGACGGGCAACGGCTCGTGCGGGAACCAGAGGTCGCACTGGACCTGGAACCGCGGCTCATGGACCAGACGGTCAGCTGGGTCAGGCGGCGCGTATTCAGGCCGGATCGCGGCGACCTTCGCCCGGAACAGCGACGCGGAACCGGACCAGCCCACCCGCTCCGCGAGCGTCGCGGCCGGCATCGTCGGCGTCTTCACCAACAACTCCCGCACCCTAGGGACAAACGCATCAAAACTCGACACTCCCGCCGACCGCTGATACTTTGGCGCCCGGTCCGACCCCAGCGCCCGGTCAACCGTTCCGCGGGAAACCCCCACGATCCTGCCGATCTCACGCTTCGAGTGCTTGCCCGTCGAAAACAGGTGGCGTATCTCCGCCCAATCACCCAAATTGATCACCTTCCATAATGGTCGGTGGCCCTACTTTAAGTTGGCGTTCCTGGCCCTATTTTCGGTTGGCGGCAACATACGAGCCACCGACGTTCATGGACACGAAATTGGATTTCACCACGAACCACGAACCACGAAGAGCCGGTTTCACCAGCAACCGCCAAGAGTCTGCCAGACGGCGGCGATGAAGGAAACTGACCGGCTGCAAGCGACCAGGACCAAATAGTGGGCAGAAATGCAAAATCATTTGGTCAACCAGGTAACAACGGCGAAGGTCAAGGCCGCGAATCGCCACGATCAAAAGCGTCAAGCGCACCGCCCGCGGGTTTCGCGACACGACCAACTACCATTCCGTAACCTGTTGAGAAGCGTGGCCCGGACGGTGGCGTGAATTCATCTCGGTGTACTGGTCTTCGCCACGGGACGGAAAGAGCTCCCAAAGGAAGTATGCTATGGCCGCTATCAATTCCCCCGACGCCCACCGGTCACGGTGTTCGCAATGCGTACATCCATCCTATGATCCCTTCTGTTCAGCTACCTTTGAGGATTCGACAATGCCCCCAGCGCGGCAATTATTTGGGCAAACTCAGAGAAATCCCTCGACTCATAAGGTCCTATTCCCATCGCGGAGAGCCGTTCGTATAGCCGTCCTTGCAAGCCCCTCGGAAGGTTGCCGTAGAAGTTGCTGTTCGCCTTAGCATAAAAAGTGAGACGTAGCTTCTCACTGAGTCTCAGTATCGCCTCAGGTATTGGATCTCTGTAGCTCATTTGGACGGCTTCGAGACCCACGAATTTGATTAGGTACACAGCTAAAAAGTCTAAGGATGTATTCGTACCCCATACAATGGGAATCTCTGGCGGACTTGCCGCATCGAGTTGCAATGCAGATTCCGTGCGGTATGCGGCTGCGCGAAGCAAAAGGCTCTTGCGGTAGGACTTCTCCTCCCCCGGATTAGCAACAGAACGGAATATCTTCGGTATCAGATGGGGGAACCGTTCCAGAGCGTATTGTGCAGTTGCCACTTCTGTTAATCCGAGAACAGGATTAAATACCGGCATGCCGGTTAGTTCAGACATAGTCGATGGCCCAGGCTGAACCTGCTCCGCAAAACGAAAGTACTTAGGTCTAGCCTCGGTCACCGTGCCGAAGCTTATGTTATCAGCTTTTAGGCTGTCTCGAAGTAGAAGGTTGCCTATCGCCATGAAGCTCCATGAAGCGCGGTTGAGACCAATTTCTACCAGATTGGTGCAGATTACGTTCGAGCCGAATATTTCAAACATGGGTCGTTCTCTGGCAAATCTTCCTCCAAAATCTAGAGACACAAGAGGGGTATCTGGCGGTAAGATATCACGAGCGGTGAGAGAATCGAACCCCCCAGAGAAAGCGAGACTAAATTTATTGGTTAGGACGGTGGGTGATTTAGACTGGCTGGGTAATAGTTGAACTTTGGAGCCAGTCAGTCCTTCGCGATTACAGTGCATGTCTACTCGCTCGAGCACGTCTGAAGAAACGGGAAAGTCAAATTCAATGCTGGCACCGCGACCTATAAGTAATGCTGCAGCCGCGGCGACCGCATCATTTTTTGGAAACACGTTGGGGGGAAGGTCAAAGTATGGAGATTTGAACCCATTGGATGACTCAATTTTGAAGGTAAGACGTCCGTCTGAGCTCACGTCTAATGCCGAGACCTTGTATCGGCCCGGGATAGTATCTCTGTTCACGACACTTCTTTCGCTACGTCGGCGGGTCTCCAAATTTTTTGCGAGTCTGTGGACAACGAGTGCACATCGGCTTCGGTTTGGCTTGAAGTTTGCCATCCGAGGATGGGAGTTGCCTAAATTAAATATTCGACGAAATACGCGGTCTTAGGCCGTTTAGTCTCGGTATTTTTTAAGACATGAGATTTGACGCGTAATTATGTTGATTCAGAATCATGTCAAAAAGGCAGATCGACTGCCAATGGCTGAGCCGGCTTCATGGACGAAATTGGATTACCGGTTTGTCGTTGTTCGGTTGTTGTTGAAGTCCGGGAGTCGGGTGCCTACGTTGAGGAGTTGGGCGATGGCCGCGATGCAGCGGGCTGCGGCGTGGCCGTCGCCGTAGGGGTTCACGGCGTTGGCCATCGCCGAATAGGCTGTCGGGTCATTGAGCAAGGTGGTGACCTCCTGGACGATGACGGATTCATCCGTGCCGATCAGTTTTACGGTGCCGGCGGAGACCGCTTCGGGGCGTTCGGTGTTGTTCCGCATTACCAGCACGGGTTTGCCGAGGCTGGGGGCTTCTTCCTGGACGCCGCCGGAATCGGTGAGAACCACGTGGGCCAGGGACAGCAGCCGGGTGAATTCACCATAGCCAAGGGGTTCGGTGATGACTACGTTCGGCTTGCCGGTGATGGCCGGGAGGACGGCTTCGCGGACGGCTGGGTTCTTATGCACCGGCAGGACGATGGTCACCTCCGGGTGAGCGTCGGCGATGCGGGCCAGGGCGCGGCCGATCCCGTCCATGGTGTTGCCCTGATTTTCCCGCCGATGCGTGGTCACCAGCAGGATTTCCTTGCCGGCCTCGGCCAGATCCTGCAGGGCCCGGTCCTGGAAGGGTACGTTCTTCTCGACGGTTTCCAGCAGTGCGTCGATGACGGTGTTCCCGGTGACGGCGATGTCCTCGGGGTTGATGTTCTCCCGGAGCAGGTTGGCTTTACTGACCGATGTCGGGGCCAGATGGAGGCTGGAAATGTGGCTGGAGATTTTCCGGTTGCCCTCTTCAGGGAACGGGGAGAAGAGGTCCCCGCTGCGCAGTCCCGCTTCGACATGGACGACCGGGATACCGCGGTAGAACGCGGCGATGGCCGCCGCCGTGGAGGTGGTGGTGTCACCTTGGACAATGACGGCGTCGGGTGCATCGGCTTCAAACAAGGCGTCCAGCCCAGTGATGGTTTTGGCCATGATGGAGTTCAGGGTCTGCCGGGGCGCGATGATGTTCAGGTCGTGGTCCGGGGCGATGCCGAAGAGTTCGTTGACCTGGTCCAGCATTTCCCGGTGCTGGCCGGTCACCGTGACCACGCAGTCGAACTGTGTGGACGCCTGGATGGCTTTAATGATCGGAGCCATTTTGATGGCTTCCGGACGCGTGCCATAGATCGGCATCAGCTTAAGCATGTAGTTCCCCCGGGAAATTGGCGTGCGATTCCATATCAAGTACTGGACTAGTGTAATGGATGACGTGGCAGCCCAGTGCAGCAGGAATCCGTCTCTGTGTCGCTGACCGGTCAGCCGACGAAGACCAGCGCGGCTACCAGAGTGGGCACCGCTATACACACCAGGACAACCAGCACCGCAGCCACTCGGCGCTTGACGCGCAATTGTTTGGATCGGACAGTGAATGACGTTTCGCATGGCTCGACGTCCGACGTCGCCTGCGGGGGCTCCTTTATAGAGCGGCGACTCGATACTTTTGCGAACCGACGTTTCTGGTACCAGGAGATATGCAGGTGCCGGGCAGCCGGAAGGCCATTTGCTGGCAGCTTGGGCACGTGCCCCTCCTGTTCTTTTGCTCGTAGTCTGCCGCTGGCGGCACCATTTCTTCGGTTGTTCATTCTTACATGGGGAGCCAGTGCGAACCTGAGTGGAAGGTCGATTTCTAGTCCGCCGCTGCGCATTCCGGCCGCAAATTCGCATCAATCAGGCCACCGGACTCGACAACGAATCGGCGCAACCAGCCGAACGGCGAGAGGTCAGGCTCGGAAACGACCATCTGCACGTCGGCGGTGGTGCACTGGGTGATCAGGGCCTTGGCGCGCGAGGCATGGTAGCGGGACGTCACGACGATGATGGAGTGCCAGCCTTTCTCGCTGACCAGTTTTCCTATGGCGGCGGCTTCGCCCCTGGTATCCAGTGAAGCGGGCTGGAAGCACACCAGCGTAAAGGGGATCACACCCGGGTACTCGCAGACGCCGTCGGCCTGTACATTACCGGCGCTGTGCGTATGCGAGATGGCCAGGACGGGCGCAACTCCGGCTTCCACCAGGTCGCGGGCTACGGGGAGGCGTTCGGCGCTGGCGCCGCCGAGCATGATGACGGCGTCGGCCTTGCGGGGTTTGGTCTGTTCCGGATTGGCGAAGAGCTGGTATGCGACCAGGAACCAGACCAGTACGACTATGCCCACAATGATGATCCCGCCGGCGGCGAGACGCCGGGCGGGGGAGTTGGGGACGGGCACCAGCTAATATTACCGGCCGTAAGTCGCGGAGGAGCTCCGCCGGCTGCGGGTTCGTCGCTTTACCCGCGTGACCAGCCACGCGATGACCGCTCCGATCGCTGCTCCCAAGGTGTTGACGGCAACGTCGGCGAGGGTGGACGTGCGGCCGCTGAGGAAAAGCAGCTGGGCCAGTTCAATGCAGCATGGCGCCGCGCATCCGATGATGACGGCGGCCCACCAGCGGCGCGGCGGGAGCATCAACGCGACCAGGAACCCAAACGGAATGAACAACAGGACGTTTGCCGCCGACTCCACGAAGGTGTAATCGACCCAGCCGGGGACGCCGTGCCCATGCAGGAACTGCAGCGTGTCCGCGAGCAGGCCGTCGATGGGTTTGTCCACATGACTGGGCCAAAAGACAATCAACGCCAGGACAAGCAGGTATACCCCGAGGACCAGCTGAGGGACACGGGTGTGCGCGGGACGGGTTGGCTTAGGCACAAGGTTAAATGTAGTGCTCAGGAGGTTGTCAGTGGCCCGTTATACGGTTGCTCCATGACGTTACGAGTAGGGGAGCTCTCCGAATCCGGGCTGCTGGCGCGCATTTTTCCACTCCTGGACGGCAGTGCTTCGGTGCTGTTGGGGCCGGGGGATGATGCGGCAGTGGTGGCGGCACCGGACGGGCGCATGGTGGTCTCAATCGACACGCAGGTCCAGGACCGGGATTTCCGGTTGCAGTGGGCCAATGGGTACGCCTCCACCGGGTATGACGTGGGCTGGAAGGCCGCGGCGCAGAACCTCAGTGACATTAATGCGATGGGTGCGGTTGCCAGTTCCTTGGTGGTCAGCCTGACCCTGCCGGAGACCACGCCGGTGTCCTGGGCGGAAGGGCTCACGGAGGGGCTCAATGCCGCGATCCGGGAGCTGGGAGCCGCGGATTGTTCGGTGGCCGGCGGGGACCTTTCCGGGGGGAGCGAAATTGTGGTGACGGTGGCGGTCATGGGCTCGCTGCAGGGCAGGAAGCCGGTACTGCGATCCGGGGCGCAGGACGGCGATACGGTTGCGCTGGCCGGGACCGTGGGGCATGCGGCGGCGGGTTGGGCCGTGCTGGAAAGCGAGGACGACGGCGGCGGCGGCCAGCTTGGCGACAGCGGGCGGTTCCACGACGGCAGGCCCGACGACGGCGGCGACCGGCCCGACGTCGTCGCCCTCTTTTGCCGTCCCCGGCCGCCACTGGCCGCCGGCCCGGCGGCAGCGATCGCCGGAGCTACCGCCATGCTGGACATTTCCGACGGGCTAATCCGCGATGCCGGACGGCTGGCCCGGGCAAGCGGCGTGTCGCTGGACCTGGACCGGGCGGCTTTGGCCCAGCTGGCGCGCCCGTTGGCCGGGACCGCGGCGCTGCTCGGTGCGGATCCGATGGACTGGGTGCTCGGCGGCGGGGAAGACCACGGACTTTTAGCGACATTTCCGCCCGGTCTACCACTCCCGGACGGCTTCACTGCGATAGGCTCGATAGTGCCCGGCGGGCGAAAAATCGAATCAGTACCGCCGGTAACAATCGCAGGGATAGCTGCGGATACCGTGGGATGGGATCATTTTGCAGTCTAAAATTGCCGCCAACGCGCCTGCCGTCCGGCGCTGGCTGGCCAAGGCCGAAGAGACGCTGGGCAACCATAGCGACCGGCTGAACGCGATTAATATTTTCCCGGTGGCCGATGGGGACACCGGGACAAACCTCTACCTGACCGTGCGGGCTGCGTCGGCCGCGATCCATGATTCGGAGCTGGCGGATGTGGGCGAGGTGCTCGCCGTGGCCGGGCGGGCAGCAATGGAGCACGCCCGCGGCAACTCCGGGACGTTGTTCTCCGTGTTCCTTGCAGCCCTGGCGGAGCCGCTGATTGGATCCACCCGGCTCAGCGCGCCGCTGCTGGCGGCCGGCCTGCAGCGCGCACAAATCAGGGCGTGGTCCGCGCTGAGCGAACCATTGCCGGGCACTTTGCTCTCGGTTTTGGAGGCCAGTGCAGAGGCCGCGGCAGCGGTGGACGCAGCGCAGCACGGCGATGACAGCAACCATGCCCTGTCCGTGGCCCTCGACGCTGCGGTACAGGCCGCGTTGGAAGCGGTAGTGCAGACCGAAAGCCAGCTGGGTGCGCTGCGGGAAGCAAAAGTGGTCGACGCCGGTGGAGTAGGCCTGCTGCTGGTGCTGGACTGCCTTCGCTCAGCGGTGCTGGGACAGGAACTGGACGCCGAGCTGGTGGACGGGCTCTCCGGTTATGACGTGCAGGATCCACACATCCACGCGGATATGCCCGAAATCCGGGGCGTGGAAATTATGTGCACCATTAATCTTTCGCCGTTGGCGGCGGCCGGGTTGCGGATACAGCTCGACGAGCTGGGGGATTCGGTGATCATGAGCGCCGTGTCACCTTTGGATGAGCCCGACGGCGGCTACCGCTGGCGGCTGCACGTCCATGTGCCCGAATCCGGACCTGCGCTGGAACTGATCCACGCGGCCGGGGACCCGACCAACGTCTCCGTGATACAGCTCAGCGCGATTGACCGGGACGCCGAGGAAGCAGCCCGGAGTTCCACCCAGGCCGAAGGAAACCCGGGACTGCCAGCAAGCGCGGCGGGTCCGGAAAGCCGGGACGTTCCCGAATTCACGGGCGCCACAAGTGCATTGCTGCCGGAATCTGCACTGTTGCCGGAATCCGTTTTGAGCCCCGATACCCATGAGCTCGGCTAACCCGCTGCCGCCGTCGTCCTCCTCCGGAGCACAGCCGTCCGGCCCGGCCGAGTTCGCGCTGCCGCTGGACCGGCTGATCGGGAAAGCTTCCGCCACCAGCCTGGAGAAGCACCTGGGGCTGACCACCGTAGGGGAGCTGCTGAACTACTTCCCGCGGCGCTACCTCAACCGCGGCGAGCTGACCCCGATCGACAAGATCCCCGTGAATGAGGACGTCACCATCATGGCCCGGGTGCTGTCTGTGACGAAGCGCAGAATGCGCGAGCGCAAAGGCTTCATCACAGATGTGGTGGTTACCGACGACACGGGTGCGCTGGCCGGACTGAAAATCAGCTTCTTCAATGGTTTCAAGGCCGAAAAGGAGCTGCAGCCGCGCGCCCTGGCGCTGTTTTCCGGCAAGGTCACCCTTTACAACCACGCGCGCACGCTCACTAATCCGCTGTTCGAGCTGCTCCCCGATGATGAGCTGGCCGGGCACGAGGCGGAATTCCATGCCCAGCGGCCCCTACCCGTCTATTCCGCCACGGCGAAGCTGCCGAGCTGGAAAATTCAGCGGGTGGTGGAGACTGTGCTGGCCGCGGTGGATTTCAGCCGGCTGCGCGACCCGTTGCCCTTGGGAATTGTGCGCCGGGAAAAGTTCGTGGACCTGGAGGAAGCGTACCGCCAGATTCACGCGCCGTCCGAGCCTGCGGACTGGCAGCGCGCCCGGGACAGGTTCCGCTATCAGGAAGCACTGGTGCTGCAGACCGCCCTGGTGCGGCGGCGGGCGCAGACGGCCGCGGAGGAGGCTACCGCACGCCGGGGCACGGCGGACGGGCTGCTTGCAGCCTTTGACGCCGCGCTGCCCTTCACACTGACCCCGGGGCAGCAATCCGTGGGTGATGTGCTGGCTGCGGAACTGTCCGTGGACCATCCGATGAACCGCCTGCTGCAGGGCGAAGTGGGTTCCGGCAAGACGGTGGTGGCACTGCGCGCCATGCTTCAGGTCATCGATTCCGGCGGCCAGGCGGCACTGCTGGCCCCCACCGAGGTCCTCGCCGCACAGCATTACCAATCCATCCGTGCCATTTTGGGTCCGCTGGCCGCGGACGGCATCCTCGGCGGTCTGCTGAGCGGAGCCGGCGGGGATGCCCCAGGAGGTGTCAACGGAGATGTTCCAGCCAGTACGCAGGTTACGCTGCTGACCGGATCGATGCCCGCCGCTGCGCGCAAACGGGCCCTGCTGGATGCAGCGTCCGGCACCGCGGGAATCATCATTGGCACGCATGCCCTGCTGTCGGACAATGTTCGGTTCTTTGACCTCGGCCTGATCGTGGTGGACGAGCAGCATCGCTTCGGTGTGGAGCAGCGCGATGTGCTGCGCAACAAGGCACACAAGCCCCCGCACCTTTTGGTCATGACCGCCACACCGATCCCGCGCACCGTTGCCATGACCGTCTTCGGAGACCTGGAAATGTCCGTCCTGCGCGAACTCCCGGCCGGCCGCGCCCCGATTTCCACCCATCAGGTGGGGCTGGTGGAAAATCCCGGCTGGGTGCGCCGGATCTGGAGCCGCGCGCGGGAGGAGATCGACGCCGGCCACCAGGTGTACGTGGTCTGTCCCAAAATCGGTGACGACAGCGACGACAGCGACGACAGCGACGGCGATGATGGCGGCTACGATGGCTCCGTCGGTGATGGCTCCGGTTATGGCTCCGGTGGCGTCGGCGGTGCGGGACCGCTGTTGAGCGCGGCCTCAACAGGGCAGCAGGGGGCCTCCGCGGACCAGGGGAACCCGGCGGGCCGCCCGGCCGGCGCGTCCAGACCGGACCTCGCGGAGGTGAACACCGTCGTCGAGCAGCTCCGCACCGAGCCTGCTCTGGCCGGTGCCCGGATCGAAGCCCTGCACGGCCGGCTGGACACCGAGGACAAGGCCGACACCATGGCCGCATTCGTTGCCGGCGACGTGGATGTCCTGGTCTCCACCACCGTGATCGAGGTGGGCGTGGACGTGCACAACGCGACGATGATGGTCATTTTGGACGCGGACCGGTTCGGCATTTCCCAACTGCACCAGCTCCGTGGCCGAGTGGGCCGCGGGGGGCTGCCGGGAACATGCCTGCTGGTGACCGCGCTGGAACCGCCGCACCCCAGCCGGCGCCGGCTCGACGCCGTCGCCGCCACCACCGACGGCTTTGTACTCTCGCAGGAGGACCTCAAGCTCCGCCGCGAAGGCGACATTCTGGGCGCCTCGCAGTCCGGCGGCCGCTCCACCCTGCGGCTGCTGCGCGTGCTGGCGCACGAGGACATCATCGCCCGGGCCCGCGAGGACGCCGCGGAGATTGTGCGCAAGGACCCGCAGCTGCGCGAGAATTCGGCGTTGGAAGCGGCCATTGAAGCCTATTTGAATCCGGAGAAAGAGGCATTCCTTGAACGCGGCTAAGCCGGCAGCCCCAGCCCGATACGTGAGCGGGCTCCCGGCGTGACGCGGATCATCGCCGGCGTGGCCGGCGGCACACCCCTGGCCTCCGTGCCCGGCACGCTGACCCGGCCCACCACGGACCGGGTCAAGGAGGCGCTGTTCTCCCGGCTGGAGTCCATGGACGCCCTGACCGGGGCGCACGTGCTGGATCTCTTTGCCGGATCCGGTTCCCTGGGTGTGGAAAGCGCCAGCCGCGGTGCCGCCAGCGTGGAACTTGTCGAGTACGATGGCGGTGCTGCCGCCGTCTGCCAGCGCAACGCCGCCACCATCAATGACGCTCTGGGACGCAAAGTGGTTTCCGTGCACCGGTCCAAAGTCGAGTCATTTCTGGGGCGCGTCCCGGACGCGAACGCAGAGCAGTGGGACCTGGTCTTCATGGACCCGCCCTACCCTCTGGGCGAAGTGGAGCTCAGCACCGCGCTGGCCGCACTGGCACCCAACCTCTCGCCGGAAGCTGTCGTGGTGCTGGAACGCTCCACCCGCTCGCCGGAACCCACCTGGCCCGCCGCCGTCGAACGCTTCGCCGAGAAGAAGTACGGCGAGACCCGGCTCTGGTTCGCCGAGCCCGCCGACTAAAGTGACGCTTTAGCAGTCTTCCCCCCGGCCCGAGCCCCGGGCCGCCAGCGTCCGTCAGAAGGTACGTCCGGTCAGAAGGTAAAGGTCAGGACGGTCGCTGTGCCGGACGTCAGATTCAATTTCACCTCTTGGGTCCCGGCCGTGAACCCGGGAACACGGTCCTGGGTTGCCTTGGGGACGCCGGCGGTTTCCATGCCGTCGATTCGCGTCTGGTTTTCCGCATCGAAGCTGGGGCCAGTCATCTGACTCATGGTTCCGGTGCCGGCGGCCTTGGGGAGGGTTAAAGTGATAGGCGCCTGCGCTGTGGTTTGTGGATCATTCTGGTTGACGATCAGCACACTCAAGCTGCCGTCGTCGTGTTTTATTGCGTAGGTATAAAGGTTTTCGTTTCCCACAGTGTTGACCTTTTGAAACGCTCCGGCTCCGACGCTGTTGACCAGCATGGTGCCGTAATACGCCGGGCGCATGGTGAAATTGCCGCTGGGCTTCCTGTAGGGGCCGCTGTCGCAGATCGGTGACAGCGGCGGACCGCCCTTACAGGCTTCCAGGGAGCTGTGTAGATCCACCTGGGAAACACCTGTTTGCGCCGCACTCATGGCGAAGTTCACCGTCCACAGTGCGGAGACATGGCGTCCCGTGGTCTCATTGGAGCCTCCGCAGGAGGAGATTCCCGTTTCCGTCAGCCATGCTGCGATGTTGGCGTCCTTGGCTACCTTGCTGGCGGCTGCCTGATACTTTGCACTGGAATCGGCAAGGCTCCGCGACATAACCCGTGCAATGGACGGAGCAAGAGGATTCGACGGATCGGGGCACTCCGGGAGCGGATAGTTGTGATAGGCCAACGCGCCGACGTTATCGAGTTTCAGCGCGGTAAATTGCTTCCACCACGAATCCGAATAGGTTTCAGGTCCCGCTATCTTGACCCCGGGAGCAGCCTTTTTGATTGCGTCGGCAACGGCAGTGGCTTCTTTCGCATAGGCGGCAAAGTCCCAGCCGTCGCCACGCAGCGTCAGGTAGGGATCGTAGGACCGGTTGTAGCCGTTCGGCTCATTTCCCAGGCTGACGCCCAAAAGCCGGTCGCCCAGAATGTCCTTTGCATGAGCGGCGAGGTCCCCGGCTCTGGCCGGGTCAAAATGGCCCATGTCTGCAGAGAGCAACACGGTGCCGTCCACGGCATCGAGGAGGCGCTTAATCCGCTGCAGGTCCTCGGGCTGCACCCGCATAATGGGCCTCACATCACCCTTGTAGGCCGGCACTAATTTCCAGTCCGGCGCCGGCTCATTCGTGGACGTCCAGAAGAACCGCCGATCGACGGATTGCCCGCCGAAGCGCAGGACCGGCTTGTTCATTTTCTTCAGGACAGCCGCCAATTCCGAGTTATCCGGATCAAGGGCCGGGTCCGTCATCGAATCCGTTTCGATCGACAGCCCCATGAGGCCAGCAGGCATATTTTCACCCGTCGACTGATCCGTGACGCTGACGGCCGTTGGGTCAACGCCAGTGGTAGCGCCCGCCGCTGCGCCAATCTGCGCATATTCTTCCCGGTCAAAAGGAGCGAAGGTCTGTTTCGCGGACGCGGAGGTTGAGGTGGAGGTGGACGCGGAGGTGGACGTGGACGCGGCCGACGCCGTCGAATTCCCGGGGCGTTGTTCTTGCTCCGCAGCCGGCGCGCAGCCACTAAGGATCAGCGCTGCGAGAGCGGCAGTGACGACAAAGGCCTTGGCCCGAACGCGTGATGGCCGGTCGCGCAACGGCGTTTTCTCTGTCCGGGAGTCTTGTGCATTAGTGTCCGGCCCTTGGGCAGCGGCTTCCAGGGTCATATTTCTCCGAGGTTAGTTGCGGAAGGGGATACATACGTCAATACCCGTCTCCACGGGCGAAATGGCATGTCAGCTTCGACAGCTGAGAGGAATGGATTTGTCTTGATTCTATCCGAGCTGACCGAGGCACAGGACGTGCCGTCGCAGCCGGCGTCCCGTTGCGGTTCCCGCTGGGGTTACCGCTGCCGTCCCCATAGTCGTTCGCCGCCGTCGTGCTCCCCGGCGTTCCGTCGTCGTCGTTCGCCGCACGGCGTGCTCCCCGGCCGTCGTCGTCGTTCAGCTGTTGTTGAAGTCAGGGAGTCGGGTGCCTACGTTGAGGAGTTGGGCGATGGCCGCGATGCAGCGGGCTGCGGCGTCGCCGTCGCCGTAGGGGTTCACGGCGTTGGCCATCGCCGAATAGGCTGTCGGGTCATTGAGCAAGGTGGTGACCTCCTGGACGATGACGGATTCATCCGTGCCGATCAGTTTTACGGTGCCGGCGGAGACCGCTTCGGGGCGTTCGGTGTTGTTCCGCATTACCAGCACGGGTTTGCCGAGGCTGGGGGCTTCTTCCTGGACGCCGCCGGAATCGGTGAGAACCACGTGGGCCAGGGACAGCAGCCGGGTGAATTCACCATAGCCAAGGGGTTCGGTGATGACTACGTTCGGCTTGCCGGTGATGGCCGGGAGGACGGCTTCGCGGACGGCTGGGTTCTTATGCACCGGCAGGACGATGGTCACCTCCGGGTGAGCGTCGGCGATGCGGGCCAGGGCGCGGCCGATCCCGTCCATGGTGTTGCCCTGATTTTCCCGCCGATGCGTGGTCACCAGCAGGATTTCCTTGCCGGCCTCGGCCAGATCCTGCAGGGCCCGGTCCTGGAAGGGTACGTTCTTCTCGACGGTTTCCAGCAGTGCGTCGATGACGGTGTTCCCGGTGACGGCGATGTCCTCGGGGTTGATGTTCTCCCGGAGCAGGTTGGCTTTACTGACCGATGTCGGGGCCAGATGGAGGCTGGAAATGTGGCTGGAGATTTTCCGGTTGCCCTCTTCGGGGAACGGGGAGAAGAGGTCCCCGCTGCGCAGGCCTGCTTCGACATGGACGACCGGGATACCGCGGTAGAACGCCGCGATGGCCGCCGCCGTGGAGGTGGTGGTGTCACCTTGAACAATGACGGCGTCGGGTGCATCGGCTTCAAACAAGGCGTCCAGCCCAGTGATGGTTTTGGCCATGATTGAGTTCAGGGTCTGCCGGGGCGCGATGATGTTCAGGTCGTGGTCCGGGGCGATGCCGAAGAGTTCGTTGACCTGGTCCAGCATTTCCCGGTGCTGGCCAGTCACCGTGACTACGCAGTCGAACTGTGTGGACGCCTGGATGGCTATAATGATCGGAGCCATTTTGATGGCTTCCGGACGCGTGCCATAGATCGGCATCAGCTTAAGCATGTGGTTCCCCAGGGAAGTCGTTGTAGGTAAAGCCTTCAGAGTCTACCGGGCTTTGCACGGCCACGATCCGCTGGTGGCGCACTACAGAACCGGCTGGAGTTACCCACAACGCGCTTTAGGGTGCGCAGCGTGGCTTTCGGGCCTTCTGTTCCTGCACAGGCGGGGTCCGGCGTTCACGCATCCACATTCGCTCGGTGTCTGCTGAAAGTGGCGGTGTGTGTACCTAGTGTTGATGGCATGGGAACAGAAGGAGAAATGGTGGGCCTTCCCGGCGTCGCCGGTGCGGTGGGTATCGCGGAGGCGCAGGTAGCCCTGACCGTGCTTGCGTCATTCACCACCTCCTTCGCAGCAGCCGCACCGCTGCTGAACAAAGCGCCCTTGCTGGCAGCGGCGGAGCTGATCGAAGAGTTCTCCCGTCTAATCGAGGTCAACCAAGTCACTGCAGCTCACGCCATTGATACGCAAAACCTGGTTGCAACAGGCGGCATCGACACGAAGTTTGTCTGGGATGCCCCGATGGGAAGGAAATCGCCGTATCGGCGGGTCCAGGACCTGCTGATCGACCGGCTGCGGATTTCCCGTACAGCCGCGAACCGCCGGGTTCTCCTGGGCCGGGATCTGCTGCCGGGCTGGTCACCCGACGGGGGACCGGCAGTTCCGGTATACCCCGTCCTTGGCGGAGCTGCTGCCGATGGCACGATATCGCAGGAGACTTTGAATCTGGCCGTGCGGGCGCTTAACACCGTGCGGGTCAAAGCGAGCCCGGAGCAGCTGGCTGGAATGGAAACGGCTCTGGCCGCTCGGGCCCGGGTCACCGACCCGGACACCTTGGCACGGGACGCCAGAGAGCGGGAACTGCAGATTGATCACCAGGCCGGCGAACCATCCGCCGAAGAAATCGCGCTGCGGCAAGGCGTCCACGATCACGGAATGTACCGGGGCCTGCACCATCTGGAGATCTTCGCAACCCAGCCCCAATACGAGGTCCTGCTGACAACGATGAACACCGGGACGAACCCGCGCACGCAGTCCCTTGAACAAAAGGCCATGGACCAACGGACCCGGCCGCAAAAACTCATTGATGCTCTGACCGGCGCGTGCGGGATCGCGCTGCGTGCCGGGGAACTGCCGGAGACGGGTGGTAACCGGCCCCAGGTGCTGGTTACCGTCGACTATCAGGAGCTTTTCGACAAACTGGCCGTAAAACGGCGTGCCGGACAGTTCATGTTCTCCGGCGCAGTCTCGGCCGAAAACGTGCGTGAGCTGGCCTGCAACGCGGACCTAATCCCCGTCGTACTCGGCGGGGCAGGGGAAGTCCTCAATCAGGGTCGGGCGCGGCGGCTGCATACCAAGGCTCAGCGGCTGGCTCTGATCGCGCGGGACAAAGGGTGCACCCGACCGGGCTGTACGATGCCAGCGGCCTGGACCGAATGTCACCATGTGAAATTCTGGGAAAACAATGGTCCTACCAGTGTCCAGGAGGGAGCGTTGGTGTGCACTTACGATCACCATCTCGTTCACGAAGGCCTGTGGAAAATCCTGATGAAACAAGGCATCCCCTATTGGCTCGCACCGCCGGAAATTGACCCCTCCCGAACGCCCCGGCGCAATACCTACTTCAACCCGCCCCGGCCCGGAGCACCGGAAACCCTGCCGTCCATCACAGCCGATCCGGTTTCCGAAGCAAACGCTAATTCCGACGCCGATTTCCGGACAGCTTCGGGTATCAGCTCTCAACCGCAGCCGAACAGCAGCACGCAGCACAGCAGCACCGAAACGCCTCAAGCGCTGTGCGAGGCACGGCGCATGACCGGGATCTAGCCGCGAACTAGCGATGCACTAGCCGTGATCTGGTCGGTATCTGGTCGTGATGTAGTCGAAATCCAGCCGTAAACTAGCCGTTGAACGGGGCTCCGCCGGCAATGGAATCCAGGTCGACGCCGGTTAGAACCGTTGCGGGGTGAGGTCCTCGAGCAGTCAGTTCAGCAGTCCAGGTGGAAGGCCATCGGCCGGTAGTGCCGATGAGAATAATGTTTCCGGGGTAGCGCCCGGCAAACATTCCCGTCTCGGCAACGGCAGCCACCTCGCCGCCGCCGAAGTTCGCCCACCCGCTTGCCTGGATGACGCCGGCGTCCAGGACGATTGGTGATTCCGGGGCGCCAGGGGCGGCCGGGGCACCGGAGGAGGCGGGGATGCCGGTTCGTCTGTCCGCTATTGCGCGGCGCAGCGCACGGACCTGACTGCGTACCAAGGTCAGCGCGGGTTCGTCACCGACGTTGACAACCAGCACACCCGCAGGCGCCAGCCGGGCGATCGCTTCCTGATAGAACCCGGTGCAGGCAATGTGCTCCGGCGCCTCCGGGCCGGAAAAGATATCCAGGACAATCACGTCGAAGCTAAGATCCGGCTCCAGCTGGTTCAGCACTTCGCGCGCGTCGCCGATGTGCGTGGTCAGTATGCTGCCGGCGGGGAGCGGGAGCTGCTGGAGCACGTAGTCCAGAAGCTCCCGTTCCAGTTCGACCGCGTGCTGCACCGACCCCGGTCGGGTCCGCTGAATGTAGCGCGCCAGGGTGAGGGCGCCAGCGCCCAGATGCAAAGCTGAAATCGGCCGGCCGCCTGGAGCGACCAGATCTACCACGTGCGCGATTCGGCGCAGGTACTCGTAAAAGATTTCTTCCGGCCTGGCCAGGTTGACGTGCGACTGCTCTGCTCCTGCGATGCTCAGGACAAATGCCCCGTCCGTCCATCCATCGGGAGCGATTGTGGCGTGCTGCCCCGTGGTGCGCAGATACCGTGAATTGCCCGCCACGCCTTAGAGCCGCTCCTGCAACGTGGACAGCCTGGCCGCCGCTTCTTCCAGCACCGGAATTTTCTTGCAGTACGCAAAGCGGAGGAGGGACTTGGTGCGTTCTGCACCGTCGGCATGGCAGAAAACCGGAACGGGGATAGCCGCGACGCCGATCAACGCTGGCAGCCGCCTCGCGAGGGCAGTGGCGTCTGTGATGCCGAGGGCAGCGGTATCCGCGAGGACGAAGTAGGTGCCCTGCGAGGGCAGGACTTTGAGCCCTGCCTTCTGCAGCCCGTTGCTGAGGACGTCCCGCTTATCGGCCAGATCGGCAGCAATACCTTGATAGAAATCGTCGCCAAGGCCCAATCCGCCGGCTATCGCGTTTTGGAAGGGTGTTCCGGAGCTGTAGCTGAGGAACTGTTTGACGGTGCGGACGGCGGCGACCAGCTGGGCCGGCCCGCTAAGCCAGCCGATTTTCCAGCCGGTAAAGGAAAAAGTCTTGCCGGCGGACGAAATGGTCAGGGTGCGCTCGGCCGCCCCGGGCAGCGTGGCGATGGGAATGTGTTTAGGTCCGAAGGTGAGGTGCTCGTAGACCTCATCGGTGACGATGACGGCGTCGAACTTTTCCGCCAGCGCCACGATTCTGCTCAGCACTTCACGCGGGAAAACCGCTCCGGTGGGATTGTGCGGGTTATTTATCAGAACGACCTTGGTCCGCTCCGTGAAGGCCGCTTCCAAGGCGGTCAGATCGGGCTGAAAGTCCGGCGCCAGCAGTGGGACCGTGCTGTGCACCGCTCCGGAAAGACCGATGACCGCACCATAGGAGTCGTAGAACGGCTCGAAGGTGAGTACCTCATCCCCGGGTCCGGTCAGTGCCAGTAGGGTGGCCGCGATCGCTTCCGTGGCCCCTGTGGTGACAATGATCTCCGTCTCCGGATCCGGCAGAAGGCCATAAAAGCGCTCCTGATGAGCGGCAATGGCGGTGCGCAGCTCCAGCGTGCCCTTGCCCGGTGCGTACTGATTAGCTCCGGCGGCGATGGCAGCCCGGGCTGCCTCCTTGATGGACGCCGGTCCATCCTCGTCGGGGAAGCCCTGGCCCAGGTTGATCGCGCCGGTTTGCTGCGCCAGGTTGGTTATTTCCTCGAAAATGGTCACGCCCAAGGATCCGTCAGCCCCCAGCAGATTGGCGCCCTGGGCCGTTCGTTGCCACGGTGCGCTCATACTCGGTCCTCGATTTCGTGTTGCACGGTTATGCTGCAGGCCATAATGCATCGTCCTTGCGGTGTCATTCCATCGTATCGCTGCGCGTCCGGCATGCTCATGACACCTTGATGAGCTAGATTCGAGGGTATGCGACGCGCAGTATGTCCAGGCTCCTTTGACCCCATCCATAACGGTCATCTTGAAGTTATTGCACGTGCCTCGGGTCTTTTTGACGAGATAATTGTCGCCGTCTCGACCAATTATGCGAAGAAGTATCGCTTTACGCTGGACGAGCGGCTGCAAATGGCCAGTGAGACGTTCGCCGCCCTTCGCGGCATCATTATTGAACCGATGGGGGAGGGGCTGCTGGCGCAGTACTGCCGTGACCGTGGGGCCTCCACCATTGTCAAAGGCCTGCGCTCGTCGTCGGACTTCGACTATGAACTGCCGATGGCGACCATGAACCGGCAGCTCAATGGCGTGGAAACGGTGTTCCTTCCCGGAGACAGCCGTTACCTGCATTTATCCTCTACGCTGATCAAGGAAGTGGCGAAGCTCGGTGGCGACGTCTCAGACTATGTGCCCAAGTCTGTACTTCGCCGGCTGCTCGCTGGCGCGCCTGGCCGCGGTACGGCCTTCGGGCAGTAAGCTGGTGAGGGCCGCTTTACCGGATTCCCACGTGCCCGGGACCGTATTTTGGGTCCGGCGCCGGTTTCGGGCTAAGATGATACGTCGGTCATATGTTCTACAGGAGTTCTCATTAGCGCAACCAAGTTGGGCAATCGCCTCAACCAGGGCTCGCCCTTAGTCGTTTCAGTTAAAGACATTGGGCGTGCAGGCACCATGCGGACGCTGCAGGAAGGTGTGGCCACACCGAAGGATTTCGGTGTGCCGATCATTGGCGTTCAGGAAGGGTCCACCATGGACCTGGATCTGAGGCTGGAGGGCGTACACGAAGGAATTCTGGTATCCGGTACCGTATCCGTCGAAGTGACGGGTGAGTGTGCCCGCTGCCTGGATCCCCTTGCGTATGACCTAGAGGTCAATGTGCAGGAACTTTTCTCCTATGGGGAGCCGTCCAACAACGGTGCCGCCGTGGGGGAGGAAGAAGAAGAGCAACGTTGGATCGAGCACGATGCGATCGATCTTGAACCGGTGTTGCGGGACGCAGTGGTAACAGCGCTGCCGTTCCAGCCGGTGTGCCGGGAAGACTGCCAGGGATTGTGTTCCGAATGCGGAATCCATCTGGTGGATGAGCCGGGGCACCACCACGAGGTCCTGGACCCTCGCTGGGCTGCCCTACAAGGCTTAACCGGCAAAGACAGTCAGATCACGAACTGAATTAGAACCTGGGGAAAACCCCGGTTCGTCGAGAGAGAAAAGAGTTAGCCGTGGCTGTTCCCAAGCGGAAAATGTCCCGCTCGAATACACATGCCCGCCGGTCTCAGTGGAAAGCCACTGCTCCCGCCCTGGTCAAGACCGTTGAAAACGGTCGCGTGACCTACAGCATGCCGCACCAGGCCAAGGTCGTTACCGACTCAGCCGGAACCGCGCTGTACCTTGAGTACAAGGGCCGCAAGGTCGCTGACGTCTAAAGACCTGGGCAATGAACTATCCTGCCGGTGCTGCTGCGGGCGAGAAGGTCCAGGCTCTGCCTGAACCGCAGGCTGCTCACCACCAGCTTCTGAAGCGTCTCGGCGTCGATATCGACGCCGGGACGCTTCGTCTTGCCCTGACGCACCGCTCCTATTCGTATGAAAACGGCGGGATTCCCACGAACGAGCGTCTGGAGTTTCTCGGTGATTCCATTCTGGGATTCTCGGTAACGGACGCACTGTACAGGGACAACCCGAACCTGCCCGAAGGGGATTTGGCCAAGCGGCGTTCAGCCGTGGTCAGTACCCGGGCGCTAGCCGTGCTTGGCCGCAAACTGGGTATTGGTGAGTTCATCTACCTTGGTGCGGGCGAGCGCCTGACCAATGGCAAGGACAAAGCATCAATTCTGGCGGACACCATGGAAGCCCTGATCGGTGCAACCTATCTGTCCAATGATCTCGAGACCGCACGGCAGCTCGTGATGAGGCTGGTGGGTCCACTCCTGTTGGATGCCGGCGCTCTTGGTGCCGGTACGGACTGGAAGACGAACATCCAGGAGATCGCCGCCAGCCGGCATCTGGGCACGGTGCAGTACGTGGTCAACGGATCAGGCCCGGACCATGCCCGTTCCTTCGGCGCTATCCTCCAGATTGGCGGCGTCAACTATGGCACCGGCACGGGGAAATCGAAGAAGGAAGCCGAGCAGGAAGCCGCCGCCGATGCCTGGAAGGTCCTAGCAGCCCGTTTCCCCGACAGCCACGCTGCCGGCTCCGTCTAAGCGTGCCGGAACTTCCCGAAGTTGAGGTGGTCCGGCGCGGACTGGAACGCTGGGTCACCGGTCGGACCATCACGGCCGTGGACGTGCCGGATCCGCGCTCGATCCGACGCCACGCCCTCGGCGTAGAGGATTTCCGTGGCAACCTAGTCGGCGCGAGGGTGCTGGACGTGGTGCGCCGCGGCAAGTTTCTCTGGCTTCCGCTCAGTGATGGGACGGACGACGACGGCGTGCCCCACACTGCGCTGATGGCGCACCTGGGCATGAGCGGACAGCTGTTAATGCAGGACCCTTCGCAGCCCGACGAGAAGCACCTGAAAGTCCGGCTGCGACTCTCCCACGCCGCGGATGCGCCGGAGGAACTGCGCTTTGTCGATCAGCGGATCTTCGGCGGGTTGTTCGTCACCGCGCTGATTCCGACGGCGGACGGACTCCCGGGCGGGCAGTCATTGCTGTCCCTGCCGCTGATTGCTGCGGAGGCTGCCCACATTGGCCGTGATCCATTGGACCCCGCCTTTTCACAGGAAGCTTTCTACCAAAAAGTCCGATCCCGCAAGACGGGACTGAAGCGCGCTCTTTTAGACCAGAGCCTGATCTCCGGCATAGGCAATATTTATGCTGATGAAGCCCTGTGGCTGGCCAAACTGCATTACGCCCGCCCCACCGAGACACTGCGCCGGTCCGACGCCCAGCGGGTTGTGGATGCAGCCCGGGATGTCATGGGCATGGCGCTGGACGCGGGGGGCACGAGCTTTGACTCTTTATACGTCAACGTCAATGGAGCGTCCGGCTATTTTGCCCGATCCCTGAATGCCTACGGCCGGGAGGGCGAGCCATGCCCGCGCTGTGCAGCTTTGGGCCTGCAGTCCCGGATCCGCCGGGACTCGTTCATGAACAGGTCCTCCTTTAGCTGTCCGGTCTGCCAGCCCCGTCCCCGCAACGGCCGCTGGTAACGACTGGCCGGCGGACGGGGCTGGAACCGCCGGGCCGAACCGGGTCAGCCGGCGTCGACGGCTACTGCATAACTTTCCTCTGCGTCCACGTCCTTGCCGGTGGGATCCCACTTCACTACTGCGACGGACAATGCGCCAAGCAGCGGAGCGAGTGCGATGATCCAGAATACGTTGGTTCCGATCGAGGCGGCGAGCACTGGGAAGGCGATCAGCGAGACGATGGAGAAAGCCCGCAGCACCGCCTGATTGAACCCGACGCCCACGCCGCGAAGTGACGTCGGGTAACTCAGCGTCGCGTAAGCCATCAGCTGGGCGCCGGGCCCAAAGGCCTGAAAGAAGATGAACATGGCCAGCATGAGGACCGCGAGGATAATGAGAGCGCCCGTGGGGATACCGAGGAGCGCCAGGATCAGCAGGGAAACCGTCTGGACAGCGAAACCTATGAGAGCGAGCTTTCGGGCTCCCCACGACGTCACCAGGCCTACCCCGACAAGTCCGCCACCGACGCCAAAGCCGAAGTTGATGACCAGGGCAGAGAGGATGGTGACGAGCGGACCCTGTTTAAACATGCTGGAGATGATCAGCGGGGTTCCGTAGGCCACGGCGTTGTAGCCGAAGGTGGAAAACACGCTGACGGCCAGCGCTACGAGGGTCCGGACACGGTAATGCGCAGAGAACAGCGCTTTGAAGGAGCCGGCAGACGCCTTCGCCGGCACGGCTCGGTCGAGCTGGGATTTCTGCGCCAAGACGGCATCCACGTTGTACTTGCTGCGCAGGATGTCCACGGCGCCAACGAGATCGCCCTGGTTGGCCAGCCATTGCGGGGATTCTGCCAGGTAACGCCGGCGCACGATCAGGACCACGAGTGCCGGGACGGCACCGAAGCCGACGACGAACCGCCAGAGGTGCCCGTACTGCGCCGCCGGGAGGGTCAGGAACAGCAGCAGGACGATCAGGTATCCGATGCCGGTGGCTCCGTACCAGGCCGGAGACCAGGAATTGACTCGTTGGGACCGGTTTCCCTTCCCGCGCAGTCGGGAGAATTCGGCCAGGAACGCCATCGCCACCGGGAGGTCGAGGCCGACACCGATGCCCATGATGATGCGGAAGAAGATCAGCCACCACTCATTAGGTGAGAAGGCGCAGCCCAGGGCAGCGATGACGAAGAAAATCATGTCTGCGGTGAAAAGCCTGTACCGGCCGAACCTGTCCACCAGATAGCCGCCGCCCAGGGCGCCCATCACGGCCCCGATGAAGATGGCGGCGTTGACCAGGCCGGTCATGAAGCCGTCCAGGCCAAATTGTCCCTTAATCTGCGTGATGCCGAAGGCCAGGGAGGAGAAGTCGTACGCGTCCATGAAGATCCCGCCGAGGGCAAGGATCACAATCGCCAGGGCACCCTTCTGCGGACCCGACCGGTGGGTGAGTGCCGAGGCTACGTCCCTGGCGGAGTGGATGACTACGCGCCCGGCGGTCCAGGCTGCAGTATCGTCGGATTCCTGTCCCGAGGATCCAGCGGTGTCCCGGGCGGGAGTCTGGGCTGCGGTTTTTTTGGATGAAGACACTGCAACAAACTATTCCCGCAACGGCTGATGGGAAAACACGCTCGGTAATACTCCGTCACGTTACCGGGGAAACCCGCCGTTGTCCGGACTGGCCGTAGTAGGCTGCGAGGCGCTCCATGCCCTCGGCCACGCCGACCTGCGGGACCCAGTCCAGCACCTGATGCGTGTGCCGCTGGTCAAACCAGTGCGCGGTGGAGAGCTGTTCGGCAAGGAAGCGCGTCATCGGCGGCTCATCGTGGACCCAGCCGCGCGCTCCGGCGGCTGTCCAGGCTTTTTCGATTCCGGACCCGGCGCCTCTTGCCAGCCAGCCCGGTACAGACCAGCCCGGTTCGGGAACGCCTGCGGCCACGCAGATGCCCGCAATAAGCTCGGCGATGGGCCGCGGCTGGCCATTTGTAATGACCAGTGCCTGGCCGTGCGCATGGTCCATGCGTTCAAGCCCGCGGACGATCGCCGCCGCGGCATTGTCAATGTACGTTGTGTCGATGAGCGCCGTTCCGTGGTCCAGAAATGGCAGCCGCCGGGCCCTGGCGCGCTCAATTACTCGTTCCACCAGCTGAGTGTCTCCCGGGCCCCAGACTATATGCGGCCGGATGGCAGCCACGCGGAACGCGGCAGAGTCCTCGGCCAGGGCCAGCAGTTCGGCCGCAGCCTTGGAACGTGCGTAGTTTCCCCGGGCACGTTCGGGATCGGCGATTCCGGCGGGGGAGCCAACGATTGAGCTGCCGAAGTGCGCCACGGAGGGCGAGGAGACGAAGACGAAGTCGCGGACACCGGCGTGCCTGGCCGCCGCGAGGAGGTTGCCGGTGCCGTCGATGTTGGTGGCGGCGAACTCGCTCCAGAGACCGGTGAAGGAGACCTTTGCCGCCAGGTGAATGACCGCGTCAACGCCCGCCACCGCACGCGCCACGGCTTCCGTGTCCGTGACGGAGCCCTGTACAGATTCCACCTGGTCGGCAGCAGGACGGCGCTGGAAGGTCCGTACTGCGTAACCGGTGTCCAGCAGCATCTGTGCCACGGCCCCGCCGAGCAAGCCGCTGGCACCGGTGACGAGCACTTTGGATTGGCTGCTCACGGCGTGCGCATTTTCCCGCCGGCGAGCGTAGCGCCGGCCCAGGCTGCCAGGGCGGTGCGGTCGACTTTGGAGTTATGCCGGATATCCGTTGGTATGGCAGGGACAACCAGCACTGCCGCCAGGTCCAGCTCCGCGCCGGCTGCGGCGCCCAAAGCTACAGCTGCACCCGAAGTTACCGCTGCGCCAGAAGTTACAGCGTAGCCCGAAGCTACAGCGTCGCCCGGAGATACCGCGTCGCCCCGAGATACCGCGTCGCGGACGAGGCGGGCGAGTTCGGCAGAGGCCAGGGCGCTTGCTTTGGCGGGTGGAACCGTTTCGATGACAGCCACGGCCACTTGTGCTCCTGCGGGACCGACGCCGACGACGGCGGCCCTTGTGACGCCGTCGACCGTTTCGGCCCGCTGCTCGGCGGCTACCGGGGTGCGAATTCCGGCGACCGTGGTCAGGATGTGGCCGAGCCGGCCTTCGACCCAGAGCCGGCCGGCACTGTCCAGATGGCCGACATCACCGGTGCGGTGCCAGCCGGGAACGGAGACGCTGTGCTCTTGGGTGATCCAGAGCCTGTCATACCGGTCCTTGACGTGTGCGCCGCGAACGATGATTTCCCCCGTGATGTCCGGCGCCCCGGTTACAGTGCTGGAGACGGTTCCATCCGCCTGTAGCGGCGTGATGGCCACTTCCGCGCCGAAGACGGCGGTGCCGACGCAGACGCCGTTGCCGAGACCGGCGGCACGGATTTCGGTCAGGCTGATATCCGTGACCGGCAACGCTTCGGTCATGCCATACGGCGTGTGCAGCGCGGCATCGGGAACGAGTTCCTGTACCTGCGCAAGCAGTGGTTCGGGGATCGGAGCCCCGGCGGAAAGCAGCAGGGTCACGTGGGCCAACGACCGGCGTTGCCCCGCGGTGAGCTCCGGTGCCGTTGCCAGGACGTTGACCAGTGCGGCGGGGGAGGCAAACACAGCGGTGGCCTGCACTGCGGCAGCGGCATCGGCGAGGGCAGCGGCCGTGAGCGTTGCGGGAGCGGTAACGTCCATGTCGGGGGTGACTGAGGTGGCGCCCAGCGCCGGTCCGAGCAGGGCGAACGGGGCAAAGCCCGCCACCAGGGCGGTTCCAGCGTGCAGGTTGTACGTGTTTTTCAGCGTGTCCCGCATGGCCGAGAGCTGGCGCTGCGTGTAGACAACACCCTTAGCCGGTCCGGTGGAACCTGAGGTGAAGAGCACGGCCGCGTCGGCATCCGGATTGATCTGCGCCTGCTGCTCGAAGCCCGCTTGCTCAACGCCGTACGGGGCTGCGCTGCCACCGTCGATCCCGTGCGGGGCTGAGCTGCCACCGTCGATCCCGTGCGGGGCTGCGCTGCCAGCGGCGAGGAGTTCCGGCACGGTGTGTGCAACGCCGAGCAGCCTGCGCCTGGCCCCGCTCAGCTCGGTGGCGCTGATCCGGACCCCGGGCCAGCTGTACAGGCGGGCACCGAGTAACGCCCGTTCGATGCCGATCAGGAACGCGGGCCCGGCGCCCTTAATGGCGCGGCTCATGCCCGCTGTGCCCAGTCCGGCGTCGGCGACGACGACCACGGCACCCAGCCGCAGGCAGGCGTAAATCAGCGAGGTCAGTTCAATGCCCGGGGGCACCAGCAGGCTCACGCGGTCTGAAGGGCGTACGCCGATGGACTGCAGCCCGGCGGCCAGCCGGTCGACACGTTCGGCCAGTTCGGCCCAGGAAAGGGTGCGTGGGCCGGCTCCCGGCCCGGCCCCAAGCGGTGCCATGTCCACGACGGCGGCGGAGGAGTCCGTCCGGCGGTCGTCAAGCTCGGCGAGCATCGGGCGGAACGGGACGATCGTCTGACTGGAATCGGTCTGGCCCGGAGATGCCTGCTTACCGCTATGCAGGTTGCTGCCGCTGTGCAGGTCGCCGCTGTGCGGGGTGCTGTCCAGGTTCTGCTCGAGCCATCCCAGGATGGGCGTTGCTACGTCCCGGTCCTCGGGCAGCAGGTGCCCGGCTCCTTCAAAGCGGTGCACGTCGGCCTGTGGCAGCCGGTCCAGCAGATCGCGCAGGTAGCGGTCCGAGAAGACCGGGTCTTTAGGACCCCAGAGCAACAGCGCCGGGACATCGAGCGTGCGTATGGCCTCGGATACCTCCGAGAGTGTGGCCCAGCTTGGATGGGACGGCTCAGCAGGGATGTCCGCGACAAAATTTCCGACGCCGCGCCGCCGTGCGGCCGTGCGGTACGGCGCCATAAAGGCGGCTTTGACGTCTTTGGCCAGGGCCGGATGCGCCAGTGCATGCGTCACGCGCAGGAACGCCGCCGTCGTCGTTGTTCCCCAGCGGTGCACCAACGGGTGCAGTGCCAACTGCAGCGGTGCAGGGACGGTGAACCCCGCCGGGTGCACGGCAGTGTTATTGAGGACGACGGCGGCCAGCTGGCTGCGGTGCCGGGTGGCCCAGCCGAGTGAAATAATACCGCCCCAGTCATGCCCGACGGTGGTCACGGCCCCGGTGATCCCGAGCTCGGCGGTCAGATCACCAAGGTCGGTGATCCGGTCCTGAAGCCGGCGGAAGACTCCCGTCCGGTCGGAAAATCCCATGTCCAGCTGATCGACGGCAATGACGCGCCACGGCCGGTCCGCGGCCGACGCCGCTGCCAGCAGGGTCCGCCACAGATATGACCACGTCGGGTTCCCGTGAACGCACAGTAGAGTTCCGGCCGGTTTCACGCCCCGGGACGCTAATTGCGGTCCGTTATCCAACAGATGCCAGCGATGGCTGCTGCCGGCCGGGTCCACCGCTGCGGTGGAGGGCACGTCAATAAACCGGGACCAGGCAGGATCTACCCCCGGCCAGGCCTCTGCTACCACGCAATTTCCATCATGGTCGTGTTCAACCCGGAGCCGACCCCCATGCAGAGCACCCGGTCTCCCCGGCTGAGCGTCTGGGACTCCTGGGCCAGGGTCATCGGCAGCGAGGCCGGGCCCACATTGCCCCAGTGAGGGAAGGTGATCGGTACCCTGTCCCGGACCAGATTCACGGCCTTGATAATGGCGTTCGTGTAGGAGGTCGAGACCTGATGGGTGACATAGCGATCCATCGCGGTCCAATTCCAGCCGTTGGAATGCGCCTCGTTCCAGGCATTGACCACCAGTTCCAGCCCGCCGTCCAGCAGCCCCTTGGTATCCGTGAACATTCCGTCAACGCCGCCTACACAGAGTTCGTGATGCTCGGTACCGGCACGCGAGACTCCACCGAGGATCCGATGTGCGCCGGGGTGTTCATCGGCCGGGCCGATGACGGCCGCCGCTGCGCCGGAACCCAAGGTGAGCGTGGCGAATTCGCGCAGGTAGTCCTCACGGGTGGAGTCCGGACGGTTGAGCCGGGCGAACGTTGCCTCCTGAGTTCCCTGGGCATCCTCGCCGGCCACGATCAGGGCGTACTTGATCTGGCCGGAATCGATCATATTGGCAGCCAGAGTAATGCCGTTGACGAACCCGAGGCAGGCGTTGGCCAGGTCGAAGTTCATGGCGGAGGAGGGCAGACCCAGTCCGTGGTGAATCTTGACAGCCACGGATGGCTCCAGGTTCTTGCGGGTCACGGAGGTATTGATCAGCAGCCCGATCTGGCCCGGTTCAATTCCGGATTCAGCAAGCGCCTTCGCGCCCGCCTCGATGGCGGCGTCGTCGAACGCAGTTCCGGGCGACCACCAGCGGCGCTCGGTTACGCCGGCGACCCGTTCCAGCAGACGCTTGGACAGCCGCAGCCGTTTGAGGCTGGAGGCCAACCGTTCGTCAAAATCCGCAGAACTGACGACTACCGGGGCCTCCACACTTGTGACGGCCAGCAGCGCCGTGTTGTCATGTCGAAACGTCGCGTTGCCGATCAATATCCAGCCTTTATCCGTATGTGGTCGCTAGGGGTACACTTGCGGGTTCGATCCGTGGGCCCGTGTTGTTCGATGGCGGGTGCCACGATTGCCCAGAATCTTAACTATGCACCCAATACTATGGGTCCTGCACATGCAGCCGATGGCATACTTCCCGCAGCTGACCATCATATATCCGCAGAGTATCCCGCTGAAGACGGTAGATTTAGGGTTTCGACCGTACTCATGGCCACGCGTTAAACCGAGCAGCCAGACCAACCTGTGAGAGCCGAAACACCTTGCACCTGAAAAGCCTGACCGTCAGAGGATTCAAATCGTTTGCCTCGGCAACCACCTTCGACTTCGAGCCCGGTGTCACGGCTGTGGTGGGTCCGAACGGGTCAGGGAAGTCCAATGTCGTGGATGCGCTGGCGTGGGTGATGGGGGAGCAAGGCGTCAAGACTCTGCGTGGCGGAAAGATGGAGGACGTCATCTTTGCCGGTACGTCCGGCCGGCCCGCGCTCGGACGGGCCCAGGTCTCACTCACGATTGATAACGCCGACGGCGCCCTGCCGATTGACTACAGCGAAGTGACGATCTCCCGCACGCTGTTCCGGACCGGCGGGTCGGAGTACGCAATTAATGGCACCAGTTGTCGATTGCTGGATATCCAGGAACTGCTCTCGGATACGGGACTGGGCCGGGAAATGCACGTGATCGTCGGGCAAGGCCAACTGGACAAGGTGCTCCATGCCACGGCCGAGGAACGCCGCGGTTTTATCGAAGAGGCGGCCGGCGTGCTCAAGCACCGCCGGCGCAAGGAAAGGACGCTGCGCAAACTCGAAGCGATGGCAGCAAACCTGGCCCGGCTGACGGATCTGGGCAGCGAACTGCGCCGTCAGCTCACCCCGCTGGGGCGGCAGGCCGAAGTGGCCCGCCGGGCGCAGACTGTCCAATTCGATGTCCGGGATGCCCGCGCCCGGTTACTCGCCGACGATTTGGTACAGCTGCAGACGACTTTGGCGCAGGACGTGGCCGATGAAACCGCGCTGAAGGCCCGTCGCGTCGAGGTTGAGCAGAGCCTGGCAACCGGCCGGCAGCGGCAGGCAGAGCGCGAACAGCTCGCAGCCGCCGCGACGCCGGAACTAAACGCGGCGCGGGATTCGTGGTATCAGCTCTCCGCCGCACGCGAGAGGCTGCGTTCCCTGGGCGCCCTGGCCGATGACCGGCGCCAGCTGTTGGGTGCGGCGGACGCAGCCCCGGAGCCTTCCCGCGATCCGGAGAAATTGCAGCAGCAGGCCGTCAGGGTCCGTGCGGAGCAGACCGTGCTGGAGGGTTCCGTTCAGCAGCGGTGCAGCGCCCTCGAAGCGGCGGTTGCGGCCAAGACAGCGGCCGAGGGGGTGGCAGCGGAGGAAGACAAACGCCTGGCGACGATACTGCGCGCTGCCGCGGACCGACGCGAAGGGCTGGCAAAACTGGCCGGTCAGGTGGGCGCAGCGCGTTCCCGGGTGGAGTCCGCGGAAGCCGAGCTCGGCCGCCTGCGCGGCTCCATGACGGCGGGGGAAGAGCGCCGGCGGAAGGCTCAGGAGGAGTTCACAGCACTCGAATCCCAAGTTGCCGGAGTGGAGGAGGGCGAGGAAACCCTCGACGCGGATTACGAGTTGGCTGTCGAGGAACTGGACAATGTTCAGGCGCAGATCGAGGACCTGACCACCCGCCAGCGCGCCGCGGAGCGGGACAAGGATTCCCTGACGGCCCGCCGTGATGCGCTGGCGGCGGGCCTGCGCCGCAAGGACGGCTCGCAGCTGTTGCTCGCATCGGACCAGCAAGGGGTCCTAAGTGCCATAACGGACCTGCTCACCATCCGGCCGGGTTATCAGACGGCGGTCGCTGCCGCCCTCGGTTCGGCCGCTGACGGACTGGCAGTGCGGGACTTAGCCGCCGCGGTGGAGGCAGTGCAGCTGCTGAAGAACGACGACGGCGGCCGGGTCGAGCTGATCATCGCTGCTCCTCCGGCGACCGGCTCTGCCCCGCACGTGGCCGGCTCTGCCCCGCCGCCGGCGGAACAAGATCGTTCAACGGCCACGTGGCGATCCCCGGGCCCGGCTCAGCTGGGCGCTATGGAACTCATTACAGCCAATCAGCCATGCGTCGTTCCCGGCTTGTCCGCGGCTCTGGATGCCCTGCTGGCGGGACTCGTGGTGGTCGATGACCTCGCGGCGGCTGCTGCCTTGGTGACGGCCCATCCCGGTCTTCGGGCGGTAACGGTGGACGGCGATGTTTTCAGCGCGTTCAGTGTTCGCGGCGGATCCGCAGCTGCCCCGTCCACGCTTGAACTGCAGGCAGACGTTGACGAAACGGTTGCGCGGCTGGAAACCGCGACAGCACACGCCGAACAGCTGCGCTTTGCCCTCGCTTCGGCTACGGCACGGCTTGATGACACCCGTGGTCGGATGAACGCCGCCCTGGAACGGCTGCATGAATCCGATGCGAGGTTTGCTGCCGTGGCCGAACGGCTGGGCCAGCTGGGATCCTCGTTGCGGTCCGCCGTCGGGGAGAGCGAGCGGTTGGCGGTCCTGCTGGCAGCGGCAGAGGCCAACATCGCTACCGGGCAGCAGGCCTTGGAAGCAATTGCGGCACGGTTGGATGCTGCCCGGCTGGCACCGGCGCAGGATGAACCTTCGACGCAGATCCGGGACGAACTCGCCGCTGCCGCGGTCGTTGCCCGCGCCGCGGAGATGGAAGCCAGGCTGGGCCTGCGCAGCGCGGAGGAACAGCTCAAAGCCATCGCCAATCGCGCGGCATCGCTGGAGCGCGCAGCCGTCACCGAGCGGCAGGCGAGGGCTAGGGCAGCCGAGCGTGCGCGCCGTCGTGCTGCACAATCGCGCCGGGCCGCAGCCGTGTCCGCAGCGGTCGCGCAGGCCCTGGCTTTTGCCGAGGTTTCCCTCGACGCCGCCGGTCGCGGGCGGGACCGCGCCGAGGCCTCCCGTGCCGCCCTGGACCGTGAACTGACGGATATCCGGACCGGCAACGAAGACGCAGCGGTGGAACTTGCCAAGCTGACAGACTCGGTGCATCGGGACGAATTGGTACGGACCGAGCAACTGCTCCGGATTGAAGCACTGGAGAACCGGGCGATCGACGAACTCGGCCTCACCACAGACCACCTGGTCAGCGAATACGGGCCTTCGACGTTGGTGCCGACGGTCCCGGGCGAGACCACGGACAAGTGGGCTGCACTGCGCGCCCCGGTGGATGCTGACGGTAACGAGGTCCTGGCGGGTGTTCCCTTTGTCCGGGCGGAGCAGGAAAAGCGGCTACGGCGCGCTGAGCGGGACTTGGCCTCGTTGGGCCGGGTAAACCCGCTTGCATTGGAGGAATTCGCTGCCCTGGAGGAACGTCACCGGTTCCTGAGCAGCCAGCTGGAGGACCTAAAGGCAAGCCGCAAGGATCTATTGGACATTATCCGCGAGGTGGACGAGCGCGTAGTCCAGGTTTTCACCGCCGCCTATCTGGATACTGCACAGCACTTCGAGTCGGTCTTTGCCACGCTGTTTCCTGGTGGGGAGGGAAAGCTTGTGCTCACGGACCCGTCCGATATGCTCAACACCGGCATTGAGGTACAGGCTCGCCCCGCCGGAAAGAAGATCAAGCGGCTTTCGCTGCTGTCCGGCGGCGAGCGCTCGCTGACAGCCGTGGCCCTCCTGGTGGCAATCTTTAAGGCTCGGCCATCACCGTTCTATGTCATGGACGAGGTGGAGGCGGCCCTGGACGACACGAATCTGGGACGGTTGCTCACGATCTTCGAGGAGCTGCGCCAGTCGAGCCAGCTTATTATCATCACGCACCAGAAGCGGACCATGGAAGTTGCCGACGCCCTTTATGGTGTCACGATGCGCGGTGACGGCGTGTCCACGGTTATCAGCCAGCGCCTGCGTGCCGAAGCCTGACCTCATTCCCCTGCGGTGCCGCCTGCCAAAACCTGCCTGCGGCGCCTGCTGAAACCTGCCTGTGGTTCTTCGAGAAACCTGACTGCAGTGGTGGCAGTGCATGCAGTGCCTGCACTGCAGGCAGGTTTTTTAGCCGGTAGACCGCTGGAGAGTCTCGCTGGCCTTGAGCCAGGCAATAATCGCGACGGCGCCGACGGCGGCCGCCATGCCGAAAGCCGCGCCGTAGGAGAACGCATCGACAATCATGCCGGCGGCGATCGGGCCCAGGATGGTGCCGAAGTCTTGACTCATCTGGAAGGTTGCGAGGACCTTTCCGCCGGAGCGGTCGGAGCCGATGATGTCGGCGACGGAAGACTGCTGTGCGGGTCCGAAGAGACCGCTGCCCACCCCTGCTATCGCCGAGACAACGAAAAAGATCGGCACGTTGGTGGTGAATCCGAGAACGGCCATGGCGGAAGCGTTGACGGCCACGCCCGTGATGACCATGGGTTTGCGCCCCCATGTATCGGCGAGTTTTCCGGAAAATGTCAGGGCGGCGCCGGTCCCGATGGCAAAGACGGCCAGTGAGATACCGGCCACGGCCGTCCCGCCGTGCAGCACAACGGTGGCAAATAGCGGCACCAGCGCCATTCGGATGCCGAAGGCGGACCACCCGTTGGCGAAGGCCGAGACCAGCGCCGCGCGGTAGCTGCTGCTGGCCAGCGCCTCACGCAGTTGCATCGGCGGTTTCTTCGCTGTCGTAGGCAGAGGTGACGCTGCCGTCGTCGCCCCTTTCGCCCCTGTCGTCGACTCGCCAGCTGCAGCCAACGCCGCAGCAGCCGCGAGACGTGCCAGCCGGGCGGGTCGGAGCGAAGTTGCCACTACCGTAGCCGCCACCAGCAGCGTGCCGGCGTAGATCAGGAACGGGAGCTGCAGCCCCAATCCCGCCATCAGAGCCCCTGCTGCGGGGCCGGCGATGTTGCCGAGCAGAAAGGAGCCCGCATAAGCGCTGTTGACCCGGCCACGCGCGCCAGCGGGAGTGAGCCTGACCAGCAGCCCCATGGCGGCAACGGTGAACATCGTAGAGCCGACTCCGCCCAGGCCGCGGAAAATCAGCAATTGCCAGTAGTTTCCTGCGAACGCGCACGCTGCGGAGGACAACGCCACGATCAGGATGCCGGTGATGTAGATCCAGCGCTCGCCGAACCGTTCCACAAGCTGCCCGCTGAACGGAGCAAACACCAGCCGGGCAAAGGCGAAGGCGCTGACCACCACGGCTGCAGCGCTGACGGAGACGTCGAAACTGCGGGCAAACTGTGGAAGGACCGGAGCCACGAGGCCGAAGCCGAGGGCAATGACGAAGGCCGCAGCAATCAGGACGCTGATTTCGTGCGGCAAGGTGGGTTTGGCGCTTTGCGCGACGAGGGATCGGGACTTGCTGGTCATAATGGTCTGAGTCTTTCACAGTGCACGGCCCCGGCAGTGCGGTGCGCCGGTTGTACGGTGCCCGGCTCGGGCATCGGGCCTGCCGTCGAAGTCTGTCCGTCGAAGTCTGTCCGTCTAAGTCCGGCCGTCTAAGTCCGGCCGTCGGGAAATGCCCGTTGTGAGAAGCTAGAGGCGTGAATGAGACTCTGCTGATCATCCTGTACATCGTGATTGCCCTGGCCGTTGTTGGCTTGCTGATCCCGCTCTTCCTTAAGGGACGCCGAAGCAAGGAGATATACTCCTCCACGCGTGACGCCAACGATCCTCCAGTGACTGGTGCGGGTGGGTCCACGGCGCTGCAGGACCGCCCGGACACTGCAGTGCCGGCTGAGCCTGCCGCCCCGCCGGAAGCGGCCGATGTCTCCGACGCCGAGCTTTTGGATGACCTGGCGGGTTTGGAAACACTGCCGGCCATTGAAACTCCGGCAGCAGTGGAGGGCCGCCTGGTCCGGCTCCGCGCCCGATTGGCCAGATCAAACACTGCATTGGGCAAGGGTCTGCTGGCGCTGCTGTCACGGGACACCATTGATGAGAACGTTTGGGACGAGATCGAGGAAACTCTGCTGCTGGCGGACGTCGGCACGGGGCCAACACTGGAATTGGTGGATGCACTGCGCGCACGGGTCAAGATCCTTGGCAGCCGCACGCCCGGGCAGGTCCAGCAGATGCTTCGCGAGGAACTGATCAAACTGGTTGACCCCACCATGGATCGTTCGCTCAATGTCGCACGTCATGACAGCCGGCCGGCGGTGATGATGGTGGTGGGCGTGAACGGTGTGGGCAAGACGACCACCGTCGGCAAGCTCGCCCGGGTCTTGGTAGCGGAGGACAAGGATGTGCTTCTGGGCGCGGCGGATACCTTCCGTGCCGCCGCAGCGGAGCAGCTCGCGACGTGGGGACAGCGCGTTGGCGTTCCCACGGTTAAGTCCGACGTCGACGGCGCAGATCCGGCATCCGTTGCCTTTGAAGCCGTCAAAGCCGGGATCGAACAGGAAGTCGATGTGGTCATGATTGACACCGCCGGCCGCCTGCAGAACAAGATCGGCCTGATGGACGAGCTTGGCAAGGTTAAGCGGGTGATCGAAAAGCAGGCCAGCGTGGACGAGGTGCTGCTGGTTCTCGACGCGACCACGGGACAGAACGGGCTCACGCAGGCCAAGGTGTTCGCCGAAGTCGTCAATATCACCGGCATAGTGCTCACGAAACTGGACGGAACAGCCAAGGGTGGAATCGTCGTCGCCATTCAAAAGACGCTGGGCGTTCCGGTGAAGCTGGTGGGTCTGGGCGAGGGGGCCGATGACCTGGCACCCTTCGATGCCGAAGAATTCGTGGATGCCCTGCTCAACTGACGTTTTGGCGACGCTGCGCCAGCCGTTTTCCCGCTGACCAGCCTGCTGTTACCTGCCGGAAACACGGCGGCCGCGCATTGTTTACGCGGCCGCCGTTGTTGTAACACGACGGCAACCTGTGGCCTGTCCGGACGTAACACCGGAGCGCCAATCTTGTAGAGACATAATGCACCGCGAGTCGCCTCCACTGCGGGGTGGCCGCGATACCTCTCTACGGGAAAGGCCAGCGGGCATGAACACAGGTGACACGGCGTGGGTCTTAGCCTCCGCCGCTTTAGTTCTGCTGATGACGCCCGGGCTGGCGTTCTTCTACGGCGGCATGACCCGGGCCAAGGGTGTGCTGAACATGATGATGATGAGCTTCGGAGCCATCGCTGTTGTGGGGGTGCTGTGGATTGTGTTCGGCTATTCCGCGACCTTTGGCACGGACATAGCGGGCGGGCTGCTGGGTAATCCGCTGCAGAAATTCGGTCTGGCAGGGGTTCTGGACACGGGGACGAACGCTCCGCTGGTCGGTACCATCCCGGAAATTGCCTTCGTCGGGTTTCAAGCCACGTTTGCCATTATTGCCGTGGCCCTGGTTTCGGGCTCCATCGCGGACCGGGCCAAGTTCGGAGCCTGGATGCTCTTTGCAGTTATCTGGGTCACGCTGGTCTACTTTCCGGTGGCGCACTGGGTCTTCGATTTCAACAAGGACGCGGCGGGTAAGCCAACGGGGGGCTGGTTGGGCCAGGGGCTGGGAGTTATTGACTTCGCCGGCGGTACTGCAGTCCACATCAACGCCGGCGCTGCCGCCCTTGCGCTCGCCCTGGTGCTGGGCAAGCGAAAGGGCTTCGGCAAGGACCCGAGCCATCGTCCGCACAACCTGCCGCTGGTGATGCTCGGCGCCGGGTTGCTGTGGTTTGGCTGGTTTGGTTTCAATGCCGGCTCTGCCCTCGGCGCGAATGCCGTGGCCGGGTACGCCTGGATCAACACGCTGGCCGCACCCGCCGCGGCCACGCTGGGCTGGTTGTTGGTGGAGCGGCTGCGGGACGGTCATGCAACGTCCCTGGGGGCCGCATCGGGTGCGGTAGCCGGGCTGGTGGCCGTAACTCCGGCGTGTTCGGCGCTGACACCAATGTGGTCATTGGTGCTGGGCCTGCTGGCCGGTGTGGTCTGCGCCCTGGCCGTGGGCCTGAAATTCAGGTTCGGCTATGACGATTCCCTCGACGTGGTGGGCGTGCACCTGGTGGGCGGACTCATCGGTACGCTTTTCATCGGGCTGGCGGCAAGCCCGGGTGCACCGGCGGCGGCTACCGGTCTGCTGTACGGCGGCGGCTTAGAGCTTCTGGGCAAACAGGCCATCGGATCCTTCGCCGTGCTGCTGTACTCCTTCGTGCTGGCCTTCATCATCGGCTGGACGATCAACAAGACCATGGGGTTCCGCGTTCCGCCGGAGCACGAACTCGAAGGAATCGATGTGAGCGTGCACGCGGAAACGGCCTACGACTTCGGCGGCCGGGTGGGAGGATCCTTTCAGCCCATCGGGGAAGTATTGACCCTGCACACTGCGGTTCACGGCGGCAGACAGCCAGCGCAGGCCAGCACATGTGGGAATTCAAAGGTGGAAGCATGAAACTCATCACTGCGATCATCCGTCCGGACAAGCTCGACGACGTCCGCGGTGGCCTGGAGAGCTACGGCGTGCAGGGACTGACCATCAGCGGGGCACATGGCTACGGCCGACAGCGCGGCAACACGGAGGCATACCGCGGAGCCGAGTACACCGTGGATCTGCCCCCTAGTGTGAGGTCTCCCAGTCTTCAGGCCCGTTGGATCCGGCGGCATATTCCTGCAGCGGCACCTCGTTGGCCCGCCACGCCTGCAGCGTCGGGTCCACAATCCGCCAGCACTGTTCGGCGGTGTCCCCGCGGACGGAGAGCAGCGGGTCGCCGTTAAGCACGCCATCCAGGACCTCACCGTAGGGCAGGAGGTCATCTCCGGCAAGCTCGGCATCCAGACAGACGCGGTCCAGCGTGAAAAGATCGCCGGGTCCATTGACGTCGATGTCCAGCTTGAGGTTGTCCGGTCCGAAGCCAATGTGCAGCCGAGTGGGCCTATCCACGCCCTTAAACCCGACGGGCAGATGCGGTACCGGCTTGAAGGTGATGACGGCCTCCTTGCGGGGCTTCCCCAGGGCCTTGCCCGAGCGCAGGATGAACGGCACCGACGCCCACCGCCAGCTGTCCACCCGAACCTCGACTTCCGCGAGTGTCTCGGCCTCCTTGGCCGGATCTATACCTTCTTCCTCCGTGTACCCCGGCACCTTCCGCGACCCGATCTTCCCGGCAGTGTAGCGGGCCCGCCGGGTGCTGGCCGTGAAATCCGAACTCACCGAGCTGGCCCGCAGTACCGCGGCAATCCCGTCGCGTACGTCTCGTTCACCGAGTGTGGCCGGTGGTTCCATCGCGATGACAGCCATGACTTGCAGCAGATGGCTCTGGATCATGTCCCGCAGGGCGCCGGCACGGTCGTAGTAGCGGGCACGGTTCTCCAGGGCAAGATCCTCATCAAAAACGATTTCGACCTTCTCGACGTTGTTGCTGTTCCACAACGGCTCGAGCAAACGGTTGGCAAAGCGCAGCCCAAGAATATTCAGGACGGTGGATTTGCCCAGAAAGTGGTCCACCCGGTGTATATGGTCCTCGGGCACCAACCGGGCCAATGTGGCGTTGAGGGCGCGGGCGGAGGTCTCATCGGACCCGAAGGGTTTCTCCATCACCAGCCGGGTTCCCGCGGGGAGGTCCTCAGCATCGAGCACTTCGCACGCCTTCTGGCTGACCGCCGGCGGCAGCGCGAAGTAGACGGCCATGGGGGCGGTCATAGTGGCAAGAAGCTTGGCCAGCTCACCCTTGGCTGTCACATCCAGCAGATGGTACGAGCTGGTTTTCTGCGCGGCCGCCAACGCGGGTTTCCCCCCGGGAACAGCGGCCGTGGCTGCTTCGTCGAAGGCCTCAGAGACCCTGCTCTGCCATTGTTCCTGGGACCAGTCGTCACTGCCCGCTCCGGCTACGGTAATACCGTTTGCGCGGCCGGCGGCAATGAGCCTGGCTACGCCGGGGAGCAGTAGGCGGCCGGTGAGGTCCCCCGAAGCGCCCAGAATCAGCAGGGTCTTGATGGCGCCGTCGTCGTTGGTTGCTTGGCCGGCCCGGCGGGTCGTGGTTCCGGCCGGGGCAGCGGATGTGGTCGCAGTCTTGGCAGCAGTCATTTTTTCAGCATGCCATTGAATGCCGGAAATTTCAGCCCCGACTGCCGGAACACGTTTGGTAACCCTCAGTGTGGCGTGTGTCTTGGTATCCTAGGTAGTTGAGTCCGCGTGATGTGGGCCCACAGACTTTTGAACCCGAAGTTATCGCAACTGAGAAAGAAGTAACCGCCGCGTGTTCAACTCCTTATCTGACCGGCTGACAGCGACTTTCAAGAACCTGCGCGGCAAGGGTCGCCTGACCGAGGCCGACGTCGACGCCACCGTGCGGGAAATCCGCCGCGCCCTCCTCGACGCGGACGTCGCCGTGCCGGTGGTGCGCGAATTCACGGCCAAGGTCCGCGAGCGTGCGCTTGGCGCGGAAGTAAATGCGGCGCTGAATCCGGGCCAGCAGATCGTGAAGATCGTCAACGAGGAGCTGGTGGTGATCCTGGGCGGTCAGACGCGCCGGATCCGGCTGGCCAAGAACCCCCCGACGGTGATCATGCTGGCCGGACTGCAGGGCGCGGGGAAGACGACGCTGGCAGGGAAGCTGTCCAAGTGGCTCAAAGGGCAGGGCCACAGCCCGCTGCTGGTCGCGGCGGATCTGCAGCGGCCGAACGCCGTCAAGCAGCTGCAGGTCAATGGCGAGCGCGCCGGAGTTCCGGTCTTTGCCCCACACCCGGGTGTCAGCTCCGAGTTTGAATCCGCCACCGGTGACCCGGTGGCGGTCGCCCGTGCCGGTGTTGCCGAAGCGCGCGCCAAGCTGCACGACGTCGTCATTGTGGACACGGCCGGCCGGTTGGGCGTGGACGCCGAGCTGATGCAGCAGGCGGCCGATATCCGTGCCGCCATTTCCCCCGACGAAGTCCTGTTCGTCATCGATGCCATGATCGGCCAGGATGCGGTAACAACCGCACGGGCGTTCGACGAGGGCGTGAACTTTACCGGCGTTGTCCTCACGAAGCTCGACGGCGATGCCCGTGGCGGTGCTGCGCTGTCCGTTGCGTCGGTCACCGGTAAGCCCGTTATGTTTGCCTCCACCGGCGAGGGCCTGGAGGACTTCGAACTCTTCCATCCGGACCGGATGGCCGGGCGCATCCTGGATATGGGCGACGTTCTCACCCTGATCGAGCAGGCCGAGAAGAACTGGGACAAGGACGAAGCGGCCCGGATGGCGCAGAAGTTCGCCGACCAGGAGGACTTTACCCTCGACGATTTCCTGGCCCAAATGCAGCAGATCCGCAATATGGGTTCGATGAAGAAAATGCTGATGATGATGCCCGGTGCGGCCAGTATGCGCCAGCAGCTGGAGAACTTCGATGAGCGCGAAATTGACCGGGTGGAGGCCATTGTCCGCTCGATGACCCCGCACGAGCGGTTGGCACCGAAGATCATTAACGGCTCCCGCAGGGCCCGGATTGCCCGCGGTTCCGGCGTCCAGGTCTCCGAGGTCAACGGATTGCTGGAGCGGTTTGGCCAGGCGCAGAAAATGATGAAGAAAATGGCGCAGGGCGGGGGTATCCCGGGGATGCCCGGCATGGCAGGCGCCGGCGGCGGCGCGCGTAAAAGCGGGAAAAACGCACCGAAGAAGAAAGCGCGCTCGGGTAACCCGGCAAAGGCCGCTCAGCAGCTGCGCGAGGCGGAGGAGAAACGCGCCAGCACGGCGAAGTCCCTCCCGGCCGGTGCGGCGTTTGGCCAGCAAGGTGCGGAGGGCTTTGACCCGGCATCGTTGAATCTGCCCAAGGGCTTCGATAAGTTCCTGAAGTAACCAGAATTCATGACGCTCGAACGAATCGTTTTTGTTCATGGGTCCGACTCGTTCGGTGCGGCCGCGTGGCCACGTCAGCACGGGCTGGCCCTTGATTACGACGCACTCTTCGTCAAGCGACTGGGCTTTGACGCCGCCGCGCAGCCGGTACCGTCGGATTTCCTCACGGACCGGGACATTGTGCTGGACGCCTTGGGCGACGGCGGGCACGTCGTAGCCCATGCCCAGGGTGCCATAGCGGCAATGCTGGCAGCGGTTCAGGATCCGGGGTTGGTCCGGTCGCTGGTGCTGGTGGAACCGGATGTGCTGTCCCTGACGGCGGACCTGCCCGCCACGGCGGCCCACCGCAGCCTGCTGGAACCGCTGTATTCACGACGTATGGAAATGGCGGACGAGGATTTCAGCCGCGAATTTGCCAGGTTGGCCCACGCGTCGCAGGGGCGCCCGGTCGAGGACGAATCCCGGCTGCAGGCGAGCAGGCGACGGCTTCAAGCGCCATCCTGGGACGCTCCGCTGCAGATAGTCCCCGGTGTTCCTACCCTGGTGCTCACCGGTGGATGGGAACCGCTGTATGAGGAAATTGCCGAATACCTTGCCGCTACTGGTGCCGTGCACCGGCATGCTCCCGGCGGGCACCGTCCGCAGGATTCCGACGACGGCGACAGGCTGATCCGGGACTTCCTGCGGGTTCACGGCGCCTGACGCCCCGGCAGCAGTGCCGGCAGCAGTGCCGGCAGCTGCGGGGGCAGCAGCGCTTGCAGCTGCGCCGGCAGCAGGCGGGGGCAGCCGGTGCAGCCGGTGTAGCAGGGGGACCTTAGTGTCAGTGGCTGACCGTACGCTGAATCCATGTTGGAAATACGTCCGGCCGCACTGGCGGAGTTCTCGCTTCTGCCGGCCATTGAAGCGGAATCAGACACGCTGTTGACCGCGCTGCTGCCGGCTCTGCTGCAGGGGGCATTGCCTTTGGTGTCCACGCCGGAGATGTCCAAGCCGGAGATGTCCACGCCGGAGGTGTCCAAGCCGGCGGAGTTTTCCGCCGCGCTGCACATCATGGTCGCTGGCCGGCCCGCGGTGGCGTTCGCACGGATCGAGGAAGTGGACGGCCACGCTCATCTTCAGCAGCTCTCCGTTCTGCCTGATTTTGCCGGACAAGGGATTGGCCGGGCCCTGGTGCATGCGGCTGCCGCATGGTCCAGGGAAGCCGGGTACCGTTCCATCACCTTGTGTACGTTTTCGGATCTGCCATTCAACGCCCCGTTTTACGCAAGCTGCGGCTTTGCCATCATTGGCTCGCCCGGGCCGGGTTTGGCCGCGCTCCGGGACCACGAGCGCAGAATCGGGCTGGACGCGGCCGGCCGGCGGGTCGTCATGCAAAGGGTGTTCGCGCCGACGCCAAGTCCGGTGCGGAGCAGAGGATCTTCCAGTCACTTAAATGTCGCCGCCCGGGGCAACTCACCCACCGAAAATAAATTGAAGCTTCAAGTAATTGACGTAGGTACGGCCGCTCATGCCGATCGGCGGCGACAACCTACCTCAGGAGCATGAGATGACCCGTATGCCCTCTTCCCCGGATCTGCTGCCGGCGGACCTCGCCATGGGCACCGTGCTGCTCAAGGTGGGGGACATGAAAACCATATCCGCCTACTACCAGCAGGCCCTGGGCCTGGATATCGTTGCAGAGGCCGACGGCGTTCTCTACCTGGGCCGGGGAAGGACGCCTTTGGTGCAACTGGCTCCGGCGCCGGGACTGCGGGTCGCCGGCCGCGGCGAGGCGGGCCTGTTCCATACGGCGCTGCTGTTTCAGGACCAGGCTTCCCTGGCGGCAACCGTGGCCAGCGCCGCACGGTTTTAACCGCAGGCGTTTGTCGGCAGTGCCGATCACCTGGTCAGCGAGGCGTTTTACTTCACCGACCCGGAGGGCAATGGCATCGAGTTGTACTACGACCGGCCCCGGACCCAATGGCGGTGGGAAGGCGGCCAGGTCGCAATGGCTTTGCTGGCCCTGTCCCCGCAGCAGTATCTCAACGAGCACCTCACCGAAGCGGTTCTGGCCGGCCAGCGGCAGCAGCACGCCGCCGTCGGCCACGTCCACCTGCAGGTCGGGGATGTGCGGCGGGCGCGGGATTTCTACGTGGAAACGCTGGGATTTGAGCAGACCGCACTGCTGGGGGACCAGGCGCTGTTTGTTTCCGCCGGCGGCTATCACCATCATCTGGCGATGAACGTGTGGAACAGCCGCGGCGCCGGGCCGCGCAAGGACACCCTTGGCCTCGGTGAGGTCCTGATCCACCTTCCCGAAGCGGACGACGTCGGCGCGCTGGCACAGCGGCTGGCTCACCGCGGCGTTGCGACGTCGAATACGGGTGCTGAACTGGTCTTCCCGGATCCGTGGAATAACCGGATTCGCGTTACTGTGGACACTGAGGCGGCCGCCTGAGAAACGCATCAGGGCCGCAATGTCGACGATGGAGGCCGTAGTCTTGTCCACCCTTTCGGAATTCTTTATAGCTGATCACCGCAGCGCCGTGGCCCACGCAAAGGCCCTGGATGCACGGACGGCTCCGCCGGCGCAGCTGCCCCGGCTGGAGGTCCCGGATCTGACGGACCTTGACGTGGAAATCCTGGCCGAACTGGCCGCAAAAACCGTCCACGCCACCGGGACCGAGTGCGAGCTCGGCCTGGTGGACATTGAGCTGGACACTTTATTTGTGGTTCCGGAGGCCGTAAGTGCGGTTTTCGCCGAGCTGAAGGACCTCGAAGACCAGGAGGAGGTAGCTGTGCTGGCCGCCGACTGGGCGCGGACGGAGGAAATGGCGACGACGGCTGAGGTCACCGAACCGTTGGTACGCGCGCTCTCGGAGCTGGCCTCCGGGGCGGATGAGGATGCCATGATCAATTTGTACTTCTGGGCCGAGTAGGCCGCCCGTCCCGCTCCGACAGCGCGGAGCAGGCCGAGCCGATGGGACCGGACCGGCTGCGCTTTGGCATTCGGGACCGGCCGCATGTCGACATTCGGGACCGGCCGCGCGTTGGCTGTCGGGCAGGGAATGATCTGGCATAATGGGAAGGTACTCGATCCGCGCGGCCCCTCTCTCCGCGTGCCGATCCTGTCCTTAGAACCCTAATGATCGGCCCGCCCCACGGGAGCGTGACACAGGGTTTGCCCTCTTTAGAACCAGGAGTGACCACAAAAGTGGCCGTAAAGATTCGCCTTAAGCGCTTTGGTAAAATGCGCGCACCGTACTACCGCATCGTTGTCATGGACGCACGCGCCAAGCGTGACGGCCGTGCGATCGAAGAGATCGGCAAGTACCACCCGACCGAGGACCCCTCGTACATCGAGGTTGTTTCAGAGCGCGCCCAGTACTGGCTCGGAGTCGGCGCACAGCCGTCCGAGCAGGTTGCCGCGATCCTGAAGATCACCGGTGATTGGCAGAAATTCAAGAACCTGCCCGGCCAGGAAGGCACGCTTCGTGTCAAGGCCGATAAGGTTCCCTTTGTAGCACCCGAGAAGTCTTCGGTCATCGTCAAGGAGGCCATCACCGCGAAGGCCAAGAAGGACGATGCTCCTGAAGCAACTGCGGAAACGACTGAGGCGTAGTCACGATGCTTTCCGAGGCGCTCGAGCACTTGGTCCGGGGGATCGTTGACAGTCCCGATGATGTCAAGGTCAGTGTCAAGAACAACCGCCGCGGGGAATCCCTCGAGGTGCGCGTTCATCAGGACGATCTGGGCCGGGTGATCGGACGTCAGGGACGCACGGCACGCGCATTGCGCACTGTCATCGCAGCTCTGGCCAACGGCGAACCGGTAAGGGTCGACGTCGTCGATACCGACCGTCGCCGCTGAGCGTTAGCGCAGCAGGAGGCTAACGCAGCCCGTCGCCGGCACAGTAGATAGCCGGGACGGCACGCAGTCGGAGCGCAATATTCACCGATTGCGGCCCCGGCACCATAATGGTGCCGGGGCCGTTTTCTGTTAAGAGTCCGGCGGGCTAAGGCTCTGGCCGGTTATAAGTGTGGCCCGTTAAGAATTCGGTAACAGTACAGAGGAGTTTTTCATGCAGGTTCAGGTCGCCCGGATCGGTAAACCGCACGGCATCAAGGGTGAGGTCACCGTCCAGGTGCTCACGGATTCGCCGGGCAACCGCTTTGTCCCGGGTGTCGAGTTGACCGTCGAGCCAGCCACGCTGGGCCCCCTGACGGTGGTGAGCGCCCGCTGGAACAAGGACATCTTGCTGCTCGCTTTCGAGGGGGTTTCCACGCGCAACCGTGCGGAAGAACTGCGCGGCGGGAAACTGTTCGTTGACTCGGACGAGGTGCAGGACGACGACGACGGCTGGTATGAGCATGAGCTCGTGGGCCTTGAAGCGCGGGTCGGGTCTGAAGTCGTGGGGACCGTGAGCGCGCTGAACACCATGCCGGTGCAGGATCTGCTGATCATTACCAATGGCGCGGGCGACGAAATCCTGGTCCCTTTCGTTGAGGAAATTGTTCCCGAGGTCAACGTCGCTGGCGGATATGTTCTGCTGACACCACCGGAGGGCCTGTTCACCGTGAATTCCGAGCCTGCCACCGCGCCCGAAGACGCTCCCGAAGACGCGCCCGAAGAGCAGAGCGCCGAATAAGTGCGCATCGACGTCTTCAGCATCTTCCCGGAATACTTGGCACCGCTGGAGCTGAGCCTGATCGGCAAGGCCCGGCAGGACGGCATCCTGGACCTGCAGGTGCACAACCTGCGCGACTTCACCACGGATCGACACCGAACCGTCGACGACTCTCCCTACGGCGGAGGAGCAGGCATGGTGATGAAGCCGGAGCCGTGGGCTCTGGCACTGGAATCGGTGTTGCCGGCGGTCGGCCAAGGGACTCCGCGCCGGCCCGCGCGGACCCCTTCAGACAGCCTCGCACCCGCCAAACCCATCCTGATCGTGCCCTCCCCGGCCGGCGAAGTTTTCGACCAGGCCCTGGCCTACGAATTGGCGGAGGAGAAGCATCTGGTGTTCGCCTGCGGACGCTACGAAGGCATCGACGAACGCGTGTTGGAATGGGCCGCCGGCACTGGCTCGACCGGCACTGGCTCCGACGGCATAGACCCGACCAGCACTGGCTCCGACGGTCCGTTCCGGGTCCGCGCCGTCAGCCTCGGCGACTACGTGCTCAATGGCGGAGAAGTCGCTGTCCTGGCCATGGTGGAGGCCATCGGCCGGCTGCTGCCCGGGGTGGTGGGCAACCCTGAATCCCTTGTCGAAGAGTCCCATGCCGACGGCCTGCTGGAGTACCCGGTGTACACCAAGCCCTCGTCTTGGCGCGGACGCGGCATCCCTGATGTCCTGCTCAGCGGTAATCACGCAAAAATTGCCGGCTTCCGTCGGGAGGAGCAGCTGCGCCGAACCGTGGAGCGCCGGCCGGACCTGATCGACGCGCTTGACCCCACGATCTTGACTAAAGCGGAACTGGCTACCCTCGGCGGACTTGGCTACGCCGTCGTCGGCGGTCGGCTGCGCCGCGCCTACTAGCGGACAGCCACCGGTCCTCCCCGACCTAGCGGACAGCCACCGGTCCTCCCCGACGGCGCCACCATTCGGCGGCAGCTACCGCCGCTCTTCGTATGCGCACGCGCACCGCAACGCACGCGCAACGCAACGTAGATTACCGGAACCGGCCCGCATATGGCAGAATTGATCCTTGTGTCTACTGGGTTCGCACCTGCCACAGGGGGAGCGCGACCAATGCAGCAGCACACCGGCATTCCCCCAGCGGAACAGTCGGTCTAAACCTAACTTTCGGCAGGAACGGCTGCGTGTCTTCGGACTTCAGCATTGCTGCCGTAAAACAAAGTGAATGACCCGTGGCGTTCACCAGGAGTGACACAATGCACATCCTCGATTCAGTCGATGCAGCCAGCCTGCGTACCGACGTCCCCGCATTCCGCGCCGGCGACACCCTCAAGGTTCACGTGAACATCATTGAAGGCAGCCGTTCCCGTGTCCAGGTTTTCCAGGGCTTCGTGCTCGGGCGCCACGGCGATGGTCTGCGTGAAACTTTCACCGTCCGCAAGGTTTCCTTCGGTGTCGGCGTCGAGCGTAAGTTCCCGGTCCATTCCCCGATTATTGAAAAGATCGAGGTTGTTTCCAAGGGTGACGTTCGCCGCGCCAAGCTGTACTACATGCGTAACCTGCGCGGCAAGGCTGCAAAGATCAAGGAAAAGCGCGATAACGTTCCCGCTAAATAAGGGATCCGCACTTTGAACCAAACGGAACGCCGGTCCAGGAAACTGGGCTGGCGTTTCGTTGTGCTGGCCGTGGTGCTGGTCATCGCCGGGAGCGCCGTTATCCGCAGCTGCTGGCTGGACGTGTACTATATCCCGTCCGAATCCATGGAGCCTTACCTGGTGACCGGGGACCGCGTACTGGTTTCCCGTACGGACTACAACTCCACCACCATTGTGCGCGGCGACGTCGTAGTCTTTGACGGCAGGGGCTCGTTCGCTCCCTTGAACAGCGGGCAGGGACCCGTCGCCGACGCCGTCCATACCATCGGTGTGTGGTTGGGCGTGGCCGGAAGCGACACTGTGTATGTCAAGCGCGTTATCGGCGTCGGCGGTGACCACGTCAAATGCTGTGCCGTGGATGGTCGGCTGGAAGTTAACGGCGTCCCGCGCGATGAGCCGTATCTCTACCCCGGGGATGCGGCAAGCACCTCGGCTTTTGATGTCGTAGTTCCAGAGGGTAAATTGTGGCTGATGGGTGACCACCGCTCCGTCTCAGCCGACTCGCGATCCCTGCTCGGTGCTCCGGGCGGCGGCATGGTGTCCGTGGATAAGGTCATTGGCCGCCCTCTACGGATCCTTTGGCCGTTTGAGAGATTCGGGCCACTTGCTCGCCCAACGGCTTCGGCAATCCTGCCGGTTCCGCCGGCCATACAGAAGGACGCACAGTAAATGCCGCAGAATACCCCGGGCGTACCCGATGATGACGAGCCGCGCGGCATGCCAGGGCCGGAGACGGATCACCATGGGCCGGAGGCGGATCACCATGGGCCGGACGGTACGCCAGGGCCGGAGGCGGATCACCATGGGCACGCGGCCCACGCCCAACCATCACATTCTGCCGCTTCACATCAGACGGTTCACGGAGCCCATTCTGCGGCGTCGCCCGACCACCAGGAAACGTCCGGCGAGAGAATGCGACGCGGCGCGCGTGCCTGGCTCAAAGAGATCGGCACCATAATTGTCGTCGCTTTGGTGCTGTCCTTTCTGATCAAAACCTTTTTGTTCCGGGCCTACTGGATCCCGTCCGGCTCGATGGAGAACACTCTGGAGGAAAACGACCGTATCTTCGTGAATCTGCTGGTTCCGCGTCCGTTCGCTCTGGAGCGCGGCGACATCGTGGTCTTCAAGGACAGCCAGCATTGGCTCCCGCCCACTGCACCTCAGTCAGATGGACCCCTGAGCTGGACGAAGGATGCACTGATGTTCGTTGGGCTGGCTCCTGACGAATCCCAACAGCACCTGGTCAAACGTGTCATCGGGATGCCGGGGGACAGAGTCATCTGCTGCGACGCCGGGGGAAAAATTACCATCAATGGACAGCCGATAACCGAGCCGTACTTGTATCCCAGAGCCGCGCCCTCCGCCACGGCTTTCGACGTGACCGTTCCCGCCGACGAATTGTGGGTGATGGGGGACCACCGCAACGACTCGGCGGATTCGCGCGCACATATGGATACTCCGGGTAGGGGCTTTGTCCCCGTCGCGGACATCGAGGGTCGCGCCACGGTAATCGCCTGGCCGTTCAACCGGCTGGCGATTCTGGGTAACTACCCCGATGTCTTCCGCGACGTCCCGGCTCCAGCGAAGCCGGCCCCCAGTTCTCCCGCGCCCACATCCGGTCGGTAACCGTGGGCGCACCCGTACCGGCGTCCGGACTTGGCCGCAAAACAGCACCCAAGAAGCGTGCAAAGGCCAAGACCGCCGGCCAACCTGCCGCACCTACCCTGGTCTATGAACGCTCCTTCATGACGAAAGGGCACCGACTGATAGCAGGCTGCGACGAGGTGGGACGCGGTGCCCTGGCCGGACCGGTCAGCGTCGGCATGGTGGTTGTTGACCTCTCATCCCAGCGTGAGCTGGCAAAAGTGCGGGACAGCAAGCTGCTGACGCCCGCCGCGCGGGTGGAGCTGGTGCCGCAGATCCGCGAATGGGCCGTTGCCTACTCAGTGGGGCACGCCTCCGCCGCCGAGGTTGACGCCGTCGGCCTGATTTGCGCCCTGCGGCTGGCCGGAACGCGGGCATGGCACCAGCTGGTGGCCTCCGGGGTAACGCCGGATGCCGTCATTTTGGACGGCAATCACAACTGGCTATCCCCGCAGCCGGAACCGGCACCGGAAGCCGAACTTCTAACGACGGCACAATGCCAGCAGCAGCTCGACTTCTTCGGCGAGTCACCGGCGGCGGTCGCGGCCACCCGGCCGGAACCGCTCACAGAAGCGGCCGACGTCGTCGTCCTGTCCTGCAATGCGCCGGTTTACACCAAGGTCAAGGCGGACATGCAGTGCCTGAGCGTCGCGGCCGCCAGCGTACTGGCGAAGGTGGAGCGGGACGGCATGCTGATCGAGCTCGACGCCGTCCATCCGGACTTTGGCTGGGCAGTGAATAAAGGCTACGCAACGGCGTCGCACCGGGCGGCTATCGCTGCCCACGGGCCCTCTCCCTACCACCGGTTGAGCTGGCGGCTGACGGCGGATGTCGAGCCCGCTGCGCAGGTTGCTGTGGGTAAGGGATGATGGAACGATGAGTGCCGAAGATCTGGAAAACTACGAGACCGACATGGAGCTCCAGCTCTACCGTGAATACCGGGACGTCGTGGGGCTGTTCAGCTACGTGGTGGAGACGGAGCGTCGGTTCTACCTGGCCAACCACGTCGATCTGCAGGCACGCTCGGCAGATGGCGAGGTTTATTTTGACCTGACGCTACAGGATGCCTGGGTTTGGGACGTCTACCGCTCCGCCCGGTTCGTGAAGAATGTCCGCGTTATCACCTTCAAAGACGTCAATGTGGAAGAGCTCGTCAAGTCGGATGACCTGACAATCCCCAAGGACGGATCGCTGGGAAACTAGCGGGCGCAGCCGCTGGTGTCCGCTGGCACTAGCCCTCAACACCGGGGTCAGGCGGCGGCCTGCCCACAGCCTCGTCACGGCCACTTCTGATGCCCCCTGAGTGCGGCCGGGGATGTCCGCGGCACCGGGCGTACCGTTTTCATCCGGTGCGCGGGATTCTGCCGGCCGTGATAGCCGCGGTCCGCGCGGGCTTCTCAGATTTCGTCGTGGCTTCCGCCAATCAGAGGGAAGCTGCGCTGGTTCCCCATGCGAAGGCGCAGGAGCTGATGTTGGAATATGCCGGCGCGGATGAGCCCTCCCGTCGTGCCGCTCCTCCGGTAGGTGATGCGCTTTCCGAGCCGGACCTAGTCGATGTGGCGGAGGAGGCACGGAATGCGCTAGAAGTTGCCGCGGCAGAACGCCATTATCTGCTGCTGGCAGGTCCGCCGGGTGCAGGGAAAACGATGCTGGCCGAACGCCCTCCGGGGCTGTTGCCTGATTGAGACGACACTAAGGCCATGGAAGTGACGGCCATTCACTCATTGGAGGGCTACGGCCAGGTGTCCGCCCCGATCCGCCGACCGCTCAGCCGATGATTGGTCTTTCCTCGGGGAGCCGGTACAGCTGCGGACGCGACGATAGTGCCACGGCGGACGCGACCGTGATGGTTCCTATGCGGCCGGTAAACATTAGGCCCATCAGCACCCATTGGGCGCTGTCCGGCAGGCTGGGGGTAATGCCCGTACTGAGTCCGACCGTGGCGAAGGCGGAAATGGATTCGAAAAGGACGCGTTCCAGTCCGTGGTTGGTCAACATCAGGAGCAGCAGGGTTCCAACCATGACTGCGGCGACGCCGAGAAGGGCCACGGATAGGGCCTGTCGTTGCACAGAGGCGCTGATCGAGCGGTGTGCGATGGTTACGTTCTCGCGCCCGCGGATCTCGTTCCAGATCGCGAACCCCAGTACCAGGAATGTGGCGATCTTGATCCCGCCGGCCGTGCTGGCGCTGCCGCCGCCGATGAACATCAGGACGTCGGTGACCATTAGCGTTTCCGATGACGCGGCCCCGTAGTCGATGCTGTTGAACCCGGCGGTGCGTGGAAAGACGCCGCCGGCCAGAGACGTCAAGATTTTCCCCCCGAGGCTCAGCGGTCCGAGGGTTTCCTGCCGGTTCCATTCGAAAGCGGCGAACATCAGCGTGCCGATGGCCAGCAGGAGCACGGTGCCGTAGACAGTGAGCCGGGTATGGACGGTCCAGGTCCTGATCCTCAGGCCGTCGCGGAATAGTGCGATAATCACCGGGAACCCAAGCCCTCCGGCGATCACAGCAGCGCAGATGGGGATAATGATCCATGGATCTTCGGCGAAGCTAACCAGACTCTCACTGTAAAGGGCGAAGCCGGCGTTGTTGAATGCCGAGATGGAGTGAAACACTCCGTGCCACAACGCGGTCGCCAGGTTATCGTCGTAGACGGTCCGGAAGCGTATGGTCAGGATGACGGCGATGCCCGCTTCGACTACAGCCATGATTCCGGCAACCCGGAACAGCACGGCGCGGACGTCACCGAAATTCAGAGTGTGGGTTTCGGATTGTGCCACGAGCTGGTTCCGCAGGCTCAGGCTCTTGCGGACCAGCAGCGCCAGCAGGGTGGCCAGGGTCATGATCCCGAACCCTCCAACCTGGATCAGGACCACTATGACCCCTTGGCCGAATGGTGTCCAGAACGTTGCCGTGTCGACCGTGATCAAGCCGGTGACACATACCGCGGAGACGGCCGTGAACAGTGCGGGCATTAGCGCATCGGCGCTACTGCCGGTGCGTGATGCTGGAAGCATCAGCAGGCCCGCGCCGAGCAGGATCACTCCAAGGAACGCCAGTGGTACCGACCGGACGGGGTGCAGCAGCAATGCCCAGATGCCCGATTTCTTTTTCTCGTACCCGGCACGCAATTCCAGCGCCCGTTTGTTGATTTGTCGCTTCAAAGTCTCCTACATCCCATTGTGAAAAGTTCGAGGTGAAGGATCACTTTGGCAGCATCGGCATGGATCATTAGACCGGTCACTTGCTATCATCATCGCTCCATCCCCTACAGCCCTGCCAACCGGACTTCGGTCATTGTACTTAGCAAACCGGGCATAAGAGCACCACTGCGCCGACCGACGTGGAACACGGCGGCTGGGTCAGTTGGAGTCGATTTCCTCCCCGACGCGGACGTGGCTGCCGCGTTCCTGTATATCGCGGCCGGTCGCGGTCAGACAGGCTACGAAGATCGCGATCAGGATCGTTAAGACCAGGGCTACCCACCCGGCACCGAGTCCGAGTCCGCTGGCATCCTGGGGCTTTCCGAGCCAATCGGCAACGGAGGCACCCAGCGGCCGGGTCATCACGTAGGCGAACCAGAAAGCGAGGATCGAGTTGAACCCGAACCGGTATCCGAGGGCGGGAATCAGGATTATCACCGCGAAGATAACCGCCGATCCGAAGTAGCCCAGGTGGAACGTGTAGGCAACCATGTCTCCGAGGGCAGTACCCAATGCGAACGTCGAGATGACCGCCAGCCAGTAGAAAATCTCCCGCCGTGGCGTATCGACCGCGTGGATGGACAGAGTTTTCTCGATTTTGTGCCACGTGAGGAAGACTGCGGCAAGTGCGGCCGCGTAGAACGTGGAGGACACGAGGTAGGAGACGCCGAATCCGACGTGGAGGACGTCGGCGCACATCGTTCCGAACACGCCGACCATCACTACCGCCAGCCAGTAACGCCAGGCGACGTAACGCCCTGCCCTCAATTGGATGATCATTGCGGCGACGAAGGCAATGAATCCGAGGAGCACCGCGGGAACCGGCCCAATGGCGTTCACAAGATAGTCACTGGTCGACTCGCCCATAGCCGTCGACAGTGCCTTGATGAGCCAGAACAGGGCCGTAATCTCGGGCACCCGCAACATACGCTGCCTGACCGTCATGCATGCTCCTTGCAATCGCGCTCCACAGTGCCCGCTGGGGGTGGAGTGCTTTATTTCGTCTTATCCGGGCGAACGGGTGTCCGGGCGTACCCGCTGGCTACTGTCTCACAGTTACCTTGGTGATCGCTTCTAAGCCGAAGACAGGGCGCCGACCAAGGTGTCGCCTTGGGAGGACAGTTTCACGGACCTGTCGGGGCTGTTCGCCAAGATTTCAGCGTACCGGGATACGTGCGCTTCAATGCCGTTAGGTTGGGGGTAGGCGCAGCACTAAAGGATTTCAAATTATGAATTCGCCGGCTATTTCATTTTCGAATTCGCCGACGTCGGCGACAAGCTCCACACATTCGCTGCGTCTGGCAGCAGCGAAGTCCGCTCGGGAAAATATGGCTTCCGTGTCGTCCAGTGGCGGTGCATCAATGCCTATCCGCGGGGCAAAGTTGTGACGAAGACGAACTTGAACTCACCGTATCGAGGGGCGTCTACTTTGACCTCCACGCTGGTGGTAAACCCTCGATCGAAGGCCGGCTCGGCGTCCAGCGGCAAATCTGGGCACCGGGACCAAGAGGCAGTTCAGGACCAAGGAGGTGGATATCAGTTTACGGTCGCATACGATGCGGTGCGTCTGCCGGAAGCCCCAAGATCGGCCGCGCGCATAGATGGCATTGCCATCTGACACTTCGGTCAAATACGCCCTACTTGGTGCCAAACATTGGAGCGGCTCGTGGGTGCCGTCGGCCGAATCACTGCTGTCGAGTACGCGTTGCTCGTAGCGCGGCACTAGGGCTGTGCGGTTTTCGGTCACGTCTGTTCCTCCACCGCCATCATGCGGAGATCAGTTGCCCACATCAGCCGCTGCTGATCTTGTCGAGTTCACAGCGGCGCTCCAGGCTGGTGGGGGAGGTGTTCATGAAAGCGAAAGATGCTCTGGGCCGGCACGGCGAGGTCCTGGCGGCCGATTATCTGGAGGACCGGGGTATTCGTGTGGTTGACCGGAACTGGCGGTGTCGCACGGGTGAGATCGATCTGGTCGCGTACGACGGCGAATGTCTGGTCATTGCCGAGGTCAAGACGCGCCGGTCCCTGCGTTTCGGCCATCCGTTCGAGGCGATCACGCCGGCCAAATTGACCCGGCTGCGCACCTTGGGGGTGCTATGGTCCCGGGACCACTGGGTCGTTCCGGTGGCTCTGCGCATTGACGCCATTGCGGTGCTGGACTGCGGCGATGGGGAACCCGTGCTGGAGTACCTCAAGGGCGTGGGTTAGGTGTCCATGGGGCGGGCCTTCTCGGTCGCGCTGGTCGGGTTGGAAGGTCACATAGTTGAAGTCGAGGCGGACATTGGGCAGACGCTGCCGAACTTTGTTCTCCTTGGGCTGCCGGACGCATCCCTGAATGAGGCTAAGGAGCGGATCCGGGCCGCAGCACATAATTCCGGTATTCCGCTGAGCCGACGCAAGATCACGGTCAATTTGGTTCCGGCGTCCTTGCCGAAGAAGGGATCGGCTTTTGACCTGTCCATCGTCATGGCGGCGCTGAGTGCGGCCGGGGATGTCCGCGGCACCGGGCGTACTGTTTTCATAGCCGAGTTGGGACTCGATGGCAGGCTGCGTCCGGTGCGCGGGATTCTGCCGGCCGTGATAGCCGCGGTCCGGGCGGGCTTCTCAGATTTCGCCGTGGCTTCCGCCAATCAGAGGGAGGCTGCGCTGGTTCCCGGCGCGAAGGTAACCGGCTATCGGTCGCTGGCGCGGGTTGCCTTGGACTTCGGCGCCAGGGCGCAGGAACTGGTGTTGGAAGCCGAGGAGGATGAGCCCCCGCCTCGAGTCGCTATAACGGACTGTGCCGCGCTTGCTGAGCCGGACCTGGCTGATGTGGCGGGGCAGGCGGAGGCACGGATTGCCATAGAGGTTGCCGCGGCTGGTGGCCATCATCTGCTGCTGTTGGGCCCGCCGGGGGCAGGCAAAACGATGCTGGCCGAACGCCTTCCGGGGCTGTTGCCTGACTTAGACGACACCGAGGCCATGGAGGTCACGGCCATTCACTCCTTGGAAGGCTACGGCCAGGTTTCCGCACTGATCCGCCGACCGCCCTATGAGCGGCCGCACCACACGGCCAGTACCGTCGCCATCATCGGGGGCGGCAGCGGGATTCCCCATCCGGGCTCGGCATCCCGGGCACACCACGGCGTACTCTTCCTCGACGAGGCTCCCGAGTACGAGCGGGGGGTCCTCGATGCCCTGCGTCAACCGCTGGAAAGCGGCGAACTGATCCTGCACCGCTCCGCGGGAACGGCCTCCTACCCTGCGCGGTTCCAACTTGTCTTGGCAGCGAACCCGTGTCCTTGCGGCCGGGCATCGGGGAAAGGACAGGACTGTACATGTACCGCAATGGCGCGCCGGAGATACTTCGGACGGCTGTCCGGGCCGCTTCTGGACCGAGTGGACATTCAGCTCCGGGTAAACCGGGTTTCCCTCGCGGAATTATCCAGTATGGAGCAGCGTGAGAGTTCGGCGGTGGTGGCCGCCAGGGTGGCGGCGGCGAGGACCAGGCAACGCCAGCGGCTGGGAATCCATGGCCTGGTGCGGAACGCCGACGTGGGCGGAAAACTCCTTCGTGGGGTCTTCCGGCTCCCGTCGCGGACAACTGCGGTCCTTGATTCGGCGCTGGAATCTGGAGCCTTGACTGCCCGCGGTTATGACCGGGTGCTTCGGTTGTCATGGACGTTGGCAGATTTGGCCCAAATTGCGCAGCCCGGCAGCCATCAGGTGGGTCTTGCGCTGAACATGAGACAACGCGGGATGAACGGGTGAGTGGCTTGGACGGCACAGACGGCACAGACGGCATAGACGGCATAGAGGGTGTGGACGGTAGGAATGGCAGGAATAAGGCTATGCCAGCGTCCGTCACGGTCGCCCGGGCTGCTCTCACCCGCCTGATGGAACCGTCGGACCTCGCCGGGCTGGCGTTGATTCGAGTTGTAGGGCCCGAACGCGCCGTGTGCATCGCAAAGGGTGAAGAACGTGCAGGAACCGAGACGGAACACAAAGTCGCCACCCTTCTGGAAGAAGCCGGTGCGCTGCGCAGCTGGCTCGGATTGGAATCCTCGATTAGTCGATGGGCGCCGCGCATTAACGATCTCGCGCCGGAGCGGGACCTGGCCGTGATCAGGCGGTTGGGCGGCGGTTTGCTCATTCCTGAGGACGATGATTGGCCCGTAGCTTTGTCCGACTTGGGACTGGCTGAACCGATTGCGCTGTGGTGCAGGAGCCGCTGCCGTGTCCTTCCCGGACTGAACAGGTGCGTGGCTGTGGTTGGCTCCCGAGACAACACCAGCTATGGGGCGTCCGTCACGGGCCAGATCTCGCAGGGACTCGCGCAGCGTGGAATCACCGTTGTCAGCGGTGGGGCCTACGGGATCGACGCGCATGCGCACTCGGGAGCACTCGCCGGCGGCAATACCGGGAACCTTCCTACCATTGCGGTTATGGCGGGCGGCGTCGATAGGTACTATCCAGCAGGGAATGAAGAACTGCTGCGGACCATTGCGCAAGAAGGGTCCATGATTGCCGAGGTGCCCCCTGGCACAAACCCCACCCGCTACCGTTTTCTGCAACGAAACCGCCTCATAGCGGCCCTATGCTCTGTGACCGTGGTGGTGGAAGCACGCTGGCGCTCGGGCGCCCTGAATACCGCCCATCATGCTGATTCCCTTAGTCGACAGGTCGCGGCCGTGCCAGGATCCGTTTTCAGCGCGAATTCGGCCGGCTGCCACCGATTGCTGCGTGAGGGTTCTGCGGTCTGCGTTACGGATGCAGCAGAAGTGGCGGAGCTGGCCGGTGTCAGTGGCGACCACCTGGCCAGTGAGCCGGCGGGCCCGGCGGCCACCCATGACGGGCTGAATGTCGAGGATCTACTGCTCATGGATGCGCTGCCTGCCAGGCAGGGGAGCCCACCGGAGAAGCTTTCTTCCGTGGCAGGCTTGGGCATTGCTTCGGTGCTGGCAGGGCTGGGTAGATTGGAACTCATGGGACTGGCCGAGCGCATTGACGGCAACTGGAGGCTCCGCAGGGGAACGAAGTGAAATGCATTGGGGTGACGGGCGCGCTGCCGCTGTCGATCACCGCAGGTCCCCTGCCTGGGGACCAGTGCGGATTTATCCCGCCGGACACGGCGCTGCGGCTTGCCCGATGGCGCGCGTGGACGCACAGTAGGGAGGTGGACCGATCCGAAATTGACCAACTGCCGGAGGAGTTTTCCGCAGCGTTGGGCGACTTTGAGCGTTATCTCGTCTCCGAAAAAGCCAGATCCGCTCATACGGTGCGGGCCTATCTAGGCGACGTGGAAAGCCTGCTGATTCATGCGCTCGCGGAAGGTGTGACTACTTTGGCCGGGCTGGAGTTGGGAACCTTGCGCCGTTGGCTGGGGGAGCAGAGCTCTGTAGGGCTGACCCGGGCAACCTTGGCACGGCGGGCTGCAACTGCCCGCAGTTTTACCTCGTGGGCGGTAAGGCAGGAGTTAGTGGCCCTGGACGTGGCTCTGCGGCTCAAGGCGCCCAAACGGAACAAGACACTACCGGGGGTTCTGCAACGGCAACAAATGGGTCGCCTGTTTGAGGTGCTGCAGGCCAATGCCGTGGGCGCAGACCCGGTGGCTGTCCGGGACCTGGCCTTGGTTGAGCTGCTCTACGCCAGCGGAGTGCGGGTCGGAGAGTTGGTCGGGCTCGATCGCGGGGACCTTGATCCTCAGCGTCGGACGCTGCGGGTCATCGGCAAGGGGAATAAGGAACGTACCGTTCCGTATGGCCAACCGGCAGCGCAGGCGTTGGATCGGTGGCTTTCGTCAGGTAGGCCGAAACTGGAGACTGCCAGCAGCGCAGAGGCACTGTTTCTGGGCAAGCGCGGGAACCGGATCGATCAGCGCCAGGTGCGTTCCGTCGTCGGCCGCCTTTTTCGGACTCTCGGAGATACTTCGGCCACCGGTCCGCACGCCCTGCGCCACTCAGCGGCCACCCACCTGCTCGACGGTGGTGCGGATCTACGGGCCGTCCAAGAGATTCTGGGCCACAGCAGTCTTGCCACGACGCAAATCTACACACACGTTTCGGTTGAGCGGCTCCGCAGCAGCTACCAGCAGGCCCATCCCCGCGCGTGACGGGTGGGCCCTTCTCCGCGCGTGACGGGTGTGCCCATCGATCACAACTCACGGGGAAGCGCCATGCCACCGCCGGTTATGCCACCGGCGGCATTCCACTGGTGTTCTTAGCCGGCATGCGGCACAATGTGAGGAAGTGCGGCGAGAGATTGCCCACCAACTGTAAAGAATGAAAACGCGGGTCGCATGAGCGGCCCGGTCAGGGACTGTGTAACAGCAATTCCGCGCATATAAAGCAATATCATTTCAGCCTTGCCGAAGGTCGTTGGGGAAGACGTACCTATAGCTATGGAGGATGGAATGTCTGCTTTGATGACACGCGGTGTTTTGTTTATTCACTCGGCCCCTACTGCGCTGTGCCCGCATATTGAGTGGGCCGTCGGCTCTGTCGTGGACCGGCGCACCCAGTTGGACTGGGCGGCGCAGCCAGCTGCACCTGGCATGATGCGTGCCGAACTGTCGTGGGCCGGGGTACCGGGTACGGGGGCGCAGTTGGCTTCAGCCCTGCGCGGCTGGGCCCATCTGCGTTACGAAGTGGCCGAGGAGCCAAGCGCCGGAGTTGACGGTGGCCGCTGGTCGCATACCCCGGAACTGGGCATATTCCATGCGGTGACTGATGCACACGGAAATATTATGGTCACGGAGGACCGAATCCGTTACGCCTACGAGTCGGGGGCAGGGGATCCAGCTGCCGTCTACCATGAGCTCTCGCTGGCCCTCGGCGAAGCGTGGGATGAGGAACTGGAGGCGTTCCGCCACGCAGGTGAGGGAGCGCCGGTGCGCTGGCTCCACCAGGTTGGCTGATTCCGCGGGTTATCTCAGGTCCATCGGCTACTGCAACCATCTCCGGTGGCCGCCGCTCCATAGCTAGGCGGCTGTCCCGAACCGGCCGTAACAAAGCCACCGGGCCTAAGCGACCGTAACTAAGCGACCGCAACTAAGCGACCGTAACTAAGCGGCCGGAACCAAGAGGCCGGAACCAAGAGGCCGGAACCAAAACGGCCGGGGCCGGGGCCCGGCCGCTTCGCTGTTTCCTGCCGCTAGTGCGCGGTTTAGTTCGTGTTCCGGATGACGATGACGGCATTGTGTCCGCCAAATCCGAAGGAATTACTCAATGCCACGAAGTCGCCGGCCGGCAGGTCACGGGCCGTGGTGACAATGTCAAGCGGGATCTCCGGATCCTGGTTTTCCAGGTTGATCGTGGCCGGCGCCTTGCGGTTGTACACAGCCAGCACTGTCATGACAGCTTCAACGGCCCCCGACGCGCCCAGCAGGTGCCCCGTTTGGGACTTAGTGGCCGAGACCGCTACATTGTCCACGTGGCTGCCCAGGGCCGCCTTCAGTGCGGTGTACTCCGGCTTGTCGCCCACCGGAGTCGAGGTCGCATGCGCGTTGACGTGCACCACGTCGGTGTTTTGCGCACGGGCGTCAAAGAGGGCCGCCTTCAACGCCCGGGTGGCACCGAGCCCTTCCGGATCGGGAGCCGTGATGTGGTAAGCATCGGCCGTGACCGATGTCCCAGCCAGTTCGCCGTATATGTGGGCGCCGCGGGCCAGCGCATGCTCTTCGGCTTCGAGGACCAAAGCGCCGGCTCCCTCGCCCATGACGAAGCCGTCGCGGTCCCGGTCGTAGGGGCGGGACGCGTGTTCCGGGTCGTCATTGCGCCGGGAAAGCGCCTGCATCGATGAGAAGGACGCCATCGGCAGTGGATGGATGGCGGCTTCGGCGCCTCCGGCCATGACCACATCGGCCTTGCCGGACCGAATCAGCTCCAGTCCTAAGTGCAGGGCTTCGGTACCGGACGCACATGCGGACACCGGCGTATGGGCCCCGGCGCGGGCACCCAAATCAAGGCTGACGGCGGCGGCGGCGCCATTGGGCATCAGCATCGGAACCGTCATCGGCAGGACGCGGCGCGGACCTTTCTCACGCAGAGTGTCCCACGCATCAAGCAGCGTCCAGACGCCACCGATGCCAGTAGCGAAGGCTACGGCGAGACGGTCGTGGTCCACCTCGGTAATGCCCGAATCCTTCCAGGCTTCGCGGGCCGCGACGACTGCGAATTGGCTGGAGGGGTCCAAACGCTTGGCCTCGACCCGGCTGAGGATCTCCGTGGCAGGCGTGGAAGCCTTCGCGGCAAAATGAACGGGAAGATCATATTTGGCTACCCAGTCAGCGGTCAGGGTATGCGCTCCGGACACGCCAATGAGCGCGTTCGCCCACATGGTGGGAACGTCGCCGCCGATCGGCGTGGTAGCTCCGAGTCCGGTAATGACTACTTTGCGGGCCATGGTTCTACTCTCTGGGTATTCCTACGAAACGTATGCTCTGCAGGACAGTTCTTGATGTACGAGGATGGCCGGTGCCCGTGGACAAACCGGCCATCCTCCCTACCCTGCAAATGCGGGGCGTAGGTCAGTTGCGAAAGAACTAGGCCTGTGCGCCGGAGATGAAGTTGACGGCGTCGCCGACGGTCTTGAGGTTCTTGACTTCTTCGTCCGGAATCCGCACGCCGAACTTCTCTTCGGCATTGACCACAATGGTCATCATGGAGATGGAGTCAATGTCCAGATCGTCGGTGAAGGACTTGTCCATTTCGACGGCTTCAGGGGCAAGGCCGGTTTCCTCGTTCACGATTTCAGCCAGACCGGCCAGGATTTCTTCGTTGCTAGCCATTAGTGGCTCCTTTTCTTGTGGTTTTCTTTGTCGTCGGTAATGGGGTGAAGCAGTGTTGATCAAACCACGGTTGTGGTCCGAAATGCTATGCGGCAAAGTTGCGCGCGGCAGCGGCCACTATGGCAACTCGATGACCTGGGCCCCAAACACGAGCCCGGCTCCGAAGCCGATCTGCAGGGAGAGGCCACCGCTCAGCCCGGGATTTTCCTGCAGCAGCCTGTGGGTGGCCAGCGGGATGGACGCCGCCGAAGTATTGCCCGCGTTCTCAATGTCGCGTCCGATCAGCACCGAATCCGGGATTTTCAACTGTTTTGCCAGCTCGTCAATGATGCGCATGTTGGCCTGGTGCGGCACGAACGCTGAGAGCTGATCGGCGGTGATGCCCGCGGCATCGAGGGCCTGCTTGGCCACCTTGGCCATCTCCCAGACGGCCCATCGGAAGACGGTTTGTCCGTCCTGGCGCAGTGTCGGCCATAACTTAGCGTGTTCGTCGCCGACGGCGGCCAGGTCGCCGTCGTCGTCCTCGTTTTTCATTGCGGCGATACTGAAGTCACGGATGTCGAGCTGGGAGTGCGTCATGCCGATGGCATCCCAGCGGCTTCCGTCCGAGCCCCACACGGTCGGTCCGATTCCGGCACGTTCGGCGGGCCCGATCACCACGGCGCCGGCGCCGTCGCCGAGCAGGAAGGAGATGGTGCGCTCGTGGTTGTCAATCACGTCCGAGAGCTTTTCGACGCCGACCACCAGCACGTAATCGGCAGTGCCGGCGCGGACCAGCGCGTCCCCTTGTGCCACGCCGTAGCAGTAGCCGGCGCAGGCCGCGGAAACGTCATAGGCGGGGGCCGGTGTGGCACCGAGGCGCTCAGCGAGCAAGGAGGCGGCCGACGGCGTTGCATACGGATGGGTGACCGTGGAGACTATGACGGCGCCAAGCTGGGCAGCGTCGATGCCGGCGCCGCGGAGTGCCTCGCGGGCGGCGCCCTCGGCCATGTCGACAACGCTGACGTCCCTGCCGGCTCGATGCCGGGTCACAATGCCGGTGCGCTGGCGGATCCACTCGTCCGAAGAATCAATCCATTGGCAGACGTCGTCATTGGTGACGATAATGTCCGGGCGGTAGGCCCCGATGCCCAGGATGCGCGTAAATTCGCGCATCGGGTTCTGCTGGAGCGTGGGAGTGCTCATTCGGTTCCTTCTTTCCGCCCGGCCAGCGCGGCCACAAGCAGGTCCTTGGCGGATTCGAGATCCTCGGGGGATTTGACGGCAATGCAGGTAACGCCGGGCATCGCCCGCTTCGCCAGGCCCGTCAGGGTCCCGGCCGGGGAGAGCTCAATCAGCGCCGTGACACCCATGGAGACCATCGTTTCCATGCACAGGTCCCAACGTACCGGCCGGGAAACCTGGGCAATGAGGCTTTCAACAGCGCCGTCACCGGAAGTTACCGGCCCTCCGTCAAAGTTGGAAAGCAGAACGGGATCCGGGCTCCCGGGGTTCAGACTGGGGCGCAGTTCCTGCAGCGCAGTGACTGCCGGGGCCATGTGCCCGGTATGGAAGGCGCCGGCCACCTGCAGTGGGATTACCCGGGCCTTGGCCGGCGGGTTGTCTTTCAGGCTTTGCAGTTGCGCAAGCGTTCCGGCGGCAACCGTCTGCCCCACGCTGTTCATATTGGCAGCAGTCAGGCCCGCTGACGCGATGGCTGCCAGCACGTCGGCGCGATCCCCGCCGACGACGGCACTCATGCCGGTGGGCGTGGCGGCCGCAGCGCCCGCCATCGTGTTGGCGCGCTCCCGGACGAAGATCATCGCGTCATGTTCGCTTAGCGCGCCCGAAAGTGCAGCAGCGGTGATTTCCCCGACTGAATGGCCGGCGAGTACCAGCGGGAGGCCACGGAGGGGGGAGTCTTCCACCGGTGGCAAACCGGCGCAGTGGAACAGGGCGTGGGCGGATACAAGTCCGGCGGCGACAATCAGCGGCTGCGCCACTGCTGTGTCCTTGATGGTTTCCGCATCGGATGTTGTGCCATGCGCTAGCAGGTCGATGCCGGCTACTTCACTCAATGCGGCCAGTCGTGCTGCTGCGGCGGGCAGCTCCAGCCACGGCGTAAGGAAGCCGGGAGTTTGGGAACCCTGTCCAGGGCAGACTATTGCAAGCACGATATCCAGCTTTCCAAAGATTGGGCTCTTTCATCGGTGTTTGCGTACACCAAGCTCGTGAGACGCTTTTGTAGGAAGTCTACAATGCCGCTGCCGTTAGGTCCGCGTCCCGTTCCGCTCGACGACGGGCACCGGCGGCGGGGCGAGCCGACCGACCACCAGTGCAGTCTGCAGCACAAACGCTTCCCGGGGGATCAGTGGATCCCAGCCTGTGACGTCACAGACGCGGCGCAACCTATAGCGGACGGTGTTCGCATGAACAAACAATTCGCGGGCCGTGGCTTCGAGTGAGTGCCCCAGCTGCAAGTAGCTGCTGAGGGTCTCCGCCAAGCCATTGGAAGCTGCGAGCAACGGCCTGTAAATGTTCTTCACCAACGCGCGCCGGGCCGCCTCGTCGCCGGAAATCACGCGTTCGGGCCATAAATCATCGGCGGCAACCGGACGCGGCGCACCAGGCCAGGCCTTGGCAGCGGCAAGCCCGGCGAAGGCCGCCTGAGCGGAGTTGGTGGCCTCCAGGAGGGAGGCAGCCAACGGTCCGTACACCACGGGACCCGGCGCGAACAGCTCGCCAAGACGCAGGTAGGCCGTGTCCTGGTCCGCCACGCCCCCGAGCACCAGAATGAGTCTGTCGCCTTGGATTCCGACCAGCGCGTCTTCGGCAAACCGGCTCGCGGCCCGGCGCAGATCAGAAACAAAGCCCGCGGTCGTTTCCGACGGCGAGGTGCCCACCATGACGGTAAAGCGGCTCTGCGACTTCCAGCCCAGGGCGGCCATCCGGGACCGCAGGGAATCCGTGTCTTCCCCTCGCAGGATGGCGTCCACAACCAGTGCTTCCAAACGAGTGTCCCACGAGCCGCGGCTCTCGGCCGCCCGGGCATAAACGTCTGCTGCTGCGAAAGCGACTTCGCGGGAATAGCGCAGGACTGCCTCGCGCAGCGCACCCTGTTCGGCCTTGGGCGCAATTTCCGGGACCTGATCCTCCACCACCTGCACCACAGTTCGGATCAGCTGCAGTGCCCGTTGCAGGCTAATCGAGCGGGTCAGCTCGGTGGGTGCGGTGCCGAAAACATCGGAGAGGACCCACGACGGAGACGATGGCCGCTGATACCACGAGACGAAGGCATTGATGCCATTCTGTGCAACCATTCCCAATGCGGAACGTTCATCCGCGCTGAGCCGGCGGTACCAGGGCAGTGCGGATTCCAGTTCCTTCAGGGTTGCGGTGGACAACCGTCCCACGTTGGCTCGTAGCCTCTGCAGCGTCAGGGCCTGGGCGTCCGCAGCTGCCGCCGAAGCATCCGAATGATCTGCGGGGGTGCGGGGGGTCAGAGCCATTCTTCGAGCATACGGCCAGCCTGGATAGAAGCCGCATTTGTACGATCACTACAATTTGTGCGATCACTACAAAGGGCTGGCCAGCTGTGCGGTCGGCACTGAACACGAAAACGGGGCCGGCCGGCGTGGACGATGTTGCACAACATCGTTCACGCCTGCCGGCCCCGCGTTTAGCGCTGGCGCGTTGCAGCCTCTCCGACTCCGACTGCCGCTGGCGCGTCCGCCGGAGCCTCTGGCAAGCAGGCACCGAGGGCCCCGACGTGAGCCTGCGAGGGTTGGGAAGGTGCGCAGCGCTAGCTGTCGCCGCCGGTGATGCCAGTGGTGCCTGCGTTGACATCGAGCAGCTTATACTTCTCGATCGCCTGCGCCGGTGTCTGCCAATCGACTTCGCCGCGACGGGCGAGCATCTCCAGTGCCCGGACCACTATCGAGTGTGAGTCGATCTTGAAGAACCGGCGCGCTGCGGCCCGCGTATCGGAGAAACCAAAACCGTCCGCGCCCAGCGTGGCGAATTCGTTCGGCACGAACTGCCGGATCTGGTCCGGAACCGCCTTCATGTAGTCGCTGACGGCCACGATGGGTCCGGTGGCTCCCGCAAGCTGCTCGGTCACGAACGGCGTGCGGGCATTGGTGCCGGGATTGAGGAACTGTTCTTCCTCTGCGGCCAGGCCGTCGCGGCGCAGTTCGGTCCAAGAGGTTACGGACCAGACGTCGGCCGAAACTCCCCAGTCGTCGGCGAGGATCTGCTGGGCTTCCAATGCCCACGGCACGGACACGCCGGAGGCCAGCAGCTGGGCGCGCGGCCCGTCCACCTTTGCCGGAGCCAGCAGGTATATCCCCTTGATGATTCCCTCAACGTCCATGTCTTCCGGCGCAGGCGGCTGGATAATGGGTTCGTTGTAGACAGTGATGTAGTACATCACGTTCCGCGTCGAGTCCCCGGATGACGGTCCCTTGCCGTACATCCGCTCCAAGCCGTCATGCATGATGACGCCGATTTCGTACCCATATGCGGGATCGTAAGTCACCACTGCCGGGTTCGTGGAGGCCAGCAGCGGGGAATGCCCGTCCGCGTGCTGCAGCCCTTCGCCGGTGAGCGTGGTTCGCCCCGCGGTGGCGCCGATGATGAAGCCGCGCGTCATCTGGTCCGCGGCCGCCCACAGAGAATCTCCGGTGCGCTGGAAGCCGAACATGGAGTAGAAGACGTACACCGGGATCAGCGGTTCGCCGTGCGTCGCGTAGGAGGTGCCCGCAGCGGTGAATGCAGCCACGGAACCGGCCTCGTTGATACCCGCATGCACAATTTGCCCTGAGATGGATTCCTTATACGCCAAAATGAGATCCCGGTCCACAGACAGGTAGTTCTGGCCGTTGGGATTGTAGATCTTCGCGGTCGGGAAGAACGCATCGATCCCGAAGGTGCGCGCCTCATCCGGAATAATCGGCACAATCCGGGCGCCGAATTCCTTATCCCGCATGAGTTCCTTGAGCAGACGCACGAAGGCCATCGTGGTCGCGGCATATTGCTTCCCGGAACCCCTGTTGGCTACCTCATAGGTCTTATCCGCCGGCAGTGCAACCTCGGCATATTCGGTCCGCCGCTCGGGCACAAAACCACCCAGCTTCGCCCGGCGGTCCATCAGGTACTTAATCTCCGGCGCATCCATCCCCGGGTGGTAATACGGGGGACGGTACAGGTCCTTTTCCAGCTCGGCATCGGAAATCGGGATACGCAAGTGGTCACGGAACTTCTTCAGATCCGGCATGGTGAGTTTTTTCATCTGGTGCGTGGCGTTGCGGGCCTCGAAATTGGTGCCCAACCCGTAGCCCTTGACCGTGTGCGCCAGAATCACCGTCGGTTTTCCCTTGAACTCAACGGCGGCCTTGTATGCCGCGTACACCTTGCGGTAATCGTGGCCGCCGCGCTTGAGATTCCACACCTCATCGTCGGTCAGGTCGGCGACCATTTCCTTCGTCTGCGGGGTCTGACCGAAGAAGTGCTCGCGGACAAACCCGCCGGACTCGCCCTTGTAGGTCTGGTAGTCTCCGTCGACGGTGGTGTTCATGACCTTCACCAGTGATCCGTCGTCGTCCTTGGCCAGCAGGTCATCCCACTCGCGGCCCCAGACCACCTTGATCACGTTCCAGCCCGCGCCGCGGAAGAACGCCTCGAGCTCCTGCATGATCTTGCCGTTACCGCGGACCGGTCCATCCAGCCGCTGCAGGTTGCAGTTAATCACAAAGTTCAGGTTGTCGAGCTTGTCGTTGGCCGCGAGCTGGAGCAGGCCGCGGCTTTCCGGCTCGTCCATTTCGCCGTCGCCCAAAAATGCCCAGACCTGCTGGTCCGAGGTGTCCTTGATACCGCGGTTGTGCAGGTAGCGGTTGGACTGCGCCTGGTAAATCGCGTTCATCGGGCCGATCCCCATCGAGACCGTCGGGAACTCCCAGAATTCGGGCATCAGCCGGGGGTGCGGGTAGGAGGAAAGCGCGTGGCCTTCCTTGGACTTTTCCTGCCGGAACCCGTTCAGGTCCTCTTCGCTCAACCGCCCTTCCATGAACGCGCGGGCGTACATGCCGGGGGAGGCGTGGCCCTGGAAGAAGATCTGGTCTCCGCCGCCGGGATGGTCCTTTCCGCGGAAGAAGTGGTTGAAACCTACCTCATAGAGCGTTGCTGCACCGGCATAGGTGGAGATGTGCCCGCCCACGCCAATGTCCGGACGTTGTGCCCGGTGCACCATAATGGCGGCGTTCCAGCGCAGCCAGGCCCGGTACTTGCGCTCAATTTCCTCGTTGCCCGGGAAATCCGGCTCCTGGTCCGCCGGGATGGTGTTGACGTAATCCGTGGTGGTCACCATCGGTACGCCCACGCTCTGCGCACCGGCCCGCTGGAGCAGACTTCGCATAATGAACTGGGCCCGTTCGGTGCCCTGCTCCTGGATCAGAGAGTCCAGCGACTCGATCCATTCCGCGGTCTCTTCAGGATCCCTGTCGGGAAGCTGGTGGGTTAACCCGCTCAGGATGTGGGAGTTCTCTTCGCCTGCGGCCACGTCAGACCTCTCTTAAAGACAGTATTTCCGGCCCCCAGCTGTGGCTGTGGGCACACAACGAATACTCTAGTCCGGTTAGGCCGGACTGCGTAGCCGGTGCGCCACCGGGACACTTCCGGAGCCCACCTCCCCGTAGCATAGGAGCAGTGCGGCCGGTGCCGACTTGTTGCCGGCGGCATTACGGTGTTGGCTGGAGTAAGGCACAGACCCGTAGCCCTGGGTCTGGAAGTCCTATTATTCTTCCGGATTGTGTGCCGCGTGAGCAGTTAATCGTTTGAGTAGTTCGTAAAGACCGGACAATCTGTAAAATAGACATTTAGAAGACCAACATCAACGAAGCGCTGATGCGTTTCAAGCAGGAGGAACAACGTGAGCGAGGCCGACGCCGGCACTGTAGTTAACGTGGCAGGCAAATTGGGTTTCAAGGATGGCGATCTGATCCAGGAACTCGGGTACGACGACGACGTTGATTTTGCTCTGCGCGACAGTGTCGAAGAACTGGTCGGGTCCGAGCTGCTGACCGAGGAGGACCACGACGTCGTGGATTCTGTACTCCTATGGTGGCGGGCCGACGACGGCGACCTGGTCGACGCGCTGGTCGACTCGCTGACCACCTTGGATGAGGGCGGAATTGTGTGGGTGCTGACTCCGAAAAACGGACGCGTCGGTTATGTTCCGCCCGCTGAGATTCAGGAAGCCGCACCAACAGCGGGTCTGCATTCCACCACAACGGTTGGCGTTTCAACTGACTGGGCCGCAACAAGGCTCGCCCCCCGCAAGAAGCCGTGACGGGTGCCATGACGGCGGCTTCCCTGGAATCGGGGATGAATCCCACTCAATCGCGGGCACCGGTCGTTGGTCAACCAGCTCCGGACTTCGAGCTTTCCAACCAGTTTGGCGAGTCCATCTCGCTTGCGTCGCTGCGCGGCGGGAACGTCGTCGTCGTTTTTTATCCCTTTGCCTTTTCCGGCATTTGTACCGGCGAAATGTGCGAGCTTCGGGACAATCCGGCTGACTTTGCCACCGCCCGCGCACGTGTCCTGGCCGTCTCCGTGGACAGCAAATACGTCCTGCGCGCCTACGCCGAGGCCGAAGGACTTGAGTTCGACCTGCTGGCGGATTTCTGGCCGCACGGCGAAACAGCGCGACGCTATGGCGTCTTTGACGCAGACCGAGGCATGGCGGGGCGGGGAACCTTCGTCATCGACGCGAACGGAATTCTGCGCGATACTTTCAGCACAGCTGCAGGCCAGGCACGTTCTCTGGACAGGTACCGCAAAGCTCTCGCAGAACTCTAGAATCGGGGCTTCAGCGCATGGATGAGACCACGGACCGGCCACCGGTCGGAATCGGTATGACGGGCTTTGCAAGTTCCCCTCCACGGGCCGGCAGCCACGAGCCATCTGCCGCGGAGCTCCCGGTGCTGGCCAGGATCGCGGGTCTGCTGCAGGGCGCGAAGCTCGCCGTTTTAACGGGGGCAGGGCTCAGTACCGATTCCGGCATTCCGGATTACCGCGGTCCCGGTTCTGTCCCGCGCACGCCGATGACCTATCAGGAGTTCGTTGGCGACGGTGCCCTGCGTCAACGGTACTGGGCCAGAAACCACCTTGGCTGGCGGCACCTGCGCCACGCAGATCCGAACGCCGGGCATTATGCCGTGGCCGCTCTGGAGCGCCAGGGCCTGACCAGCGGGATCATCACGCAGAACGTGGACCGGCTGCACGAAGACGCCGGCGCGGTGGACGTGGTGGACCTGCACGGGCGTTTCGACCGCGTTGTTTGCCTGAACTGCCGCACCGTCATCAGCCGCAGCCACCTCGCCGACGGGCTCGAAGGCCTCAATCCCGGCTTCGTGGAGCTGGTTGAAGCCGAAGGCCCTATTGCAGCAGCTCCGGATGCGGACGCCGAACTGTCGCAGGAGGAACAAATAGCGCGATTTATTATTGCTGAATGTGAAGTGTGCGGTGGCATGCTTAAGCCGGATTTTGTCTTCTTTGGCGAGAACGTCCCGAAAGACCGTGTCGAACGCTCCTACGCCATAGTGGATGCGGCCGATGCTCTGCTGGTGGCCGGCTCCTCCTTGACGGTCATGAGCGGGCTGCGGTTTCCGCGCTACGCCAAAAAAACAGGTAAACCCGTTGTCATCATCAACCGCGGGCCGACCCGCGGGGATGACACGGCCAGCATCAAGTTGGACGCCGGTGTGAGCCCCGGCCTGCAGTATCTGGCCACACGGCTGTAGGACGTTGCCGGATCCGGAAATAAGCCGGTCAGACGGGTGTCGGTTAGCACCAAGAGCAATGTTTCGGGTACAGTTATTCCTCGTTGGCTGACGCAGGAAATCCAAGTTGGATGGCCAAGCGGCGCTACAAAAGGGGCCTTTAGCTCAGCTGGTAGAGCGCCACGTTTACACCGTGGATGTCATCGGTTCGATCCCGGTAGGGCCCACAGCAAAATCCCCTGACCACCCAAACGGTGGTCAGGGGATTACTTTTTTGTCCGCTTTCAGTGCCGGCCCGTTGAGGTGCTGCCCTGTTTGGGGTGCTGGCCTGTTTGGGTGCTGCCCATGCTGTGGGCCTGGCGTACGCTCAGCGTCACTACGAGTCCGCAGCGCCGGTCATAGTCTCATTCTCCTCGGGGCTCTCGCATGTCAGCAGATCAAGTCCAATCCATCTGCTGACCATCCTAAGAAGCGTTCTCATACCTCACGATAAGCGGCTTGGCCGGGAACTTCATGACGGCTTGCTGCTTTTTACCTGAGTGAGCTTCCGTATCTTTTGCCTCAGGGCCGAACTGAACCGACGATGTCAGACTCTGCGCATATCGTTCAGAACTATGGAACATGTAGTGGTGCGGATGACGACGGCCGGGATGCCTTTGGCGGTGCAGCGGGCCGGGCGCGAGTGGCTGATAGGTGCGGAACCGGTGCGCTGGTACGAGCGGGTGAACTGGTGGGAAAGCAAGCGAAGGATGCCCAAAGGTCTCAGCCGCGTCGATGTGGAGGTATGGCGCGTGCAGGCGCGGTTGGGCAGGAATGCGCGCAGCGATCTCACTACGATGGAGCTGCTCCGGGACCAGCAGGGAGGCGGATGGAAGCTTCGTTCTGAGTCAGCGGCTTGAACTGCGGATGTATTACGTAGGAGCCGACAGTAGCCCTCCCCGGAGTTGCCGACGCAAAAGGCTCTGCACCATCGCTATTGGGGGGTGATGGTGCCGAGCCCGTACGTGAAGATAGCGGCTCCTCGATGAGAGCGCAAGCACCTGGGGCCGATGACTGTCTCCGGTGCAATCGGAACAATCTCGAGGGGGAAGGGGAGGAGCGGCGGGCCAGGATTTAAAGTGGAAAGCCCTCCGCTGCGGCTATTGGGGGATGCAGCAGTGGAGGGCCTGGATCAAATATACATGGCTCCCGGTGGAATTGTAAAAAGGGAGGTTTCACGCCCTCCGGCAGCTCGTGGAAAGACGATGTGCCACTGCGCCGAAGGCGGTGTGTTTCTTGGCTGAAGGCGGTGTGGTTCCGCGCTGAAGGCGGTGTGGCAGGTGCTTCCTCGGTTGGACCGCGCGCTGACCCAAAGAGCCGGGCCGCCGGTAGGGAGTGAATAGGCTGCCTGTGGACAGTATGATGATTTCTGTTCATCAGGATGAACCGAAACAAAGGACCGCCATGACCGAAGCCCGACTCGCCCGCACCGCTGATGGCCGCAGCGGGACTTCTTCGGCGCCTGCGGTCACGCGGGCCGCCGCCGTCCTTGAAGCCTTAGCCGGAGCGCCCGCAGGAGAACTGACACTCAGTGATCTGGCTCGTGAACTAGGCATTCCCAAATCCTCGACCTCCAATTTGTTGCTTGCTTTGGAGGAAGCCCGGTTGATTAGCCGGCACGGATCCGGGTTTTCGCTTGGACGAAAACTGGTGGAACTCGGTGCGGCATACTTGAGTCGATTGGACGAGGTTCAAGAGTTTTACCGCTACTGCGGGCAGGCTCCGACCCTCTCCGGCGAGACGGTCCGGATTGCCATGCTGGACGGCGCGGAGGTAATTTATCTTGCCCGCTATGAAGGACATCCAGCGGTGCGGCTGACGTCCAATATTGGCGACAAGATGCCGGTCTCGCTGTGCGCAGTAGGTAAGGCCCTGATCGCCCGCTTGCATGAGAACGACATCGCGCAGATGTTTCCCGACGATCTGCAGTTGCCGGTGATGACTCCCCAGTCCCTGCGAACCGGCGCGGAGCTGAAGGCCCAGCTGCAGACGATCCGGGAGCAGGGCTTCGCCTTTGAGGACGAGGAGTCAACCACCGGGGTTCTTTGCTTGGGGGTCGCGGTGCCCACACGTGGAGCCCACGGTCCCAGCCTTGGAGTTTCCGTCACTGCGCTGAAAGCGACCTATACCGCGGCGCAGGGCGCCTCTATGGTGGCGGAGTTAAAGGAGCTGGCCCACTCCTTGGGTAATCCAATGGGCTGAACAAGGCGACAAAAATGAGTGCCTCTTTGCGTAACGTTCACTAGACTGTACGCTGTTCACCATAGTGACCAGCATTCCAGTGCTGGCACGGTCAGCCGCGACCAACGAGGGTCGGGCATATTTTGAGGGAGCCTCAGTGACAAGCCACTCCAAGTCAGGCCCAGCAGGACGGCTGCGCCCCGCTGACGACGTTGTCGATCCGGTCCAACTGCGGCGGGCAACGCTGGCCAGTTCCGTCGGTTCGGCCCTTGAGTATTACGACTTCTACATTTATGGACTCGCATCGGCGCTGATTTTCAGTCCGCTCTTTTTTACGCCCCTGGGCGCCAGTGGCGGACTGATCGCTTCCTTCGCCACTTACGGCGTCGGATTCGCGGCACGTCCCTTCGGCGGCCTGATCTTCGGCTACATCGGTGATCGTTTCGGACGCAAGCCGGTACTTCTGCTGACCATCGGTCTGATGGGCACAGCCAGTTTTGCGATTGGTCTGCTGCCCACCTTCAGCCAGGCAGGCCTCCTCGGCGCGGTCCTGCTGGTGATCCTGCGTATCCTCCAAGGGCTTGGTGCCGGCGCCGAGCAGGCGGGTGCAACGACGCTGATCTCCGAGGTCGCCCCGGTCCGCCGCCGCGGATTCTTCGCTGCGCTGCCGTTTGTCGGCATTCAGGTGGGAACTTTGCTGGGCGCGGGGACATTCGCGCTCATTGCCTTGGCGGACAAAAATATTCTGCAGGGTTGGCTCTGGCGGATTCCCTTCCTGGCGGGCCTGTTGCTCGTGGTGGTAGCGGTTTTCATCCGGCTTCGACTCAACGAAACACCTGTCTTCAAGGAACTGGAAAAGCACAAAAACGTCGTCAAGAACCCGATTGGAGAGCTCTGGAGGACCTCGAAGAAGAACGTTCTGATCGGCATTGGGCTACGGATGGGGGAGAATGGCAATTCTTCCCTCTATTCCACGTTGCTGGTAGCCTTCATGAGCGCAAAGATGGGGGTCTTCCCTGGGGACAAGTTCATTGGACCCGCCGGCTTGCTCATCGCCGCCGGATTCTCGGCGGTGCTTGTGGTGCTCTTCGGTGCCCTGTCCGACAGATTCGGACGGGTTCCCGTCTACCGCTATGGCGCCTTGTTCCAGGCTGTGATTGCACTGCCGGCGTTCTACCTGGTCGCGCTGGGGAACGTCGCGCTCATCTGGCTGGTCATGAGCGTGGGCATCGGTCTCGGAGTCCAGGCCATGCTCGGGCCGCAGTGTGCGCTCCTTCCCGAACTGTTCGGTTCCCGGCACCGCTTCACCGGGGTCGCCATGAGCCGTGAGCTTTCGGCCGTGGTGGCCGGCGGTCTGGTTCCAATAGTTGGGGCAGTCCTGCTGGCCATGACAGGAAATTCCTGGCTGGTGCTGGGCATTTACTCACTGGTACTGGCCCTGATTTCCTTTGTGACAACGTTCTTCACTCCAGAGACCAGGGGCCGGAACCTGCTGTTGTTGGAGAACGCCTGAACGGGCATTCGGCCTTTTCAAGGCAGCTGTCCGTAAATGTTTTTAACAACGCTGTGCTTTTAAGGATGCAGCGCTCGGGTGCACTGCAGTGTTGTTAACACTGCAGTGCCGTCAACAACAGTGCTGCTAATAGAAGAGCAGCGGGTCCACTTGGTGCGGCAGTTCTCCACCGGCCAGGAAAATCCCCAAGTTGTCGACAAAGCGTTCGGCGATCAGCCGGTTCTCCGCCGCGCTGAGTGCGGAGGTATGCGGGGATACTAGGACGTTCGGGTGTTCCCAGAGAGGGCTGCCGGCAGGCAGGGGCTCGACGGCGAACACATCAAGGCACGCATAGGAGACCTGGCCATTGTCCAGCGCTTCCAGCAAGGCATCCTCAACAACCACCGTGCCGCGTCCGACGTTGACGAAAACTGTACCGGGTTTCATGGCACTGAAGATCTTCCGGCCGAGCAGTCTGTCCGTGTCCGGGGTGCCGGGCAGAGTATTGACTACCGCGTCAGCGGAAGCGAGCAGCTCGGAAAGACCGCTGTTGCCCACCACTGGGTCAATGCCTTCCAGCGGTTCCACCGAGCGTTTGGTGCCGCAGACTGTCATCCCTAAAGCGCGGGCCAGCCGTGCGGTCTCCACACCGATTTCGCCGAGGCCGGCGATAACAAGCCGGGAACCATTGACGAGCCGGGTAGGTGTCCGCAGTTGGGGCCAGTATTTAGTCTGCTGGTCAGCGGCGAGTTCGCCCGTGCGCTTGAAACCATTAAGAATGCCCAGCATGGCGAATTCGGCCAGTGGAAGCGCGTGCACCCCTGCAGAGGTAGTGATTTTGATTCGTTGCAGCGTCGTGGTGTTCAGCCCGGAGGCTTTGACCGCACCGCCGGCTCCGGCGGCCATTGCCTGTACCCATCGCAGCCGCTGGTTGCCGTCGCCTATGGCGGCCAGACCTGCGGGGGTCTCGTTCGGGAAACCGTAGAGAATGTCGGCGGCACGGAGCATCGACCAATATCGTTCCTCCTGCGCCGGGGTGCGTTGGAAAGCCGGGTCGCCGGCATGGTCCGCAGGGTAGCGTTCCGGCGGTAATAAATCCGGTTCGTACAGCACCTCGACGCCGGGGTGGGCCGCTCGAATGCCGTCCACGTATTCGGCGTCAAGGGGAACGGCAATGGCCACAGTTAGGTCTTCGGAGCTCATGGTGTTCATCATACTGAATCGTGGCTAGGATGTTGAACAAAAGTCTTTCCATTTCACCGCGTGATGAGGGGAACCAGCCGTGCAAAGTCCGGAATCCGCCGACCAAATCGCTGACCCCACAGCCGCCCGGACAGTCGGTTTCGTCGGACTGGGCCTGATGGGTGCTCCGATGGCTGCCAACCTGCTTCGGGCGGGTTGGCAGGTCACTGCCTGGAACCGGTCCGAGCCGGCATTGGCGGATTTAGCCGCTCAAGGTGGTCATCGGGCCGCTTCTGTCAGCAGCCTTGACGGGGAACCCATCATTATCTTCATGCTTCCGGATCTGAACTACATTGCAGACGCCGCCGTCGGGCTCCTGGATTCCTGGCGTTCCCGGGCACCAGAGCCCGGGACCGCCGTCGTCGTCATGAGCAGTGTTTCCCCGGCAGGCGTGCGTGACTTCAGCCGTGCGGTGCACAGTGCCAGCGCGGGGAACGCCGTGGTCATCGATGCACCCGTTAGTGGGGGAGTTGCAGGAGCGCAGGCTGGGACGCTGGCCATCATGGCCGGTGGGCCTGAGCCGGATTTCAACAGGCTGCGTCCGCTATTCGAGGCCTTGGGCAGCACGGTCCGGCGGTTGGGGGAGGTTGGCGCGGGGTCGCTGGCCAAGGCCTGCAACCAGTTAATTGTCGGAACGACGACGGCGGCACTTGCCGAAGCGGCCGAACTGGCCGAACGCTCCGGGATGGACGCAGCGGCCCTATTCGACGTCCTCGCGGGAGGACTGGCCGGCAGCGCAGTGCTGGAGAGCCTCGGGCCGCGGCTGGCGGCTAAGGACTACCGGACTTTGGGGCCGGCGAAGTTCATGCACAAGGATCTGACATTCGTGCTGGAAAGCGCACGGCAGAGCGGCACGGCCGTCCCGCTGGCCACGGCCGCCCACGAAGTATATGCAACCGTGCAGGATCAGGGGTTGGGCGAATTCGATCTGGCCGTGGTGCGGCAGGCCATTGCCAATCTCAGCGGTGCTCAACTCAGCGGTGCTCAACTCAGCGGTGCTCAACCCAGCGGTGCTCAACTCAGCGATGCTCATCAAGAGGGCGACCGGAATCCAGGAGGAAATGCATGAGCGGGTTATTCGGACTGGACGGGCGGGTGGCTATGGTGACGGGGTCCAGCCGGGGGATCGGTAACGCATTAGCCAGGGGACTGGCGGACGCCGGCGCCACCGTGGTGCTGCACGGTGCCAACCCGGAACGGTTAGCGGCCAGTGCGGCTGAGATGGCAGCGGACTTTCCGGCAGGCCGGATCCACTCCTGCGCCTTTGATATTACCGACGCAGCCGCAGCGGCTGACGGTGTCCGGTGGGTTGGTGAAAATGTCGGGGAGCTGGAAATTCTGGTCAACAACGCCGGTATCCAGCACCGCGTTCCGATGCTGGATCTCGATGTGAAGGACTGGGATAGAGTCTTGGCCACGGATCTGACCAGTGCATTCCTGGTCGGCAGGGAGGCTGCGCGGTCAATGATTGACCGTGGCCGCGGCAAGATCATTAATATTTGTTCCGTCCAGACAGATCTGGCCCGTCCGACGATTGCCCCGTACATTGCTGCCAAGGGGGGCCTGCGGAATCTTACCCGGGCCATGACTGCAGAGTGGGCCGCCAGCGGTCTTCAGATCAATGGCATTGCGCCGGGTTATATTCATACCGAAATGACACAGAATCTGGTGGATGACGTGGACTTCAACTCCTGGATTCTTGGCCGGACTCCGGCGCGGCGCTGGGGCACGGTTGCGGACCTGATCGGGCCGGTGGTCTGGTTGGCCTCGGATGCCTCCAATTTCGTGAACGGGCAGACAATATTCGTTGACGGCGGCATGACGGTGGTGGTGTGAGATGACTGAAATCCAGGCCCTGCCGGCGAGCGCTCCCGCCGTGGTGGCTCACGGTGCCGGGGATCTCCGAATTGAAGACGTGAAGCTGAGGCAGGCCGCCGCCGATCAGGCCGTAGTGGAGATTGTTTATGGTGGTATCTGCGGTTCGGACCTGCATTATTGGTTGGATGGGGCGGCGGGTGAGTCGATTCTGCAGGCGCCCATGATCCTGGGCCACGAGGTCGTGGGGGTGGTCGCAGCATCCGCGGCCGACGGGACCGGTCCGGCCGCAGGGACACCGGTGGCCGTTCATCCGGCGACTCCTGCACCGGGCACGGCCAGATACCCCGTGGATCGACCGAACCTCTCCCCTGGGTGCACCTATCTGGGCAGCGCCGCCCGGTTTCCGCACACGGATGGAGCGTTTAGCCGCTACGCCAATCTTCCCTCGCGGATGCTGCGGCCGCTCCCCGCCGGACTCGGCCTGCGCCGCGCGGCCCTGGTTGAGCCTGCCAGTGTGGCGTGGCACGCGGTCGTGCGGGCCGGCGAGGTAGTGGGCAAAACGGTCCTTGTAGTGGGTAGCGGGCCCATCGGTACCCTCGCCGTCGCCGTGCTAAAACGTGCGGGTGCGACCCGCATAGTTGCAGTGGATATGTACGATATACCGCTGGAGATCGCCCGGGCCGTCGGCGCCGATGAGACCTTGCTGGCTTCCGATGCGGAGGCCATCGCAGCGGTGGAGGCCGACATCGTCATCGAATCATCCGGCAGCCAGCAGGGGCTCGCCTCGGCAATCAAGGGAGCGGTCCGCGGCGGCAGGGTGGTGCTGGTTGGGCTGCTGCCGTCCGGGCCGCAGCCGGTGGCCATCTCGCTGGCCATCACCCGCGAGCTGGAGCTGGTCGGTTCCTTCAGGTTCAATGATGAAATTGACGAGGTGATCAAGGCGCTGGCAGACGGCTCGCTCTTCATCGATCCGGTGGTGACCCACGAGTTCCCCCTGACCGCAGGCCTGGAAGCCTTTGAGGTGGCGCGCAATTCCGCGATCTCCGGCAAGGTGCTGCTGAAATTCACCCCCTGACGATATGGCTCCAGTAGGCCATATTCGGAGCCCCCAACGAAATAGCCCTTCTGGCTGCGCGGACTCGCCGCTAGGCTGGAGGAAACACGCCCGCAATCAATCCTGGAGGATGTATGTCTGCACAAATCGGTGTCACAGGTCTCGCCGTCATGGGTGCGAATCTTGCGCGCAACTTGGCACGCAACGGGTTTACCGTTGCCCTGCACAATCGCTCCGTCGCAAAGACCGACGCGCTGTTGGAAAAGCACAGCGGCGACGGAGAGTTCATTCGTACCGAGACCCTGCAGGAATTAGTGGACTCGCTGGAGAAGCCGCGCAGGGTGCTCATCATGGTCAAGGCGGGGGGCCCAGTGGATTCGGTCATCGATCAGCTGGTCCCGTTGCTGGAGCCGGGGGACATTGTCATCGATGGCGGAAACTCGCACTTCCAGGACACCCGCCGCCGCGAGGCTGCGCTGGCGAAGAAGGACCTGCACTTTGTCGGCATCGGAGTCTCCGGCGGCGAGGAGGGCGCATTGAACGGCCCGTCCATCATGCCGGGAGGCTCCAAGGAGTCGTACGCCGCCTTGGGACCGCTGCTGGAGAAAATCTCCGCCCATGTGGACGGCAAACCCTGCTGTGCATGGATCGGCACCGATGGCGCCGGCCACTTCGTAAAGATGGTGCACAATGGCATTGAATATGCGGACATGCAGGTTATCGGCGAGGCATTTGACCTGCTGCGTTCCGGCGCCGGCATCGAGCCGGCCGAGCAGGCCAAAATCTTCACCGAGTGGAACCAAACCGAGCTGGCATCTTTTTTGATCGAAATCACTGCCGAGGTGCTCGGCCACACGGACGCGCGGACCGGCAAGCCCTTTGTCGACGTCGTCGTCGACGCCGCGGGCCAGAAGGGTACCGGACGCTGGACTGTCATTTCGGCTCTCGAACTCGGTTCGCCGACGTCGGGCATTGCAGAATCGGTCTTTGCGCGCGCCCTGTCCTCGCAGGCTGCACAGCGTGCGGAAGCCCAGGAGAAGCTGGCCGGCCACGAGGAGAAAATCGCCGTGGGCGAAGGATTCGTCGACGACGTCCGGCAGGCATTGTTCGCGTCCAAGCTGGTCAGCTATGCGCAGGGGCTGGACATGCTCACGGGCGCAGCAAAGGAATACAGCTGGGATTTGAGGCTGGACGAAATTGCCGGTCTTTGGCGCGGCGGCTGCATCATCCGCGCCGAGCTGCTCAAGGACATCACGAAGGCCTATTCGGCCCAGGAAGAGCCCGCCAACCTGCTGTTCGCCCCGGCCTTTAGCGAAGCCATCGCGGGCGCGCTGCCGGCCTGGCGCCGCGTCGTTGCCACCGCTGTACAACTGGGCATTCCGGTCCCCGTGTTCTCCTCCTCCCTTGCCTACTATGACGGCCTGCGGCGCAAGCGGCTGCCGGCGGCACTGACGCAGGGGCTGCGGGATCTGTTCGGCGCACATACCTACCACCGGGTGGACGACGACGGCACCTTCCATACGCTCTGGGGCGAGGACAAGTCCGAGATCGTAGCGGAGGACACGCACTAATCTCGCACACCGATCGACAAACCCGGCTAGAGCCCAAGTTTTGCAAAACACTTGTTTTGCAAAATTTGGGCTCTAAGTGGTTGTCCCCGGCTGCCAGCACGCCCGGACAATAGATAACGCTCAGGGTGTACCGCCGGCAGCGGCGTCCGGATGACGTGCCCGGCGAAAAGGTGAGGCCATCAGGATGGCTGCGCAGAAGACGAAGCCGGCAATGGCAATCCAGAGCGTTGGCCGGTAGCCGATCGCCTCGGCCAAGACACCGCCCAGTGGCGCGCCCAGGATGATGGCTGCCCGGTTGAAGGAGCGCATGGTGGTGTTGGTCCGTCCCTGCAGCGCATCCGGTGTCACCGCCTGGCGGTAGCCCATTTCATTGGCGTTGGAGGCACCGAGGGCGAGCCCGAAGATTTACTGCCCCAGGGCCAGGACGACGATGGTTGCCGCATGTGCGGTGCCCGATGCACCGGACGGTGAGAGCGCAATGACGGCCCATCCGATGGGCTGGGCGGCGGAGCAGGCGATGACGGAGGGACCGGCTCCCCACCGCAGGCCGAACCGGGTGGCTAAAAAGCTTCCGATGAGTCCCCCAGCGCCCGCGGCCGACAGGGTCAGTCCCAGTTCAAAGGCGCTCAAATGCCGGTCCAGGAGCACGAATGGGACAAAGACTGTTCCGAGCATGCCGCTGAAGAGGAACCAGAGGTGCCCGGAGATCGCGATGGGCGCGAGCGTCTGGTGCGTGTAGACCCAGCGGAGGCCTTCGCCGATGTCACGCCGAAGGTTCGGCTTCGGTTGCCGGTTGTCGTGAAGCTCGACGACGGCGACTTGACTGATCGAAATAGCGGAGAAGAAGTACGAGGCCGCATCGACGAGGACCGCGACCGGAGCGCCGAGCAGCGTCACCAGTGCGCCGCCGATGGCTGGTCCCGTTGTCTGCGCCACCGAGGCGTCTGCGCCACCGAGGCGCTTTGGTCGATTCTGGCATTGGCTGCCAGGAGCGAGGCTCTGGGCACGAGGCGGGGAAGAAACGCCTGGATCGCGGAGTCGTTCACGAGTGAGAACAACCCGAAGACGCCGACGAAGGCCATCAGGCCAAGGACACTGAGCTGCCCGAGAAAGGCAAGGAGCGGGATCAGACCGAGGAGGATGCCCCGGCCCAGGTCCGCCCCGACGAGGAGGGGTTTGCGTCGTCGATACTCGACCAGGGCTCCGGTGAGGAGGCCGAACAAAAGGTAGGGCACCCACCTGGAGGCGTTGACCAGACCGACGTCAATGGCTGTGCCCTTCAGCGTCGTGATCACCAGAACCTGGAGCGCGATCGTGGTGATGTAGCTTCCGAACTCGGAGACGGCACCGGCGGCCCAGAAGGCCGGAAAGCCACGCAAACGGAATACATCGTACCGCAGCACGTCATCGCCGCCCCTCGGTCGCCTCATTGAGCCTAAATGGAGGCCGCCCTGGCTCCCACGCTGCAATCATCTGTCGATCCGGATCGGAATGCCACTGACGTCCGCAAATGGAAGGCGATGTCAATCGGTCGGTTCCGGACTGTGGGATGAACGTCGGCGTCCCCTTGTCCTCCCTGATGCTGAACGGTGGTGCGAAGCGTTGCGGTTTTATCGGATATTCACGGCGTGTTGCCGGTCCTTGAGGCGGTGTTGGCCGAGCCGGCAGTAGCCCGTGCTGATCTTGTTGTCGTGGCTGGTGATCATGCTCGCGGCCTTGGAGCCGACGGTCACCGTCGACATTGACGGGTTTGGGCCTGTGCTGTTCTGCCATGCTACGCCGCGTGCTGACGACGAGGTGGTACTTGTCGATAGCCGGCGGGAGCGGTGGGCGGAAGTCTTCGCAGGACTGCCCCAGCTGGTCCGGGCTGTCGTGTGCGGGCATACGCACATGCCGTTTGTCCGGCTCGTTGACCGCTGTCTGGTGGCCAATCCCGGCAGCATCGGAATGCCTTATGGCCGGCCGGGAGGCAATTGGGCGCTGCTACAAGACGGTGCCGTCAGCTTGCATCGAACCATCATCGACATTGAAGCAGCCATCGCACGGGTGGTTGCGGAATCGGACTACCCGGACCGGAGGGAGTGGGCAGATTACTTCATCCGGGCCGCTGCCAGTGATGCCGAATCACTGACCGCCTTCGCCACTGAAGACGGCCGTCCCGTTTGAGGAGGTTCTTGATTTCCGGCGGGAGTGGGGAGGATCGTTGGATCTGGCCGGGTACGTGAGGCCGCAAGCGTCCGGAGAAGGCCGCCGGGACAAGGAGTCATGAGATGACGCAGTACCTGATTTCGTTCGATGAAGGCGCCATGACCTTTTCCGAACAGGAGCTGCCCGATGTGGCCCACGCCGGGCAGACCGTGGCCACACGCGAGGAGGCGTTGGAAGGGGCTGCCAGGATCGCCGTCGCCCGCCGCTGCGCCCAAGAGGTCCGCGAGTTGGTCCCCGACCCTGCAGTCTGATCGAAGGCTACCGGGCCACCTGTCAGGAGGCCACGCCCACGCCGCGGGAGCTTGGCGCCGGGCAGTCCGCAGTTACGGCATCAGATCCACATGGCCGGATCGATATACTCGGCCGGGTCCACTGCGGGTGCGGTTTCCCGCGCGGCGTCGCGGTGCCGCCATCTGGCCGGGATACCGGTAAGGATCGAATCCTCCGGTGCGTCCTTAACGACGACGGCATTCGCACCGATGGCGCTGCCCGCACCGATGGTGATGGGACCGAGAACCTTGGCGCCGGAACCGATGGTGACGCGGTCCCCGATCGTCGGATGCCGCTTGACCTTCGCCAAGGATCTCCCACCCAGGGTCACACCGTGGTAGATCATCACGTCGTCCCCGATCCGGGACGTTTCACCGATGACTACGCCCATGCCGTGGTCAATGAAGAATCGCCGGCCCACGGTGGCTCCCGGGTGGATCTCGATGCCGGTGGCAAAGCGGGCGAACTGGGACAGCAGGCGGGCGGGGAACCGAAGCGACGGGTATTCCCACATTTGATGCGTCAGTCGATGAACCCAGATCGCATGCAATCCGGAGTAGACAAAGAAATTCTCGAAAGAACCCCGGGCCGCCGGGTCATGCGACCGGGCGGCTTCGAGGTCCTCACGCAGGCGGCTCACGGCCCGAATGATCAAGGTTAGGGGCTTCGTTTGGTCGTGGCCTCCGCGCGCGGCTGCAGCATCCAACCGGGTCAGCCCCGAATGTCGTCGTACAGGATGGTGGAGATGTAACGCTCGCCGAAGTCCGGAACCACGGCAACAATGAGCTTGCCGGCGTTCTCCGGGCGCTTAGCCAGCTCCAACGCACCCCACACCGCAGCACCGGCGGAGATACCGCCCAGGATGCCCTCGCGTGTACCCAAGGCGCGGGCCACCCGTACGGAGTCCTCGATCGTGGCATCCAGCACCTCGTCATAGACCTCACGGTCCAGCACCTCGGGAATGAAGTTTGCTCCCAGGCCCTGGATCTTATGTGGTCCGGGAGCGCCACCGTTGAGGATGGCAGAGTCTTTCGGTTCCACGGCAACCACCTGGACGGACGGCTTGCGGCCCTTAAGGACCTGCCCCACTCCAGTGATGGTCCCGCCGGTGCCAATCCCGGCAACAAAGATGTCCACGGCGCCGTTGGTATCTTCCCAGATTTCCTCCGCCGTGGTGGTGCGGTGGATCTCGGCATTGGCCGGATTAGCAAACTGCTGGGCCCAGATGGAGTTCTCCGTGTTGGCCACGATTTCCCGAGCCTTGTCGACGGCCCCGCTCATACCCTCCGAACCTGGGGTGAGCACAATTTCGGCGCCAAAAGCCCGCAGCATTACCCGGCGCTCGGTGGACATCGTTTCCGGCATGGTGAGGATAACCTTGTAACCCCTTGCTGCGCCCACCATCGCCAAGGCTATTCCGGTATTCCCCGAGGTGCCTTCTACAATTGTGCCGCCGGGCCGCAGCTCCCCGGCCTCTTCGGCCGCATCAACAATCGCCACACCAATCCGGTCTTTGACGCTGTTGGCAGGGTTATAGAACTCCAGCTTCACCGCGATCGTGGCGTCCAGGCCCTCGGCAAGGCGGTTAAGCCGCACCAGCGGTGTGCCGCCAACCAGCTCGGTGATGTCGTCGTAAATGCGACCCATTTGATATATACCTTTTCTCTAAATTCTTTTCAGCAGACTTTTGCCAAAAATTTTCGGCAGCGAAAAACCGCATACCAATATCAGCCTACGGAATGCCCGGACCGGCTGCTATGCGGCAAGCCACGCGGAGTAATATTTCCGGGCCTTAGCCAGCTTTGGATTGATAATCACCTGACAATAACCCTGTTCCGGATGCTTCGCGTAGAAGTTCTGATGTTCCTCGTCTGCGGTGTAGAACTCAGGAAGCCTGTTGACGACTGTGACAATCGGCTTGTCCCAGTGCGCCTGATTCCGTTCGATGGCGGCACGGAAGGCCTCTTCCTGCGCAGCATCCGTGTAGAACATCGAGGAACGGTACTGCGTGCCGACGTCGTACCCCTGCCGGTTCAGCGTGGTCGGATCGTGGGAGACGAAGAACATATCCAGTATTACGTCCCCGCCAATGATGCTCTCATCAAAAGTCACCGCCACCACCTCGGCGTGGCCGGTCGTTCCATTGCAGACGGCGTAATAGTCAGGGTTGCGCACATGGCCGCCGGTATAGCCGGAAACCACCTCCGTGACACCACGGGTCTGCTGATACAAAGCGTCCAAACACCAGAAACAACCTCCACCGAGCACAAATGTCTTCATACCAGTATCAATGTCCGGGGGTCCCGGAAGATTCCCGTGCAGGGAAATTAACTGCTGCATCCGGGCGTGCTACGTCGGACAGGAGTCCTTTGCTGGACATCGACAGCCGGACCTAGGGAAGAATGGGATGTATGGAACCGGTGGAGAAGACGGACGACGGCGGCAGGCAGATCGGTGACGACGTACAGCAGGGCGACACCCGGGCAGTGCCGGGCCGGCCCACCTTGGCACAGGTGCTGCTGGCCGCGGCAGAGCTCTGGCCGGAATCCCTCGCTCAGGAGTGGGACGCCGTCGGGCTGGTGGCCGGACGCCCCGCGGCGGCTGTACAGCGGATCATGTTTGCCGTTGACCCCACCCTGGAAGTTATCGAGGAAGCACTGGATTGGGGAGCGCAGCTGCTCATCACCCACCACCCGTTGCTGCTTAAGGGCGTCACGTCGGTCGCAGCCAGTACAGGCAAGGGCCAGGCGGTGCACCGGTTGATCGAGGGTAGCTGCGCACTGCTCACGGTGCACACCAACGGCGACAGCGCCGTCGGCGGTGTGTCCGACGTGCTCGCCGATGCCTTAGGCCTGACGGATGTATCGCCGCTGAGCCCGGCTCCGTTGGGGCTGCCCGAGGAAGGCATCGGACGGGTGGGGCAGCTGCCGGGCGTGATGAGTCTGGGAGATTTCGCTGAACGTGTCTTCGGGGTGCTTCCCGCCGTCGCCGGAGGAGTTCGCGTGGCGGGGGATCGGCAGGGCCTAGTGCGCCGGGTCGCCGTGTGCGGTGGCGCAGGTGACAGTCTCTTCGACGAGGTCAGGGCCAGCGGGGCGGACGTTTACGTCACCGCGGATCTGCGCCATCATCCTGCGTCGGAAGCGCGGGAATCCGCCGTCAATGACCGCCCGTATCTGATTGACTTCTCACACTTCGCCAGTGAATGGCTCTGGCTTCCAGCCGCCGCCCAAGCGCTGGGCAACGTCCTCACGGACCAGGGATTCGACGTCGAACTTACCGTCAGTCAGACGAATACGGATCCGTGGGATTTCATCCTGACACCGGGGCTGGGCCGCGAAGGCACGGGATGGACGTAGCCTAGGACGTAGACGGGCGGCCGCGTTTGGCGGACGCCGGCACACCGAGAGGATTTCGATGGCAAAGGCAGCACCCGCGGAGCAGTTACGTTTGCTGGATTTGCAGGCACTGGATGCAAGGATTAAACAGCTGGACAACCGCGCCAAAGTCCTGCGCGAGGATCCACGCCTAACCGATCTGCACGCCGGTCTGGCCGTGGCACAAAGCGATCTGGTGGTTCGGACCACCGAGGCCGCCGATCTTGCGCGCGAGCTGGCACGGGCCGAGACAGACGTGGAGCAGGTTGCCACCCGCATGAGTCGGGAAGAGGCCAGGCTCAATAGCGGTACCGGACTTTCCAAGGATCTGGTGGCCCTGCAAAAGGAACTCGAGTCGCTGGCCAAGCGACGTTCCACCCTGGAAGACATCGAACTCGAACTGATGGAACGGATGGAGAGCGCATCGGCCCGTGCCGCCAAGCAGCAGGGCGTGGTGGATGACATCAGCGGGTCTCTTGGGGCCATCCGGGACGAGGTCGACGCACGGTTGGCTGAGGTTTCCGCGGACCGGGAAGCCGTCGTCCGGGATCGGAGGACCCTTGCGGATTCCTTTGACGCCGCACTCCTGGCCGTCTACGAGCGTGCCCTGACCAAACGGGGGATAGGGGCCGCCCGCCTTTTCCACGGCACATCGGAAGGCTCCGGCATGCAGCTCAGTCCGGGTGATCTGGCGGAGATCCGCAAGTCCCCCGAAGACGACGTCGTCATGTGTCCGGACGCGGGCTGCATCCTGGTCCGCAGCACGGACTGGAACTAACCGGGCGGGACGGGCATTTTTGACGGATCGGTGCAGCCCGGGAAAGGCCGTGGGCTGCACCACCTGGAAATATGGGTTGCTGATTATCCATGAGCCAAGGGCTCGCTTGGCTGGATGTTGGAACGCCTGGGGTATTCACTTCTGGATGAGTGGGGCTCCGGGCCAACGGGCGGTACCTGGCAAGGGGAGCACAAATACATCGTGCTTGAATCCGGCCCGGACGTTACGGCCGGCCGCCATGATCGTCTGCGCCCGGGCTTAAACCATTTGGCTTTCAACGCCGGGACCGTCGCCGACGTCGAGCACCTCGCCGCGGACTCGGTCGGTCATGGCTGGACACTGATGTTCGCCGATAGGCATCCCCATGCAGGCGGTGCAGCAGATTACGCGGTTTATCTCGAAAACGTGGACGGGTTTGAGGTCGAATTGTGTGCACTCGTGTAGATCCGGATGAAGCTGCACAGCCCTGGCGTGCTGGACTGCGCAGGAATGCAGCCCGCGCAGGGCCGGCGCCTTTCGGTGCGCAGAAGGAAGCGCCCCTGAACCTGCGGCGGGCGATCCGGGCCGCGAGAGGACCCGTCAATGCAGGATGAGATTCAGTGCCGGAGAAATTCAGTGCAGGATGAGATTCAGCGCAGGTGAACAATCAGTGCAGGATGAGATTCAGCGCGTGGACCTTCCGCTGCGTTCCCGGGACCAGTTCGGCCTCCCAGCGGTCGTGAAACTCCGGAGCTGACACGATTGTCAGCAGCTGCGCCGGAGTCCGCGGGGCTTTGCCGGGTCGAATCAGCAGCTCGCGGGCCAGCTCGCCGCGGGTGTGCTTAGCAAAATGGGATACCACGGTGCGCTTCCCGTTCCGCTCCTGAAACACATTCACGGCCACGGTCTGCGCTGCCGGGGGAACCCATGCCGCGGCATAAGTGCTGGACCGGCAGTCAATCAGCAGCTGCCCGGCGGTAAAGTCCGCCGTTGCTGCGGCCAGCCGGGGTCGCCAGTAGGCGGCCAGCCGGCCCAGACCCGGCAGATTTACGGCCATCGAAAGGCGGTAGGCCGGGATCCGGTCTGCGAAACCGATCACGCCCCACAGCCCGGACATTACGACGACGGACTCGTCTGCTTTCCTGCGCTGTGCAGCTGTGAGCGTCCGGTAGCCCAGAGCATCGTAGAGCACGCCGGAATACACCGAGTGTGCGGCCGCGGCAGGTTCGGTCCCCAGCCGAATATTGCGGGCTACCTCAGCAGCCAGCGACGCCCCGACGCCCAGGTGTGTCAGGGCATTCTCCGTCGCCGAGACTTCGGCCAGGGCGTTCATGATCTCTGAGCGTGCTGCGTTCAGCACCGGAAAATGCAGCTCGGCAAGCCGGAGGGGAGCACCGGTGGAAACAGGAGTCTTGCCCTCGGAAGGCGGAAGCAGGATGCGCACCCGTCGAGCCTAGCGGCTTGAATGACACCGCCGCACGTGGTGATCCTGCACACGTTAGCCCCTCCCGCGGGTTTGGCCGCAACCATCTCGTTTAGAATGGCTTGTAGACCGGGCGGCCAACCGCCCTTCTAATCCTGCGGATGCCCGTGGGATTAACTTCCCTGGAACGTGCGGCAATCCGCGCCGCAGCCCAGGGTGCCGCGCTTGCCAACAAGTGAAGCCCGGCGAGCGACCGGCACCGAAGGCGTTTCCGGTTGGGACAGGAAAGGGAAATCTGTGAAGCAGAACGTCGATGAAACTCTGGATGTCTGGATCAAGCGCGAGGCCCTAGCCGAGGACATGATCTCGCTGATCGGCCGCCTGTACCGGGAAAACAATGTGGTCATTTCGGTCCATGGTCGCTCGATGATCAACCAGTCCGCGATCAGCGTCCTCAAGGCCCACCGCTTCGCCCGCCATGTGGATAACGTGGAACTGCGCCCGGAGGAAACTCTGCCGCTGCTGCAGGCCCTGTATGCACTAAAACTTGGCCCCGCGTCGATCAATCTAGCCAAGCTGAACCTGCTCTATGCGCAAGAGGGCGCCGGCCGGACGCGGGAGGAATTCCTGCGGGAAGAACTCGCCGACGTCGTCGACCGCCAGGGCATTGACGAACGCACCAGCACCGACGTCGTCCTCTATGGCTTTGGCCGGATCGGCCGGTTGCTGGCACGGATCCTGATCGAGCACGCCGGCGGTGGCGACGGACTTCGGCTGCGCGCCATTGTAGTCCGGCGCGGCTCCGACCAGGACCTGATCAAGCGCGCCAGTCTGCTGCGACGCGACTCCGTGCACGGACCCTTCGAGGGCACCATCACCGTGGATGAGGAGCAGAATACGATTCTGGCCAACGGCACCTTGATCCAGGTCATTTACTCGGATAATCCCGCCACTATCGATTACACCGCCTTCGGTATTCATGACGCGCTGGTCGTGGACAATACCGGCCGCTGGCGCGATGCCGATGGGCTGTCCCAGCACCTGCTCAGCCGCGGCGTTGCCCGCGTGCTGCTCACGGCGCCCGGAAAGGGCGAGCTGAAAAACATTGTGCACGGCATCAACCACGAGGCGATCAGCGCAACGGATAAGATCATCACCGCCGCTTCCTGCACCACCAACGCCATTACGCCGGTGCTCAAGGCAATCAATGACGAGTTTGGGATTGTGCACGGGCATGTGGAGACTGTGCACTCGTTCACGAATGACCAAAACCTGACGGATAACTTCCACAAGGGGGATCGCCGCGGCCGCTCCGCCGCGCTGAACATGGTGTTGACCGAGACCGGTGCGGCCAAGGCCGTGGCCAAGGCGCTGCCGGAGCTGGCCGGGAAACTGACCGGCAACTCGATCCGCGTCCCCACTCCGGACGTATCGATGGCGATCCTGAACCTGACGCTGGAGCGCGGGAGCAACAAGGAAGAGATCAACACTTACCTGCGCGACATATCGCTGCATTCAGACCTGCACAAGCAGATCGACTTCATCGATTCGCCGGAGGTAGTGTCCACCGATTTTGTTGGTTCGCGTCGCGCCGGCATCGTTGACGGTCTGGCCACGATCAGCACGGACAAGCATCTGGTCCTATACGTCTGGTACGACAACGAATTCGGTTACAGCTGCCAGGTGGTGCGGGTTATGGAAGAAATGGCCGGAGCACATCCGCCGGCCTTCCCCGCCGTGGACCGTGCCCGCCCCTTGGCCGACTCCGTCCGCTAGGGATACCTCCGGGTCGCGGCTGTCGACCGCCCGGACCGGTGGACGACGGCGGCGGCAGCGCCCCGCCGTCGTTGAAAGCTGCGCAGTGCCGGACGCCGGCGAAAGCTGCGCAGTGCGGTCGTTTTCGGTTGCGCAGGTATGTTCCCTGCGCAGCGCCGGGCCCGAAGCGTGCGCAGAACGCTCCGCCCTGGGGACTGGCAGCAGTGTCCGCCAGACCCCGGCGGGACAGTAGACTGTATAGCTGGATGGGTTGGCTAGGCGGTCGCGCGTCACGAAAGTGGCTCGAGGAACGTCCGGGCTCCGCAGAGCACGGTGGTGGGTAACACCCACTCGGGGTAACCCGCAGGAAAGTGCCACAGAAAACAGACCGCCCGCCCGCAGCATGGAAACATGTGCGCAGGCAGGTAAGGGTGAAACGGTGGTGTAAGAGACCACCAGTTCCCTGGGTGACCAGGGAAGCTAGGTAAACCCCACCGGGAGCAAGGCCAGACAGGGCATGTTTGAGGGCTGCTCGCCCGAGTGTCCGGGTAGGCCGCTAGAGGGCGTCGGCAACGGCGTTCGTAGATGGATGGCCGCTACTCCCGCGTCGGTAACGGCGCGGGATGACAGGACCCGGCGTATCGGCCAACCCATCCAGCCGGCAATGTACTGTGCTGCGCTGACTGGAGTCAAGAGGCCGACGCCGCCGCATTTGGCGCCCTTCCTGCCGCATCTGGCGCCCTGCACATGCCGCCTGTGGATATATTTCCGGCCGTGTCGGCGCTGTGCCTTAGGGTTGGTGGCAGTCCACCACTCCACCGACAGGCAACGGCGATGTCACCACGAAACATGTTGGCCCGCTCTCCACAGCCGCGGCTGGTGGCCCGGTCACCGCGGTTGTGGCCGTTATCCCGGTCCACACGGTCGGTGCGCGCTCAGCGGCGCACCAAGCGGCGGCGTCCCCGCGTGCTTGTCATGGTTATTCCCGTGTTCGCCGCGATGGTGGCACTGCTCGCCGCCCTCTACGCATGGGGACCGCTAAACCCGGTCTCCGCGGCGCTGGCGGGCCAGGGACCACTGGTTATGGAGCCGGGGTGGTCCGGGTCAGGGAGCCCGGTGGTCCGGGTGAAGCCGGCACTGGCGCTGAGCGTACTTGACGTCCTGGAGGTGAAGGGCAGGGCACCGCGGAACAGCTACGACCGGCTCGCGTTTGGTGTGGCGTGGCTGGACGTGGACCGTAATGGCTGCGATACCCGCAATGATATTCTGGCGCGGGATCTGACCCAAAAGCAGCTGGTCAAGGGAGCCGGATGCCAACTGGGATCGGGTAAATTGTCCGATCCGTATACGGATCGGGAGCTGGATTTCAGCAGGGGGGCGCAAAGCAGCAAAGCCATCCAAATCGATCACGTGGTGGCGCTGGGTAATGCCTGGCAGACCGGTGCCCAGCAGTTGACCGACGGACAGCGGCAAAGCCTGGCCAATGATCCACTGAACCTGCTGGCGGTGGATGGGCCGACAAACGTGCAAAAGAGCGACGGCGACGCTGCGACTTGGCTGCCGCCGAACAAGGCGTTCCGCTGCCGCTACATTGCCCGTCAGGTCTCGGTGAAGGCGGCGTATAGGCTTTGGGTGACGCCGGCGGAGAAGGATGCGATGAAGCGCGTGCTGACGTCCTGTCCCCGACAGCCGACGCTGGAGTCCGGCTATGTACCGTGAGACTGGCTGTGGCGGGCAGGAAGGAGAGCTGGGGCGGCAGGCCCGGGCGGGGCGGCCGGCGGCAAGGCTGCCGCGGGGCAAAATAGCGGCGTGACAAAATGGCGGCGAAACAAAAACGATGGAATGATGCCTGTATGAGCAATATTCAGTATGTCGACCCCGTCAAGACCGCCCAGGACAACCTGGATGAGGCGAACCGCCAGCTCGCGCAGGCCCAGCGTGACCACAGTAAAGGGGCCATTGATCAGCATAGGCTCACGCAGATCGAGGATCTCCGCCAGACCGCGGCGCAGGATCTGCAGCGGGTGATGAAGGAAAGCTAACCGAACGGTCACATCCGGCGGAACCGACAGGGCCGCGCCCCCTTGCCAGGCACTCCGCATGGCAAGGTCCTTCTGCAGTGATTAGTAGCCCTGCATCGCGCTGCGGCTTTGCGTCCCGATCACGGCCAGCGCCAAATCAGGATTGTTCTTCTCCACCCGACGCAGGGCCCAGACGTCATTGAACAGCGCCAGGTATTCCCCGTCGGAGCGGAGCAGGACCTCGGCACCGTGCACCAGACCGAGCGTCGCGATGGCATCAACTGTCGTGAGCCGTGCCAGCGAGTACGGCAGGCGTTCGAACCGCATGGGCGCATTAAACTCGTGCGTCATTCTGTCCTCCACCACTTCAAACTGCATCGGGCCGACGGCGGCGAGAACTGGCGCCTGGTCACCGCGCAGGTCCGAGCGCAGGACCTGAATAACGCCCTCGTGCTCCAGTTGGTCGATGCCGCGCCGGAACTGCTTGTACCGGCTTGGATCCTTGGACCTGGCCACCTGGAAATGTTCCGGCGCAAAGAGCGGGATAGCCGGGAACTCGACGGAATCTTCCAGGTAAAGACTGTCTCCCACTCGCAGCTCGGATGCATTAACGAGGCCGACGACGTCCCCGGGGAACGCTTCGTCGATCACCTCGCGCTCACGCCCGAAAACCTGCTGGGCGTATTTGGTCGCAAAGGACTTTCCGGTGCGGGACTGGGTGACTACCATGCCGCGTTCGAAAATCCCGGAGCAGACGCGGACGAACGCCACGTGGTCCCGGTGCGCCTGGTTCATTCCGGCCTGGACCTTGAAGACAAAGCCGGAGAAGGGGTCAGCTACCGGCCGCAGCTGACCTGCAACGTCCGGGCGCGGGGCGGCCGGCGGAGCGAAGTCCACCAGCGTATCGAGGATTTCCTTGACGCCGAAGTTCAGCGCGGCGGAGGAGAACAGGATAGGGGTGCCTTTGCCGGCGTAGAAACTTTCCGGGTCAAAGGGCAGGTTTGAATCCTTGACCAGGCCGGCCTCGTCTACCGCGTCTGTCCAGACATCGCCCTCGCTGGCTGCGGCTTCTTCCGGAGTGTAGTACTCGGTTAAAGCGATGTTGGCGCCGCTGTTGTTGCGGGTGAAGCGGACAAATCGGTCCCGCTGCAGGTCCCAGACGCCTCGGAAATCGCCGGCAATGCCGACGGCCCAGGTCAGCGGCATCGGCAGCAGGCCGGTGCGCTCGGTGATTTCGTCCATCAGCGCCAGGGTGTCCAGCCCGGGCCGGTCCCATTTGTTGATGACAGTAATGATGGGCAGGCCACGCTGGCGGCACACCTCGAACAGCTTCATGGTCTGGGTTTCCAGCCCCTTGGCGGCGTCCACCAGCATGACGGCGCAGTCGACGGCGGCGAGCACGCGGTAGGTGTCTTCGGAGAAGTCCGCGTGCCCGGGGGTGTCCAGGAGGTTGATGACCGTGTCCCGGTAGGAGAACTGGAGGGCCGCCGAGCTAATGGAAATGCCGCGGTCCTTTTCCATCTGCATCCAGTCGGAAATCGTATCTTTGCGGTTCGATTTTCCGTTGGTGGCTCCGGCCGTGCCGATCACCTTGGCGTGCAGGGCCAGGGCTTCGGTCAGCGTGGACTTACCGGCGTCCGGGTGGGAAATCACAGCGAAGGTGCGCCGACGTGCGGCCTGCCCGTTGATCTTCGCGGCGCGGATCTCGTGGGCGCGGTCGGGGGAGATGACGTCTTGGGACACTGTGCTTCTTTCACGGCTCGGTTGGTGTGGCAAGGTGCCGCCCAAACAATCAAGTTTACCGCAGTCCCCATACTCTGCTCTTGGGCCGCGTCAGTACGGCATTAGGGCAGCGTCAAGTAGCCGAACCCCAGCTGCCAGCAGCCCCCGTCGTCGATCCTCTCCAGCACCATCCGCTGCAGCGAAGTCCGGCGCGGCAGTGAAGCCAGCTTCGTCATACTGCTGCGGGTCCGGAAGGTGAAGTAGACGGCGTCAGTGGGGGTATCGAGCGGGTGGCCGTAGGGTGTGAATCGGCTGGCGAACCTGACAATGTTTGAGTCCGGGGGCAGCCGGCCTGGAATGTAGGGGTCGAGCAGCCAGGACGCGCAGTCGGCAATCCGCACGGGGTGGTCCGGGAAGTGCCGGGAAAAGAACGGCCGGGCCAGCTCCAGGCTTGCCTGCACGGTTTCCGGGCCCAGGCCGCCGGATTCAGGAATATGGATTCCCAGCAGCCAGTCGCAGGGCCCGGTACCGGGAATCCCGCCTCCCGCGGCGGCCTCCGGCCCGCGGTGCAACAGGTACTGCAGCCGGCCAAGCTGGTAGAGGCGTCCGGTAAAGTGATGGATCAGCCAGGTGTGGGTGTCCATTCCGAAGCGTCCGTGAACCCGGCGGTTGATCTCCAGATTGCGGCCAACATCGGCCAGCGTCGCGCGAGTGATCTCATCGGCAATGCCACATTCGTTATGCCAACTAACGAGCTCCGGGGTAAACCTGAGATAAGCCTCTATCCACGCCGTTTCGCCCGCCTGCGCCCGAACCGGAGTTTCGGCGGAACCCGCGCTGAGGTTTCCACGCAGTGCAGCGAGGACCTCGACGGCGGCGCTGCTGGGCGGGCCTTCCAGCAGCTGCGTGCAGGCCCCGCGGTCCGCTGCTCCCACGGCCAGATAGGTCAGGATCTGTTCGGTAGTCAGCAGCGGAGCGTCCATCATGCTCTCCAGCCTAACCGGCGGTTCATTGGCTCATCGCGGCGCGCAAATCTCAGTGCCCGAACGGGTCCGGATCCACCCCGGGCAGCCAGCTCAGCCCGGGGATGCCCCAGCCTTGGTCCTTGGACAGCCGCCTGGCCTTGCGCCGGTAGCGGTCGTTAAGCCGGTCCACGTAGAGCTTTCCGTCCAAGTGATCGTATTCATGCTGCATGCAGCGGGCAAACCAGCCGGTCGCCTCGAATTCGAGCAGGGCCCCGTGCGCATCAAAGCCGGTGAGGCGCGCCCAATCGGCGCGTTTGAGCGGGAAATGCTCGCCGGGGACGGAGAGGCAGCCCTCGGTTTCCTCCTCCGGATCAGGGGCCTTGCCGGAGATTTTACCGAGTGAAATCGAAGGGTTCACCAGCACGCCGCGGTCGGGGACGCCGTCGTCGTTCTCCATCTGATAGGTGAAGATGCGCAGTCCCACACCGATCTGCGGGGCTGCCAGGCCCACGCCGTTCGCAACGTCCATCGTTTCAAACATGTCCGAGATCAATCTCTGCAGGTCGCCGTCAAAAGACTTGACCTCCTCCGCGCGGCGATGCAGCACGGGCTCGCCCCAAATGGTGACGGGATGAACGGTCATTGGGCAATACCGCGGCCGATTACGTCGCGCATGATTTCGTTGGTCCCGCCGAAGATGGTCAGCAACCGGGACGCCAGGAAGGCCTGCGCCACCGGGTATTCCAGAATGTAGCCGTAGCCCCCATGCAGCTGCAGGCAGCGGTCCGTGATGGACTTGACCCGTTCGCTGGCCCAGAGCTTCGCGCGGGCGGCCGAGACGGCGTCCAGCCGGCCGTCGTTGAACGCCAGCACGGCACGGTCCACGTAGCCCTCGGTGACTTCAACTTCGGTCAGGATGTCCGCCAGCACGAACCGGCTGTTCTGGAAATCGATGATCCGCTCACCGAAGGCGTTGCGCTCCTTGGTGTAGGCTACGGTCGCTGCATAGACGGAACGGGCGACGGCGGCCGACGCCACGGCGATGGCCAGCCGGCCCTGCGGGAGCTGCGCGGCACAGTACTCAAGGCCGCTGCCCAGCTCGCCAACCAGGTCGGCGGCAGGGACGCGGACGTTGTCGAAGAACAGCTCCGCCGTATCGGAGGCCTTCAGCCCTATCTTGTCCAGCTGCTTGCCGGTGCTGTAGCCGGCACCCTTGGCGACCATGAACAGAGAATAGGACTTGTGCGCACCCCGGCCGGTGCCGCCGTCGGTCCGGGCCAGTACCAGTGCTGCGTCACCGGAAATCCCATTTCCAATGAAAGTCTTCTGACCCGAAATCAGCCAGTCATCCCCGTCCTGCACGGCCTTGGTACGCACCCCGCGCAGATCCGAACCGGCGCCGGGCTCGGTCCAGGCAACCGAGGTGACAATTTCGCCGGAGGCCATGCCCGGCAGCCACCGGCCCTTCAGGTCTTCCGAGCCGTAAGCCAGCAGGTGCGGGAGGACCATGTCGTCGTGCAGATGAAAGGCCAGGCCGACGGCGAGATGGTTGGCTTTGGCGAACTCCTCGTCCATGACGGCGCGGAACCGGTAGTCCGTCATGCCCATGCCGCCGAATTCCTCGGGCACTGCCAGCCCCAGCAGTCCCTGTTCACCCGCTGCGGTCCACAGGTTGCGGGGCATCATATGGTCGGCGTCCCACTGCGCATAGTGCGGAGCAACCTCGCGGGAGTTAAACTCCTGTGCCACCTCGCGGAACAGCTCGTGGTCTTCCTCATAGAATTTGCGCTGCATGCCGGAGGCTCCTGTCGAATATTGACGGAAGCTTCGCTTCCGTGCGGGTACGCTCATGTCCATTGAACATGACGAAGGCCGCACCGGATAATTCCAGGGCGGCCTTAGTCGTTACTTTCCTCGGGGTGAGATACGGGGGTTGAACCCGCGACCTCCTGGACCACAACCAGGCGCTCTGCCAACTGAGCTAATCCCACCATGTGCCTGTACAGTTCCGGCGGACCGGAGTGAATATGGCAACGGCAAACAGTCTACCTGCTCCTGGAGGGTGCTGGTGACACGGACCCGAAATCAGGGCGTGCCTGCACCCGAGAGCGGCCGGGATTCTGCCAATTTTCGGGCAAAAAAGTCCGCAAAATCCTCCCGTCAATCGCGGTATTGCTGCGAAATCTTTTTTGCGGTGGCCGAATCCGGGCCCGGTGCTGGGACGAAGACTGCCTCGCGGTAGTACTTGAGTTCGTTAATCGAATCCTGAATGTCACCCAGTGCGCGGTGGCCGCCGGTCTTGGGCGGCGACTGGAAGTAGGCGCGGGCGTACCAGCGGCGGGAGAGTTCCTTGATGGTGGAAACGTCGATGACGCGGTAATGCAGATGTTCGACGACCTCAGGCATATCGCGCGCAAGGAACATCCGGTCCGTTCCCACGGAGTTCCCGCCCAGCGGTGCCTTGTTCGGCTCCGGAACGTATGTTTTGATGTACGCGAGTACCTGTTCCTGCGCCTCGTCCATGGACAATCCATGCGGGAGTTCATCGAGCAGCTTCGAGGTGGTGTGCATGTCGCGGACAAAGTCACCCATTTGGGCCAGTGCCTGCGGCTCGGGGCGGATAATGACGTCCAATCCCTCGCCAAGGATGTTCAATTCTGAATCTGTTACCAGTACTGCCACTTCAATGAGGGCATCCGCCGCCAGATCCAGACCTGTCATCTCGCAGTCAATCCATACAATGCATTCGTTAGTTATAGGCACCAGTCAAATGTACAGTCTTGCCTAAGCGGTCCTGCCGCCGGACGGGACCGGCTACATGGAACGGTTTCAACCCGGGTGCGTCGACAACCCGGTGCTAAAATAACTAATCAATTCACGTTACCGGAACTCCCATTTACCAGCTGCGGACAATCGCCCTCGGGCACCAGAGGATTTTAGACAGATGACGGCAGGCGATTCGCGGGTGGGCACGAGCGGCCAGCGGTCTGCCACTCGGGCACCTGCGGACACAGCGGCCGGCGCGTCCCACCCCGGCCCGAAGGCATATGTCGCCACCGTCCAGGGGTTCATCGGATCCGTAATGATGTTTGTTGGTTCCATCGGTGCCGGCTGGATCGCCAATGGATCGCCGATGATCCGCAATCCACTGGTGATCGCTCTGCGCACCGAGGGCTGGGGGGTAACCACTTCCACCCTATTGCTGACGCTCGGAGCCATGCTGCTGATGCGCTCCTGGCTTCGGTTAGGTCAGCGGCTGCATCAGTGGGACCCTGGCGCGTTGCGCTCGGTGATCATTGCCGTCGCGGCCTGGTCCGCGCCGATGCTGTTTGCCGTGCCGATCTTTTCCCGCGATGTCTACGCCTATACGGGGCAGGGCCGGCTGATGCTGGAGAACCTGAACCCCTACACTACGGGGATTTCAACCCTCAGCAATTGGTTTTCCCTCGGGGCCGATCCGGCGTGGGCGGAGGCCAAAACACCATACGGGCCGTACTTCCTCTGGCTCGAGCGGGCAGTAGTGCAAATCACCGGAGCCCAGCCGGACGCCTCGGTTTTCCTGTTCCGCCTGCTGGCTGTGGCCGGCGTCGGCCTTTGCATCTTATACGTGCCCAAGTTGGCCAGGCTGCACGGGCTCAGCGGCGCCCGTGCGCTCTGGATTTCCGTCGCCAATCCGCTCTTTCTCATCAGTTTCGTCGCCAGTGCTCATAACGATGCGCTGATGGTGGGGCTCGCGGTCGCCGGCACCTACTTTGCTGCCACCAGACGTCCCGTATGGGGTATTTTGCTGGTGACGGCTTCCATCGGTGTGAAACCGATAACGGTGCTGCTGCTGCCGTTTATTGGCCTCTTGTGGGCCGGTCCGGCTGCGTCACTGGGACGGAAGTTTTTCTATTGGGGCGCGACGGCGGCGATCAGCTTCGGCGTGCTTGCCGTCAGCGGCATCCCCTACAACCTCGGACTCGGCTGGGTCTGGGCCATCCTGGATCCCACCCCGGGGTTCACCGGCTACTCGCCGTCGGGTTTCCTTGGGCAGTGGTTGGCCGGGCTGGCCAACCTGCTGGGGCTGCACGGGGGAATGCTGGCATCCCTGCTGCGGACCGTGCTTAAGTGGGCCGGTGTGGGCATAGTGGTCCTGCTGATGTTCCGCGGCGACTACTCAAGGCTTATCCGTCGGATGGCCCTCGCCTTCGCCGCCGTCGTCATGCTTTCCCCCATTATTCAGCCGTGGTATGTGCTCTGGTTCATCCCCTTCCTGGCCGTGACCGGTATCCGCAACGACTGGCAGATCAAATCGCTGTATGTGGTCATCACGTTCTTTGTGGTGTTTGGCGCACAGGATCAGCTCTCCGTCTGGTCTTTTGTCCAGCTTCCGGTCCATGCGTCCACGCTGGCCTACGTGGTGGCACTGGCGTTCATTATCTACTTGTTGTTCGTCGACGTACACACTAAAAAGCTCCTGCTGCACAGGGGCCTTAGGGGATTACTGAGCGGCCGGAAGGGAGCCGGTGACCAAGCCGGCCTCGGGAGCGCCGCCTCCGGCGGCAGAGAAGCCGTGGGTGGGGAAGCACCGGCCACGGCGGCCTTACCGCTGGTTCGCGTCCAGGTTATGCCCACGGCCGGGACCGGGGCAGTGGCCGGTTCCACAGCTGCGGCAGGGCCCGTCAACGCGCCGCCGGCAGTGCCAGCGGCCGCGCCGATGCCCATCGACGGGACGGAGCCTGCCGCCGGCAAGACCCCGGACTGAGTTGGGTCCGCAACTGGCTGCGAACCAGCACACCTGCTGAAGCACCAGCGCTGGTCCACGGCCGGTGCGGCAAATTGGCAGCGAACACCGGGAGCAGCGACCGGCTCAGCCCGCGTTCAGCCTGCGGGCAGCGACCAGCTCAGCCTGCGTTCAGCGACCAGCTCAGCCGGGGTCAGCCTGCGGGAGCGGAAACGGTTCCGGTCACGGGCCGGGGCCTTCGCGCCAGTTCCACTGTCCGCCGAATGGACCAGTACAGCAGAACCACCAGCAGCACATTGCGGGCAGTCAGCACCGCCGCCATCACCGGATTCGCGTGGATCAGTGGAGTGTAAAACAGCGGATAAATCACGAACGTGGTGACGGCGATTGCCATCAGCAGCGCCGCGGGAACCTTCCACCGGTCCCAGTCATGCGTCAGTCCCGCAATGATGACGGGGGCCAGCCAGATAATGAACTGCGGTGAGCCCACTTTGTTGAAGACAATGAAGGCGGTCGTCATCATCAGCGCACCCTCGAGGAACAGTTCCTCGCGTTCGGCACCCTTACGCAGCGCCCACACCAGCAGCAGTGCCGCCACCGCCGCCGCCAGCAGGAACAGCGGCTGCATCATCACGGCCGCCGTCGCCGCGCCGGGGCCATAGACCTCAGTTGAATTGATGGCGGGATTGTCTGCAATCTTTGCACCGCCAATGCGAAAAACGCTCAACCAGACCCAGGGCGTAGAGAACGTGGCTTCCAATTGCATGCCGCGTTCGCCCTGGTTGGTGAGGAAATCGAACAAATGATTCCCGCCGCCGGCCAGGAATGTGCCCAGCACCACCACCGCGCTGACCAGTGCGCCGGTGGCCAGGATTTTCACCCGCTTCCTGCTGACAATGACAATGGGTGCGATAACCGCCGCAGGCCAGACCTTGATCCAAGTGGCAATGCTGAGCAGGACGGTGGCCACCAGCGGTCTTTTGGCGGCGAAGAGCAGCGCGACCAGGACGATCGGGGCCGTAATGCCCTCCACACGGGCAAAGCTCAAATAACCCATAAAAACGGTGAAGACGAGCCACCACCACGCCGGAGCGATACCGCTGACCCGGCGCGTGCCGCGGGTCAGGTACAACATGGCGCCGGCATTGAGCACCGTGATGATGAGCATCCAGATCAGCAGGTAGACGTCCGGGCCGGCAATGTTGGCCAGGAAGATGGGAATCTGGGCCAGTACAGGGTAGACCCAGGGGCTGATGTTCCCCTCCAGATCCGGCGGATTAAAACCCTCCAGCGCCCACTGCCGGTACTGTTCAGTGTCGCTGAATGTTGTGCCGTGGATGACGAACGACATCATCCAGGCAAGATAGTACAGATGGACCACGGCAAAGCCCCACCAGATACTGCCGGGCCGTGCGAACCACGCCACTGCTGCCGGTGGTAAAAGCGCACCGCGGACGCGAAGCAGCAGCGCAAAGAATTTTACCGAAATCTTAGGACTCCTTGACGACGTCAACAGGCTCGTCGGCCCGTTTGCCCAGCACATAGAGGCGTCGGACTGACCAGCAGAAGAGCACTACCAGAAGGACATTCCGGATGGTCAGCACCAGCGCCATCAACGGGTTGTTGTGGCTCAGCGCGTCATAGAACAGTGGATACACAAAGAACGTGGCTACGGCAATGCCGATCAGCATGGCGGCAGGCACGCGCCATTCCTTCCAGCAGTGCGCCAGCCCGACGGCGACCGCCGGGGCCAGCCAGACCATGAACTGGGGCGAGCCGACCTTATTAAAGACGACGAACGCCGTCGCCATTGTCAGCGAACCGGCCAGCAGCAGCTCGGTGCGGTCCACGCCGCCGCCTTGTCCGCGATGGCGGTTGCCGTTATGCAGCGCCCAAAAGATCAGTCCGGCCACCAGGAGTGCGGCAACAATGAGCAGCGGCTGCATCAGGTAGGACATCAAGGCCGTACCGGGCCCATCGACCTGCATGGAGTTGATGTCCGTATTCATGTACATCCGCGTGCCGCCGGCGTTCAGTACGGACAGCCAGAGCCACGGCGTGGTGAACGTCGCCTCGAGCTGCATGCCGCGGTCGCCTTGTTCGGTCAGGAAATGGAACAACTTGGGCAGGACACCCAAGGACAGTGCCGCGACTGCCACCGCAGCGGTGACCAGAACGCCGGCAGCCAGTACGCGAAGGCGCGCCTTCGCGACGGTGAAGAGCGCCAGCACGACGGCGGCGGGCCAGACCTTAACCCACGTCGCGATGCTCAGCAGCACGGACGCCACAAACGGATTGGCGACGCCATAGACGAGCGCGATGAGCACGATCGGGGCCGTCAGGCCGTCCACGCGGGCAAAACCCAGCCAGCCCATCAGGAAAACGAAAACCAGCCACCACCACGCAGCCTTGATCGCAGGGCGGTTCTTTCCCCAAGCGGTGAGCTTGCCCACCGCCAGGCCGTTAAGGACGGTGATCATCAGGACCCAGATCAGCAGAAAAAGACCCTTGCCCGCGATGCCGGCGATCGCTATCGGCAGCAGCGCCAGGATTGGATAGACCCATGGGCTGGGACCGCCGGAAAGGTTCTCATCCCGGAAGCCAGCGGCGGCCCAGTCGCGGTAGATGAACGTGTCACTGAAAGCTTGCCCCTGGACCACCCAGATCATCATGAAACCGATAAAAAACAGGTGGATAGCGATGAATCCCCAGAGTAGGCCGCGGGGACTGTTTAGCCGCGCAGCCTTTGCATCGGGGAGGATCCGTTGCCGGGACCGCGTCAAGGCGCCGAAAAATGAGTCGGTAGAAATGTGAGCAGTCCTTCTCGGAGGTGGCTTGTCAGATACAGCGTGCCGGCTAATGCCGCAGATGCAGCCCGCAAATGAGGCGGCAGAGGTTTGTTGCACCTTGATATTACCGCAGGACGCCGCCGTGTCCGTGATCGGGTCAGCCGCCGGTGTTAGAATCGCCGTAGTCCAAACGGTATCTTCGGATGGCGGGATCAGCGGCAATCTGCCAGCCGATTGTTGCCTGTTGTGAGCAACTGACAAGGCAGAGCTTTTCAAAACAGCGCATTTCCTGACCGAAGAGGACTGTTCTTTCATGTTGACCGACAAACCGCGCCGGGACCGCTCAGCGGACCCCGCGGAAGCCCCGGTCAGTGGCGGCCTGGTAGGGATAGCAGGTCGTCTGGCGGCGTGGTCGCACAAGGGCGACGCCGGCGCTCCCGGGTCCGTGAAGATTGCTTTGTGGCAGGGATTTGTCGCCTCAATGTTGATGTTGCTCGGTTCGATTGGTGTCGGCTGGCTTGCCAAGAGCTCGACGCTGATCCGTGTTCCGGTTTTCATCGCCGCGCGGACAACTCCGGTAGGTGTCATTACCTGTACGGTGCTGCTTTGTTTCGGGGCGCTCTTGCTGGTCCGGTCGTGGCTGCGGCTGGCGCAGCGGATAGGTTCCTGGGACAGGTCGGCCCGGCCCGTGCTGTTCAAGGCCCTCTTGCTGTGGGGACTCCCGCTGATGCTTGCCCTGCCGCTGTTCAGCCGGGATCTCTACGCCTATATCGGCCAGGGCCGGCTGATGAGTCAGGGGCTGAATCCTTACACCAACGGGATATCGGCGCTGAATAACTATTACCAGCTGGGCCCGGATACGCTCTGGACCGAAGCGCCCACGCCTTACGGGCCGCTCTTTCTGTGGATTGAGCAGTTCGCCGTGTGGGTCGGGTTCGGTATCCCGGAAATTTCTTTGCTGACATTCCGGCTGGCGGCCGGAGCCGGGGTGGTGCTGCTGGCAGTTTTTGTCCCCAAGCTGGCGGCGCTGCATGGGGTCAACCCCGAGCGGGCCCTCTGGCTGACCGTGCTGAATCCGGTCCTGCTGATTAACTTCGTCGCGAGCGCGCACAATGATTCGCTCATGCTTGGTCTGGTCGTGGCCGGCGTGTATTTCGCCGCCACCGGGAAACCACTGGTGGGAATTGTGCTGATCACCGCTTCCATCGCCATCAAACCGATCACCCTTATCGCTCTGCCGTTCGTTGGCCTATTGTGGGCTGGTTCCGGCGCCGGATGGCGACGAAAGTTCACTTGCTGGGGTGCGACGTTGGTTCTGTCAATGGGCCTGTTATGGATCGCGGGTGCGGTTAATGGCCTTGGATTCGGTTGGGTGGCGGCCCTGCGTACCTCCTCAACCGTATGGATCTGGTATGCGCCGATCGGTTCGCTGGGCGCCATATTGGGATTCTTCACCGACCTTTTCGGCGGTGCGGGGGAGGCAGCGACTTCCGTCGTGCATCTGATCGGGACGGTACTGTCCGTTCTCGCCGTCCTCTGGCTGGCCTTCCGCGGCACAACCGGACCTAACTTCAGCACCACCATCCTGCGCCGGATGGCGTGGGCGTTTGCCGCCGTCGTCCTGCTGGCCCCGATGATCCAGCCGTGGTACATGGTTTGGCTGCTCGTATTTTTCGGCCTTACTGGCATCAAGGAGAACTGGCAGCTGCGCATGGTGTTGTTCCTGACCGCGTTTTTTGTGCTGGTCGCGCTGACCGACCAGCTGAGCGTTTTCCAATGGATACCGATCGGCGTGGTCCGCGCGGTGGCAATTGTCGTAGGAGTGTCCTTCGCGCTGTACATGGTTTTCATTGATCGGAAAACGCGCGTGCTGTTCCTTCGCCCTGTGGACCTGCCCTAACCCCGCCTGCCGGATCGGAGCCTGCGGAGGGTTGACGGCACCGGGTGGCCATGATGTGCTGGGCCATACCGGACAGTCAAGCAGCAGGCTGGCACCGGGCCACGCAGACAGCACCTTTCGTCTCGTTCACGGTTGGAGACACCTCATGGCATCCGAAATGACAGACCGCACGCCCCCCACTGCAGAGCTTGATTCCTTAACGGCTAAGGCCACACGCCGATATCTCCCGCCGGGTCATTTTCGCGACGATGACCCGGCCGATGATTATGCCGACGTCAGCGCAAAAGAGGTTGACTGGGACATGGAAGATGAATTCCTGGACGGCGAAGAGGTCGTCGTGCGCCGCTAACGGCGTGTCCGCGGGACCTCACCCTATCGGATTCCGGACCGTCTGGAGGTGAACATGAGAATTGTCGTCATCGGCGCCACCGGGCATGTGGGCGGGTACCTGATTCCCCGGCTCGTCGGGGCAGGGCACGAAGTACTGGCGATGAGCAGGGGACTGCGGTCCCCATACCGCCAGGATCCGGCATGGCAGCAGGTGGTGCGGATTACCGCAGACCGCGAGGCAGAGGACGCGGCCGGCACCTTCGTCGGCCGCATTGCGGATCTGAAAGCCGACGTCGTGGTCGATATGGTGTGTTTCACCGCTGAGTCGGCCCGGCAGCTCGTGGAACCGCTGCGCAGGAGCGGGACCACGCTGCTGTCCTGCGGGAGCATCTGGGTGCACGGGCCGGCGGTGGAGGTGCCCGTCACCGAGGACGCAGCACGCCATTCCCTTGGGTCCTACGGCATCGGCAAGGCGGCTATCGAAGCGGTTCTGCACGACGAGTCCCGCAATCGGGGCCTGCGCTCGGTGGTCCTGCATCCCGGGCATATCAGCGGGCCGGGATGGCCGGTGATTAATCCTGCCGGGAATCTGGATCTCGGAGTCTGGCAGCAGCTCGCAGCGGGGGAGCGCGTCACGTTGGCGAACTTCGGCCTCGAGACGGTGCATCATGTCCATGCTGACGACGTTGCCCAGGCTTTCGCGCTCGCACTCGATCCGCCGCCATCGGCCATCGGTGAAAGCTTCCATATCACTTCGCCGCGGGCGCTCACGCTTCGGGGCTTCGCGGAGGCAGCGGCACGCTGGTTCGGGAAGGAAGCGAACCTCGAATTTGTGCCGTTTGAGCAATTCCGGCAGCTGACCGCCGCGGGGCACGCCGACGTCAGCTTTGAGCACATCTCGCGCAGTCCATCCATGAGCATCGCGAAAGCCGCGCAGATACTGGGCTATGAGCCGCGATACACGTCCCTGCAGGCGGTCGCCGAGGCGGTTCACTGGCTCCGCGACGCCGGCCAATTAGTCCTGACTCCGGGCGCGGGAAGCCACTGACAACGTCGTATCAACCATCCGTCAGGTAGCGGGCTCAGGTTCACGCGCTCCATGTCCGGAGCGGATGTCAACGGTGCCGGGTTCCCTGGCCGGCCAGTATGGCGCGGTATCCTTCGCGGAAGCTCGGGTAGGCAAACTCAAAGCCCGTGCTGCGGAGCAGCGCATTGCTGCAGCGTTTGTTGGCGCGCGGGGCGGCACCGGGGGCACCAGCGGGACCGGCTTCCTTCGGCGGCATCCGCTGCCCAAGTTCGGCAGCCAAAAACCCCAGTACGTTGCCGAGTTCTGCCGGGCAGTCATCGACGCCGATATACATGTTCGCCGGCTCGCTCACGCGCGTGGTCAGATGGACAATGGCGGCTGCCGCGTCGTCGCGGTGGATACGGTTGGTGAACTGCGGCTGGTCCGGATGCCTGGCCGTGCCATTGCGGACCTGGTCTATCAGCATCGTCCGACCGGGTCCGTAAATCCCGGCTAGGCGAAGTACGACGGCGTCCGGATGCCGTGAGTGCAGCAGTTCCTCCGCCGTCCGCAGCACTTTAGCGGTCGCCGTCGTCGGTTCCGCCGGTGTGCTCTCGTCGATGGAGTCGCCGCCGGAATCCCCATATACAGCGGTGGAGGAGATGACAAGAATCCGTTCGGGCCGGACGCGGTCGCGGTCCAGTGCATCAAGGACATTGGTCAGCACATCCACGTAGGCGGCCCGGTAGGCGTCCACCGTCCGCTGACCCGCAGCAGCCGCGACGACGACGATGCGGGTCTCCGGCGGGACCGGCGGCAGGGCACGCGTCAGGTCCACAGCCGATCCTTCGATGCCGGCGGGAAGGTTTTGCGGGCGGCGGCGCCAACCCAGGACGCGATGTCCGGCGGCGGCGAAGCGCAGCCCTGCCTCGGTGCCCAAATCGCCGCATCCCGCCATTAGCACCGTCATGGATGACAGTCTACTAGGGTGGCGCGGGCGGCAGCGCGACGGGCCGGCACGCGCCATCCTGGGTCCCTTTGACGCTGTAAGGTGACGCTAAATGGTCTATCGAGAGAGTCCCCGCATGAAGCGCACGTTTATGGTTTCGGAAAGCATCCTCATCCGTGCTGATCCCTTGTCCCTCTATGAACGGATCAGCGACGTCACGCGGATGGGAGAGTGGAGCCCGGAAAACCTGGGCGCGACCGTCCACAACGGACGGACCGGCCGTGGCGACGCCGGACGGGAAGGCGGCGCAGCTGAGGCATATGTGGGGATGGTCTTTGACGGGCGGAATAAGCGCGGACGTTTTGGCTGGACCACGCGGTGCACCGTCACGGCGGCTGAACCCGGCCGCCGATTCGCATTTAAGGTGCACGCCATCGGGGCGAAAATTCCCCGCCTGCGCGGACGGATCGCTACCTGGGAGTACAGCTTTGAAGCCGCTGATACTCAGACACGGGTTACGGAAAGCTGGACTGACGATAGGCGCGCATGGCCCAATCTGCTGGCAAGGGGCTTTGATGCTGTGGTCACCGGCGGCCGGACGTTCGCGCAGTTTCAAAGCGGAAATATCAAGAAGACGCTGAAGACCCTCAAGGCCGCTGTGGAGGGCTGATTCCGGCTGAAGCCTATGCTGTGGCCGGCCGGAAAGGCCGAACCAAGCGGCGGACCCGGCTGCTGGATCGGCCGGCGGTCCGGGTTCGCACGGCAACGCTGCCGCCGTCGGCCGCTTTGACGGCGCTGACCTCAACGCCGGCGCCGCGGGAGGCTTTGAACGCAAACCACGCCAGTGGGCGGCGTTGACTCTTGTTGTAGATCCGGTGCGGCACCCTCCCCGACGCTTCAACACCGTATCCGGCCGCGGCTATTACACTCGGCAGCAGGACACGGGTCGCCTCAGCATAACCGCGCGCGGACGGGTGCAGCCGATCGGTCGAAAACATCAGGACAGGGTCCATTCGAAACGCCGGCCCGACTAAATCACCCAGCGAGACCGTCCGACCCCCGTTGCGCAGCACCACTATCGTCTGGCCCGTTGCCAGCATCCGGCTGACCCAATGGGCCAGGAACCTAAGTGGTTGGAGGATTGGACCCACGGTGCCCATATCCGGGCAGGTGGCCACCACCACCTGGCAGCCAAGCCGCCGCAGTTCCCGCACCGTATCCGCAAGCGCCGCAAGCGCCGCATCAATTCTGCGAAGATGCATGACGTCATTGCCGCCAATAATAATGAGAGCTACCTTCGGATAAATGCCGGCTTCGCGCATCTGCCCAAGCTGGGCCGGAAGGTCAGTCGATTCGGCGCCGAGAACAGCGAAATTCTGTAGCTTCACTGGGCGGCCGGCAGCCGTTGCCAACCCGTTGGCCAGCAGGACGCCCACGGTCTCCTCAGGCGTCCCGACCCCAAACCCCGCTGCCAAAGAATCACCGAGCAACGCAAGCGTGATCGGATCCTCACCGTCTCCGCTACCGAATAGTTCCGCTGGACTGAGAATATTTACTGGTCCCCTTGGCATAAGCCGTCGAGCGGCGAGCAGTCCTTCGGCAGCGGTCAGGATTCCGGCCGCCGACACGGCTACCAGTGCTGCAAGGCCTGCCGCGCTGACGGCCTTCAGCACGGACCTACCGCTGGCGAGGGGCCACCCAGCCTGCGCTTGGGACCAGTCTGGCCGCGGCTGGACGGGTTCGCCGTCGGTGGCCTTTGGCATCATCCGCAGGATATTCATAATCGCTCTTCCGCAAGGACAGCAACAGCAAGCATGCAACAGCTTTCAGCGTAGCGGCTGGACTGCGCCCCTGCATCCGAAAAATGAAAGGAATCCCGTTCTGTCCGCGCCCTGTACGCTGAAGATTATGGCTGAATACCCCTTGCCGCCGACCACCGAACGTCTAAAGTTACGTCGTTTCACGGGAGCGGACCTCGACCCGTTTTTCGCATACCAGTCGCTCCCGGAGACTGCCCGTTATCTGCTGAATGAACCACGGACCTATACCGAATGCATGGCGCGAATCGCGATGTATGTAGACTCCAGCTTCGACAAACCGGGGGATTGGGCGTCGTTCGCCATCGAAAGAGCGGACACACCAGGCTTCCTGGGCGAAATCGCGCTAAAATGGGACCTTAGCGCGGAAGGCGCATCGAAGACAGGCGAAATCGGCTGGACCCTTATCCCCGATGCCCGCGGCAAGGGGTTTGCCACGGAGGCGGCTGCAGCCGTCCTTGAGCTGGCGTTCGGGAAGCTGAACTTCCACCGCGTTCAGGCGCGGCTGGACGAGCGCAATACAGCATCGGCGGCAGTTTGTGAGCGTTTGGGTATGCGACGGGAGGCACTCTTAGCCGAGAACTATTTCTTGAAAGGCGAATGGACCAGCGAACTGATCTATGCCCTGCTGATCAAGGACTGGAGACAGTCCGGTGCAGCTACCAGGCGTGCTTTTCCTGCGTAGTGCCATAGGGAACTTCTTCGCTGACGGAGACCGTGAACAAATCCGACGCGTGCCGGGTGATCAGAACGCCGTGGCGTGCGTGCATGGCCTTCTCGCGCGACATCTCGACCGCGGCATTAAGCTCGGCATCCATGGTGGCCTTGTCTGTAACCGTGACCCGTAGGCTCAGATCATTGGCTGTTTCAATCATTGTTACTTCCGTATTCGATGGCCGTCCCAGCATAGATAGCTGGTCCGTGAAGCCGATTTTTCTGTGTCCAAGACGACGCTGTCGAAGGCAAAATACGCCCGCTTCCAAACGGGCAATTACGAGTATGGGGCAGACAGACAGCGAATGCAAGTACAGCAGCGTTTAGTGATCAGCAGCACGGTGCGGCTGGGGATTCAGAGACAGCCCAGTCACTGCCATAAGGACTCAGCAAGGAGCGAACGATGTTCCGCTTCCACACTGCAGTTTGTTGGCCAGCCCGTTTGTCAGTTTGTCGCATCCAGCGCCTGATCGATCGGCGTGCTGCCATTGTTGAAGGGAATAACCTTTCCGGTCGTGTGCGGGCGGATAAGGACTCCCGCGGCGACGTGGGCCACGTCCTGGCGGGCGACGTTAGTGCCCGTCAGATCGGCACCAGTTTCAATTTGTCCGGTTCCTTCATCCATGGTCAGCGTACTGGGCGCCAGGATAGTCCACGCCAGATCCGTCTCCTTCAGGTAACTATCTGCAGCGGCCTTGGCCTCCGCGTAAGGGAAGAAACTGTTGTCCTCCGGTACTCCATGATCAGGTTTGGCGCCAAAATAGGAAATCATCACGTAGCGGCCAACTCCGGCAGCTTTGGCGGCATCCATTGAGCGGATCGCTGCATCCCGATCCACAGAATAGGTACGCTCGGCTGAGCCACCGCCGGCTCCGGCCGCAAAGACGACAGCATCGTGGCCCTTCATCTTGCTGGCCAGCTCGGGCGCGGTGAGCTGTTCGATGTCCGCGACGACGGTGGTGGCGCCCGTTGCGGAGACCTCGGCAGCATGGTCGGGATTACGGAAAAATGAGCTGACCTGATGCCCTGTAGACGTGAGGATGCGCGCCAGTTCCAAGGCGACTTTCCCGTGTCCTCCAATAATGGCGATACGTGCCATAACGTTTCCCTCCATAGTCTTCCTTTGTCAGATGGTCTTCCCTACCACTGTAGACATAAGCATCCGGTCAGGACCACCGGGAGTGCCAGGCGGGTAGGGGTTCTGCTTCGGCTCTATTGTGCCGGGCCAAAGCGGTGCAGCTAATAGAGTGGGGCCATGGATGATGCACAGAAATCTAGCCAAATACCGCGCGTTCCCGAGGCGCTGCTGAGGCTGGCTCGGGCCCACGGCGTCGGAACTTCCTTTCGTGGCTGGGATGGGGCTGAACGTGACGTATCGGAAACGACCTTGCGGCAAGTTCTCGCGGCCATGGACGTCCAGACCGGCACCGTTCAGGACATTGAGGGGTCGTTGCTTGCCGCAGAGACGGGCCCCTGGCAGCGACTACTGCCGTCCGTCGTCGTTATTCATGAAGGGCAGCAAAAGAATGTTACTGTCCACGCCCGCGCTGGCAGTGACGTTCAGGTGTGGATTATCGCGGAGGACGGTAGCCGGTATGAAGTGCGCCGGCCCGCAGGGGACCCACAGTTACGCGTTGTTGCCGGCGTCCCGACTTCACGGCTGCTCTTCGCGGTCCCGGAGCAGTTGCCGCTGGGCTGGCACGTTCTGCACGCGGGGTACGACGACGTCACGGCCGAATGCGGACTGGTGGTCACGCCCGCGCGGTTGGCTACTGCCTCCTCGAACGGTCAGCGCAGTTGGGGCTTGATGGCCCAGTTGTATTCCGTGCGGTCTTCGCGTTCCTGGGGGATCGGCGATTTCGCGGATATGGCCGATCTTGCGGCGATATCAGGTGCGGAATACGGTGCCGGTTTCGTGCTGGTCAACCCCCTGCACGCGGGCGATCCGGTACCGCCGGTGGAACCGTCGCCGTATCTGCCCAGTAGCCGGCGGTTCTTTCACCCGCTGTACATTCGAGTTGAGGACATCCCCGAGTACGCCTACCTTTCTGCTGGCGACCGGACCGAGGTGGAGCGGTTGGCGGCGTCCCTGCACCCGGCCAATTACAACGCCGGGATGCTGGACAGGGACACGACCTACACGGCAAAGCTCGCTGCTCTGGAACTCATTCATACCGTGAAACTGGGGCCGGCGCGTTCTGTGCAGTTCAATGCCTTCCTTAATTTTCATGGCCGGGGATTAGACGATTTTGCTCTCTGGTGCTCTTTGGCCGAGAGGTTTCCGGCCGATGCTCCGCAGTGGAGCACCGAATTCTCCGGTCCGGATACGCCCGGTGCTCGGGCCCAGCGGGAGGTGCTTGCAGACCGGATTGGGTTTTACCGGTGGCTGCAGTGGATCTGTGACCAGCAACTGGAGGCGGCGCAGCGGGCCGCGAAGGATGCGGGCATGGGCATTGGCCTAATGCATGATTTGGCCGTGGGGGTCGACACTCATGGCGCGGATGCCTGGATGCTCAATGATGTGCTGGCCTGCGGGGTTACCGTTGGAGCGCCGCCGGACATGTTTAATCAACAGGGCCAGAACTGGACACAGCCACCGTGGCATCCGTCCGCGCTGGAAACAGCAGGCTACGCACCGTACCGGGATATGCTGCGTAATCTTCTGCGGCATGCGGGGGGCATTCGAGTGGATCATATTCTTGGCCTTTTCCGGCTCTGGTGGATTCCGGAAGGTGCCGGCCCGGGCGAAGGGGCGTACGTCTACTATGACCATGAGGCACTCATCGGTATTCTTGCGCTGGAGGCTCAGCGGGCCGGGGCAGTGGTGATCGGCGAGGATCTGGGAGTATTTGAGCCTTGGGTGCGGGATTATTTGGCGGAGCGGGGCATCTTCGGCACATCGATTTTGTGGTTTGAAAGCGAGAACGATGGGCCATTGCCGCCGGAAAAATACCGCCAGGCGTGCCTGACGAGCGTAAATACCCATGACCTGCCACCGACCGCGGGTTACTTGGCCGGCGAGCATGTGTCGCTGCGCGAGTCCTTGGGTTTGCTCAACCGGCCGGTTGAGCAGGAGCGCGCGGCGGATGCCGCTGCGCAGGGACACGTCTTTGAGCTGCTGCGCTCCCGGGGGTTTTTGGCTCCGGGCCACCCTGCCCCGGATGCATCGGGGGAGCTCAACGAAAACGAGGTTCGCAGCACCGTGGAAGCGCTCTATGAGTTCACTGCTGCGACGCCATCGTCCCTCCTTGGAGTCGCGTTGGTGGATGCGGTGGGAGAGACCCGCACGCAAAACCAGCCCGGCACCAGCGATGAGTACCCGAACTGGCGTATTCCACTGGCCGGTCCGGACGGAAAGGTGGTTTTGTTGGATGCTCTCCCCGGGAACGAGCGCCTGGCCTCCTTGGTTGCGGCCATATCGGGACGCCAGCATACTTAGCAGCTAAGAATCCGACCCGGAATGAGGTGGCTTTGGTGAAAGCTTTGACATGGCAGGGAAAGCGTTCGGTGAGCGTGGAAGAGGTGCCGGATCCGATTATCCAAGAACCGACGGATGCCATAGTCCAGGTCACCTCCAGCGCCGTCTGTGGTTCCGATCTGCATTTATACGAGGTGCTGGGTCCATACATGCACAAGGGCGATGTCCTTGGACACGAACCGATTGGCATTGTGGCGGAAGTGGGATCGGCTGTCACCGGACTGCATAAGGGTGATCGTGTTGTCATTCCCTTCAATATTGCCTGTGGCCACTGCTACATGTGTTTGCGCGGGTTACAGTCGCAATGCGAAACGACGCAGGTAAAGTCAAAAGGCACCGGAGCGGCAATATTCGGCTACTCGGAGTTGTACGGTTCCGTCCCGGGTGGCCAGGCTCAGTACTTGCGCGTACCGCATGCCGATTACGGACCGGTCAAGGTGGGGCATGAACTTCCTGACGAGCGATATCTGTTTCTCTCGGATATCCTGCCCACAGCCTGGCAGGGCGTGCAGTATGCAGACGTACCAGACGGCGGCACGATGGCCGTTTTCGGTCTGGGTCCCGTTGGCCAGTTCGCATCCCGGATCGGCCGGCACCTGGGTTATCGGGTGATCGGGATCGATCCGGTGGCTGAACGCCGGGCTATGGCGGACCGGCACGGTGTCGAAACAATGGAGTACGCCAAGGACATCGGAGAACAGTTGCGGGAACTGACAGATGGAAGGGGACCCGACTCGGTAGTCGACGCTGTCGGTATGGAGGCCCACGGCGCACCGCTCGGTGCCCTGGCCCAAAGTGTCGTTGGTTTCCTGCCGGACAAGCTGGCGCAGAAGGCCATTGAGACCGCGGGCGTCGACCGCCTGGCTGCCTTGCATGCCGCCGTTGACTCCGTCAGGCGTGGCGGTACTGTCTCAGTGAGCGGCGTCTATGGTGGCGAGGTCAGCCCGATGCCTTTGTTGTCAATGTTCGACAAGCAGATCCAACTGCGGATGGGGCAATGCAACGTCAAACGGTGGGTGGATGAGCTGATGCCCTTGGTCGAAAATGACGCCGATCCGCTGGGAGTGATGGACCTGGTCACCGACACTGTGGGTCTGGACCAAGCGCCGGCGATGTACCAGAAGTTCCAAAAGAAGGAAGACGGTTGCATCAAGGTGGTGCTGAAGCCCTGACCCGCGTCCACCGGCGCCGCCGGTAAAAACCGGTGGCACCGGTGGACGCGGGAGGCAGCTGAGGAATGCTCAGCTGCACCAGGACCATCAATCAGCTGGATTTCACGTTCTGCTGCGCTTCCTTTGCCCGGCCACCAACATCTGAGGCAGCTGAGGTGGCTTCCGATTTCACGGATTGCGCCGATTCTGCCGCACTGTCTTTGACTTCGTTCACAGCATTCTGGGCCGGTTCCTGCATGTGGTCGGCGACCTGCTTCGCAGCCTGCCCAACCTCATCAACCAGGGGCTGGGCTTTGTCCTTCACTGTCGAGGCCAGCTCTTTCTCCTTGTCGCTGGCCGGGATGAGCGCGGAGAGCAACCAGCCGGCACCAAAGGCAATCAGACCGGCGGCCAGCGGATTGCCCTGCGTTTGGCTGCTGATTTGTCCGGGAACCGAACGAATTGTCTCGCCGGCGTCCTGCAGTGTCGGCTGTGCCGAGTCTGAAGAGTTATCGGTAGAGCCCATAATCCGCTCCTTTGTCTGGCGCAGCGTGCTGCGTACCTTTTCCGTCTGCCGGTGCGCAACGCTGGCTGGATTGACCTTATCTGCCATCGCATCGACGTCCGTGCTTAGCCGCCCACGGGTGTTGTCAATTTCCCGGCGAATTTCCTCTGGTGTCTGGCTCATGACTAGTCCTTTCCGGGCTTTAGCGCCGCGGGGATTTCCTGCATGGTTTCGGTAGTGCGGGAAAGCCCGCGAATGGCTGACAGCTCACGCTTGCCCACAAGGCCCAGAATCGTGGCAATGATGGCCCAAATGACGGCAACTATGACGGCAGACCATCCCGCGCCAAGCGGAATGGCCAAGGCAGCCCACAGTGCCACGGAGAGGAAAAGCAGGCAGAAGCGGGCAGCTTCGGAGGCACCAGCCAGCATCCCGGCGCCCTTGCCGGCTCGCGTAGCCGACTCGCGCAATTCCGCCTTGGCAAGTTCCACTTCCTGTCTCATCAGGGTGGAAATATCAGAGCTGACTTCACCGAGCAGTTCGCCGAGGGACGTTGACGCGGCGCGTTCTTCGGCGCTGTCCCTCTCCGGCACGAATTCGCTCGATGCGCCTGGGGGAACTGCACCTGAAGGCACTGTCCCTGAATAGGAGTTCACCGGATCGGTCATGGCAGCCGCCTCTCATCACCATCAGCAATGTCGTCAGCATTCTCGCCAACGCGCCCGGGGACCGGCGGATACACCGTTGGCGGGACACCTCCCGACGCCGCATCGTAGCCGATGGTTGCATCGTCGCCGGTGTAGGTGTCAAGGGAAGCATCGGACTCGTATAGCCCGGCATCGGCCGTTCCGGCTCGCCCGCCGGTACCGCTCGCTTCCGCGACGGAGCCTGACGCCAAATGATATTCGGGTGTTGGCGGTAATTTAGCTGGCTCCGAAGGGCTGGTATATGGGGCAGGCGGAAGCGTTGTGCGCAGGGAGCCGCTGGTTCCTCCCTGGGGCGCCGCTGACGTTGTCTGTCCGCCGGAGTCTCCGGTGAGTCCGCGCGTCAAGCGGCCGGCGAGCAGTCCTGCGCCGGCGGCTATGGCCAGAAAGGCGCCCGGCCGGCGACGGGCAAAGCGTTTGACCTCGTCAACCAAGGACCCGGGATCACGTTCGTCCAGCCAACCCGCTGCGTCTCCCGTCCGCCGGGCCGCCTCGTGGACCCAGTGGGTAGCCGTGCCAGCGTCCTGCTGATTGTTCTCGGCCATGCCCTTGAGTTCCTCGCTGATGGACCGAAGCCCCTCTGCAACCTTCTGCTGTTGCGCCCCAGCCTGGGACTTGAGGTCATCGCCAAGCTCTCCAATCAGGTTCTTGGCCTCGCGTCCTGCCGTGTGTGCAACGTTTTTGGCTTCAGCCCCAGCAGCCTGGGCGACGTGTGCGCCGGCTTCGGCACCCTCACGGCCAACTTGCTTGGCTTCGTCCTTGGCCTTGGGGGTTGTCGAGGTTGAATCGTCCGGCCAATTGCTAGTGTTCATCGTGATTCCTCCATGGGAGTGAGCCGACGCCGGCGGCCGGTTGGCTGCCGTGCGGCGGGCCGAGGTGGCTCGACGGGTGATTTGGTGGTGGGGCGGGAAGCTATTCGTCTGTCGATCCCGTTCGGTCCTACTCTCAAATCTTAACCATAAGGCTGCTTATGAAAGCAAGACGTTCAGCAGGAAAAAGCGTCATTTCCCCGTAGACCCGGAATCCGGCTCGGCGGGCTTTCCCGTGGACGTGCTCCTTTCTTCTTCCCCCTCCGCGGATTGGCGCAGTCGGCGGCCCTTGATAACTTCTTTGTCCGCCTTTGCCTGCTGCTTATCGCTCGCTTCGGTGTCCCGCGGGGGGAGCTGGATGGCTTCTTCAGCAGCAATTCCGGCCTGCAGCTCTCTGCCGCGTTCCAGTTCAGCATCAAATTCAGCTCCAAAAAGCAGTGACATATTCAGAATCCAGAGCCAAAGCAGGGCCACTATGACGCCCGCAACCGTTCCGTACGTTTTGTTGTAGTTGCTGAAGTTCGCCACATAAACGGCGAACCCCAGTGAGGCGAGGATAAAGACGACCAGGCTGATCAGCGAACCCATACTGATCCAGCGGAACTTGGGTTGCTGGACGTTGGGGGTGGAATAATACAGGATTGCTATCACGATCACAACAAGAATCACCAGCACCGGCCATTTCACGATGTTCCACACCAGTACGGCCGTGCTGCCGAGTCCGATGACATCTCCCACGGCCTGGGCAATGGGACCTGTGAGCACCAACATCAGGCCCATTAGCGCCACCAGTACGATCGCCAGGGCGGTCACAGCGAGCATAATTGGCCGCAGCTTCCAAAAAGGCCGGCCCTCGTCAATCTCATAAATCCGGTTCATGGCCCTGCTGAATGCGGTGACATAACCGGACGCCGACCATAATGCGACGAGAATTCCCACGATCAAAGCAAAACCAGCACTGGAAGAGTGGGTCAGTTGCTTCAGCGGGCCCTCAATGAGGTCAACCGTAGATTGCGGTGCCAGTTTCCGCAGGATTTCCAGGGCGGCCGCAGTAGTTTTTTCGGCCTGTCCAACAACGCCCAGCAGTGAAACCAGCGCCAACAGGGCAGGGAAAACGGCCAATACCCCGCGGAATGTCAGGCCAGCGGCCAGGTCCGGACACTGGTCCTTGATGAACTCCCGGAGCGTTTTCCCCGCAATGTACTTCCACGAGGGCTTGTCTATCTGCTGCGGCGTGTCCGGTTTTCGGTCATCGTCGGGATCCGGCGCCGTGCTGGCTTTTGCGGTGCTGGATTCTGCTCCGTGTGAGCCCATTTGAGTCCTCCATCTGGCCGGGGCCGGATTCACTGTCTACCGTGGCCAGGATCAGGCCGTCAGTCAACTGCTAAGCCTACTGAGTGCCTGCTGGCCTCGCAACGCCGCGAAAACGGTGCCGACCGCTATTAGGCTGCGATCAGCGCCTGCGGAGCGGCCTGCTTCATCCGCGTGCGCAGCCACCCCAACTGGGTTTCAGTTTCCTGGTCGCAGCGGCTGACCACCTCCAGCAATTGCTCATCGCGCAGTCCCGCTCCCGCCTGCTTCACCATGGTCCAGGTGACGTCGACCAGGCTGGCCAGCAGATAGAGGTCCTGCAAATCCCGCAGCAGGCCGAGCGGGCCGCTGCGTGTTTCGGACAGACCCTCCGCGTGCAGCCGCTCCGGCTCATCCTCTGGCGCTGATTCGCCGTAACGGTCGACGACGGCCTGCAGCGTCTGCTCGTGCGCGTCACACTGCTTGGCGAGCGTCAGGCAAAGAAAATGGACGTCGGGTTCCTCGCCGTGGCCGTTGGCAACCTGCCGGTAGGAATCTGCCAAGATAGCCTCTGCCTTGCGCAGTAGCCCAAGATACACCGGGAGTTTCATGACCGGTCTCCGTTCTTGCCGTCCGCACCAGGGAGTGGGAACGTCTCCTGGACTTCTGCGTCCGGTCCTCCAACTGTGGCTGGAATCACTGTGGCTGGAATCGCTGTGGTTGGAATCGCTGTGGTTGGAATCCCTGTGGTTGGAATCCCTGTGGCTGGAATCGCTGTTGCCGGAATCGCCCCGTCTCCAGCAGAGCCGTCCTGGCCTGTATTGGCGCCGTTGCCGTAAGCGGATCTGCTGTCAGGGGATCCGTGGCGACCGGCGCCGTCGTGACCGGCACTGCCGTGACTGGCACCGTAGGCGCCCGTTCCGGCGGGTCGTGACGCCGTCGTCGTCGGAGCAGGGGACGGCCCGGCGCCGGCAGCGACTCGCTTGACCTGCACTGCGGCGTTCTTGAAAACCGGCTGTTTCGAGACCGGATCCCACTCGGTCATGGTCAGCTCATTGGCTGCCCGAGGATGCCCGTCCGGGCTGCCGCCCGCGTCCCAGTATCCGTAATGAAAGGGAGCGAAGACGGTTCCTTCCCGAATATCTCCGACCCGGACCGGGACCACAATTTCGCCGCGGCGTGAGCGCACCGAGACGATGTCACCCTCGAGTACGCCCATGCGGGTCGCGTCGGGCGCCGACAGTTCCACCCACGCATCCGGCGCAGCACGATTCAGTGGCTTGGACCGGGCAGTTTTGGTGCGGGTGTGGAAGTGGTAGGCCGTGCGGCCGGTGGTGTACCGGAACGGGTAGTCGCCATCGGGTTCCTCGTGCGGCGGCGCATACGATGCGGTTTTGAACACCGCTCTTCCACCGGGAGCCATCGCACGGTAGGCCTGCGGACCTACGGTGGCGCCGGTCAGCAGATCGTGCCCGTAGCTTTCGCAGTAATCCGGGTCCGTTGGGAAATCAGCGTCCGCGTATAGCCGCTCCGTACCATCGGGGCGTTCGTCATTGCATGGCCACTGGATGCCGCTGCCGCCGCGCAATTTCGCATAGCTGATCCCGGTGTAGTCACAGGGCCGCCCTCGGGTGCACTCCTGCCAGGCCCGGTACGCGTCTTCCGGACCGGCCCAGCCCAGCAGTGGTTTACCGTCCTTGTTCCGGAAGTCCATCCGCCGGGAGTAGTCAAGGAAGATGGACAGGTCGCTGCGGGCCTCGCCCGGTGGTTCTACTGCCTTTTCAGACAGATGAACCGTCCGGTCGATATTGGTGAAGGTGCCGGTCTTTTCCCCCCAGCCCGCGGCCGGAAGAACCACATCGGCGTATTGGGCCGTCTCGGTCATGTAGAGGTCCTGCACCACGACGAAGAGCTCCTCGCGGGCGAGAATTTCCCGGATCCGGGGCAGTTCGGGCATCGAGACTGCGGGGTTCGTCGCGGAAATCCACAGGAAACCGACTGATCCCTGCTCCGCGTAGCGCATGATCTGCATGGCATGGGTGGGTGGCGCCCAATGGGGAATAACCGCCGGATCCACATTCCACAAAGCAGCGAGCTCATTGACATGGTCCGGGTTTTCCCAATTCCGGAAGCCCGGAAGATCGCCGTCGGCCCCGCATTCCCTGTTGTTTTGCGCGGTTGGCTGCCCATTCATCTGCAGTATTCCGCAGCCGGGGCGCCCGATCATGCCCCGCAGCAAATGCAGGTTGTTCACCTGGCAGGAGGCGGCCGTTGCCTGCGAGGACTGGTAAAAGCCCTGCAATACGGTGGAGAGGACACGCTCCGAGGTGCCGAAAATTTCCGCAGCGCGACGGACGTCCTCGGCCTCCACCCCGCAGGTTTCCGCTACAGCCTCCGGCGTCCACTTCTCGACTGCGGCGGACAGATCTTCCACCTTGAGCGTGTGCGCGGCAATGAACTCCTCATTGATCCAGCCATGCACAAAGAGCTCACGGATCAGGCCATGCATCAGAGCCAGATTCGTTCCCGGCCTGAGCGCGAGGTGCACGTCCGCCAATTGGGCAACTTCGGTCCTGCGAGGGTCAACGCAGACGACGGCGGGCCGGTCCGGGCCGCCGAGCCGGTCCAGTATGCGGGACCACAGGACGGTCTGCGTTTCAGCGACGTTGTGGCCGAACAAAAAGATTGCATCACATTCGTCGACGTCGGCGGCAGTGCCGGGCTGGCCGTCGGAACCGAAGCTTTCCTTCAACGACGCAGCCGCGGTCGCGGTGCAGAGTCTGGTATTGCCATCCATGTGTGGCGTGCCGATACCGGCCTTGCCAAGCACAGCCAGTGCATAATATTCCTCAAGGAAGAGCTGTCCGCTGGTGTAGAAGGCGTGCGAGAGCGGACCCTTCTCCGCCAGCAGCTTGCCGCTGCGCTCCACAATCCGGTCCATGGCGGTGTCCCAATCGGTTTCCACGAGGGTTCCGTTTTCGCGAATGAGCGGCCGGGTTAATCTTTCCTTGGTTGACACGCCCTGCCAACTGGCGAAGAGGCCTTTCGGTCCCAGGCGGCCGTGGTTGACCAGGTCGGCCGCCCTGCCGCGCACGCCCACCATGGCGCCGTCCTTGACAGCTATATCCAGACCGCAGCCGTTGCTGCACAGTACGCATGCCGACTGAACCCAGCGATCCACCTCACTCTCAATGACGCCGTCGGCCAGCAGTTGGTCTATTCGGTCCGGCCAGTGTCCGCCACGGGCATACGGCGTTCGTGTCCCCCAAATATCAGCAATACGATCAATCATCGGGCTCGCCTTTCCACCACCGTGACCAAGCTGTTTCCCAACAGGGTATACCTACGAGGTATACCTACGAGCCTTGCGCTCTGCCTCTGGCCTCGCTGCGGATGTTCTTCCGCACTGTGAACGTGAGCCGAATACGCCAGGCGGAGGTATTTCCCAGCGGCTCCCAGCGGGAGTACGGGATAGTCCTCCGGCGTTCCTTGAATCTGCCCGGGCGGGAGCCGTAGGGTGATAAGCACGCTGACTGTAGCGGGGGTCAGGCAGCGCCCACGTGGTAAACGTCGAGGAGGAAATATGTCGTCATCCAAGAAGCCCATTCCCGGAGCGCCGGCAGCCCAGCCGCCGCAGGTTCCAGAACAAACCGTTCCGCACAGCCCGCTGCCGCCGAAGTCTGACCAGCGCGGACCGGAGATGGTTTCTCCGACGGGGGTCCCTACCGGTGCTCCGGCAGGTTCGGCGTCCCAATCCGGGGCTTATCTGACCACGGCTCAGGGCCTGCGTCTTAGCGACACTGATCACTCACTCAAGGCCGGAACCCGGGGGCCCACCCTGCTGCAGGACCACCACCTGCGCGAAAAGATCACCCACTTCGACCACGAGCGTATTCCCGAGCGCGTGGTCCATGCCCGCGGAGCGGGGGCGCATGGCATTTTCCAATCCTACGGAACCGGAACACGCATCACGCGGGCGGGGTTTCTGGCTAAGGATGTTCAGACTCCGGTTTTCGTGCGTTTCTCCACGGTAGCCGGCTCTCGCGGTTCGGCGGACACGGTACGGGATACACGAGGATTTGCCACCAAGTTCTATACCGACGAGGGCACTTTTGACCTGGTCGGTAACAATATTCCGGTGTTCTTCATCCAGGACGGCATTAAGTTCCCGGACGTGGTGCATTCAGTCAAACCACATCCGGACCGTGAAATCCCGCAGGCACAGAGTGCTCACGACACGTTCTGGGACTTCGTCTCCCTCCATACCGAGGCCCAAGCACACACCGTGTGGTTCATGGCGGACCGGGGTATCCCGCGCTCATTCCGGACCATGGAAGGCTTTGGCGTCCACACTTTTCGTCTTGTCAACGCGGATGATCAGACGTCCTTAGTGAAGTTCCATTGGAAGCCCCGTCTGGGTGTGCATTCGCTGGTTTGGGAAGAAGCGCTAATGATCAACGGCGTAGACCCGGACTTTCATCGGCGCGACCTTGCCAACGCGATTGAGGCAGGTGCCTTCCCTGCCTGGGAGCTGGGTGTGCAGGTGTTCCCGGATACCGACGATGAAATGTTTGAAGGTATTGACCTGCTGGATCCTACAAAGTTCATTCCAGAGGAACTGGCACCGGTCCAGCCGTTGGGGCTTATGACATTGAACGCCAACCCTAAGAACTACTTCGCCGAGACGGAGCAGGTGGCCTTCCACCCCGGCCATCTGGTACCCGGCATCGATATCACCAATGATCCTTTGCTGCAGGCCCGAATGTTCTCCTACCTCGACACCCAGATCAGCCGATTGGGGGGCCCGAACTTTGCCCAGATTCCTATCAACCGGCCGCAGGCCCCGGTCAACGATATGCTCCGCGACGGGATGCACCAGAGCGCCGATTACGCCGGCGTCGCCCCGTACCGTCCGAATTCCCTGGACGGCGGCTGCCCGTTCCACGCCGGCAGCCAGGACGGCGCCTTCATCGACATCCCGCAGCCCGTGGCCGAGGGGGTGAAGATCCGCGATGCAGCGGCCACCTTTGACGATCACTACAGCCAGGCCACACTGTTTTACCGCAGTCTGAGCACAGTGGAGCAGTCCCACGTCATTGAGGCATACACCTTTGAACTTGGAAAGTGCTACGAGACGGCTATCCGGGAACGCCAATTGAAATCGCTGGCGAACATTGATGCTGGGCTCTGCTCCGGTGTCGCCGCTGGCCTGGGTCTGCCGGTGCCCGAACCGGAGCAGCAGCCGGGTAACCCGCAGCCGAGCCCGGCCGTATCCCAGGTTGGCCGGAAATGGCCGACGGACGGGCGCGTAATCGGCATAGTCACTGACAGCGGCACCGACGCGGACAAAGTTCTCACTGCCCGCGACGCGATAACGGCTGCCGGCATGGTGCCGCTGGTCATCGCTCCAACGGGTGGGATGCTGACGGATACCGATGAGCCGGTGCAGCGGAGCTACGCAACCGCACATTCGACGGAATTCGATGCTCTCCTGCTGGCCACATCAGAGACAGGGGAGCCAGTGGATCCTCGGATACTCCTGATGGTTACCGAAACCTTCCGCCATGCCAAAGCGATCGGCGGCTGGGGAAGCGCGGCAGCAGTTCTGGCAGCGGGCGCCATTGACCTATCCGCAGCAGGGCTGGTACTCGGGGAGCCGGAGGACGTGGTGACCAGAGTCGGTGAACTGCTCACCGAACATCGAGTCTGGAAACGGTTCAGCGCGTGACGTTGTGTTCCCTGGTGTTCTGACGCGTGACGTTGTGCCGGGCGGTGTCGGATAGGACTCCATTGTGTCCTCTGGTGTTGCATCAGGCTGCGCCCTGGGTGCGGAACTCAAAGACCATCATTTCTATTCTGGGCGCACCGGAGGTTCCGGGGGAGGCAGGCCAACGGCATACGTGTCCGCTTACCGGACCCTTCCCGCGCCGGCGAACCGACTCCGCAGCCCGCTGTGAATGCGGATCAAGACCGGGACAGCGACTCCGAGCAACTCGTCAAGGCCATGAACCGCTTCCTCCGCCAGGTCTGCAATCTCCTTTGGCGAGGAGCCTTGTCGCGTCTGGATGCCAAGCCTTAGTGCGTCCGTTCCCCGGACATTCCAGGCCGAGACGGACGTCGAAAGGATTCTGTCGTCGGCTTTCAGTGCTGCACGGATGCCATGACCGGCTACGGAGCTTTCCACTGTTGTGGTGCCGTGCACTGTCTTTGAACCAGGCGTGTCCTGACTCCCGGCACTGGCGGTACTGCCCGCCTCAGCGGTGCCGATCCGGGCCAAGTGGCCGCCGCCCTGTGAAAATATCCAGCAAAACGCCAGAACAATGCCGATGAGCAGGACCGCCAAAACGGCCAGTGTCCACCAGCTGAAATCGAGGGTGCCAACGGGAGCGTTGCGGAAAATCTTCAGCACCGAGTTCCATGCTGCGGTTGTGGTGCTGGTCCACTGTGCACCCGCCGCTGGCACCAACGCCGCTGCTGCAGTGACGCCGCCGATGGCCATCAATAAAAGGCCCAGCACGCCCAGCAGAATACGGTTCAGTCCGCGATGAGTGCTGCTCATACTCCCACTGCTCCTCGAGTGCTGACGGTGATCTTTACGGTCGGGGCGGGTTGGAGAGCGTAGCGGGAAAGTTCCTCCTGCACTGCTGCCCGGATGGACTCGCAGTCAACGCGGACGCCGGAGGTGGGATACACCATGACCTCGAGCCGTCGTCGGCTGATCCGTGTGTTAACCTGCTCCGGCACCAGGGACGCGCTGCGGCGTGCGGCGCGGGAGATCGCGGCGGCGACGACGTCGTCATCGACCACCACGGCGCTCCTTTCACTCAGCAGCACATGCCGTCCCCTGCTGCCAGGAAGCACCGCCAGCAGGAAGAGTATCAACCCCACTACCGCAATCCCGGCCCCGGCGGCTGCCAGCCCACTGGGTACGGTGGCTGTCGGCAGACCCGAAACCCATCCTCCGATGGACAGAGGTGATACCAGCAAGGGTGGCCGTCCTAACAGGGAAAGAATGGTTTCCGTACCCAGCCAAGCCAGCACCAGGATGATCACCACGGCTGTGATTACGGCGGCAACGGCGCGTGAGGAATGCATTTCCCGCCGGGTGAGACGACGCGTGTAGGTTGGTGGGTTCACCGGACTTTCGCCTGCCCCTCTTGCCGAAGTCCAGTCAGCCGGATATCGATCCGCCCCACCGCTGAGCCGGTAAGCTCGCGGACGCGGGCCGCCACTGCGGACCTGCCGGCGTCCGCCCTGTCATACATTGTGCCGCCGCCGGCACGAACGAGATCGGGCCGTCGGGCCGCCTCGGTAAAGGACGGAAGAACTATCGGAAGGCGAAGGTCGATGCGGAGCCGGCCGCCGTCGTCGCCCACCGAAGCTTTAACATCGGCAACCGGAATACTGAAGGCCTCCGCCGTCACGGCCGTGATCGTGCGGATTAAGGCGCCCGCGGTGATTCTGGTATGGCCGGCTCGTGTGCGGACCGTAGATGGCGGACGCGGGCTGCCCAACGTATCGGAGGAATCCGACGTAGGAACCGCGACACTCATGAGGAGGAGCGCTTGCCGCGCAATGCGTCTACGACCCCGCCGAAATCAAGCCGGCCCTCCGCGATCCTGCCGAGAACCGCTCCGATAATCATGAAGATGGCGACGAGCAGGAAGCCCCAGAATCCGAAGACCAGGCCGGTGATCGCCAATGTCGCGCCGATTGCGACACCTGCCACGGTGGTACTCATGAGACCCGGGCTTCTTTCTGTGTATCCTGATGCGCGTCATTGGCGTTCCTGTCATCGTCCGTCGGGATATGAACGTCGGTGATGCTGATGTTGACCTCCGTCACCTGCAGCCCAACGAGGTCCTCAACTGCCGTGTAAATGGCATCCCGGACGCTGCGTGCAACGTCCTGTAGGGGATGCGGGTACTCCACTATGAGCGTGACGTCTACGGCGGCCTGAGTTTGGCCGACCTCGACGCTAATGCCCTGCGCTACATCGCTTTGCCCGATTGCGTCCCGTAGCGACCCAAGGGCACGTGCCGCGCCACCACCGAGAGCGTAGACCCCCGGGATCTCACGGGTTGCGATTCCGGCGATTTTGGCAACGACCGCGTCAGCGATCGTGGTGCTGCCCCGACCCTGGCCTGGCTCGGTGGAAAGGGTCGTGGAACCCACCGGAGGGCTGGTTCTCACCGGGCTGTTCTTCGCGGGGTTGCTCTTTGCCGGGGTGTTGTTAGCAACGGTGGACGGGGTCTGCGGTTGATTAGACAAGGCACTCACTCCTGAATCGGTCCGTGGAACATCGTGGTGATGCTCACACTAGTAGGACGCTGGAGCGGACTCCACCCGCACGGCGCCAGCAGAGTGATTTATGTCATGCCTTTTGATGCATGCGGGGTGGCTCCGGCGGAGAGCATTCGGGACCGGGCGTTCTCGCGTAGTACTATTTCATTCGTCGCCCCCGTAGCTCAATGGATAGAGCAACGGCCTTCTAATCCGTAGGTTACGCGTTCGAGTCGCGTCGGGGGCACACGGGGAGGCTGGACCCGCGGAAAACACAGACCGGAGCTTCAGGACTCCGGATATAGCGAGTTAATTTTTTCGAGATGATGCTTTGTCTTTGACTTGATAACGCAGGATGAGATTGGTGCCGGGATAGCGGGTTTTGGTGGTGGTGAGGTGGTTGCAGAGCTCGAT
>NZ_JADNYM010000063.1 GCF_015708085.1 Arthrobacter terrae | reverse complement strand
ACGGCTCAGGGGATCTGGAATCGGGCGACCAAGGCCGCCCGTGCGGCCCAGGGCCCGGATGAACCCCGGACACTGACCCAGCTGCGTTTGGACATCGCCGCCGACTGGCTACTCAACAACACCACCCCGCACACTATTGCCCAAAACAACAACAGCCAAAACAGCAACGGCGACGACAACGGCAACGGCACCGGAGCTGGTTTGGCCCGTGCTGGGTCCGTCGAGGGCGGCGCAGGAGAGGCTCGAGACGCCGGAGACACCACAGTCATCGACCTCACCGGGCCTGCCAGGCCTGCCGGGCCTGCGGGGCCTGCCAGGCCTGCCGTGGTCATCGACGTCGGTGAGCCTGGAGGCGTGGGTGAGTTGGAGGACCTGGGTGAGTTGGAGGATCTCGGTGAGTTGGATGAGGTGGATGACCCGGGTGAGATTGATGAGGGGGTTGGGAGTGTGGGTGGGTGTCCTTTCCCGCGGGCGCAGGTTTTGGTCACTGTCCCGGTGTTCGCTTTGCTGGGGTTAACTGATGAACCGGCTGAGTTGGAAGGCTACGGGCCGATTCCACCGGATATGGCCCGTCAGCTCGCTGCTGAGTGTCCTGAAATGATCAGGTTGCTGATTCATCCGCATACCGGGGAGCCGCTGGCGATCGGCCGGGAACGGTACCGGGTGACCGGGCGTATGCGGGCCTGGTT
>NZ_JADNYM010000062.1 GCF_015708085.1 Arthrobacter terrae | reverse complement strand
GCTGTAAACGCTGCTGTAAACGCTTCGCCGAGTGCGGCCGGTGTGGTCGTTGCACCGGTCCTGTCCTTCGGTCTTCCTGCCGGGCGGGTGAACGAGGCCGTGATCAGGGGCTGGATCGCTGAACTGGCACTCATGGAGCCGGAGGACTTCGGGGACCGGGAACAGATCGGACTGCTCCGGGCAGACGAAGACCTCAAAGCCGCGTTATGCGCCTCCCAGGCCCGGGTAGCAGCAGCCTTCGCCGCCTCCCAGCACCGGGCCCACGACGACACACCTGTCCCGGACACCACACCAAAACCGGCAAACCAGCCCGGCAACCAGTCTCGCAGTAAAACCGCGAGGCGGTTGGCTGATCAGCGGGCCGCGAGGCTCGCGGACAGCATCGGCGCCCAGATCGCTTTAGCCAGGCGGGAGTCCCCCACCAAAGGCAACCAGCTCCTGGGCCTGGCGAACATCCTGGTCACGGAAATGCCGCACACCTTCACCGCCCTTGCCACCGGCAAACTCAACGAATACCGGGCAGTCCTGCTCGTACGCGAAACCGCGTACCTATCCCTGGAAGACCGGAAAACCGTCGATACCGAACTCGCCGCCGACACCGGGACCATGGCAGTAATGGGATACCAGCAAATCAGCGCCGAAGCCAAGAAGATCGCGTACCGCCTGGACCCACTCGCCATGCTGGCCCGGAACACGAAAGCCGTCAACGACCGGCACGTCAGCCTACGCCCGGCCCCCGACGCGATGGTCCGGCTCTCCGCGCTCCTGCCCGTCGCTGAAGGCGTCGGCGTATACGGCTCCCTATCCCGGGAAGCAGACACCCTCCG
>NZ_JADNYM010000061.1 GCF_015708085.1 Arthrobacter terrae | reverse complement strand
CACGGCCAGGAACCCCCTGGGAGTCGAGCTTTCTGATACTTTCTTGTACGGACATGGGTACCGTCATCTGCTTTCTAGCCCTTCCGGCGCATACGCTTCGCAATGGCAGCGCCGTAAGGAACTTATCGGAGGTAGTGGCGGGCCCATGTCCCCAACACTCTGGACGGGCCCCGGCCACCGGGTGATCTCTATCTGAAGGCCAACCCCGAAACCATGATTTGGAGGGGAAAAAACTGACCTGATTCTTAGCGCTCTTTTGGCCTGAAACGAGCCGCTAACTTGGCCTACATTCCTAGCTGAAACGGCCTACAAATAGTTGATCACACACACTCTGTCTCTGTCTCTGGACCGAATCCCGTCTCCGCCTCCGTTCCCGGACCGGTGCCGGTGTCAGCGCCGGTGCCGTTGCCGGTGTCTTGGTCTGTGGGCGTGGTGTCGTTGGTTGGGGTGAGGGAGAACAGGTCCTCGGCCTGGGCCGCAGCAGCTACTGCCTGGGCCCGGGCATCCATTTCCGGATGCACCCACCCACTCCCATCACCAGCAGAACCGCCATCACCATCTTCGGCAGAGCCGCCGCTGCCTGCCTCAGAAGAACCCATGCCCTCAATAGCGCCGTTGGCTTCGGCGCTGTCCGTGCCGCCGGTCCTGTCGCTGTCGCTGCTGTTGGGGTTGTTGTGTTGTGGGTGGGGGAAGTTGAGGTAAGCCCCGGCAGCACGGGCGATTTCAGTGATCGCGTCAGCCCGACGCTGATCCGGGGTCCGGGCATCCACCCCGACCAGGGACCCGTCCACGCCCCGCTGATCCGGACGCGGAGCGGACAACGGATTCAAAATCGCCATCAACTCCGCCCCCGCGACCGGATCCAGCT
>NZ_JADNYM010000060.1 GCF_015708085.1 Arthrobacter terrae | reverse complement strand
CCCTACGTGTCAGCGTTGGGTAAGGCCAGCAGCTCATAGCAACTCCGTCTGATTCGTAGGGCGAGAACCAGGAACATCATCAATGTCTATCTCCACAATTTCGTTGCCGCGGGAGAATGGGTCCATGAGTAATTCAGGCCCCCGTGCCGGTGGTCCGACCCCTCGAAGGTCGTTCACCCCGGGACAAAAATTAGCCCATCTGGAGGCGTACCAACGAGCCTGCGACGACGGCACCGGCGGCGGCGCTTATCTCCGCCGCGAGGGCGTGTACTCCTCGCAGATCACCGAGTGGCGCAAACTCCGCGACGCCGGCGTGCTCGAGGGTAAAAAGCCGGGCGAGAAAATCGGTAAACCCACGCCCGAGCAAGCAGAAATCGGGCGTCTACGTCGGCAGCTGGAGGTGAGCGAACGCAAGCTGACACGGACCGAAGCAGCGTTATCCATCATGGAAAAAGCACGGCAGCTTTTGGAGGACATCTCCGAAAGCGCGGAGCAACAGCACTGGTACAGGAAACCCTGATGGACGCCTACACCGCGCTCACACAGCAGGGCATCCCGACCCGGGAAGCGGCCCTGACCGCCGGGGTATCCCGGGCCACAGCAACCCGTAAACCCTGCCCACCGGTCATCGTTCCAGCCCCCGCGCCGGTGCCGGTAAACAAGATCGGGCCCGACGAACGGGCCCATATCCTGGAGGTCGTGAACTCGGCGCGTTTCGTGGACCTGCCGCCGATCCAGATTTATGCTCAACTCCTGGACGAAGGAAAGTATTTATGCTCGATCTCCACGTTCTACCGGGTACTGGAGGAGAATAGCCAAGTCAAGGAACGCCGCCGGCAGGCACGGCACCCACCCCGCAAGGTCCCTGAACTGTCCGCGACCAGGCCCGGGCAGGTTTACACCTGTTATGCCGA
>NZ_JADNYM010000006.1 GCF_015708085.1 Arthrobacter terrae | reverse complement strand
AGCGAGCTCTGCGAACACCTCACCACCACCAAAACCCGATACCCCGGAACAGACCTCATCATGCGCTACGAAGTCAAAACCGCGCCCCCAGCCCACACACAATAACTCACCATGTCAGGAGCCCTGGGACTTGGCGGTATTCCTTGCCGGCACCCCACAGATGGACGCCTACCGTCGTGACCTCTGGTGGGCACAAGACTTTGCTGCCCGCTCCCGCTCGGTCATGATGGGCTTGTTCAAGGAGCAGGTCGCGAAGCATTTCGGCGCGGCTAAAGTGACGTTCAGTGATGAGTTGAACTGTCATCACAACTACGTCTCCGAAGAGGTCATTGACGGCGAACTCATGCTGGTCACCCGAAAAGGCGCCATCCGGGCCGGCAAAGGCGACCTCGCGCTGATCCCCGGATCCATGGGCACTGGATCGTACGTGGTCCGCGGCCGAGGAAACGACGCATCCTTTCAATCCGCTTCCCACGGCGCCGGCCGGAAGATGAGCCGCAGCGCCGCCAAGAAGGCATTCACAGTCGATGACCTGATTGCCCAGACCGTTGGGGTCGAGTCACGCAAGGACCAGGCGATCGTTGACGAAATCCCCGGTGCGTACAAGGACATCCACGATGTCCTCGATGCCCAGAAAGATCTCGTTGACGTCGTCCAGCACCTTCGCACAGTGCTGTGCGTCAAAGGTTAGGAGAAGCCATGACCGCCAGTCGCGACCATCGTGGTGAACACCCGGGCTGCCGGCCTGTAACCGCTACCGTCTCAATGTGGATCTGATCGCCGCCGCCACAGAGGACGTCACAGGCATGCCCGAGGCCGAGCGTGCCTGTTGGCTGGATTTCCTTCGCGGCTGGGAAGGCGCAGCCGCTGGCACTTGCGGAGTCAATTCATCGCCTACCGGGAGAACTGGCGCGAGGACGCCCAGCGCGAAAACCTTTCCGACGCCGCCTCCATGGCCCGGATCGTGGGGGAGGAATACTTGCGCGGGCGCACTGTCGAACAGGCCACGGCCGATGAATGGCGGCTCAAAGTCCAGCGCCTCGCCCTCGAAGTGCTCCATGTTCACAAAGCGCCGCTACCGCTGTGCAAGGGAGTGCAGCAACCGAAAGTATCCCCTGATTCCGCGCACCGAAGCCGAAGCCCAGGACGTGACTGGCCGGCCGTAACGCCCTTCGCAGAAGCCAGCAAGCGATAGGGGAGAAAATCCCCGGGCGCCGCACGGTACCCCCATACCCGGTTCGAGCAGTTCCACTAGCCGGAGGGAGTGTCCGCGGATTAGTCGCGTCACAGCGCGGCACCGTATTGCGTCCTGGGGAGACGGTGAACCCCATCTACGCATGCTTTCTGGTGAGACATCCGGCCATCCCGGAGACGACCGGAGTGGCCGACCCTGTCGGCCGCTGAACGAAGGAACGCATTGGATCGCCGCAAATTTCTCAAGCTCTCTACCCTGGCCGTGCCGGGAGCCATCCTGGCGGCAAGCGCAGTGCCTGCCCCGGCCCTGGCCGACGCTCCTCTGACGAACCCTACAACTCGTGTGCTCAAAGGTTTCGGCACCAGCGCGAAAGCCGATCTGGCCGTCAAACAGATGCTTCAACTGGAGCTGGACTGGTTCTACACCTGGGGAAAGCTGCCGGCCCTTGGCCGACCGGTTAACGACTTCACCCCGATGATCTGGGGCGCATCTTCAGCCACACCAGCCGTAATCACCGAGATTGAATCCAACCTGTGGAAGACCGGATCAACCCGCCTCCTCGGCTTCAACGAACCGGACCACCGCGACCAGTCCAATATGAGCGTTGACAGGGCGCTGGAGCTCTGGCCCATCCTGGAAAAGACGAAGCTGAAGCTTGGCAGCCCGGCCACAATCAGCCCGAACACCCCATGGATGAACGACTTCATGACCAGGGCGTTCAAACAGGGACGACGGGTCGATTTTGTAGCCACCCACATTTACCAGAGCCCGGACGCGAAAAACTTCCTCCGAAAAGTGGACGAGCTGCACGAACGATGGGGAAAGCCGGTCTGGATCACCGAGACCGCGGTGGCCGACTGGGACGCCACCGCGACAAAGCCCTCCCGTTACGGCCGAACGCAGGTCAACGAGTACCTGCAGGAGATCTGGGTCGGAGTTCAGAAACGCTCTTTCGTTGAGCGCTTCGCCTGGAAGACCCGGGCGTCAGTGGACCCGACCATGGGCTCCAGCGCTCTCTTCCATACGGACGGCACCATTACGTCGACCGGAAAACTGTATGCGTCGTTCTAAGGACACAGCCAGCCAGAGACGTTTTGACAAGGACGGCCTGTAATCCGGCTTTGGTCGGTGAGTGGGATCCGCGTTTCCGCACACATAAAGGCCATGAATACTGAACAGATCGAGAACGCCCTGGCGATTGCCGCCGCCGCCCGTGAACTGCCGATGCCGTGGCTGACCCAAGCCGGATTTCCCGGCAAAAAGATCGTCAAAGACTCGTTCCGTGACGCCCTGGCCAAGTTCCCTGAAACCGATGCCTACGACGCGATTACGGTACGCCATGCGCTGCAGACCATCATCCAGGGACCGGACCCGCGTGGTGGCTCTTTCAAGGCGCAGGCGATTCATGCCGCCGCCCAGCTGCACGAGCTTGCTCTCAAAGAACTGACCACCGTGACGATCAACTCCTCCAACCGGGGAGTCTAGCGGGGCGGCTGGGGAAGGTCCGCGCACACAATGCGCAGAGAAGGACCGGGCCAATAATCCGGCGGAGATGGGGTGCCTGCCCGGACCGGGGTTTTCCTGCGGTGAGAGAGTTCCTGGACTCCGCACACATGGGTTGTAGAAACAAGAACTGAAGTCGGGCTAAGGATCCGGCAGGGCTGATGGACCTGAGAAATCAGACCGGTTCGAATCCGGGCAGCCCGCGGTCTGGAACGGCGTATGCCGGACAAGACGATGCAGGTCACGAATATAGCGCTAGGCGGGACCGGTCGACACTATCCGGCTGGATGCGCCGTTGAACCTGAAACGTAAGCGCACGTGTCCTAGGAAAGCCGTGTGATAGGGATAGGGGATTTCAGCTTCATTGCTGGCCAGAGCAACATTTGGAGGGCCGTAGCTCAAAGGAAGAGCGCAGGGTGCGAACCCTGAGAATGCCGCGCATCGACGCCGGCCGGTCCACGCTGAACCGCAATCTCGCTGACTGCGGTTCGTTGCCAGCGGGCTTGATCTCCCGCCGGGGGCAGCACAAATAATGACAGCGACGCGTGAGCTGCGATAGTGCCGCGTGCGGTTGGCTTCCCCGGCAGGGGCGGCCACTGAGACCTCACGTAAAACGAATGGCTGCAGGGAAGGCGTCCTGGAGACGCCCGGTACCGGAAGGTTACCGGCCTGGACCCGTCTGCCGACGGGGACGGGTAGGCGGGTTCGAGACCTGCTCCTGCTACGAAGTACTGAAGGTGCTCCCACATCCCTGATTATGTGAAACGCCGGGGCCGTCTAACCCTCAGACACACGTGCCGCTTCGAACGCGACCGCGGATGCCCGCTACATGCTGAGTTTGCGGTCGAATTGGACGCGCAGGTCCACGATCCCGGTACCAGCCGCACACAGACAGGTATGGACAATTCATTCAACCGTTCCCGCCAACCCAAAGGTGTCCCCGCTGGCGGTGAATTCGCCAGCACCCCGCACGCGGAAAGTTCGCTCAAACTCCAGATTCCGACAGCTCCCGCACCACAGGGGTTGGACGGCTTAGCGGCTGCTACGCCGACGGTGATCGACACCGAGCTTGCGGAGCTGTATTACCAGCAGGCCAAGGCCGCTGCCTGGACGTCCGGCTTCGAGTCGACGATCGCGCGCTACGAGAAGCGGGGCGGTTCAGCCCCGGGCCACTTATACGAGTCACTGGCTGAGGCTGCCCGTGCTGAGGCGGAAGTGCAGGCAACGATTAAACCGTTCGAGGCTGAATACACCCGCCGCGGTGGTTGGACACGCTTCTTTATGGTGATGAACAACGGCGGTCACCTGCACAGCAGCCGGAGCTGTTCAACCTGCCGCCCCAGCACCCAGTTCGGGTGGATGCCGGCGTACAGCGGTCAGGACGAGGCCGGTGTCGTCGGCCTGGCGGGCGAAGATTCCTGCACCGTATGTTTCCCATCAGCCCCGGTCGACCAAAAATCAATGCTTCCGTTCCGGGTCGCCGAACGCGAAGAAGCAGCCGAAGCGGCTGCCGAAAAGGAGACAAGAGCAGTAAAAGCCGCCTCCGAGCGTGTGGTCGTTGGCCGGAAAGTGTACAAAACGGTCCGCGGAGCGGAAAACGAGGTCGGCTGGCAGGTCGAATGTATGATCAGCTCCCGATATCATCAAGCCGCTGATGCGGCGCACCGGGCAGGGCTGGATGCTAATGCGGCAAAATACTATGCTGAGGCGCGTGAAATCGGGGAAGCGATTGCGGTCACAGTCCCCGGCTACGACGTCGACGCCTTACTGACCAAAAAGTTTGAGACGAAGGCCAAAATGCTCCGCAAAAGCGGTTTCCCTATGCCGGAGGACGCCGCGCTGGAAGGTCCAGTCGTCTAAACGATCTCCACTAGAGGGCTCACCATGGTGAGGGCAGCAGATCCCTCCGTACACATGGTGCTGGAGAAAGCCCATCGATTCCAAGGAGCCCACTGTGTCCCGAGCCTTCATACTGTCCAATGCCGCAACTGCCATCGCGGAGATCGCCGAAGCCCAGGCCCGGCTGAACGAACTCGAGGTCAGCGCCAGAGAGGTTGCGGCGACCATCGGCAAGGATGTCTCCGTCCGGTTCAGGCGCGACGGCTTCAGCAATGACACCAGTGAGGTCGTCTTCGGCTTGGACGTTGAGAGTGCCGTCGTGGCTGACGGCTGGAGGTATGTCAAGACCCGTGATGCCGTTGAGCCTGTCCGCGGATCGAAGGGAGATGCTGCTCGTGAAGCACTCGCCAACTTGGCGGTCCCTGTGGTGCAGCCCGGTTCGATCGTTGCCGACACCGGTATGCCTCAGGTCTTCATGACTCCTGGCCGGCTTTACCGTACCCAGTGGATGCAACACAACGGTGATCTGTACGCGCTTCTGCCCGACAACGACGACGCCTTCCGGAACGACCCGATCACCGGTGATTGGAAAGAAATCCGGCTCTCCGAGCTGCATGCAGCCGACGAAGCGCGCATGGACGCTGCCAAAAACTCCGCTGAAGCGGGGGAGCGCTGACGCCGTACGCATCGTGGCGGATAGCCAGCGGCGATATCTTCGGATCCGCTCCCGGACTGTCGGTGCTCGATTGCGCAGGACCGGCTCCTGTTACGCAAAGGCGACCGTTTCGCAGACGCGCCGCCTTTCAAGCAGTTCTCCGGTCTTGTCCGGCACACCTTGTGTACGTGGACGCAGACAAAGCGCCACCACGGAGCCGGGGACTGCGACCTGGAACGTTCGTATGAGCGGTGTCCTGAACATGACGGAGTGGGCCGGGAAAGCAAAGGCTGACCCGCTGGCTCCGAAGCCAGCTTGATGTCCTGGTGCAGCACCGCAACGGACCAATACGCCGGGCCTATGACCTGGAGACGCCGCGTTCGAGATCGGCACGTTCCACTACCGGTGCTGGGCCGTATCAGATACGGCCCAGCAGTTCCGCTTTCTTCGTGTCGAACTCCTCCTGGGTCAGGATCCCGTGTTCCTTTAGCTGCCCCAATTTTGCCAAGCTGGTCATCACATCGTCCTCGGCAGGAGCTATTGGTGTAGGCCTGCTCCTGGCAACAATAGCGTCCTCTACCGCGTCCCTGAATGCTAGAAACGCCGGCTCATGGGACTTGACGAAGATCATTGAGTTTTCGTCCCCGGCTGCATCTGAGGTCTGCGACATGAAGCTGCTCTTCATTTCTATCCCACCGGGGAGTGTGAACTGGATGAATCCGTTCACGATTGGTCCGGCAGGCTTTATCTGGACAGCGGTAATGGCTCCGACAGCAATCCTTTTGACACCCTTTCCGATAGTCAACCGGCCAAGTATTCCGACGTTTTGAAGTGTGACGAATCGGCCGTCGAAGGCGCAGTATCCGCCGACCCCCACAGCCACGATGGAGTCTGCGGGGATGTCATACTTCCTCCGGTATTCGGACATCTCCGCTATGGAGTCACTCTTCCTCCTGTTTTCGGACTCTATGCGGCGAAGATCTAAGCGCTCGGTAACGGCGGTTTCTCGTCCACGGTTCCGGGCTTTAACAGCATCCATGGCTTCGGAAAAAGTCCACGACGGCACGACCATGTTGTCCGGCAAAGGCAGTGGGGCTGTAGGGCGGGCCGCGACGGCAGACAAGATGAGATCTCGGAAGTCGTTGGCTGCCGATCTGGACCCGAACGAAAAAATCACACACAGACCATTGGCAATCGCTTGACCGACGCTTAAATCACTTGGTCGCGACCCGTCCCGTGACGGGGTGACGATTCGGACATAACCGTTGACGGCGATGTTCGCATCTTTCACTTGGACGGACTCGATCGACTCCAAGGGGATAACCGTCGGTTCCATCGGGCCGCCGGGGCCTTTTTCGTTCGTCCTAGCGATTATCACGTTCGCACCGTCGAAGGTCATGAAACCCCGGTATCCCTTGAACAGGTGAACCTCAGGAGGAATACTGTGCTTTGCCCGGAACTTCGGATCATCTGACCCCTGGATGTCAGTGCCGGAAACCGTCTTTGACTTCGCCAATGTACCCCCTGTTAGATGCGCTGCTTCATCCTACCCGTACCATCTCGGACGGCTTGACGGCAGTTGGATATGGAGGGGCCGATCCTGGTTGTGTGATGTTTCCGTTAAGCCGAGTGGGCACCGATGCAGAAGACCTGCAGTACAGGCCTGCTAAGCGCAGTAATCACACACGCCAGTGACCGGCAACTGCATCCCATGCACGACACACACCGGCTTCGGTTTAGGGGCATCCTTTTCGACCGGACTCACCAGCGCCTGGTATTTGGCGGTCAGGTGCGGCTCTGCGTCGGCCGGGACGTCTGTGCAGTACACCCGGTAGCATTTCAGACGCTCGGCCGCAGCCACCCGTTCGCGATCCAGATCTGTAGCAGGGACCTCACGACCGGCGGCCCACAGAACTTCGTCGAAGCCAGAGCCGACCATTCCGTCTGTTGCGTTGACAACGAGCGACGATAACGCCGGCAGATCACGTTCATGGCAGATCCGGATCACCCGGTTCAGGAGTCTTGAACTCAGGTTAGGCAGCAGCATAAGCGTGTAGATCCGCGTTTCGTCGAAGACCCATGTGGTCAGGCCCGCATACGTGATGTAGCCCCCGTACGTTCCCGCGACGTCCTCCAACACAAGCACCGCTGCCGCTGCCCATTCTTTGATTGCTGTCTCAAAAGGGATCTTCACGTCTCGGTGTGGCTCCCGCCACGTTCCCGGCAAATCCGGCATGGTCCTTCTTTCATCATCGGCGTCTTGAGATGAATCCTAGCGTCAGCAACTTGGAGGGGATGAAGAATGCGGCCGGTCCCGGAAAACCGCAGAGGGCCGTCGGCCACTCCGGCGCATAGGGACAGTCAGCGGCACACCCACATCCATCATCCGAGCGCCGCGGCAAACAAGGAAGGCCGATAATGATCCGAGAAAGAATCGGAAACGTGGTCCTCGAGCCGCTGCCCGTGACGGCAATGACAGCAGATGAGGCACGCGGCCACATGGCCGTGCTGGAGAGCCTGGTCAGCCGGCCCGTCTTCGATAGAAAAGCTGCGGTGACGGCGCGATGCTTCCGCAACGTCTTCATGAGCCGGGACTACGCCAAAGAGCTGTACAACCTGGTCACCGGGGAGTACGGGGTGCCGCTGCTGCGGGTGGTGTCACCCACCCTGGACGGCGCAGCTCATCTTTTCGACGCCGCCGTCGACGCCGGCCGGCCGAAAAGTGTAGTCGTCTACAGTGCCGATGAAGCAGGGCGGACAGGTAAACCCTGTAGGAGTCTGGAAGATTACGCACGAGAGCTCGGCTACTAGGGCGTGCCTCCTATAGCTGTCAGCCAAATGCTGATTGCTCGGAGGACCGCTCCGCCGCGGTATGTGAGGGCGAGTTTGTCCTAGCGGGTTGCCATGGCTCGCCAATGCTGAAGATGTTGAAGGCGCGTTGGCGGTCTTTGTGGTGCCTGCGAATCCGCCGGGCGGATTCCAGCAGGTCACTTAGCGACGTGGATGTTGGGGATACTCGGGCCGCCGGGTTGTGCAGCGACGGGAACCTCGGGGCAGTCAATCTGATTCTGAATGTCGCTGTAATTCCAAACGGCTTCCTTCGGATCGGCATACCAAGCGACAGTTTTACGCATCTTGTCTGAGGTGACATCCTTGGCTGCGAACGTGTATGTCAACGCCTGCCCTGGCAGCAGTGAAAGGGTTCCTGGCCGCGGCGTTCCTGTCGGTGGATTGTAGTTGAAGTCTCCGGTGAAGGAATTCATTGTCAGGTGGCCGGCGGTGTCAAGTCCCTCGATGTATGGCAGGTACAGCGGGACGTCCACCGCTGCAGTCGTACCATTATGGATGCTGCCGTGTCCGACTAGGTCAAACAAATATCCAACGACCCATTCGCGCTTGTTCTGCGTTGTAACGTCGGTCAATCCAGATGTCACTGTGCCGGATGGACAGATATTCTCCGGCGCCGCCGTCGCCGTCGCCGCAGGTCGTGATTCAGCTACTGGTACCTGAACGATCGGTACAGGTGGAACAGTGTGCTCCACCTCCGGAGCTACCTCGGGTTCAAGGGCTGATTCCGGTGGAACCGACATCTCGGTAGTTGCCTGGCTCGTGCTCGGCAGAGTGGCCTCGCTCCGCTCGAGCACATCCGTCTGAGGAACGGCTTTAGAACTCAAAGATGTGGGAGGATTTGGTGCCGTTGTTTGAAATTGGCCCACAGAGTATGCCGGCTTACTGGATTCGACAACTCCTGCGATTACCGCCCCAGCAGCGATGGCGATCCCGAGAAGGGATGCTAGTGCGATTGCCGCGATTTTGAGGACTCCGCGGGTCCGTGGTGAGGCCATGATGGAAGTGTACGCGCTGCGTTGGTGCACGCATTCTTGTTACTTCAGGGGTGTTCGGAAACCCCAGCATCGCGCCTAAACCTTGATCCACCGATCCGGTTTGGAGATTGACTGAATCTGAATTTTCGGTGATCTTGTGGTTTTGGGCAGCCCGGGGGCCGGCCTCGCTGCCGGTGGTGTTCCACTTTCTGGTTCCTTGTGTTGGGCCGGAATGGCTGTGTTGACGGGTTTTATGCGGCTCGTGGCGGTGCGTGGGTGGCTGTGAAGAGGTTCCCCCATTCGGTTTTCCATGGCCAGTCTTGAGGCAGGTGCAACTGTTGACGCCGCGCACTGGAGGCGATCCGGGCCGGGATATTGATGATTTTGCGGCGGATCGTGCCGGTCCGGGCCTTGGCGAACTGGCCTTCGGCGAGGACCCCTGCGGTGCGGGTGAGGTTGTAAGCCATGACCGCCGCGACCAGCCAGGCAGAGTTTGCGGCGAATTTCCCGGAGGGTAGGTGGGCCAGGGCGCTGTCTTTCAGGTCGGCGTTGACTTGCTCGATCCGGGCGTGCTTGCGATGGACTTTGTCGGCAGCCACCGTATCCAGGGCCTCAGCAGTGACGGTGGTGAAGAAGGCATGGAAGCGGTGCGTGTCAAAGAGTGTTGGCTGGACTTGGGTGGCTTTCGGGTTCAGTTCCGGGATGCGGCGCACGACCAGGCGTCCGGAGATCCGCTCGGCCTTCTTCCTTCCGGAGAACGCGGTGAAGGGGATTTCAGCGACTTCCGCCGCTGACACCCACGTTTGGGTGTCTTCGTCGTAGACCGCGTTCGTGTATCGGATCGGCGTCCACGCATCCGCACCGATGGCGGCAATGGCCCGTTTGACGGCCGGATCCATGCGCACTGTGACAGAGACATCGGCGCCACCGGCCAAGACCGCCGATACCGCGGGGTAGCCGTAGTAGGCCGAATCAAAACGACACAACACCGGGCCGGTGGCGCCGGTGCGTTTGATGGTCCCCAAGGCCTCGGTGACGAATTTCTTTGCGCCGCGGGCGGAGTTCGCAGCCCCTTTGCGCAGGCGCTGGGCGATGATCACCGGTGCCGTGTCTTCCCTGGAGGCGGTGGCGAGCACGGTGTTCAGGCCGCGGACGCCGGAGTAGCCGTAACCGGAGCCCTGTTTCTGGTAGCCGTGAACCTCGATGATCGTGTCATCAACATCCACGAAAAGGAAGTCCTTCCCGGATGGATCCCCGAACAGGGGCGCCGTCCGGGCCAGGTTGATCAGGAGCCGGGAGGCCACGGCATCTAATTGCTTCACGTGCCCGAAGGTGAAAGCGCGCAGGAACGAGCCCAGCGTTGACGGGGCATAGCAACCCTTGAAGATCTTCTTCATCCCGCCGTGGCGGAGCACGGCCATGTCATCAATCGAATCGGCTCCGGCGACCATGCCCGCCATCAGGGCCGCGACCTTCAACCCGGCATTCGCCCCCTTGTCCGTCGGGATCTTGATCCACTCATCAGCCAGTGAATGCAGGCCAGCATCCTCGGCCAGCCGCATCACCGGGACAAGGCCCGTGGGCGACACAAGGTTTTCCTCATCAAAGGAAACTGACACGGCGGCACGGGTATGGGAAACTTGCATCTGCGAGATGCCCTTCATTTTCGGGAAATTGTTCTGTGGTAAGTCCAATTTTCCCCGAAAAGACGGGCATTTCGTGTTTAAACCGCCGGGCAACCCCCAAGTTTCATCGGTGGATCAAGGCTAAAGAACCCCGTTCTGGGAGACACGCCCTAGTTCCTGTGGGTACATTCCGGCAGCGCGGAGACAGCGTTACGGCCGGCCGCACACATGAAGACCGTACCGGGCCGTCAAGAAAGCCTGAACCGAAGGAATTGCCCGGCCGGGGCTCCCCGGACGCATACTGGCCGGTGTCGCCACCGTATTGATCTGCACACCTTGCACGCCCCGGTAGCTCAGCAGGATAGAGCGGCGGTTTCCTAAACCGCAGGCCACCAGTTCGAGTCTGGTCCGGGGTACAGACACACTCTCGGCGACGTTGCCGCATAAGAAGATTTTGCAGCGTCATGGATCGGGGCGGCCGGGCAGACCAGTCGGCCAGCCCTCATTCTCTGTGGGGTGAAAAACAACCGACGCCGCACACATAGGAGGAACAGCTGCCTGGCGGGACTTGTGGTGTCCCTCGGCAGATGAACTATTTCGGGGTTGGCCCGGAAACTGAAACGAGAGGAAACCGCCTGATGACGCAGTCACCGACTGTCACCCATTACGAGGTGCTGGACGTGCCCGCCACGGCAGATACGTCTGAGATCAAAAAGGCGTACCAGCGCCAGCTCCGGTCCTCCCACCCTGACGTCGGCGGCAGCGCCGGCCTGTTCCGCCTCGTCCAGGCCGCTTACGACACGCTCTCCGACCAGCAGCTCCGGGACGCTTATGACCGGTCCCTCAGAGACACGGCAGCAGGCAGCTCCGGTTCCAACCCTCCGCGCCAGCAGGAGCGCCGCGCACGACCCAGGCAGGACACCTCAGAAGCAAATTTCAGGCCCATGGAGACGCCGCCGCCAGCCCTCGCCTGGCACGGTCCGGCAGTTGAATTCCGTCCCCCGCTGGAGACGCCGCCCAGTGACGGTGTGAAGATCCGCTTCCCCGCTTCCAGCAGGATCAGGATGTGGCGCAAAGTTGTCCTCATCATTGGTGCTGTTGTCTGCCTCATGCCCGTAATTTCTACCCTCCTGGCAGCCGTCATGTACAGCCGCTCCGACGGGCTGAACCCGGCGGTGCAGAGCGGCATCTGGAGCATCGTCCTCACCGCAGGTTTCTGGTGGCTCGCCGCTATGACGCCCTGGTGGATCGCCAGGCGCAAACAACTACCTCCCGCAACCGTGCTGGCTGGCTCCATCCTCCCGGAGCGGTACATTAACGCTCAGGTCCACGGGACCCCGGGCAGGGACCTGTCCGTGGCCCGCTTCGGTGAGAACGCGAGGATCGGCATCGAAGGGGAACAGCGCACCGCACGGCTCATTGCTGAGTCAGTCCTCCCGGGACTGCCCTCCGCCCGACTCATCAACGGTTTGCGCTGGCCGGGCACAGAGCACGCGGACATCGACCATGCCGTAATTGCCGGTAACAGGATCGCCCTGATCGACTCGAAAATGTGGGCCGACGGGGACTACTGGTGGGACAACAAACGACTGTTCCGCAACGGCAAGGAAATGGGCGCCTTCAGGCTGGGCGCCGCGGTTCACGCAATGCGTATCGCCTACCCGACCTGCTATGTTGAAGGCTGGGTTGTCCTGCACTCCCCGTCCGGAAAACTCAGCAGGCCCTCCATCGAGCGCGCCGGGATGCTTCCGCCCCTGGGCCAGGCCGCCGTGTACCTCGTTGACGCTTCAGAGCTCCCAGGCGCCGTCCACCAGTTCCTCACCGACGGGGACGAAGCCCACACTGTCGAGGTGCCGGTTCTGGCTTCCCTCCTGTACTCAATGCTGTAGGACCTGGCCAGGCAACTCACCAGGAGCACGGCGATGGGCGTCCTCGGTTTCCGGACCGCTCTTCTGCCTTCCGGGCTCACCCGTCAAGCCATGAACCGCATAGGTATCACCAAAGACCTCACTCCGAAAGGCTCATCATGCCCACTATTGAGACTCCCTACGAAGACCTCCTGTCCGATGTCTTCAGCACCGGCGCTGCGAAAGGGGACAGGACCGGCACCGGGACGACCAGTGTTTTCGGCCGTCAGATCCGCTTCGACCTGGCCAAAGGCTTCCCGCTCATCACGACCAAAAGGGTCCACTGGAAGTCGGTGGCCTACGAACTGCTCTGGTTCCTGCGCGGCGAAACAAACGTGCGCTGGCTCCAGGAGCGCGGCGTGAAAATCTGGGATGAATGGGCTGACAAGAATGGTGACCTGGGCCCGGTGTACGGCTCGCAGTGGCGCTCCTGGCCCACCCCGGACGGAGGACAGATCGACCAGATCGCCAGCGTTGTCGAATCCATCCGGAATAATCCCGATTCCCGTCGGCACATCGTCACCGCCTGGAACCCGGCCGAGGTCGACAACATGGCTTTGCCTCCCTGCCACGCCCTCTTCCAGTTCTACGTCGCACCCGGCGAGGACGGTAAGCCGGGCAAGCTTTCCTGCCAGCTGTACCAGCGCTCCGCGGACATGTTCCTTGGCGTTCCGTTCAACATTGCGTCCTACTCACTGCTCACCCACATGGTCGCCCAGCAGACCGGTCTCGACGTCGGAGAGTTCATTTGGACCGGAGGCGACGTCCACGTCTACGACAACCACACCGAGCAGGTGCTTGAACAGCTGAGTCGCCTGGATGACGTCCGCTCCTACCCGGAGCTGAAATTCAGCCGCGTCCCGGAATCCATCTTCGGGTATGCCTTCGAGGACTTCGAAATAGTCGGCTACGACCCGCACCCCGGGATTAAAGCGCAAGTCGCGGTATAGCTTTAGGAGCAAAACGTCGGTGTTCCCAGAGGAGTCCCTTCACAGCTGTGCTGGATCGCGATATGTGAACCGCGGACATGGACATCCGATGGAGCTCTTTCGCAGAAGGTGCGCTGTACGCGACGGTCGAATTTGAGGTTGGCTGATGCACCGGGGAAAGCGCGCAGTACTGCCGCACACATGACGGGTATGAATGAGAACGCAGGGATAATCCGTCTCGACACCCTCGACCAGTCCGATTATTGGATTGACCGTTACGGGACCCGGCATGGCCTGACGGATATGCCACAAGGGTATTTGGCCAACGTGCTCGGGTTTCTGCGCGAGAAGGCCCCTGGGCTGTATGAGCTGCAGCGCAGACGGCGGGACTATCTGCTGTTCGCGGCTGAACTTAAAGGCTGGGACAACGGACTGGGCGGCTCTGAGATACCAGAGAGCCAACAAGCTGTTCATGAGTGGCTGGAGAGCACCACGCTGGTCAAAACCATCCGCACCATGCTGGAGGAGACTGGCCGGTAGCGGCCCCCTTCAATGAACACTAACGAAAAGAGAAACACCATGACGCTCAAAGAGCGCCTGAAAGAAGACGTTGTCGCCCATATGAAAGCCGGTAACAAGACCGAACTGATGACCGTCCGGAACGTGCTGGGCGAAATCGGCACCCGCGAAAAGTCCGGCAAAACACCTGTCGAGTACAACGACGCCCAGGTGACCGCACTGCTTCAGAAGGAAGCTGCGAAGCGGCGCGACACTGCTCGGATCTACACTGACGCCGGTGAAAGTGATCGTGCCGCGGCCGAGATCGCCGAAGCGGAAATCATCGAGGCGTACCTGCCGAAGGCGTTGACCCGTGGTGAGGTCGAAACGATCGTCGACGAGACCATCGCAGCGTTGAAGGCCGACGGCCAGGATCTGTCCATGCGCTCGATCGGCGCCGTCATGAAGCCGGTTACCGCCAGGGTCGCCGGACGCTTCGACGGCAAGACGGTCAGCGAGATCGTCCGCACCCGCTTGGCTGCATAGGGGACCGCGATGATCCTCGAGGCCCCGGTCCCCATCGAGTACGTCAACTTCGGCATCGCCGGCGGATCCAAATACCGGCTTATCTGCAGGAACCACCCGGAGAACGGCTACCGCACCAAGAACCCCTGGTGCCGGTCTGTCTTCGCCGAGTTCGAGCACGAGGACTGCGGTTGTTCCATCGCCTGGATGCTCGTCACCTACATCCCGGACGACCTGACCGATGAACCTTTCGGTGGCCGCCACTTCAAGAATGGGATGCCCAAAGAGTTCGCGCCCGAGCCGGTTACCGTTCATCTCACGGTTCAGCGGCAGGGCTGACCGGAGCAGACATAAGGAAGGCCCGCACAGTGACTGTGCGGGCCTTCTGCTTGTCCTTGTTAGCCGATTGTCGGCGGGAGGACCTGACGGACATTTGCGCGTGTGAACTCGACCGGGTCCCCGAAGGAGGCGAAGTCACCGAACGGGTTGTTGGCCAGAGTCGCCCGGATGGTCTCGCCGTTATCCTCAATGATCTTCGTCCAGATACCTTCGGCATTTGTGACAACCTTCGCCATCGAACCGGGGATGAACTGTGCAGGCCAGTCAGTCGGGTCTTCGCCGGTCATGATTTCGAAGTCTACGGCGGTCAATACGTTGTGTGTGCTCATGCCTGTCAAGTGTGCGGATAAGCGGACAGCCCTCCCCGCGGGGACGACTGCGGCAGGCGCCGCACACATGGTGGCCATGCCTAAGAAAAAGAAAACGCCGGCGCCCGTGCGTGCCGAGCTCCTTGCACCACTGACTGAGATCGTCCGTGACCGCGGACTCGACGTGCGCCACTGGCCCGCCGATGAGGCTGCCGCCTACAGGGACAACGGCGGCTTCCTGGAGGGACGCGAGGCCGTGAACCAGGTACGCATAGCGAAGGCTGCTGCCGCTATCGAGGAGGTCATCCGCACTATCATTCAGGAGGCTTACATCGACGGCGTCAGAGACGCACAGGTTATGACCGACTTCACTGACGAGACGTTCAAGTCGATCCTTTACAGAGCCGGCTACCCGGTCGAGGCAGCAGGAGGGGTGCCGAAGTGAATGAGCCCATCATCGGCATGATCTGGGCCCAGGCGGCCAACGGTGTCATCGGGCGGGATGGCGGCATGCCATGGCACCTGCCGGAAGACTTTGACCACTTCCAACGGATAACGAAGGGGCATCCCGTCATCATGGGCCGGAAAACCTGGGAGTCCCTGCCGGAAAAGTCCAGGCCGTTACCGGGCCGGACCAACATCGTCATCACCTCGAACCCGGACTGGGCGGCCCCGGGAGCGATCCGCGCCGGGGACATCTTCTCCGCTTTGGCTGCTACCGCGCTGCGGCCGGGCGCAGGCCAGATCTGGTTTATCGGCGGCGGCACGATCTTCCTCGAAGTTCTCTCCGTCGGCCTGGCCGACACGGCGCTGATCACCTGCATTGACGCCGACGTTACCGGAGACACCTACGCCCCGGATCTCGGACCGGAATGGAAGCTCGTTTCTTCTGCCCCTGAGCAGGGGTGGTCCACAGCGACCAACGGGACGCGCTACCGGATTGAAACCTGGCAGCACACATCCAGTTCTCTCTTCTAAATCAGGTTCTTGAGCTCCTGACCGATATTCCTCCGGCCGCAATGCAGTCAGGAGAGGCAGAGCCTAGAGGCGTCTGCGGGTAATACGCGAGAAGCGTTGGACTACGTTTCGGGTGGCGGATGTACTTTGTCTAACTGGAAGCAGCATGGCGAACTCCTTGAGGACCTCGAGGAGTGCGGTTGCTGCAATAGCTGCGACGGCCCCAATAATGATCAACTTAGAGTCTCGGATGCCTTGTTCCTCCGGCAAAGTAATAAGCTGCTCCTGGTCGCCAAGCTGCGGGACCAGATTGACTTTCGTGGCACACTGGTTTTTACCTTGAGCCGCTGAATCGTAGCTATAATCTACGCACATATTGCGGAGGCTCAGATCCTCCTCTGTCGCCGCCTCACTGCCTTGGGTATAAGTCAAAAGGGTAGGAGTGTAGAGACGATGCAAAGGGGGAGCATCCGACGCGAAATCACGCACAAGGCACCTGATAACAGTTCCTCCAGGACCCGGATCGCCTTGAAAATCAATATGGCCGACCATACCTGATTCACGCCCATCAAACCACGACTGCGCCTCCTGTGGAGGCTGGAAACCCAGGGTGTTGGGCGTACCAGATGAAGAGACGACAGGGTCACCATTGAGGTATCAATCGTTCACCAGATGAGAGATCGGGCCACCAAGCACCAGGCTGCCACGCGCTACACGCGAATTGACGATGGCAAAGAGAGTCGCCTGCGAATTCCCACCTTCAATACGCCAATACCAAGATAGATGGGTCGACAACGTTTTGCTGTCATAAGGAGATGCGTATAGGGCGACCGCACTCGAAGAATCCAATGATCGATCAATCGAAGATGTATCACCCGGCGCTCCAGAAGGACGGCTGACTGGTCCTGGGAGTAGGAAATAAGTCAACGCTATTAGAACTGAAGCAACGGCCGTCCTCACAAAAAAGGGGCCAGTAGTTCGTCCTCTTCGGTCTTATGACTATTGGTGATTCCGAGGACCTCTTTTTCTGAGCTGCAGTTCTGCGCACACGGGGCGCAGCTGATGGTCGGTACACGCGCTTGGCAGTGGCCACATCTCATCCCCTTTTTGTATGGTGCTAAGCAAATGCTACGGCCATGCTCATTGATTCGTGGGGGCAATACGTAATGCTCCGCGGGTCCCAAGCTGGAGCACACGAAATGCGGGTTCCGGAGACTTCTCTGGAGGTACTGGGCGTAGGTCTCAAGGCTGCTGGGAAGTCTCGTCAGGCGCTGCGGGCTTCCTCGCGCTCATCAACGGGCCGGCGACTTGCAATGCTGCAGCCGGCGCGCCTATAGAGGTGTGACGGAGACGGCGTGGGGACCATCCGCACACATGAGATGCATGAACACATCCACGAAAGCCGGTATCGCCGGCACTGTCGGCGTACTCGCCATCATCGGCTTGGCCCTTCTTGACCCACTGACACGCGCCCGCTTCATTAACGAGGTCCTCATCACCTGGGGTTTCCCTTTGCTCCTGGTGATCATTATCGGCGCGGTGCTGCTGGCCACCCTTGCTTCGGAAAAGATCGGCGTGTCCGTCCTGGTCTGTGTCCTGGGCCTCGGTGGCCTCGTCTTCTACGGCATGGCGCGCACCTACAACACCTCGCTGGAATACGCCTCCACTGTCCAGGAGAGCAAAGACGAGATGCCGACTTTGAAGGAACGCGCCCCGTTCCTGGTCGCCGAACGCCAGGCCAGCTCCAACCTGTCAGGCATCAACGGGCAGATCGGCGGGACCGATTACCTCGCCGACTCCAACCACTACTCAACCCTCGTGGACCGGAAAGGCCCCTTCAACCCCGGCTACGCCGCCATTATCAATCAGACCATCGCACTGACCGGCCAAGCCACTGGTAAGCCCTGCCTGTTCGATGAGAAACACGCCGGAGAACGGATGGACGGCTGGCTGGGCAACTCACTGACCCGTGCGATCGCGGCCAAGGATTCCATGCTGATCGCCAAGGTCGCAGACGTTTGGGGTTACTGCGACGGGGACACCCCCAAGGTTGTCGTGCCGGTGACCAAGCTGAGCGGCTGGATCAATCCAGTCCACGTCCCGGCTGGGGTCGCCATCTACGACGGACATACCGGCAACGTCGAAATCCGTTCCGAGGTCAAAGCCGGCGAACTGCCGGGACCGGTCATCCCCGTGTCCTATGTGGAGCGTGTCAATGCCTCCCTCTCCACCCACAATGGTGACTGGTGGACCATGGTCACCGGCCAGTCCGGCCTGACCGACGAGGTAAAAGACGATAACGACCCGAACAAAGACAACCACAGTGCCTTCTCCCTGGCCTTGAAAGGTGAACCCGGTTCCGTGTTCGCCTCCCCGTTCACATCGCGTGCTTCATCGCGGTCCATTGAGGACATCGCGCTGCTCGAATCCGGGCACGTCAAAGCCGGCGAGACTCCGACCGTGACCCTTTACCACCTGGACAACCCACGCCAGTCAAATGCCGCCACCGCAGATAAAATCAAGGCTGACTATTCATCCCTTGCCGGGTGGGCGACCGGGCTCAGCGTCCAGGAAGTGATCCCCGTATCCCATGACGAATGGGCTGCCTCCATCGGGCTGAACCAGAATGTCGTCTACCGGGTCCTGGTCAAAGCTGACGGGTCCTCCTGCCTGACCAACGCGGACGGTGAAAAGATCCGCTGCATCGATGCTGCAGGCAAGACTGTGGGGGCCTCCGGCACGGAAACCCCGGCAGACGGTGGCCAGCCTTCCACCATGGGGGCAGTCAATGCACTCAGCAACGAGGACCTCGCCAGACTGCAGTCCGCTGTTACCGCCGAAGTCCTGAAGCGGCTCACCCAGAAGTAACCGCGGCCGTCCCGTGAGGGACACCACAGAACTGATGGCACGTGGTGTGACAGATGCGGCCGTAGCGTTGATCCCTGAAGAACCCTGCTGCGCCCCCCAAGTAGCGGGGTTCTTCTCTGCCCGAAAACAGTACGCTGGATTGTTCCCCGAACGTGGCGTTAGACTGGCGCCCATCCGGATGCGCGGGCCCTGCAGGAGCGGAAGCATTTCCTTGCAGGGCCTTTGCGTGGCCGGTACCGGCGCGTGCCGCACACACAACGGGTATGACTGAAAATACGGCACGCCAGCCTCAAGGCATCCCCACAGGCGGCCAGTTCGCCGCCACTACCCATGCAGAGCCGTACGTCACCCTGGAGAGCAGGAAGACACCGGTGGCCGAGCCGGACGCGGCAAGTATCCTCGCCGGCAACCAGGATTTTGTCAGCCTCCGCTACGTCGCCTACGACGATCGGCTCACCGAAGAACAGATGACCATGATTCTCGCCGGTCAGTGGACAGCGGCCGAAAATGATGTCGACGAGAACTTTTCCGACAGCGCCTACGACGAAGCGGTCACGGTCGCTAAGGCCGAATTGGAGGCAGCTGTCGAAGCCGGATCCTTCGACCGGGAATGGGATGACCTTGACCACGATGAGCAGGACGAGGCACGCCGTGCTGTCGAGGAGAGGGACGACTCGGACCCTGTCCAGGGCCTGCTCCGCAACACCCCGGACCAGCTGATGCGCACCTCCCTCGGCGCCCCTGAACCGCTGCTGAAGGACCGCGCCGCAGCTTCCGGGCATCACCTTGACGACGGCGGGTTCGAGGCCCGGAAAAAGGCCATCAGCGATCTATTGGAAGCCTCCGGAATGGACACCTCAGCTGACGCTGTCCAGGAAGAAATCGGGGCCCTGGTCAACGAGGGACCCTTCGACTGGCATGAGGGTGTACAGCTGGATGTGATCTGGTACGGGGCGCTCGAGGATGCAGTGCCGACCCCGCGTGGGGAGTCCGCGGAAACGGACGGATCCAAGGTTCTGGAGTTCGCTACCCCGCATGTTCTGCTCATCGACAAGTGGAACGGTTCGGGCCATGAAGTGATTCTCCCGGCACCCCTGAAGAGGACCCTGACACGTGTCGGCTACGACGAAGCGGAAGCACCCCAAACGGGCCGTGCGTACCTGGACAGCGACTCCGGGGGCTACGGCTGGGACTCCGTCGCCGGTGTGTACAAGCCTGCGTACAAGGACGCGGCACCGGCCGCGAGCTGGTCTACCTGAACAACCGGACACGATAAGAGCCCTGCCGGCGTCGAAGAAACACCGGCGGGGCTTTTTCTTTTGACGTTTGCGGATGATCTCAAGCACGTCCCGTTAACACGAAATGGCCCCCTATTTGGGAGCCATGTGATAACCCTCGTCTCTAGGGGTCGGTATCGTTCCTTAGGTTATCACATGAAACCAAATCTGTGGTCTCTCACCTTTGAAGCCACTCCACCGCCAAAACGGCCCGATCACGGGTGAAACGGACCTCACTCGCACAACACAACAGGCCTGCATCCCAGTGCTGGCGCGGATTTTGCCGGGTGCCGGACCCTCACTCGACCAAACCTACCTGGGGAGGGACATATATATGGAGAGAAAAGTACTCTCTCTATAAGGGGGAGGGGCTGAAGGGCAGAGAGCAAGGGGCCCCTTATATATATATATCTATTTAAGGTCGTTTAAGTAGAGTAGTAGTAGTAGGGGCCCTATATTCCCCGCCGTTCCGGGGATTTTCCCACTCGACCAAGTGGTAGGGTGACGGTCGTTTGGTGGGAACGACCGGTAGGGTCGCGATTCTGCCCCGACAGCCGTCCCGGCGTTCTCTGCGCATGTTTGGATGCAGGAGGAAACATGCCAAACCGCACCGCACCCAAAGCTCCACCCACGAAGCCGAAGGCCGCCCCCAAAAAGGGCGCCGCCGGAACCGGAACCAGGACCGCAGTACAGCCGTCGCGGAAGGGGACAACGCCCCGGACCGGCACCTCCCAAAAAGCCGCCACGGCGAAAACAGCTCCGAAAAAGGCCCCGGCAGCTAAGACCGCAACAGCTCCGGCACGGACACGAACCGCTGCCAAGATCTCCACTGCGCGTCGACCACCGGCCCGCAGCACCGGCAGCAAATCACGCACCTCGCGGACACCTAAACCAAAAGCCATGGAGGTCTCCTACTCCGGACGGATCTTCCGCTCCCGGCTCGAGGCCCGCTGGGCAGTCTTCATGGACCTGCTGGACGTGAACTGGGATTACGAACCGTCCTTCTACCAGGTCGGCGAAGAGCTGTTCTACCTGCCGGACTTTTACCTCCCCGACCACCAGCTCTGGCTCGAAGTCAAAGGCGCCCCGTTCATGGACACGGCGAGCATGGCAAAGGTGCTTGCTTCCGTTGCAGGCCCCATGCGCATCCCGCTGCGTGAAGCCCCCTACACTGCCAGTGACCGGCTCCTGCTCGGCGGGCCCTTCAAAGCCCTCAAGCATGGACTGATGCCGGTCCACACGCTCATCACCCCTGCCGGACCCAACCTCGCCGCGCTCAGCCACGCCGCCTTCGACATTGAACCCGACGGTCGGGCCAGCATCAACACCCTCGGCAACCCCTGGGACACGATGGCTGCCACAGGCGTCAAGGCCGCCAGACGGCCCAACCCGGCACGGCTGCAGCAGTTACTCGAACCAGAACCGCATCTCAGGCCAGGGCTGGTTCCTGACCGGATTTCGCGGGCGTACAACGGCGCGTACCGGCTTGCCTTTGACGGGCTCAGCCGTAACATTTCGGACCACGATGTCCTCTCGGCTGTTTCCCGCCGCCGTTCCGGACGGCCGCTCGGTGCGGCGGCTTGACGTTGGAGCCATCCAACCGATCTACTTTCATCCGGGGGCGGCAGGTTTTCTGCCGGAGCCGGGACGTCTGTACCGGTGACATCAACGTGTCCTGCCGCACACATCCGGTGCAGGTCACCTAGGTGCACCCCGTCAGATGGACCACTCCGACACCAGAAAACCATGGGGAACAATGCTTAAGAAACCAATCAGGGCAGGAGCTGCCATCATCGGTGGCGTCATGCTGACCGCCACCATTTTGACCGGCTGCTCCAGCAGCCCGAAAATCACCCTCGACGGCTCCGAAGTCACAGGACTCGACAAAGCCATCGCAGCTGCGGACACCTCCTGGGCCCAGCAACGTGCCGGCGCTCCGAAGTCCAACGTCGATAAGGATTCCCGCTGCTACGCCCAGACCACCAGCGATGGCGTTCTGGTCGACAAAGCCCTCTGCGGACCCATCCATTACCTCGGCGCTGACGACCAGGTCTGGGAGGAAATGGACTGGAAGCCGTCCGGGGATGGAACAGACAAAGTCCAGTTGTCGGCCACGGACTCCTTCTCGTCGGGCAGCCAACCGGCAGCCAACGCAACCCTGTACCGCACCGATGGCAAGAAAGCCCCGGACGGGCTGAAGGTCCCGGAACCGGACACCAAGACGTCCGACGCAGGGCAGGCTATCTGGGGCTCTCAGATCACGCCTGACACCACACCGGGGATTTCGGTAGTAACACCTGATGTGTCGATGACTTTGAACAACCTGAAGATCTCCAACCGTGTCGGCAGCGGGAACGGCCGGGTCAAGGCCGGCGACGGGAACAGGTTCGCGTCAGTGGATATCAGCACGGGCAGTCGGCGAGATTCATTCAAGACTGAGCTCGCCCTTGTTTCCGGCGGCAAGACCTACCCTGCTGGGCAGGTCCAGAACGGCAAGCTGTCGATGGTGTTGCCCGGTGACGGTAAAGATGTTGCCTTGGCTGTCACCTTCGATGGATTCACCCAGAAGGTAACCTTCGCGGACGGGAAGCTGGAGACGAAGGCGACCGCCTTCTATGACGGTTACGCGTCCCAGGCGACGGCACCGAAGCTTGCGTCGATCATGGTTGGCGAAGACCTCGGGACCCACGCCAAGTTCTACCCAGGTGACTTCTCCGCGACCCGCACCGCCTACAACGAGAAAGCCGGCTGGGCTCCCGAAGGCAAGGCATGGTTGGTGCTTAGCGGCACATGTGGTACCAGTTCCTTCGAGAACAAGGCGCGCATGGGCAACGGCTCCATTGTCGCGAGTTACACGGCGACGACGACGGTCACCTCTGCTACGGTGAAGAATGTCTCCGGCACAGCGTTCAGCAGCGATGCCACCAGGATCGACGGGGGTGGGGAAAATAACTCTGACGGCTCGAAACGCGAAACGACCATCGTACTGGAAGTCCCCGCAGGTGTAGGCGATTTCAGCGTCAGCCTGGCTTTGAACGCAGCCGGCGTGAACGACAACACCAGTAGTGCCGCACCTCGCACCGTCAGCCTTGACACACCCGTCCCGGCTTTCGATCTGACGTTCAAAAAGAAGTAAAGCTCACCACAACACAAGAAAGCGGCTGGACTCGTAAGGGTCCAGCCGCTTTCTTGTGTCCTCAGTTGCGGACCAATCCGCAACAACCCGCATGAGGCTCTGCTAGCAGGAGGGTTGCCCTTCGCCATGAATCCGCATGCAGCCTATCCGCCGTCCCCGGTGTAATTCCGCAGAGAGGTCAGCATCGTCTTAATTTTCAGGTATTCAGTGGTGCCCATGTAGGCCGTCAGCTTATCCATTCCTGTCAGGTCAGGGCTTACGTCGGCGAGGACTGTGCTGTCATTGATGGAATGCGCGAAGGTGCCGCCCATCCTGGAATTGGGCCGCGAATCCGAACTGACGAAACCCATGCCTCTCTCGTGGTCCAGATCAGATGCGGAATACGAGTTGACACTCAATGTGCCGCCCCACGGACGGTCCGCGACTTTGAACCCCTGAAAAACGAGCCCGTTCACTGATCCGTTGACCACCGGTTTCAGTTTGGGAACCGGCGCGTAATCCAAAGTCTTCTGGGTGAGGCCGTACATCACGAAGTCGCTTGCCAGCTGGGCGCCCGAGACAAAGACAGACATGTCGTCGCCTTTGTCATTGACAACGCTCTCATTCGCCCCGGCAACGCTATAGGCAGGCTTTGGCCCCGGAACGACCTTCCAGTCCGATGGGATAAGGAACTGGTACGCGTGGTCGGACGTAGTGTGCCAGGCCCACGGGGCCGCATCAAAAATTTTCTCTACACTGTCACCCGGTTTGAAATACAGATGCCTGTCAGTTTTAGCGGCAGTGAGATCATTGATGGCAGTTCCCACCGTGGCACCGATCTCAACACCGGCAACATAAGCAAAAAGACTTTTGCCGGCTTCGCGTACAGCCTTTTGGTATTTTGCCGCAACATCGCCTAGTCCGGCGCGTTTGCTCAGGGCCAGGATCTGCTCGTCGGTGGCGAGTGTGACGCAGTTATAGATCGAGAGCAAATCGTCTCCGCTGGGCAGGTGCAACGCGGTCAATATGGTGCCTACAGTCTTGAGGCAATCATTGATTTGCAACGCGGTGATCAGATACGTGAATTTTTCTTTCTCGCCTTTTTTCTTCTTCTCCATGTTGTTGTAATCGGTCGCGGCGACTGTAGCGTCCATGACTCCACTAAGGGCGCCCGCGAGGGCCAGCTGCCAATTAGTGTCAAAACTGATCAGCTGCTTGTTTTGACTTTTGATCGTAGGCCATGCCAGGAGTATGTCTTCTTTAGTGAATTCGAAGGTATACGTGCCGAACGGCATCACGGGGTAGATGTTGGCAGTCTCGTTCTCTGGACTCATCATTCCGCTGTTAAGCATCATGGCACCCACGGTTTTCCAGTCGAAGTATCCTTTTGCCTCGATGTCTGAGGTCGCGGCGTCAGCGACTGCGGAGGGAGAGCCAGCAACATCGGAACTGTCCAGACTGGCGCTGACAGGTGTCACTGGGGTGCTGAAGTATCCGCCGTAGCTGCGGTTGATGGTGACTTTGACGATGAGGTTGTCCGGGTGTTTTATGCTGCCGGACATGCATGAGGTGATGATGCTGGAGATGTCCGTCGTTCCCAGAACTTTCGCCCACTCGGGCCTGGCCAAATTTTCGCAGGTAGGCGGAGCAGCCTGAACGCCGAGCCACTGGCCGGTTCCGTTGATGACTTTCTGGACGGACGCCATGCCGCCGCCGGTGAAGACACCGCCGACGTCTTTGAAGAAGTCGATGACCGAATACGAGGAGAAGTGCGCGACGGTGGCAGTGAGTGTGAGCCGGTCCTCTGACTGCTTGGTTTTCACCGGCTCCCAGGTCTTGTCTTTTTCGTTCCAGTGCACAATAACTGAGAATGACCCGGAAGGCGGCGGTGTCTTCCGGACGAACGAGATCTGTGCGCCCGATGCCGGAAATGATCCCGCGGTGATTGAGAACTCGGCGAGATTGGAAAGGTGGGCTGCTGGGCCCGGCAAGGCTTCCGTCATTTCAGGTGTCACTTCCCGCGGCTCTACTTTGGCGCTCACATCACTGTGGCCAGGAAAGACCACGGAGACATCTGCACCCGTGGAAAGTGAGGCTGTGACCACTTTGTCCGGCGCCGGGGACGCCTTCGGCTGTGGTGTGCACCCACTCAGTGCCAGAGAAAGAACGACGCAAGCAGCTACAGGCCCTGCCAAAAACTGCCGCTTTCGGGTGCGCTGCAGACGTTTCAAAAGACCAAACATGAATTTCCCCCAATAGTGCCGGAAGCCGGCTGCCGGTTGCAGCGGGCTGTGAGCCTCATGTGTGCGGCGCCGGCCGTTTACCGGCCCGCGGCGGCCGGCACGCGAACCCCCTGGGGAAGGATCTCACATTGTCCGCACACATGACGGTTATGACCGAAAATACCCCCACTGACCTTGGCCCCGAAATTGCGGCCGTCCTGACCTCACTGGCGTCAAACATCAAGACTGAACGCCATGGGACCGAAGCATTCCGGCGGATGGAGACCTCGGAGAATGTCGGCCAGGTCCTCCGCCATCTGCACTCGGCCGCTGGCAACGCCATTGTGGACGCCTTTGACGTCCTGCGGGACAAGTTCGGCCTCGCCGGCACCCACGAGCTCTACGATTATCTGCACACCGTCCCGTATCGCTGGAAACTTTACGAAGAGGCGTACCGGGCAGAGACCTATGTCGGCTGCGTGGACCGCACCGTCAGCCGGCTCGCATCCGAGGTCCGGACGTCAGGTGGCCTGCAGGAGCGCGCGCCGCAACGTGATCCCCGCTTCCAGGTCGCTGGCCTTGCCGTAGACGGTTCCGGGAACCCGATCGGTGAAACCGCTGCCACCGACGCCCTCATCCTGGCCGACCGGTTCGACGATTCCCGCCGCATCCAGCGGCTGTCCTCCGACACGGGCGCCATTACCGCCCGCATCACGGACAACAACGGTCCCGGGGCAAGTCCTGAGCAGGTGCGCGCAATGGTCCGGCTCGTCCTTTGCACCGCCGCGGACATCGCCCGTGAGCAGGATGGTCTTGAACTCTGACTGATCGGCATCTGAAACACCTGACACCTGCCCACTGGGAACGCCCGTCACGTCGCGGAGCGCATAGGGCTACCCGGGCCCGAGAGCATGTCCATCCGCGACCCACTTCACCTAAGGAACCACCAATGACTTTTCTGACTATCGGCCTGCAGGTGCTCGTCGTCGCATTGAGCATCATCATGGGCGCTTTCATCCTGCTGCACAAAGCATCCGGCGGCGGCGTCTCCGGCATGTTCGGCGGCGGTATGACCAACAGCCTGAACTCGACCGGCGTCGCAGAGAAGAACCTCACCCGGTTCACCATCGCCGCATCCGTCATCTGGGCCGTCGCCATCATGGGCCTGGGCATCATTACCCGGTTCACCGGCCACTAACCATCCAGCCCTCGGGCATTATTTCAAGGAGGGCCGGCTTTTGCTGGACTCAATTACCCGCGTCTTCAGGACCCCTGACCTGCGCAGAAAACTGCTCATCACCTTGGGCGTTCTGACTATCTTCCGCCTCGGCTCCTTCATCCCAGCCCCGGGTGTGAACGCCTCCAACGTCCAGGCCTGCCTGTCCATGGGCGGCAGCTCCGGCGGCATCTACGACATGGTCAATATGTTCTCCGGGGGCGCCCTGCTCTCCGTGTCCATCCTGGCCCTGGGTGTCATGCCGTACATCACAGCGTCGATCATGATGCAGCTGATGAAAGTCATCGTTCCCCGGCTGCAGGAGCTGCACGCCAACGGCGACCAGGCAACCGTTACCCAGTACACCCGTTACCTTGCCGTCGGCATGTCAGCGCTGAATGCGACCACTATTGTCACCATGGCCCGCACCGGGAACCTGCTGGGCAGCTGCCCCCTCCCGATCGTTACCGACCAGGGCTTCATGACGTCCCTGATCATGGTCATCTCCCTCGTCGCAGGGTCCGTCCTGGTGATGTGGATGGGTGAAAAGATTACCGAGCGCGGCATCGGCAACGGCATGTCTCTGCTGATCTTCACATCCATCGCATCCGGTTTCCCCACCGCTTTGGGCACCATTGGACGGGTACAGGGCTGGGGAGTCTTCGCCGCCGTCATCGCCGTCGGGCTGGTCACCATTACGCTCGTCGTTCTCGTTGAGCAATCCCAGCGCCGCATCCCTGTCGTCTACGCCAAACGGGTCGTCGGCCGCAAAACCCTGGGCGGGAACACCACGTTCCTGCCGATCAAGGTCAACATGGCCGGTGTCATCCCCGTCATTTTCGCTTCAACACTGCTGTCGCTGCCGAGCCTGATCGCCCGTTTTTTCACCGGCAACCAGTCCGGCGGCGGCCCCGCATGGGCGCAGTGGGTCATTACCAATCTGACCAAAGGGGACCACCCGGTCTACATGGTGATCTACACACTGTTCATCATCGGATTCTCGTTCTTCTACGTGTCGATCACCTTCGAACCTAAGGAGATTGCTATGAACATGAAGAAGTACGGCGGTTTTGTCCCCGGTTTCCGTCCCGGCAAGCCAACCGAACGGCTGCTCAAGTACGTCTCGGACCGGATCACGACAGCCGGCGCCCTCTACATCGGCGTCATCGCACTGATACCGCTCATCGCCCTGGTGCTCTTGAACGCAAACCAGAACTTCCCGTTCGGCGGCTCCGCGATTTTGATCATTGTCGGTGTCGGGCTGGAAACGGTTAAGCAGATCAGCTCCCAGATGGAGCAGCGTTCCTACCCCGCGTTGATGCGCTGACCAACCCTTTCGAAAGCCCGGCAGGCTGCCTGTCTGCCGGGCTTTCGGCTTTACGGCGATGAGCGACCCGCTGAGCGCCGCACACATTCCAGGTATGACAACAACGCGCCAGTCAGCAGCCGCGGTCCGTGAACGGGCTTTTCTCTGCATTTCCTGCAGTGGAGGTTGCCGCGACACCAACGGTGCATACACGCTGTGCGCTTTGTGCGAACTGGATGAAGCGGTGGTGCCGGCAGCTTAGGCCTGGTTAGAGGCCCCAATGAAGACAAGAAAGGCACGCAATGCGCATCACCCAGCATTCCCCGTTCGCCACAGAGGACCAACCAGAGACCGTGCAGAAGATCCGCAAAGGCCGCGGTCGGGTGGCAGCCTACACATCCTCCAAACCCTGGGTCCGTCGGGAAGTCCGTCTCAGCGGGCAAGCCGAAATGCGCAAAGTCATCCGTGCCGCCCGCGCACTGAAAGTGACGCTCCAGTGTGACGAGACGCTGGAAGAACTCCGTGGTCTGGCTTACGAAAGCTACCGGCTGATCGCCATCGCCGAACACCGGAACCCGATGGACCTACCCAGGATGCATCCCGCTACCGTGGATCGACTCACCGTGAACTACCTCCGGCACGTCCGGACTGTCTATGACCAGTCCTTGCTACGGAAAAGGTTCACCACCTCGGACGTGCGATCCTGGTACAACAAGGAACTCAAGGCCAGCTGCCTGGAGGAGATCGCCTCCGCCTACCCTGCACTTGCCGGCGAATGCGAACGTCAGCGAATGATGATCACCCAGACTTTGGACGAAGCCGCCGTCAGCCAGACCCTTGAACGGTTTGACGCCGCAGCCTGATCACCGAAAGGCTGCCACAGCACCGGCCCTGAACCCCAGCAATGGAGTTTGGGGCCGTGCTGCTTTTGCGAGCCAGGTGCGCATACTTCTGATCAACGGCGGGCCCTGCGCGGATTGTCCGCACCGGTTTCGTGCCGACCAGCAGGCTGATGGCTTCGTCACGGAATGATCTAGCCGCACACAGATCAGGTACGACCTTTCCACCAGCCGTTCGCCCACTCCGCAGTTCTCCTGCCGGCATCCGGAAAATCCGTCATCTACGCATGTTTACCTATGAAAGCTAAGGAGCAGCACGTGACCACCACAGCCCGTCAGCCCAAAGGAGTGCCTGTTGGTGGCCAGTTTGCGCCAGACACCCGCGCCGAACCAGACCTGACTTTGGCAGCACCCACGCCGGCGCCGGCCATTTCGGTGCCGTCAGACCCGAAGTGGTTCAACCTCGTCTACGAGGATCAGCCCTCCAACGGAGAGCGCCGCAGTTATGCACGCATTGCTTTGGACGAGTCCTTGGCAGGGGATGACTTCAACGTTGTCCACGACGAGGAAACACAGACGGCAATCCGGGCAGAGGCCGATCGGGACGACTCGATGGACGTCGCCACGGACCGGATCAAACGCAGCGGAGCCAAGGCTCACCAGTTCGGTGCCGCCACAGCCCGCGAGCTCAAAACCATTCGTGAACGCCGACTGGCTGTCGAAAGCCACTACATCACCACAGCGGAGGACACCTACGAGGTAGCGGCGGCGAAGATCGGCTCCAGTGCCGCAGAGTACCGGCGCGCCCTTGAGGCGACGTTCCCGCACGTCGGTGAGGAATGGTACGGACAGATGATGAAAAATCAGGAGCTGCAGCCCGAAAGTTGGCAGCGCCGGGAGCTGCACAACATGGCGACCGTCAACGAACGCAACGCAGCCCTCACGACACCACGCGCTGAGGTCAGCGAAGACGAGAATCCGGACTTCACCTCCCACCCGGTCACCGCTCTGGAATCCCGGATCGACGCTCTCATCGCTCACCGGGGTGACCCTACCGATGCGGTGAACATCGGGTACCTTGCTCACGAGTCCGGCACAGGTTACGGCACCGTCTACATCAAAGCATTCGCCAAACTGCGTCTCGCGGCGTGGCGCCACACACCCATCGCCCCTACCGGGAAGGCATGACCATGACCGTTACCGTAACCACCCCCGAAAAGACCGCACCGGCCCCGGTGGCTCCCGGACCCATCACGGAAATGATCAACAAAATCCAGGCCGCTGTGGTTCCAGGGGGTTATCGAACGGCTGGAAGGCGCGACGGTTCTGGAGAACGCATTCCTCCGGGTCGACACGGACACAATCCGCTTCCCTAACGGCGCCCTCGGCCATTACTCCACGGTCAACTCCGGCACCGGTCCGGGCGTCATTGCGATCCCGTTCGTGAATTTCCGCGGCACCCCGCATCTGGGCCTGGTCCGCCAGTACCGCTACCCGATCGGGGAGTTCACCCTTGAGTTCCCGCGCGGTGGAGCCGAGGACTTGTCTCTTGACGAGGCGCCCCGCGAACTCATCGAAGAAACAGGGTTGGAGTACAGTTCGGCGATACGACTCGGCACTCTCCGGCCCGACACCGGAATCCTGACCACTCAGGTAGCGGTCTGGAAGACCGTGCACGGCATCGAGCACCTTCGCCCCGGCCACGTCGAGGATGAAACCGGAGCGAAGATCGAGTGGTACAGCTATGGCGAGCTCATCGGCATGATCCGGAATGGGAAGATCATCTGCGGAATGACCTTAGGAGCGATCACCTTACTGGGTTCCGGAGGACACCTCAACTGCCCGTAACGGACCTGGGCCGGAGCTTTACTCCTTCGGCACCTTCCAGAACTTTCAGGTGATGCAGGATTCCCCATATGCCGCACACATGGGGTTTATGACATCCTCACCTTCTGCCGCACCTACCGTAACCAGTCCTGCCGAGCGGGCCTCCGCCGGCCGGCAGGCCATTACTGACTGCCCGTATACGTTCGAAGAACTTCAAGGTGACGGCGACGCCGAGCTGGTCGAGCATGCCGCAGCCTGCGACGAGAACGTCAACGCGGCCCTTGACAGGATCGGTGAGCTTGGCGTCGACGAGGCCCACCTGCTGGGGAAGTTCCTGGCGGAACAACTGGTGCAGAACGCCATCGATGCCGAGTACAAAGAGCAGTTGGGCGCCTACCGGGCAGCACCCCGCACGACGATCCCCGAGGAGGACGGTGTGCTGGCTTACGAGCTCAACGACCCCAAGCACCCGGACTACCTGGACCGCCTGGGCATCTAAAAGACAGCGCCAAAAGCACGGACAGTGAGGGCCCGGCAGATCATCGTCCGGCATGAAAACGGGTGATAGCCACGGAATTGGCGTGCTTCAGCGGCACACCGCGAACTGGCACCCCGGAGATGAAATACCGATCCACACGAGCGGCTTGGCGCAGCGCTGACCAATCCGGGACCGCCGCTGACGTAAACTTCACCCGACTCCCCAACTCGCAGCAAGGACACCATGACTGCCATCACCGACCAGGAACCGTCCAGGTCTCCCGACTCACCCCTGACCTTTGGGCAGGTACTGGACCTCTCCACACTGGTTCCCGGTAGTCCCCGCATCATCGGCTGTGACATCCACGGTATTCGTGGCATCGCCACGATCACACTGACTAACAAAGGGCCGCTGCGACGGCCCTCTGTCCCGCTGTTCATTGAGCCGTCCGCAGCGGCCCGGATTGCCCCCGAAAGCCACCTGCTGGAGTTGCGTTACATGTTGGCGGCGGAGGCTAACATCAAAGACCTGTACGAGTTCGATGACTGGAGCTACCGCCGCGCCCGCCAGGCCGCACAAAGCGGCATCGAGAAATTCACAGGGCTAGGACCTAAACCCTGGCCAGCCCCCGCATCGCATATCCCGGACAACGCCGTCGACGTGGATGAAGACGGGAACCTCAACTTCACGGTGTACGAGACATTCGCCGAAGGAAGCACCATCAATCCGGAGAATTTCAACACCTGGGCTTCCGAATACTCCGGGTACGCCGACCACTCAACCCGGCAAAGGCTCGGGACACTCATCCGGAACAGTTACAACCACTGACCCGTTCACGAAAAGAACCCGCCACTAATCCTGTGGCGGGCTTTTTGTTGCTTCACCTCCACCGCGATTATCAGCTGCCGCACACAGACTGGTTATGAGCACATCACGCCAGCCCAAGGGCATCCGCACCGGCGGCCAGTTCGCTGCCGGCATCCACACGGAGCCGGAACTGTCCCTCAACACCGCCACACCCGCAATCTGCGCAGATCTTGTCGCAGCCCGCAGAGTGCTTTCCGCACAGGTCGGAGCAATGGATGTCACCGCGGCAGCCAAGGGTCTGAAGAAACGGTTCCGCGGTGCGCACAGGATCTCGGCGTACCGTTCCAGCAGCCAGATATATGATCCTGAAGAGATGACGGTGCGGATCACTGATAGGGATGATCGAACCATCTGGGAGGGATCGCGCGCGAAAGTTGCCCAGCTCGGCAGCCTGTCGCTGATCCCGGACAAATACCAGGAAGAGGATTCCCCGCTGCGCACCAGCCGGGTCAGTGGCAGCAACGGCAACATGTGGCGGTACTACAGCATCGACAAGATGGCAGCACTGACACCTGAAGATCTGGCGGTGGACGGGTGAGCGTGGGGCAGCTTGAACATCCCCGGACAGAAACGGCAGGGGTAGGAGTTGTCCGCAGCTCCGCCATTGAAGAATCCCTCACCGGAAACCAACGGCAGTACCTGGCAGGGCCGCTGGGTAGACCCCAGGACCTTGAGCACCTGCCGTACGGGGACGTCGAAGTTGGCATGTCTTCCTACCCCGTGGACACCGCCGATCAGCCACATCTGCACCCGCAGCAGCGCGAGTACCAGTACATCCTCAACGGGTGCGCCTTGCTGCTCAATCTGGACACCGGGCAGATCCACGTTTTGAGGACCGGTGACTTTTACGTTGTTGAGCCCGGAGTCGCTCACGCCCAGAAACAGGAAGCCGGCACCCGGATCCTGTTCTTCAAACACCCGGCAGGCAACGACAAAGTCCTCATTGACCCGGATGCGGAACTGACCGGCTGGCTCGAAAATCTGGACTTCCACGCCCAGACACCCAAATCTTCTGCAGTGGCGAGCCCGCAGGAGAACCAATGAACGACAATCGCCGACCACATAGCGTGCCAACGGGCAGCCAGTTAGCCCCGGCCCATTTTCGTGCGCCGGCAAAAACGGTTGCGGCCCGTCACCGCATCCACCGCATAGGGATGACAAACCCTGACGGGCTTCTCTGCTGTGCCCCAGATAGGTGAACCCTAAGAGCTGTCCGACACCGACCTGACCCCTGAACGGATACCTTCATGACTTCGACAACAGAAATACCGGCACCGGAGACTGCCGAATCTTTCAAAGAGCCGGCAGACCTCCCGCTGGCTCCTGCCGACGCCCAGCTCATCACCCTAGGCGACGGTCGGATCGTGGCTCCGGCACGGGACCGCGAAGTGCTGCTCGCCTGGGGTCTGGACGTCGTTCTGGTTGTTCTGACGGCAATGGGCTTCTATCTGTTCCTGTCGTTCACGATGCCGGCACCGTTCCCGTACGCGCGTGAACTGTTTGCGCTGGCAGGCTGGCCGGCGGCCGCCCTCGTCTACGGTTTCGCTACCGCCTATCACCGGTCCCTTGGCCAGCTCGCCTCCGGGACCCGCACCCTCCGGATAAGCACCGGTGGACGCATGGGGATTTTCCGGTCTGGCTGGATGATGGTTCTCCGGGTCATGATCCTCCCGGTCGTCTTCATCTACTCGCTGTGCGGCGGCAGCACCTTCGGCATCAAAGACCGGCACATCTCAATAGACGCTCTCGTCACAGGCCTGTGAATGCCCCGGACAGCTGGTAGGAGCGCATGAGGTACGTCATGGCCGCAGTAGCCGTGGCCCTGCTCGTGACAGGTGCCTTTCAAATGTCCGGGTTTCATTGGGAGGGACTGGTCGCGTTGTTGGTTGGCGGCAGCCTGTGGTGGGCGTCCCTGTATCTGAGCCGGGCGGCCTGGCAGGCAGCCAGAGACGGGCGACCAGGCAAATGAAAAAGCCGGTCTGTCGCGCAATCAGTGGCTGGTTACGTGGCGCTGGCCGGGAGATCGAAACACTCTCGGCGCCCCTATCGATTCCGGCGGAATGACGAAAGGTGCAAACTGTTTCAGGAAGTGATGACACTTTTCGAAATTGCCGCACACATTACTTTCGATAAGGGAGCTGCCACCTCGGATCTCGTGAGAGATTTCGAATTTACAAAAACCATATCTCTCAGTTAGAGTTTTCTCAGCAGGCCATCAGGGTCAGTATTGTTCAGGAAAGGACAAACCATGCACGCATCATCGCTCAGCATTTCAGCCGTATGCGGCCGCAGCTATGTCCTGCCCACGAGCAAGCCGGCGTTGGCATCATCCGCGAAAGCCTACGGAAATACCTGGCAGCAGTGGAACGATCATGCAAGGCACCGAAATATCCTCTAAATTGTGACGGCATAACCGTCCACCAGAGGCCGCTTCGGGTAAGTCCAACCCCGAGGCGGTCTTCTTTTTGTCCCGATGAGGACAGCCAGACCGCCACCTCGCCGGAGCACCCGGCATTAGGGGAGGTAGCTCAGTTGGTAGAGCAGCGGATTCCAAACTCGCAGGCCGCAGGTTCGAGCCCTGTCCACCCCGCGTAATACAGCACTCGCAAGAGATGCATTTGTGATTTGAGAACTCCATAGTGAACGTGAAATATGAGCGGAAAAATTATCGGAATGCCAATTCCGGTGATGCTACTTTTCTGCGCACATAAACAAGTATCAAATAGTTTCCGGGCCGGCGCGCAGAGTTAGATCTGAAGGCCGGTCCGGGGACTTTTGGCGGATTACCCGAGTGGCCAAAGGGACCTGACTGTAAATCAGGTAGCTTCAATGTTTACACTGGTTCGAATCCAGTATCCGCCACGCGCAGAGTAGGGGAGCCCGGCAGCCTCCGCCGGGCACGAACCCGGCCTCTGCAACGCCCGTCTGGCGAAACTGGCAGACGCGTAGAGCTCAGACCTCTATGTCTTTCGGGACGTCCCGGTTCAAGTCCGGGGATGGGCACTTGCTGGATGAGATACCGGCAACAAGGAGAGGCCAGCCAGCTGTCAGTGCCGGCCTCTCCCCGGCACGCTGTTCGCGGGTTTCACGTGTACAGGTGCGACCGTGCAGCTTCCGCTCCGGAGGTACCGATCCGTTCCCTGCGTGCCAGCGGTGAGAGCACTCTCAGACGCCGTACACATGGGAGTAGGGACAAGCACGCTCTGCATCCGGGGTAATACTCCAGTGCAAGGGGGATATGGCGCAGATGGTAGCGCACCTGCATGGCATGCAGGGGGTCAAGGGTTCGAATCCCTTTATCTCCACGTTGATCCGCAAGAATCCCGCAAGGATCAATCAAGGGTTCATCAAGAACCCATCAAGACGAGGACCGGGTTGCCGGTCCGAATGGGGCCATGGCGCAATTGGTAGCGCACCTGCTTTGCAAGCAGGGGGTTCGGGGTTCGAGTCCCCGTGGCTCCACGGCTGGGTTGGGAAACGGAATGAATCCAGGGAGAAGATCCCTAAGAAGGACACTGGATGTCACCCGCCACCCGCCCGGCATTGGTCACCTGGCAACGAAAGAGGAGAACAGTGAACGTCACCATATACTCCGACGCTGACGGTATCTTTGTTGCCTGGTCCGATCACCGCTTCACCCCGGCGCCGGCCGAACACACCGGCTGGACCGGACCCTGGCATCACGTGACGATCCCCGGATCGTTTCCCGGGTACTGGTCCGAAGACGTGGTCGAGGCGATGAACCGGATCGCGGCCCACCCGGACGTCACCGTCAAATGGCTGACGGCCTGGGAGGAAGGCGCACCGGAACAGCTGGCACCAGTGATAGGGCTCGACGGCGCAGGCTGGGAGATGATTCAGGGTGTGGAAGATGACGACCCGGCGAATGGAAACTGGTGGAAGCTGGCGAAAATCCGTGATTACGTCGCCCGTAACCGACCTGACAAGCTCGTATGGATGGACGACGACATCAACTTCGATCCAGCTTCGCTGGCCTGGCTGAAATCGCTGGACATCCCGGTGCTTGTGATCTGCCCGAAGACTGCGCACGGCCTCACCAGGGACCACATGGCCGAGATCGAAGCGTTCATCGGGAAGCAGTAATGACGGGCCTGTAACTCAGTTGGTAGAGTTCTCGACTTTTAATCGAGATGTCGCGGGTTCGAGCCCCGCCGGGCCCACGCATAAATGACAGCCGGAAAGACGGCATCACGCCTCCATAGCTGAGTTGGCTTTAGCACTTGACTCTTAATCAAGGGACGCAGGTTCGAATCCTGCTGGGGGTACAAAGTGCAGCACGGATCGCCAGGCGGGATGAACCTCGAGGATCGCCGGCGGGACGTGCTGCACTCCAAATGTGGGATCCGCTCCCCGCCCCTGTGCATGGGGTAAAAGTGGAGGCGCCCAGCCGGCGCCGGGCAGGCTCATACCCTGTTCGGATGCACCTCCGGCCGGGCGTGCACGGTCATCTAGCTCAGCTTTGGTTAGAGCGCTTCGCTGATAACGAAGAGGCCCGGGGTTCAAATCCCTGGATGGCCACTGCGGGTATATCCCGCTAGTCCCGTCTAGCTCAACTGGCAGAGCAGCCGGCTGTTAATCGGCAGGTTATTGGTTCGAGTCCAATGACGGGAGCGTTGTCCGTACTGGTGTGTGGCTATGCAGAAACGCATAGCGGGCGCTCACAGGCTGGCAGAAAGCTCACCACGATGCGGGTCGCTCCCGCTCTGGGTGAACGGTAAAAGTCCGGTTGATGCGCCGTGGGAAAATTGGCAATCCGCCTGGTTCTGGCCCAGGAGACTACAGGTTCGAACCCTGTCGGCGCAGCGAATGCAAGCACCGCATTGCGGTCCGGTAAGAGCCCGGATATGGAGTAGTGGCTCAGATGGCCTAGAGCACCCGCCTGTCACGCGGGAGAACGCGGGTTCGAATCCCATCTATTCCGCGGGGGATTACCCCTTGCAAGGTCCGCCCGCTTAGCTCAGCAGCAGGTCGCGTCCTTGGTAAGAACGAGGTCGCCGGATCAATCCCGGCATCGGGTTTGAGGCGCCGCCGTTGGCACGCGAAAACGCGGCGGTGTGCGCCGCATGGTGGGTGTAGCTCAGATGGCAGAGCGCCTGGTTGTGGTCCAGGAGGTCGCGGGTTCGAGCCCCGTCACTCACCCTCAACACAATTGCCCGATTCATAGAGATGAGGGCTCGCAATAACTTGGCTCCATCGTCTGATGGCGGGACGCCGGCTTCTCAGGTCGGTGACGGGGGATCAATACCCACTGGAGCTGCGCGCCCGTAGCTCAGTTGGATAGAGCGCCGGTCTACGGAACCGGAGGTCGGGGGTTCGAGTCCCTCTGAGCGCACGCATCATGAAACATCTCGCCCGCCTGGCCCAATTGGTAGAGGCGCTGCACTCAAAATGCAGTCATTGTTCCCGGTTCAAGTCCGGGGGCGGGCACGACGGAAGCTGCACTGGACCATCCTTCGTGGTGATCTCAGGCGGGTATTCCTTCGGCGCATGGGATGACGGGGAGACTTTCTCCGGATGCCGCACACATGGAAGGTGTTGGACACCGCTGCGTAGGCCTATGCGCAGTCGAAGAGCCCGCAAGGGGCCGGTGGTCCAAGTTCCGCCGACGGGCCGGCCGGTCAACGGCGGCGGAATGAAACATAGGTCAGCGCCTGTATAGCTCAGTTGGCAGAGCACCTGCTTCACACGCAGGTTGTCCGGGGTTCGAGTCCCTGTGCAGGCACTGGATTCCGCAAACCAAGGTCCCCGGCAACGGATGGCGTCAAAAACGCGGACGGGGTAACGCCACGATACGGCGGGAGGCCCAAAGCCAGGCCTGGCAGGAAAGCCTCCACCTGCCTCCTTAGCTCAGCTGGCCAGAGCGTTCGTTTTGTAAGCGAAGGGTCGCCGGTTCGAATCCGGCAGGAGGCTCATGGAACTGCACGTTCCGGCTACGGCCATCAGTGCGCAACGGGGTGTAGCTCAGCTTGGTAGAGCGCCTGCTTTGGGAGCAGGAAGCCGCAGGTTCAAATCCTGTCACCCCGACGCAGTAAAAGAATGGCGAGGTGGCGGAGCGGCCAAACGCAGCTGCCTTGAAAACAGTCGCCCGGGAAACCGGGCCGGGAGTTCGAATCTCCCTCTCGCCGCACACATGAAGTTCACCCAGACAGTCCAACTATCGAAGGAGACCCCGTGGGCCTCAGTTTCCGCAAGACCATGAAGCTCGGCAAGAAGACCCGGCTGAACGTTTCCAAGTCGGGCATCTCGGCGTCGCGCAAGGCCGGTCCCATCACTGTCAACTCCCGCGGCCGGGTCACCATTCGACTCGGAAAAGGGATCTCCTGGCGCCTGTAGCGGGCCCAGCAGTATCAATGCCGTCGAAGCCCCGAAGGTAGGGCGCCTGGCTTCCAACCAGGAGGTTGCGGGTTCGATCCCCGTCGCCGGCTCGGAGGCGCCTTGTGCGCCGTCACGCCTTCGTAGCTCAGCGGATAGAGCAGCGGATTTCTAATCCGCCGGTCGCGGGTTTGAATCCCGCCGATGGCACGGGCACCCAAATGCGCCGAAAGGCGTAGCTCAGTCGGTGGAACGGCGCGTGGGGAGACATTCTTTATCTGCCGTACACATGAGAGAAGTCAGGCCCGCCGAACACGGGCACGGCACGGGTGCTTCCGCCCGGCTGAACGCCCGCGTAGTGGGAGGTAGTTCGTGAACGAAGCAGCCAGTTGCCGAGCTGGGGATCAAAACGGTAAGCGGTGACCGGTTCTGTTCGGGGGCCGGAAACCGTGTACGGGGACCTAGCTCAGTGGTAGAGCGGGGGATAGGAGGGTGCCCTTCATCTATCCCCAAGGTCAGTGGTTCGAGTCCGCTGGTCCTCACGAGGCTGCTTCGGCGGCCTTATAAAGGGGGTGACAGGTTTCGACATTGTCTGATCATTCCGGAAAGAAGCGGGTAAGGAAGCGCACGGGAATCCTTTCAAAAATCCGGGCACCCAGAGATGCCAACGCAACTCGCAACGACTACGCCCTGGCCTCCTGACGGAGCCGGGACCCCATGCGTGGTCTGTCTCAAACCGCATCAGGCAAATGGTTTCGGCCGCGGTTTAGGCATCAGCAAAAAGGACACCCGAATGACGGCAGCGCTGCGGGCCGGCATTCGTATCAGCAGCTAGACCGGGACGGTCCGTTGTCCGCCATGGACTGTCCGGGTCGATAAGCACCAAGGCGGACTACACCCGTAGAAGAGTTCGGAATCAGACAGTGGACCCGGTTTCAATACCGGCACCTCCACATGTGCAATCGATAGGAGAGCTCCCCTGCGCACCCGGCCGGGGAGCTCTTCTCCGCCCTCCGCACACATGGTTTCCGAAAGGCCTCGACGGCAGGCTGCAGAGCAGGAGGACGACCATGGGTTTCAGGATTAACAAGGCGATCGGCTGGGCAATGCCATGCGCGGAGGACCCGATCGACAGGGAAGGCGAGGCCGCTAAGTATCTCCTCGTGGATCACGCCGCGTGGCTTCTGGCCAAAGCGAAGACAACGGAGGATGAGGATTTGAGCACTGAGCTTGAATTCTGCGGCTCTACTCTGAACGGGCGCGACGACGCCACCCTGGGAGACTGCGTCATCTGGACCGAAAGCCTCAACGGCGGGACGCTGATCGTGCTGCCGGCAGAGTCCGCGGACTCATGGTACCGGCAGGACGACGATATGGATTTTTCCTTCGCCAAAGACGAGACCAGTTCGATCGAGTACACCGGATGGGGATTCCACCCTTACGGCGGCTTGTGGATGGACGCTCTCGGCGGTCAACGTCTCAACCAGCACGCCACCACGATCATGCGCGTCCACCAGCGCGGAAACCCCACAGACGACGACACTCATCAGCTCGACCGGCTTGCCCAGATCGTCAGTCCTGAGGGGACTCCAGCCCTCAGGCCGTACCTGACCTTCGCTGAAGCTGTGGACCACATTGTCCCGCTCGTGCCCGACGATGTCCGTTGGGTGGCCGAGCATCTGGGGCTGTTCGAAACGCCCAGTGACATCTTGAAGCTTCGCCCTGCACGCGCCACCTGGTGGGAATGACGCGGGGAACGCCGTCCGCGCCACGGCACAAATAGAGGCTAAGACGCCTCTTCCCCCGGCCCAAGACCCTGTCCGAAAAGAGCACCATCGGGAACGCCTGGTGGTGGCGCGATGAGGTCACCGGGTCGTTGCCGGGCCAGTTACCCCAATTGAAGGGCCGGGGTGGGAACCAGCCCATATTTGTTATTGCTCGACCTTGACAGCAACTGCAGACAGCTGGCTGCCATCAGAAGGAGCATGGTCAAGATGATAGGGGACGTCCAAGACACCCAGGGTTCGCCGGCGATGAAGAAATCGAAAAAGAAGTGGGCGAGGATAAGCGGCCAGACGGACCGGTATACCAGATAGACGGTCAGATTGATTGCCGTCCAAAGTGCGGCGCTTCGGACCGCGTTTGCCCCCTGGTAAGAGTGAAGGACGCTACGTGGATAAATGTAGGCAAAACCGACCGCGGCGGCAATGACCGCGGGCGCAAAGGCGCTGATGCGTCCAGCCTCACCGGATGCCTGTTCTGAACGAAGTTGACGCGTCAGACTGAACCCGGCTATCACCGCTCCGATTGGAACAGCGACCAGCAGGAACTCCTCGATGAAGGCTGCGTAGGAGGCCCTTACGAAGCGATCGAGAACTGTCTGCCGAGCCCATACTTGGGCGACGTTTCCCGTCACGCCGCTGGTCCCGGGTGAGGGCCACAGGGCTACAAGCAACTGGGCGCCAACCATGCCGGCCAGAGTCCAGGCAAATGCGGCAAAGAACCCTGCCATCCCCCATCGGGTAACACGTTGGCCAAAATAGGGCCCGTACCCGACAAGTGAGAGCATCAGCATAAACAGGAAGACAATTTTCAGAACAGACTGCTCAGGGGCTGTACCGGCTGAGAAATTGGCCGTATTCGTCGCCTCAGAGGCAACACCCGAACCTGCGTTGAATAGAGCTGCCCCGACTTCAAGCAGGCTGAGGAGCAGAGCAGACCCGATAATAATGGCAGCCAACATCGTGCGGATAAAGGGAAGCTGCTCAGTTAGCCCTGCTCCAGCCCGATCGAATTGTCGCTTAAACCACGTGTTTGAACGGGTGTTGTCCATCATGGCGTCTGCCTCCTGGCCCGGCGGTCCGCCCGGTGTGAAGACTGTACTACCGCAGGCCGCACGAATAGAAGTCGCCAGGGGTGCAGAACATTTTTGGCCAGGTGCGTCTCGTGTGGGAAGACATCCCCTGCCCTCCGCACACATGAGTAGTACCGGAAGCCTCCGGTCTTCGCATCCGAGAGGAACTCAAAAAATGTCCATCACTTTCAGCACCGAGCCCAGCCCGATTACCGGCTTCGCCTTCACCTGCGGTCACGACAACGGCAGAACGGAGCACCGCTTCGGTTCCTATGAGGACGCCCGAGTGTTCCTGCAGGGTGAGCTGGACGCGCACGGCTACACCGGCGGCCTCGCTGTCTGCGGCGATGTGGACTGCTGCTCCTTTGGCCTGATGCACATCGAGGCCATCGAGTCGGACCCCGCCCCGGACCTGAACGTCACCAACGTCAACGCCCGGCACCTGCTGGAGCTTCTCGGGCTTGACTCCGAGTCCGACGAGGGCGGCTGCCTCAGCGGTTCCGTATCCGCCGAGGACTTCCTTGGGCGGGTTCTGCTGGCCCAGGCGGTCAGCCCGTCAGATGCCGGGATCCCCGCGCGCCAGGAGACGGGACTGGGCGGTGTGACCATCGTCCATATGGGCCGGCCGGTCGGATATTCAGAGGACAGGCTTGCCGCGCTGCGGGAGCTGGCAGACTTCGCCATCAATCGCCGCCGCACCATCCAGTGGTGCTAAGCGGCCGTCGCTGGCGCCGCCGCATAGGGATAGCCAGATAACACCGGCACCACCGATGAGGAACCCTATGTCACCGCAACATCCTGTTGACCACAAGCTGAAAAGCTTCGTCAGTACCCGACTGCTGTTCACCCGTATGGATGACAAAGCTGCCACCGACGCCCTGGAATTCCTGGGCACTGTAGATCCCGAAGACGCTGCGGCGCCCGTTAAGGAGTCGGCAGAACTGGTCAGCGTCTAACAGCACCCCGCCGCCCTCGGGCGGCTCTGGCGCCGTGGGAGAGCGGCCATCCACCAGCCTGCAAAGCTGCTCACACGGGTTCGAGTCCCGTCGGCGCCTCAAGCACCAACACCATCAGAAAGAGAACTTCGTGAGCACCCCAATTCCCGCCGACACCGTCCGCGACGTCATCATCGTAGGCTCCGGTCCCGCCGGCTACACGGCAGGTATCTACACCGGACGGGCCAACCTGAAGCCTCTGATCATTGCGGGAATGATGGAACCTGGCGGGGAGCTCATGAAGACCACTGAGGTCGAAAACTATCCTGGTTTCCCGGAAGGTATCGACGGACCGGACCTGATGGCTAACTTCGAAGCCCAGGCCGAACGTTTCGGCGCTGAAATCCTCTTTGAGGACGCGACAGCGCTCGAATTGGAGGGGCCCATCAAGAAGGTCACCACCACTGACGGGGACGTCCATTACGCACGGTCGGTCATCATCTCCACTGGATCCGCCCACCGCAAGCTTGGCCTGCCCAACGAGGACGCCCTCTCCGGCCATGGCGTGTCGTATTGCGCCACGTGCGACGGATCGTTCTTCCAAGACCTGGAGGTCGCAGTCGTCGGTGGAGGAGACTCCGCCGCCGAAGAGGCCCTGTTCCTGACCAAGTTCGCCACAGTAGTCCACCTCATCGTCCGCGGGGACCAGCTGCGGGCCTCCAAAATCATGGCCGACAGGGTCCTCGCCCACCCGAAAATCTCCGTCGAGTTCAACACTGCGGTCACTGGCATCCTCGGCGAAGACAAAGTCATCGGGCTCATCCTCCAATCCGGGGACCGGGAGCACCCCTACACGGTGCCCGTTGAGGGGCTGTTCATCGCGATCGGCAACGACCCGCGCACCGCTTTGGTGCAGGGACAGCTGGACCTGGACAGCTTCAGTGGCTGCATCTGGGTCAACGGCCGCACCTCACAGACCTCGGAACGAGGGGTGTTCGCCGCCGGTGACGTCATCGACGCACGGTACCGCCAGGCCATCACCGCAGCCGCGTCAGGCTGCGCCGCAGCCCAGGACGTGGAGAATTACCTCGCACATACCGCTCCGGCCGTGCTGGAGGCGGCCACAGCCTAACAGCCGATCCTCGTTGGTGTAACTGGCAGCACACCGGTCTTTGGAACCGGACGGTCGTAGGTTCGAATCCTCGGCGAGGAACCACCCGAAACCCTTTCGCGTTCGCTTGGATTCCCGATCAATTCCCGCCCTCACCTACGGGGGCAGATATGCCAGTCAGGAACCGCGAACACAGGAAGGGGAGCAGATGTGATGGACAGTGTTCTGGTACTCAACGCAGGGTACGAACCGATGCACCGGGTCTCCTTGAAGCATGCTATCGGGATGGTCCACCGCGGGGTGGCCGAAATCCTCAAAGACGACGGCGACCTGTTCGGCCCCTTCGCGCGACCTGTGGTTTTGCGTCTGATCCGCTACGTGAAGATGACGTGGCAGACGCGTCCGAGCTGCAGTAAGGAGGCGGTGAAGCGCCGTGATGGCCGGTGCGCCTACTGCACGAAAGGCAGGGCCGAGACGGTCGACCATGTGATCCCGCAGTCCAGGGGAGGTCTGAACACATGGCTGAACCTGGTGGGTTGCTGCTTTGTGTGCAACCAGCGCAAGGCTGACCGGACCCCGGCAGAGGCCGGCATGAAACTGCTCCTGACGCCGTACGCCCCCAAGGAACGGTCGCTGTACCTGCCTGACTTCGATTACGCCCTCCTGACATAAGTAGTGCCCCGAAATCAGGGGCTCTACCGTGCGGCCGCTTTGCGCTCACTTTCTGCGTCATGGAGGATGATCCGATGACCATTGCACTTATCACCGGCGCGTCCTCAGGACTGGGCGCCGAATTCGCCCGGCAGCTCGCCGCGCGCGGCTACGACCTTGTCCTGGTCGCACGGGACACGGCCCGTCTGGAACAGCGCGCCACCGAGATCACCGCAGCCTACGGGGTGAAGGTGGAGATCCTGACCGCCGATCTGCTCACCGATGAAGGGACCGCCGCGGTTACTGCACGCCTGGGCGCCGAGCAGAACCCGGTGACAGTGCTGGTCAACAATGCCGGTTTCGGGCTCAAAGGATGGTTCACGGATAACACGTTGGAGGACGAGCGGGCTCAGCTGCGGATTCTCGTCCAGGTGCCGATGGAACTTTCTTATGCAGCGATCTCGGCTATGCAGCGGCGGGGGAGCGGCAGGATCATCAACGTGGCAAGCACCGCCGGGTTCACCACACGGGGGACGTATTCGGCAGCGAAGGCTTGGGTCATTAACTTCTCCCGCTGGGCGAACACGCATTACGGTCCGCGGAACATCCCGGTGACCGCCGTGTGCCCAGGCTTCGTCCGCACCGAATTCCACGGCCGGATGGGCGCCGACACGACCGGAATCAGTAACTGGATGTGGCTTGACGCCGAACGGGTCGTTCGCGAAGGGCTGGGCGACGCGTTCGCCGGCAAAGCCGTGTCGATTCCGTCCAAACGCTACAAGGTTCTCTCAGCGATCACCGCGAACCTCCCTGACGCGCTGGCGACCAGGCTTTCGGCCCGGGGCCGGTAAACCTAGGCGGCGACCAGTTCATCCCTCAGGTCCCGGAACATCCGTGCACCCGTTGCGGAGGTGACCTTGAACTCGCGGTTGCGGCGTGCCAGAACAGCCAGCCGGTCAGCAGCTTCATTTCCCTCATTGCCCTGGTGCCCTTTCACCCAGCAGAACCGGATAGGGACGTGGGCGCTCTCCTGGAGGATTCGTTTGGCAAGTTTTATCTGATCCGTGGTGAAGGATGAGGGTTGACGGCCAGCACCGAGGATGCTCAGCAGCCGCAGGGCAGCGCGGGAGTCGGATTCGATGACGACGGTGCCCTGCCCTGTTACGGGGACCGGGTATTGGCTGATGAGTGCCTGCACGGCACAACGGATTGCCAGCAGCTCGCCGGTCAGGATGTCACCGCACCGTGGGACGTCCGCGGTTTTCTGGCCGCAGGAAAGCACGGTGCCGTCCTTGGTTGCGATGACCCAGCCGAGTCCCGCAACCTGACCGCCGTTGGCGATGGACGCATCAGTGCTGACCACCAGGCTCCGCGCGTCCGGGTTGAGCCGAATCACCGTGGATACGGGCATCTCTTCGAGGGCTTTGACCACGGCGGAGCGGTGGGCGCAGATGGCGGTCGTTTCGGACAAAAGGACGTTCGGCACGAAGTCCAACATGCCGGCGATCGCTTTGCGCACCAGAATGTTGGAGACGTCAAGGACAACGTATTGCCGTTCGGCGGCTACTTCCAGGATGGCGGAAAAGGCGGCCAGGACTGCTTCGGTCCGGATGGAACTGTACGACATTTGAGGCTGGACGTCGCCGGTGCGAATACTCAGGCTGCCGTCATCCTCCAAGACACCGATAGCCCACTGACCGGCCTGTTCGAGGACCCGGATATGAAGGATGATGTCGGTGGGTTCCCCGACCGGTGGGCGCTGTACGACCGGGTGATCTGTAGTGGACATGGGAGGCTCTTCCGGGTCGATGATGCGGCGCGTTGCCGCTCACCGCTCATGTGTGCGGCAAACGCTTGTCAGGTACCCGCGAAGGCCAGAGCCGTCTACGCATGTTCCCTGGTATGGACCTGACCCGTGACCTCCGGATGCTTGAAACATCCTTTAGCCGGAACTTTTACAACGGCGACACCCTCGATGCCATCCGTCAGTCCAAGTCGGACGGGTACTTCCTCCTGACAGCACCGCACGCGACAAACAGATGGTCTGAGGAGCGCAGGAAGTTCGCGGACCAGTACACGGGGGCGATGGTGCAGCTGCTTGGTGCAACAGCCGGCCAAAGCTGGCTGACCAGTGACGGAATCAGCTCGGCATGGACGTACTGGGATGAGCGCAGCGACCCGTTCAAACTCGCTCTGGATGACATGCTTGACGAAGGCCGGTACCTGATCAATGTGGTCGGGGTCGGTGCCCGCTATGGGGTGGACATTTACGTCGGCATCGGCAACGACCCCCGCGAGGAGGAGCTCGAGATGGCTGAACTGATCGAGGATACGTTCGGGGACTTCAACGTCGTCACCGGGGGCCAGTTCAACGCAGTCGGCCCCAAGTCGGTCCGGACGTACGCACGGTCCACCGGCAGTGGCGCCATCCAGCTGGAACTGGCGCCGAGGATGCGGGATGCTGTTGAGCATCCGGACACGGCAGGGGAATTCGTACTCCGTTTCGGGGAGTTGCTCACCACGCGCTCCGCCCGGTGCATGGCACGTGAAGAAACGGTCCTCGCCTGATCTTTTCCATCCGTTCAGAGCCAACGGCCCCCGCCACATTGTGAAATTCGGTTCATCAATAGCACTTTTCGTCTTCAGCGCCATTCTTTGCTTCGCCATTGATCCGGCGCTCTCGCCGAACTTTAACTTCGCGATGGTCGGCTACACCCTCATGGGGGCCTGCGCCGTCGGGCTCATCGCCGCCCTGGCCATCAACGCCCCGCGGCGGACCCGCCGCGTCACTGAAACATGGTCCGTGGTTGACCCAGCCACAGGGGAGCGGATCGTCCGCAATGAGAGCCGAGACTCGGCCCTCTGACACCGGCCGCGGAAGCGTAAAGGAGCCCCCTTTTTCATTGGAAGAGGGGTTCTTATGTTTCCGCACACATGATGGACAGGAAAGTGCACCCGAAGGAGATAAATGTCCTGGCTCGTCAGCATCATCAACCACCCCACACCTGCGCCCCGCGATGCCGCGCCTGCGTTGCGGGCCCGTAAGGATCAGCTTCTCGCGCTCTGGTCGCGTCACGTCCCGGCCACCGACAAGGACGGGCAAGGCGACTATGAGCTCTTTTTCGAGCAGGCGGTCCGGCTGGAGGCAGCCCTTGATACGTTCGGGCCCGAGAACGTCTGGCTCGTCATGGCCACTGACCGCGACGCTGCCGTGAACGCCGGTACCGGTGAACGCCGCCCCGCCTCCGAGGTGGATCACCTGCTCCGCTACGGGGTCCAGGCCAGCAAACACCACCAGGACGTCGATATGGAGCAGGCCAGGCTCTCCGGCAACTACTACCGCTATGAGGCTTTCCTGTCCCGGACCGGCCGCCGCTTGGCGCTATGCGGGCTCGATACCGGCGATTCGGCAGCTGTCGAGGTCGGCGACGTCCTGGCCAGCTGGGCCGCAGATGGCATCCGCCGCGCGTTCCTGAAGGCCACCCGGATCAAATACGCAGCCTTCCCCGTGGACCTGCCGGAGGACTTCCGACCCGAGGACGCCGGCAAGGCCATCTTCGATGAGCTGGGCTACGGCGCGATGAACCTGGAAGGGGAGCGGGAGAACCTGATCGCCCAGGAATTCGTGCCGATGGAGTTCGAATATCGGGTCTTCGTCGTCGGCAACACCGTGGTCACCGCAGCAGGGTGCGTCGAGGAATTCACGCCGTTGGATAACGACGGCCACCGATTCGACAATAAGCTGCGCCGCCACCGCCAGGCCAAGTCCCCGGTCGAGGCGGAACCTCAGACCGTCGGCCTCCTCATCAACTTCGCCCGTGACGCCGTGGATGCCCTGGCCTTGGAGGTCCCGGAGTTGACCGATTACGTCATTGACGTCGCTATTGGAGCGGACGGTGAACCGTTGATCGTGGAGTTGAATAGCCTGCTCAACAGCGGGCTGTATGCCAGCCAGCAATGCCGTGTTACCGCAGCAATGGCAGTACGGAAACGTGATCTGGTGCGCTGAATAGCATGCCGTTTATTAGGCTGGGCCAGCAGAATTAGTGCCTGTTGACTTAGCTTCCGTCTACGCTCAGCGTTCCACGAGGATCTGCTGCGGTGCCCAGCCTTCGGGAATCTTCGCCTGAAGAGCCTCGCGGGCGTCCTCGTAGTTGTTCCCTTCAGCACGGATGTCTTTCTTTTCGACGGGCCTGATGACACCGGCAACTTTTATCATCCGTCCATCGTAGGCCAGTACCGGGGCAGGTTTGCGGGCCGCGCCGCACACATGAGCTGAAGACCTGCAACATCGGCAATCGAAAGCAGCACTGTGACCATCACTCCGCAGCACGGACCGGCCATCAGCGTGTCCGGTTTCCGGATGAATTTCGGCAACCGCACTGTCATCGAGGACCTCACCTTTGACGTGCAGCGAGGAGAAACGTTCGGTTTTCTGGGCAGTAACGGCTCCGGCAAAACCACCACGCTACGTGCCCTGCTAGGGATTTACCGGGCCACCTCCGGGACGCTCCACGTCGACGGGAAACCTTTCACCCCGGAGAACGGCGGCAAACTCGGTTACCTTCCTGAGGAACGCGGCCTGTACAAGAAGGAACCCGTCCTGGACGTCATGGTCTATTTCGGCCAGTTGAAAGGACTGTCCCGGCAGGCAGCGCGCGTCTGGTCCCTGGCGTACCTTGAACGGGTGGAGCTTGCCGACAAGTCAGGAACGCGGCTGGACAGACTCTCCGGCGGCCAACAGCAGAAAATCCAGCTGGGCGTCACGATCATGAGCGACCCAGAACTGCTGATCCTTGACGAACCAACCAAAGGGTTCGACCCGGTGAACCGCCGACTCCTCATGGACATCATTGATGAGCAGAAAGCCGGCGGGGCGACCATCGTCATGGTCACGCACCAGATGGAGGAAGTGGAACGGCTTTGCGACCGGGTCCTGCTTTTGAAAGACGGTAAAGCGGAGGCGTACGGCACGGTCAGCGAGGTGCAGGCCAGGTACGGGACCCGAACGGCAACAGTCGTCTTCACCGGCACCCTCCCGGAGGACCCGTCCTATGCGGTGCTGCAGTTCCGGCACGGGGACGCACGCAGCGAGTCCGGCGCTGACCTTGCGCTCACTGAGGATGCCGACGGCGCAGAACTGCTCCGCCACTTGATCGGTCGTGGACTGCAGGTCAGCTCTTTCACCACGTCCCGGACCTCTTTGGAGGACATATTCCTGCGCATCTATGGCGCCGGCAGCCAAACATTGGAAGGAGCCCTCTAATGGCTCACCACAACCTTCACACCGTCGTCAGGTTTGAGTTCCTGCGGACCCTGAAGAAGAAAAGCTTCTGGGTGAGCACCCTGATCGTGCCGGTCGTGGTCGGTATTGTCTTCGGCCTAGTCTCCTTCAGTGGCAACAGCGCCAGCAAGTCCGTCTCCGCCCAGGAAAACGCCGCCGTCACGTTTTCCTACCTGGATGAGTCGGGTTTGATTTCTGACAAGCTCGGCCAAGACTCCGGCGGGACACCCGTGACCGATCGACAGGTCGCCATTGACGCCGTCCGCGCCGGCGCCTCCGAGGCGTTCATTTACGTTCCCCAGTCCCCGGCCCGCACGGCCATTCAGGTCTATGGGAAAGACCTGGGGCTGTTTGAGAGCGCCAAGTACAGCGCCGTGGCCACGAGGATGATCGCCGTCGCCGTCAAAGACAAGGTCAACTCCCCGGAGCTCACCGCGCTGGCCGCAGGGAAAGTCTCGTTCACGCAGACCATGTTCAAGGACGGTAAAGTATCCGGCGGTATCTTCGCAGTAATTCCGCCGCTACTGTTCCTGGGATTGTTCTATCTTGTGATCTTGTTCCTGGGCAACCAGATTCTCAATAGCACTGTGGAGGAAAAGGAGAACCGGGTCACCGAAATGATCCTGACAACCCTGAACCCTACGACACTGATTATCGGGAAGATTCTGGCGATCCTGGCCACTGGCGCGGTACAGATGCTCACCGTTGGTGTACCGGCCGCCGTCGGTTTTGTCCTCCTCCGCGGCCACGCCGGAATCCCGGACATCTCCTTGGCCGCACTGGTCCCGGAACCCTCAGCCATGATCGTCGGAGCCCTGCTGCTGACCGGCGGTTTCATCTTGTTCTCCGCTGCACTGGTCGCCATCGGTTCGGTAATGCCGACAGCCAAAGACGCGAACGGCATGTTCGGCACCATCGTCATCATGATGTTTGTGCCCTTGTACGCTGTGCCGTTGATCCTCAGCGACCCCGGCTCCCGGGTCGTTCAGATCTTCACGTATTTCCCGTTCTCCGCCCCGGTGACCGCCATGCTGCGCAACGGGCTCGGATCCCTCAGCGGGATCGAAGCAACCATCGTCATTACCGAACTGTTCATCCTCGGCGCCGCAGCCATCGCGGTGGCCGTGAAACTGTTCCGGCACGGCAGCATCCAATACACCTCAAAGGTCCGGCTCCGCACCGCCCTTTCCCGGCGGTGATGCCTAAGCCCCGGCCCGCCGCACACATTGAAGCCAGATAATAACCGCGCCACATAATTTCATCTGCCGCCGGCGTCCAGCCGGGGCACTACATTGGGGGTTTCATATGAGCGACAACAGTTCCAGGTCCGACCGCTTTTTGTGGCAACAGCAGCGTCTGCGGGAAGAATCCGACCGGAAACATGCCGCACAAATCCAGAGTGAACGGCAGTCCTTTTACAGCCACAGGGACGCAGCGGCACCCCGGCGCCCCCGGAAAAGCAATGAGCAGATCTCTGCTGACGTGGACTATGCGCTCTCACTGATGCCTGTTCTCTGGATCGTGTTCAAATGGTTCCTGGCCTACATGCTCTGGCACATGCTGATGTCGGTGGCCGGAGGCCTGTTCAGCGCCCCGGGAATCTTCGTGACGGTCGTTTTCATCGGCCTGACTATCTGGAAGCAGGTCCGCCGCCGCAGGAAACGCCGCGGCTAAACCCGTGTCCGTGGCGTGGGTTCAACGGCGCACGCACTCACCAGTGAGACTAAGCCAACGACCAGGACCACCGTGATCACAGCGGGGCAGATAAATTTCTGCCCCGCTGTGCACTTTTCAGCCGTCGCCGCACACATATAGTGCATGACAGAGAACGCATCACGACAGCCCAAAGGCATCCCCGTTGGCGGCCAGTTCGCCGCCACAGAACACGCCGAAACCGCGATCAGCCTTATCCCGCGCCGCCCCGAACTGGAGGGCTGGCCCGAATCCATGCCCGAACCCGAGGTGTCCTTCTACGTCGGGGATGACAACGTGCTGACAACCAACGTGAGCGTCAACGGTGAACCGGCTTTCGAGGTCTGGAACCCGGGGGACGACGTACACTCCACTGAAACGTCCTCTTTCCTTCTGGACGGGGTCGATGAAGAGACATCAGGTATCGCTGAAAACTGGGCGAAAGAAAAGCATCAGCAGATAGCTGACGCCGTCAGGGCAGAGCAGCACGCAGCCGTGGAACGGTCCCGCGCCAGCATTCTCGCAGCCGCGACCGGCCGGGCCCCACAGCTCAGCGATGATGAGCTCGGCCACTTGCTCGGCATCAACCAGAAAGCGGCCTACAACAGCCGGCGCGACGGGGAATACGCTGCCACGGCCATCATCGCCCGAGGGGTCCTCAAAGACCACCCGGAGGCCAGCCATATCGAACTCGCCATCGACTCCGCCGACAACGGTGACTACGTTTCCGGCGCCACCGTCTACAACGAACACCATGAAGCCATCGGTTCCTATGGCTCCGATTCCGACTTCCTTGGCGACGACGGGGATAACCCGGGAGCCAGCATCGTAGAATATTTCAGCAGCCTGGACAGCGAACCGGAAAGCGCCTGGTGGGCTGAATACAACCTGCCGCACAGCACTTCCGACGACCGGTACACGATCGACCTTCGCCAGGCAGCTGCCTGGACCCCCGGAGGAGAGAAGTGAGCGCCCGTCAGCCAAAAGGCATCCCCGCCGGCGGCCAGTTCGCCCACACCCCCCACGGCCACCCGGCAGTCGGGCTCCGCGGCGACCTGCACGTCGACAAGGAAGCGGCCACTTATTTCGTCGACCAGGTCGAATCAATCCAGCATGAAGGTCTCAAAGGGGCCCTGTCCGCCTATGACGGGAAGCTGAAGTTTACCTCCAATGACGGCCGGGCGTTCGAGATCCATCAGGACGGCCACACTGACGAGGACGGCAACCCTGCCTGGGCCATCGACAACCACGACTGCGAAGACCCGTCCGCGGCAACCTACGGCCTGCGCTACGAATCCACGACCGAGAATCTTGGTGAAGATTTGGCCTCGGCCGTGGCCGACGCGGACGCCATCGATGCTTTCACCTTGAACGCGGGCAGCAGCCGGTACGACTTCCGCAGCTACGACATCATGGACGGTGAACAGGCCATGTCCGGTGCTTGCTTCGGGGACATCGACGAAGCTGTGGACCTGGATGTCATGTTCAACCACGACACCGGGACCCTCAGCATTGAACGCAATGGTGAACCGCTCACCGGTGCTGACGCTGACGAAGCTGTCCGGGACCTGGTCGACTCCGTTGACGACGAAGGGCCCGAAGGTTCACCCACCGGGCGCCTGGCCTGGCACATGGAGCGGTCCTTTCGGATCGCCGCAGCCAAGGACGACAGCCCTGCCTGGACCCACAAATACCGCACCGCAGGACTTACCTGGGAGGACCGCAATGACTACCGTTAGCCGCCAGCCCGAAGGCATACCTAGCGGTGGGCAGTTCGCTGCCACCACTCACTCCGAGCCGGCCGTGACCCTGGGCTTACCGGCACCCACGAGCACGGATGGAGTCCCCACAGATCACCAGGCTGCCAAGGACCAGTTTGAGGCCCGTGCACAGAGCGCCTGGGCCACGATGGTGCAGGAAGCTCACCCTGAAGCGGCCTACGCTTTCGCGAAAGTGAACTATGCCCGCAGCAATTCCAGCGCCAGAGACGTCGTCATCTACGACGGGCAGGGTGAAGACGTCCCGGTTAACCGCGAAGAGAGCAGCGCGTTCACCGACAGCTTCGACCCGTTCTGGAACATCGACCAGCACGCCACACCTGAAACTGACGCAATCTTCGTCAAGGACAGTGGTGTATTCAGCCTCGCCTCCATCCACGACCGCTGGAATGAGGTCAGTTCCTCCCCGGAGCCGTCCAATGATCCGTTCTCACATCTGACCGGCATGGACAAGGCCCGAGCCCAGGTCGGCTACGCACAGCAGATCAACGCTGAAGCTGTCAGCGCATACGTCGGTGACCTGTCTGCGAAACTGCTCGCCATCAACCCGGAGTTCGGCAGGCTCTATGTGAACCGCACAACCGACGTCGAACAGGGCACCACCTTCACGCTGGACCGGGTCGAAGACATCCACGGAAATGTCGGGGACGTAGATGTGACCGGGCTTGCGGACGAAGCCTTCCAAGACAATTATCTGGACCCGCACGTCGACTACGACGAAGGCTCCGACGAGCTCTACATCAACCTTGACCCCAACAACTGACCACCACCCGAAAGCAGAAAAATGAGCATCTCTCCCTGCCGTCAGCCTGAGGGCATTCCCACCGGCGGCCAGTTCGCCCCCGACACGCGCGCCGAACCTACTGTGTCACTCACCCCGGCTGCGTCTCTGCCTCCCATTAACGCCACCGTCGTCCTGCAGAAACTGGTCGGTGACACTGACGAGAACGTTGGAGAAGTCACTTTTGACGCCCGCCGCGTCCTGGCCGCCATGACCGCGGCGGAGCGTGATGCCCTGAGCGACAGCAGCTATGAGGCAGATGAAGTCTTCCACGCAGGAGCACGCCTGGGCCTCGTTCCTGACCATGATGGCCCGTTCGAGGTCTACGTTCGGGACGCTATGGACGCGGCTGTCGAAAAAGACCCGGAAGTGTTCGAGAAGATCGCTGCGCTACCGGATAACCGTCCCGCCGACGCCGTCCTGCATACCCCGCTGAGCCCTTATGAGATCGGTGCCCGCGTCAATGAGGATGGCTGGGTCTCCGGACTGGCGACGATGGATATGTTCGACCTGGTCACTAACGATCTTGAAGGCTACAACGACAAGATCGGCAACGATCTGGTCGGCTCTGAACTGCTTATGCAACAGGAGGCCACCCCCGTTGCTGTCCTTGAAGGCGGGACCCTGCTCATGCGTTTGGAAGGCGACGTTTCGGCCATCATTGACTGCTTCGACGAAGACGAGCTGGCAGACTACGAGGCCGGCCGCGCCGAGGCCGCCTCCGCGCTCTAACTGCGCACGGCAACGGCCTGTCCTCCTTCCGGGATGGCAGGCCGTTGTCGTACCGTCCACATGTACTGCCTGCCAGGGTCCGTATCACCGAAGACTAGAGCTGCAACCCTCGAGGCCTCACCCGGTTGTAACGGAGACCTGTGTTTTCATAGGCGGCCGCTTTACGCCCGATGCGGTCGCCTCATCTTTTGCGCGGCACGGGTCTTCTATAGGCAGGGACGTGGACCGATGAGACATATCGCCTTCTCCGCACACATGTGACGCGAGCACGCCCACCCCTGCCGTCGGCAGGACCCTCAACGCAAGGAATCGTTTTCATGACACAAACCCTGACCCACCTGGACAAGCCGCTCTCGGGCCCGCGGACCCCCGTAGCTAAGAAGAAAAGCTTCTTCGGGACCATCCTGCTGTTTGCCCGCCAGGTCATCGCGGAGCTGCGAAAAGTCGTCACACCGACCCGCAATGAGCTTTTCCGCTACACGGTGACAGTGGTGGCTTTCGTCGCCATTATGATCCTGTTCGTGACCCTGGTCGATCTGGGCTTCGGCACACTGTCCTCGCTGTTGTTCAAAGGCAGCCCAGCCGGCGATCACTAACACCCGCCCTCCAGAGGCGCCCCAGTACTATACGGGGGCGCCTCTTTGCCTGCCCCTGCGAAACGTCACACATGCGCGTTGAAGGCTCTATCCATTGACAGTGCCGTAATCGGCCCCGTATAAACCAGTAACAGCTAACTTAGGGGAGTTCGATGGTCACGGAAAAGCTACGACGCACAGCACGGACCATCACACCGATCATTGCCATCGTCGTGGCGGGGACAACGCTGACCTCGTGCGCTGTTCCGCAGCAGGCTGCAGTGACCCAGGAGCCGGCGGCCGTGTCCGCCGCACCGCTGAAAACAACGGCCCAGACCCCCACCATGACCCCTACGGCCACAGCGAAGGCCACCCCGAGCCTCGCGGCGGCCACCAACGCCGGGGACGGTTACGTCCCATTCGGGCACTTCCTGGTCAAACCGCAGTTCGGGGAACCGCATGGCTGGACGTCCGGATCGACCGACTTCTACGTCATCGGTACTGGACCCATAAAAATTTCGGCGGCCACGTTACTGCCGGGCAAGGAGACCACCACAGAGCTGTACACGAGCATCGGCACCGAGGCTAAGCCTATGATTGCGGGAGCTGTTGAATACCGCGCGCCCGCCTCGGGGCTGAACCCTGAAAAATATGTGACAGCCCTACTAGCCATTGACCCGACAACCGGAACCGTCGTGAAACAGACCGACGTCCTCAGCGCGGATCGCAGGGACAACGTCAAAAATCTGACCGGATCCTCCTCCGGTACAGCCATAGCGTTCTCGGAGGACGCAAGCAAAATCGGCGGCCCCGACATCCCCGTCATGACTTTTGCTTACGACATCATGAGCGGGCAGAAGCTGTGGGAGCGCGCCGGGAACAGTATGGCCAACGTTTTCGGGGCACTCACCATCGTAGAAGAAGGCAAAGGGAAAACTCAGCAAGGGTATACATGCCCACGTGCTGTGGGCATTGACGTTGAGACAGGAAAGGATCTTTTCAGCGTCGACTACATTGACCACGGAACACCCTGCACCAACCCTTCAATCGGGTCCAGCGTTCCTGGGGCCTTCCTTCCCGGGTTATCTGAAGCATTCCGGTACACCCGTCTCAACGGCACCCCGGATGCGGCATTCGACTCTCATACAGGCGCCCCAGTGACACTTCCGAAGCGCATCCTCGGTGTCGACCCGCGGAGCACGCTTGTCGTCGCCCTCGGGGAGGGTGCATACATTGACCCGACCCCGATCATTGTCTCCGACGCTGCGACCGGTGAAACGAAATACACTCTGGACGCGGCGACGGCCACCAAACTGGCAGCCAAAGTGGACGGCCTTTATGACGGCAAGCTCTACCTGAAAACCACCGATCAGAACCCGGTCGTGGATGTTGCCACCGGCAAAGTCATCACCGACACCACCAAACGTCACCCCCTCGGCGCTGTCGATTCATGGACTTACTGGTCAGACGGCGCCCTCGACAAGACGTCCTGACTTTCACAGCTAAAAAGAGGCGCCCCTGAACTTCGCTGGGGTGCCTCTTTTACTGTCCGGCCGCACACAGACTGGATATGAGCACACCATCAGCCCGCCAGCCTAAAGGCGTTTCCGTCGGCGGCCAGTTCGCCGCCACCACCCACGACGAACCATCCGTCACACTCAGCGGGCCACGGGTCGATGCCGGATACGTCGCCGAAGTCTTGGGCGCCCTCCCGTGGCATCGGACAACCAGCCCGGAGATGACAGAAGAGATCACCGACAGGCTCAACCAGTCCCGCAACTTTTCGGACCAGAACGTCGCGGACATGGCCGATGAGGTGTGGCGCGAAACCCACGGTCACACCGCCAAGGAGGAGACGAACTTCCAGTTCGCACTGGATACGCTCCGCGCCGCAGGCGAGCAAGACGCGGCCGAAGATGTCGAGCGATACCTGCGCGGCAGGCTCAAGAAGGCCTTCGACGACGGAGCAATGGGACGGCACACCGCCAACCCGTACGAGACCCCGGCAGCGGATGTCTACTCGGTGCCGGGAACCAACACGAGACTGCATGTGCTCCGGTCCGAGCCCGTCCCGGATGGGAAAGAGACACCCGTGCCGTCCGAAGACCCTCGGCTCCAGGCCGGTGAAGTGTTTGACCGGGTAAACGTCGCAGGCAGCACGTATACCCGCTCGGAAGTCCTCGAATATCCGAACGATCCGTATACGATGCGCTTCCAGGCCAACCGGCCTCTGTCAGATGAGGAGGCTTACGCACTCTCCGGGGTCATCGGGTACGCCAACCGGTCAGCAATCGGCGGCGAGCCGATGGATGATCCGCTGGTCGGCCCGGCACGGGACACCCCCTACTCTTTCATCGTCAACATCGACACCACCAAAGGCCGGCAGCGCAACTATGAAAAATTTGAGGGCATGATCCCGGACATCATCGCGCGCGGTTCAGCGCCGCGCAGCACCCAGGGCGGCACCCGCGCGATTCAGCCTTTCGGGGATCCGGATCTGAAACTTGAGGTCTACTACGGCGACTAGGAGCGGGCAGCCCGGACACAGCTGCCGCACACATGATCCACGTACCCCGCCGGGCAGCTTACTGAAGCTGCCCGGCGGTCCTAATACCCGCTGAATGGAGAACTTTGAGCAACCCCGTCTTCACAAAGAAAAAGAAAGCACCGCCTTACAGATCTGTGCAGATGCCCGCCGCCGTTGACGCCATGACGTACGACGACGTCATTATGAAGACCGTGCTTTGCCTGGCACTTCTGCTCGCAGGCGGCGCCATCGGCTGGGCCAACCCCGACCTGACCCTTATCGGAGCTCCGGTAGCTACCGTGCTGGCTTTCGTGACCATCTACAAGCGGACCCCTTCACCGGCCCTCATCCTGGGTTACGCCGCCCTTGAAGGTGTGGCTTTGGGCGGCATATCCTCCGTCTTCGAGGCACGGTTCGAAGGCATCGTCGTCCAGGCCGTCCTAGCCACTTTGTCCGTATTCGCGGTGGCCTTGGCAGTTTTCAAGTTCGGCAATGTCCGGGCCACACCCAAAATGATGAAGTTCCTGCTGATCGCCATGGTCGGATACCTGATCTACGCCATCATCAACCTGCTCCTGGTCGCTTTCCATGTCGTAAATACACCGTTCGGCATTAGCTCCATGAAGATCCCAGGCACCGGCATCCCCATCGGGGTTGTCGTCGGACTCCTCATAGTGCTCATGGCGGCATTCAACTTCATCGTCGATTTCACCGTCATTGAAGATGATGTGAAGACCGGGGCACCGAGGACTGAGTCATGGCGGAACGCGTTCGGACTGATGCTCACGATCGTCTGGCTTTACGTTGAGGTACTGCGGCTGCTCGCCCTGCTCCGCGGCTCCGACTGACCTACCCGCTTCCCGCGCGGCCCGTCCTGCATCTGGCAGGGCGGGCTGTTGTGCGTCCTGTGGAGGGTTATTCCGGAAGCCGCACACATAGAAGGCAACGAAGCAGAACCGACCCAGAGAAGGAGCCAGCAATGACCGAAGCATCCAGCCGACCAGCCAGGAAAGCCTGCATCCCATACCCGACCGGCAAGGCAACCCCGCTGGCCATGACAGTCAACGACCTGTCCGTTCTGGTCATCGCCCGCCGGCTCCACGACGAAAAATGTTACGAGCGCGAAGACTGCAACCGCCGTGATAACCACTCCCTTGAGGGCTTCGAAGCCCCAGTCCGGAAAACCCTCGGCGTCCTGGTCGACGCACACACGGCACGGGAGATCTAAGCGATGTCCCTCCAACTCGTCAACACCCCGGACACCACTGAAGCTCCCGCCAATGAGCTGACCGTCTGCAAAGACTGCAACGGCCAGATGCGCCCGGACGGCACCAGCGAAGTCCAGTACCCCGGAACCCTTCCGTCCTGGGGAGAAAACCAATGCCGGGTCTGCGACTACCAAACATGCGGGAAGGACCCCGATGACCGGTTCATCCCGGTCCGCCAGGTCAGCTACCTGGCCAGCCTGCGTGCCGGTATTGAAACTGAACGCCGCCGCCGCAACGTCCCCGCCGTGGGTACCCGCGCAGGACGCATCCCCATCACCGAATTCCTCGAACAGATCAGCTGAGAAAGAGCCCAGAACTGTGAGCATCAACCCAGAAAGCCCGAAAAACCAGAGCCCGTGTGGCTCCTGCAACCGGCCCATGCGGCCCCGCGGTGTTCTCCTCAAAGAGATGCCGGGCACCATGGCATGGGGCCACTCCGGCAAATGCAAGTCCTGCGTCCAGCCCAATGGTCCAGCTGACCGTAACAAGACGCCCCGGCGCCCGGTCAAGCCCGTCGTCACCGCTGAGACGGCGACTCTAAAGGACGGACGCAAAGACGCGCATCTGGAAAACACAATCTCGGGTCTGGGCTCTTTCATGGCTGAACGTGAACGCCGCCTGCGGATCCGGGCTTCGAAGGCGGCAGGCTTGCCGTTGAGGAGGGTCGCATGAGCCCCTCCGGTGTCATCGCCCAAATGATCGCCAACGTCTACTCCCGACGCTCAGGACTGCCCGTAGGCAGCTTCCCTGCACCCATGGACCGGCACGTCGCATCCAGCCTCATCGACTCCTGGGTGTTCCTCCAGGCCGAGCTGAAATCCCCGGAGGAACTTGACGCCCTTCCGATCGGCTCTGTTGTGCGCGCCGTCATCACCTCCGGCCAAACCCGCTCTCCCCGGTTCTTTCGCCGGATGCCGGCCGGATGGTTCTTCCTGACCACCTCGGGAGGCGACGGCTGGCCGTATACGTCAGCCGAAGTTCTGGCGAAGCATTCTGACGGGACAGCCACCTACGTCTGGAATGGTGACGCGCAATGAGCTCCCTCCATGTTGGCAGGGACCGTCATGGCACCGCTATTGAAGACGACTGCGCGTGCGTGAAAGCGGATTGTGGCCTCGTTGACGGCGGTAAAGTCCACCCTGGCTGCGACCAGCATCCCTACCAGTTGGCCAAAACACTCCGTCAAATCCACCACGCGGATAAATGCCCGGAACTGACCGACGGGGCGTGGGCTGCTCTGCTGCTGGAGACCTTGGATCCGGTGATCGCATACATGGAAGCCACCGACGAGGAGGACTGGCAGATCGACACTGTCCGCTCCGCTGACGGCACCACCAATTGTTTCTTCGGCCACCTGTTCAGCATGGGCGGCACTGATGCGCGGGGGAACGCTCTCTGGGACCTGTTCGAAAGTTCCTGGGCGTCAACGTACCGGCTGTACCCGATCAACGACGGCACCAGCTCCTCCTACCCACAGCCAACTCCGAAGCAGCGCATCCTTGCGTTCCTCAAAGACCTCAACACGGGGTCCGTCCTGACAACGCCTCAACAGATGGAAGAGGACTACAACCACTGGCTCGCCGAAGAGAACAGATCTGCCGGAGTTCACACGATCTGAGGAGGTCCGTCACAGCCGTCAGTGGGCGGGCCGCATAGGACCAACGCACACCAGGAGGGTGACCGATGCTGACCAACGGACGAAGCTGTGCCACGGCAGGGCTCACCACGAACGGCTGCTCCTGCCATAACAGTCCCGGCCGCCGCCGGAAAGCCAAAAGAGTGTCAAAGCCAAAGAACTTATAGCCGCGCTGCGCCATGAGTGCGCCGCAGGCCCCTACTGAAAGAAGAGCGTACGACCATGCCTCATCTGCATACTCTCGCCGAGTACAGGGATGCCATCGAACAGTTTGCGATCTACCCGGAAGCCGGCACCGGCAGCCACCGGGCGCAGCGGCATGTCACGTTGGGCTTGTACTCGGAAATGATCGGTGCAGTCTCCGCTGATTACCAGAAAGCCGAACGTGACGACGCCGGGAAGTTCACCACGGACCGCCTCGTTGACATCAAACGCCAGCTGGGAGATTCCCTCTGGTACATCACCCGCGGCCTGGTCGAATTCGACACCCGGAACGCCGGACTCATTTGGGGTAAATCCCTGCACGAGCTGCAAATGTCCGTCCACGTCGAACGCAGCATCCTTGAAGCCTGGATGACGGTACCGCGAGTGGTGGTCCAGACCGACTTCAGCCAGTACCAGGACGTGCTGACCCTCCTGCATCTGCTGGGTATTTCAGCTGCCCGGCACGGCTGGTCCATCCAGGACCTTGCGTTCGCTAATGTAGCCAAGCTCAAGGACCGGGCTGACCGCGGTGTCCTGCAGGGTGCAGGAGAATACCGATGACCCCTACCGCTGTTGAGCAGATGACCACCCTGACCGTCCAGCTGAGAATCCTTGACGCTGGAATGCCGGCGCCCTCCTACGCCCAGCCCGGGGACGCCGGAGCTGACCTGCGCAGCACCATCGACCTGACCCTGGCACCGGGGGAGCGCCGCCTCGTCCCGACAGGTGTCGCCGTTGCCTTGCCGTTCGGGACCGTCGGGCTCATCCACCCGCGCTCAGGCCTGGCCGCCAAGCAGGGACTCACGATCGTGAACGCTCCCGGAACCATCGACGCCGGGTACCGCGGCGAAATCCTCGTCTGCTTGCTCAACACAGACCGGGACAAGGTTATTGAGCTCCGACGCGGGGACCGAATCGCCCAGCTGGTCATCCAGCGGATCGAAATCGCGGCCTTCCAGGTAGTCGGGGAGTTGACTGAGTCGGTGCGCGGTGCCGGCGGTTTCGGTTCCACCGGCGGGTTCGCAACCGTCTAGGCTAGGACGCATATGGAAGGACCCGGGTTGTTCGTCATCCGGGCCTTTTCCGTCTCTGACATGCGGCTTCATCGGCTCCGCGGCGCCACTGTTGATGCCCGGGACTTGCCAGACTGCCGGATGCTGCTGCTAGTGTGGGAAACGCAGCACGTCAGGAAAGACCGTAGGGTGGCCTGACACGCCTTGAATCAGAATATGCAGCAGCCGATTACCTAACGGAAAAGGTCTGCCATCGCGAAGAAGCCCCGAAACCTGTACTGTTCCGGGGTTTCTTTGCGTCCAGGGGTCTGTTACCCCTCCACACTGTCTGTGTGCGGCCAGGGACCGATGTGATCAACGGTGAGAGCGTTTAGATTCCCCGCACACATTGTGGGTACCGGCAAAGAGCCGGGAACCCGACACCGGAGGAACGACCACAATGGCTACTTTTAACCTGGACCAGCTGCTCACCATCAACAACAAAGACTCCTACACCTACTCCGACGGCCACCCCGGAGCCGGTACGCCGCAGGAGATCTTCGGCCAGGACCGTCATGAAGGACCTGAGCTGGCCATGTTTTACAAGAACCACCGGGGCACCGACCTTTACAACACCTACAGTGTCGGCGGTTGGGAGACCGGCAACTACCACCGTACTGTCGATCAGGCCCCCTCGTCGAAGGCCCGCACGCCTGGATGAACGAGAACGCGACCGTCCTTACCGCGCACCCGCAGGAACTCCGCGAAAACATTCTTGTCGCTGAAGGAGACACGGTGATCCTGCGCGGCACCGAATACGTCCTCAGCAAAGACCGGTACGGCTACGTCCACCTGACCCCGGCGCAGGAGCTGGCCGCCGGCTAAGACTTGACGAAGCCCCGGAGCGATGGCCGTTCCGGGGCTTCGTTATGATCCTGAGGGTCTGGACCCGCACTCACATAACTGTCAGGAAGAGGGTGTGCTAGTCAGCTTGTCGAGCCCCAGCTTGAGTAGGGCATCAGCCTGGGCACTGGATCCTAGATCACCACCTGCTGTGACAAACACAGCAACGGAGCCGTGAGGCAGGAGAGCATAACGCTGGACCTTGGACGCTTTAGTGGCTTCCACGGAGACCGCACCGTCCAGCTGGGACGGAGCGAGGTGATACGGAAAAGCTGCCGCAATGGAGGGGTCAAGACCGCCCTCCTTTGTACACACTGACACTGCGGTTTTTACGTCCGCTGCATAGGCTGCTGCGTCATCGGCTGTCTGGAAGCGAAGCAGGGCGATTCCAAAGTTGTCTCCGGCCGGGGTGGTCCCACTGATTCCAACGCCATCTGTCCACTTTTTGTCCGGTCCGGCTGCTGCCCCTTTCCGACATTCAGAAGAACCCGGGGCTGACGCACCGGAGTCGACCTTACCCAGTCCCAGAAGCGGAATTTCCTTGTACTTGGTTGTCTCGGGGCCGTGATCGGATGTCCATTCTGACACCATGCGTTGCCGTACTTCGTCCTGTGTGGGTAAAAGCTTCGTCAGGTCAGCGGAGGCGTAGTCGGGGATCGCGGCCGTCGGGCTTGGCGCCGCAGCTGTCGTCTGCTGTGACGGTGCAGGCCCCGGACCCGGACTGCAGGCACTCAACAGCACAGCAATTGTTCCCATGAGGGCTATCGTTGTCCGCTTCATGTTTCTCCCAGCTCGGGTTCCTCCGGACATCATAGCGGAACGAATTCAGCAAATTGGAAGCCCGGCGCGGCACAAGACTTCCTTGCCGGAAATCAGAGCTCCGGCACTGTTTTAGGGTCGTCAGTCCCGCAGCGTGGCTACTGCCTGCGAAGCTGACCGGATGCTCTCAATTCCGCGCTCAGCCGCGGCAATGGTGCGGGCCTCCATCAGGATGCCTTTGGAACGCAGAATGGCCACCAGTGTCGCGTTGACGACATCTTCGCGGAGTTCTGAGAGCCAGGCGCCGCGAATGGCCGGCATGACAGGAACCCGTGCCTGGACGGTAATAATGTGCCCGCCCACCACCGCCAAGATAAAGCAGGCGACCCCTGCCAGGACCAACTTCAGCAGGTTCTCCCTGTCCGTGGCCGCAATCGAAACCGGTAGTGCGATCAGGGCTGCCATCAGGACAAAGCGCAGCGCCAGGATTCCTCGTGTGCTGCCGGATGTCCGGCGTCTGTCCATCAGACCGGCCAGCTGCCTGTCGCGGACTGACTGCGCTTTCAGCCTCCACTGACGCTGGGACCCCAGATGGGCTTTCACGAGCGTACGGGCTGCGACAAGCTCCTCCGGGTAAGCGTCACGAAGGCCTTCCACGAGCTCGTTCGGGTTGTCAGCCCATGAGCTTACGAGCCGCCGGTCGATAGCCGCCGCCAGGTCGTCCAAGCCGAGCTGTGCCGCGGTTTCGGGTACGTCCTCAACCCTGGTCCGAATGGATCGTGCTGTTTCCTCGGCGCCCGTTACGGTGGTGCGTGAGCCGTAGCGCGGCGAGCCGTCCTCCAGCATGTATCCCTGATTCCGGCTCATGCGGCAACCTGGTGCCCGCTTGCCGCCATTTCTTCAGCTTCCTTCACCGAAGCCGGGCTGTACCCGGTCAGGGCGTTACCGGCCAGACCAATCAGAATGGCCCGGTCAGTGCCGCCGACGGTCAGGTGCCGCCGGAGCGCTTCGAGAGCGCGGGTATGCCGCTTCACCTCCGGGGTAGTCTCACCACCTGTGCCGGCATCTTCACGCAGCGCACTGCCTGCCAGCCGAAGCATGAATGCGGTGTCTGTGCCGCCTGCAAGCAGGTGCTGCCTGATGTTGGTCAATGCGCGGGATTGCAGGTACAGGCGTGCGCTCTGGCGGGCGGCCGGCACCTGGGCCGGGGAAGGAACGGCTGTCAGGGTCGTCATCAGGGTTGTCCTCATCTCGTGTTGCAATATTCGTCTTGCCCGTTATGTGTGCGGCACGTCTCGGCTCCCTCGCCAGGCGCACCTGGTCCGCAGCCGCACACAGATAAGTTATGAGCACATTCCACGTCCGCCAGTCCCAGGGCACCGCCCTTGACATGGCACGAACAGCACCGCTGATGCGCGGCCGCAACATGACACGTGAGGGGTCCTTGTGATGGAACGGAACCGTGTCCCGAAAGGAGTCAGGACCGCAGGCCAGTTCGCACCCGATACCCGCGCGGAAGCAATCGTCTCGCTGAGCGCTACGGAAGGGGACTGCATCCCCGATCTGATCGACCTGACACCGGAAACGCAGCAGGTCCTTGACGCGCTGCGGACCGCCGGCGGCCGGCCGCTGATCGTTGGCGGCGCCGTCCGCGATGGGCTGCTCGCCCGGACCCGGGGCGGGACGGTGGATTCCCTGGACATCGACATTGAGGTGTATGGGCTTTCCAAAGAGGAAGTAAGGGACGCACTCCCCGGGGACGTGAACGAATTCGGGCAGGCATTCGGTGTGTTCAACACCTCCCTGAACGGGCAGGACTTCGACGTCGCACTGCCCCGACAGGACAACAAGACCGGCGACGGGTACCGCGGGTTCGTGGTCGACACCGACCCCAACATGGCTTTTGAAACGGCGTTCGCGCGACGGGACTTCACGATGAACGCCATGGGCTGGGATGCAGCGACCGGGGAGCTCGTGGACCCGCTGGGCGGGCGGGCAGACCTGGAGGCCGGTATCCTGCGGCACACCGGGGACAAATTCGACGAAGACCCGTTACGGGTACTTCGCGGGGTACAGTTCGCCGGCAGGTTCAACATGGTGCTCGCCCCGGAAACGGCGGAGCTGTGCCAGGACATGGCGCCGACGTTCGGGCAGTTGAATAAAGACGGGATCTGGAAGCAGTTCCGCAAACTCACAACCGAAGGCACCCACATTTCCAAGGCACTGGAGGCACTGCACGACTCTGGCTGGGAGAAGCACTTTCCTGCCCTGGCAGCGACCAGGGATGTGCCGCAGGACTTGCGCTGGCATCCTGAAGGTGCCGTAATAGTTCATCTCGGGCTCGCCGGCGACCAGGCGGCAGCGATAGCCCGTCGGGACGGTCTCGACGCGGAAGAAACATCCATCCTGGTTCTGGCCGCCATGACGCACGATTTCGGAAAAGCCCATTCCACCAGGATCGATGACACCGGTGCCATTACCTCCGGTGGCCACCACGAAACCGGTGTCGAACCGGCACGGGAATTCCTGAATGGCATCGGAGCGCCGGGGCGCTACCACGAGAAAATCCTGCCCCTGATCAGGGAGCACATGTGCCATACCCCGGGCGGTGGCGTCGAAATCAGCGACACCGCGGTCCGTCGTCTGCTGCGCCGGCTGGATCACGCCAGCGGCGGGCCGTCCCTGACCGATTGGGCGCGGCTGGTGGAAGCGGATAAGGCGGGCCGCGGGGTCGGGGCACTGCGCACCAGGAATTACGTCCCGGACTGGTTGGCCGTCGCGGAGCGGCTCGGGAACGAGACGGCGATCAGCACCTTACTCAAAGGCCAGCACTTGGCCGATGCCGGCGTCCCGAAAGGGAAGTTGTGGGCGGTCATCGTCGCCCAGTCCCAGGAAGCCCAGGACGAAGGGGCGTTCAACGACGAAGCCGGTGCCCGCGCGTGGCTGACAGCCAACGAAGAAACCATCCTGGGTGAGGCCCGGCGCCGGTTACAGGAAGCCGATGCTGCCCATGCGTTACGTTCAGCCGAGCTGCTCGCCGCCACGAAGGCACGGGCTGCGGTGCAGAAAGCCGAGGCGAAGGCGGCCAGGGCCGCGAAAAAGGAAACGGAACAAGCAGCAGCGGGTATAACCACGGGTGCCTGAATTTGCGGCGGACAAAGCGAAAGACTGGCCAGCCCGTTACTGGCCGGCCAGTCTCCCGGTCAGACATCAGAGAGCGGTGATGTTCTCCGCCTGGGGTCCTTTAGGGCCCTGAGTGACGTCGAACTGCACCTTCTGGTTCTCATCCAGTGAGCGGTAACCGCTGGAAGCGATCGCCGAATAGTGTGCGAACACGTCAGCGCTTCCGTCGTCGGGGGCGATGAACCCGAAACCCTTTTCGGCGTTGAACCACTTGACCGTACCTGTTGCCATTACTGTTTCCTTCACGGGCGTCTGGTCGGTCCCGCTGCTCGGAATGCCGTCCCTGCCGCCCACGGGATGAGCCTATGTGTCAAACACCGGCACAGCAAGAGATTGTGTTCCCAGATGAATCACCCGCCCGGCCGCCAGGTGGTTCAGTCACCCCAGCCGGGGAGGCGTTCGTTAAGGATGGCGACCCGATCCAGTCTGGAACGGTTCCTGGGCTTACGCTGATCGGAAATCCAGACGGCAGCTCTTTTCTGCGCATCCGGGACGTTCTTCCCCATCGTGGGCAGGCGGCCGTGGGTCTGAACGAAGTCAACGCAGGCCTGCAGCTTGAGCATCCAGATGTCCTCCAGCGTGAGGTCCCAGCCCGGGATGCGTGCGGTCATGAGGGCACGGCGTTCCGGTGCGACCCTTTCCGTGGTGCGACGGTGGTTGGACAACCACACTGAGAGCGGGCGCTCACCCGGTTCCTTTCCGGATCCGGTCGGGAAGCGCCCATGAACGGCATAGAACGTTGCCACGAGATCCAGGGTGTCCGCCCAGATCTGGTCCTGACTTCGACGCTCTCCGATGTCCGCCGCGGTCAGGGCCGCCGAACGGGCCTCCGTCAGTTTCGCTGCATTGGTGTTCCGATACCAGACACCCATGGTGCGCTCGGTGTTGTCAGCGGCGACCGCGCTGGGACGGCGCCCGTTGGCTTTGTAGAACGCCACGTAGTCGTCAAGCTTCCGGAACCAGGCGTCCTCACTGGCTTCGCGCCAGCGCGGTAACCGATCATCGAGTCGGGCCTCACGTTCCGGGGTCATCCCGGTGCCTTTGCGTTGGCGTCGAATCCACTCTCCTGCCCAGCGCTCCTTTTCTTCTTCGGATGTTCTTGCCGGCAGACGGCCTTTCTCAGCCACGAAGGCAGCCACATAGTCGAGCGTATCGGTCCACTTGTCGGCAGGGCGCTCGTGCCATCCGGGCAACTTGGCATCGAGAGCAGCTTTTCGGGTTTCCGGATGGTGCTGTTCCCGGCGCTGTGTGCCGATCCACCGGGACGAAGCCGCGACCTCAGGATCCTGTGAGTGTTCACGCGGGAACCTGCCGTGCTCCTGGAGGTACCAGGCTGCAAAATCAAGGCTCTCATTCCACCGGTCTTCCGCGGTCCTGTCCCACCCTGGAGCGCGCAGGGCGAGTTCGTCCCGACGGTTGGCTCGTAGCTTGTCGCCCTCCCTCCGGCGGCCGTTCAGCCATACGCCAAGTCGGCGATCGTCGGGATCATTTTCATACTGGGTAGGCAAGCGCCCATGCAGGTTCGCGAAAGCTTCCAGTGCGTCCACGTTCACCCGCCACATGTTCTCAAAGTTCCGGTCATTCCAGCCCGGGATCCGGTCGTTGAGGACGCCAACTTTAGGGTCCGTGGCCGGCATCTTGCTGTGCCGCTTCAGCCACACCCCTGCCCGTCTGGCCTCGGCTTCCTTCTCAGTGGTGTTGGGGATGTAGCCGAGGGCTGCGATTACTGCGCAGACCTCGTCCATGCGCTCCTTCCAGGCTTCGTCCTTGGACTTGTTCCAGCCCTGCAACCGCTCCTCGAGGAGCTTGATCCGGTCGGCAGAAAGCTGGCTGACCCGGTAGCGTTGGGTGGCAATCCAAATGCCGAGCACTTTCTCGGCAGGGTCTTGGACCGCCGAGCGGGGGAAGAACCCGTGGACCGCAACGAATGCCTCCACGGCTTCCAGATTGGTGAACCAGACACCGTTACTGGTTTTGCGCCAATCCGGGTAGACCGAATCCAAGGCCGCAGCCTGGGCTGTGGACAGGGCAGCGTTCTTTTGGCGGTTCGCCCACGTCAGGAGTTGGTCCTTACTCCGGGTGCGGGGGAGGGTGTCGACGCTCATGATCCTCATGTGTGCGGCAACGGCTCCTTGTCTTCCCGGCTAGCACCGCCACCCAGGGGTGAGCTCATCCATCAAGGCGTCGCGCTCCGGGTTCCTCTGTTGTACATCATTGCGATGCTGCCACCAGCGCCCGAGGTATGCGACGTCCCGATCTTTAGACCGGGAGGATGGCGGGCCCCCGTGAGTCGCAAAATAGTCGGCGACCGCGCCGAGGTTTTGCCGCCACCTCTCGTTCCGCTTTGTCCGCCACTGGGGCAATTGTTCATCGAGCTTTTTGAGTCGCTCCGGTGACATGCTGCGCGCCAGTTTGCGTTGCATGACGATCCACCTGGCGTTCTTCACCTCGATGGGGTCCGAGGACCCCACACGCGGAAACCTGCCGTGGTGGTTATAAAACGCAGTGACGTATTTCAGCGAATCCTCCCACACGTCGTTGAAGTCCTTGGCCCAGCCAGGCAGCTGCCGGTCCAGCTCTGCCCGCCGATATTCGCTCAGAGCTCCAGCCTTACGTTGGGTGGAGATCCAGCTGCCAAGCGTCCTGCTTTTTCCATCCTTCTCTCTCTGGTGAGGGAGGCTCCCGTTCGCGGCCACGAAGGCCACGACGGCGGCAAGCTGGTCATCCCATAGCTTGTCGGGGGATTCGTCCCAACCGGGAAGCCTCTCGTTCAGTGTCACAACACGCCAATCGTCGTCGGCGCGGGAGCGGTGGGCCTTCAGCCAGGTCGAGGCGGTTCGGTGCCGGAGTTCCTTTTCGGTGCTACGCGGAATACGGCCAAGAGTCTCAACCATGACACAAACCTCATCCAGTCGCGCGTGCCAGACGTCCTTGGCTGATTTGTTCCATCCCGGAAGTCTCCCATCGAGCAATGTCCTGCGGTGCGGAAGGATTCTTTCGCCCATCGACCTATGGTTGGAAAGCCAAGTTCCGAGGAATCGTTCGGCTGCGTCACGACATCCGGTGCGAGGGAAGCGGCTGTGGATGGCAACGAAATCAACGACAGAGCGCAGCCTCACATTCCAGACTTCTTCGTTAGTAAGACGCCACACCGGATAAACGTAGTCCATCGCTTCGCTCTGGGCAGCGGACAGTTTCGAGTCTTTCTGGCCGCCGGCCCAAGCGATGAGCTGGTCCCTGCTCCGCGAAGCCGGCGACAACCGGGTCCTCATCGGCTCTTGACTTTCCCTGTCCAGCAGATGACACCCATATCAGGCGGCCTCAGCGGCTGCGGACCGCTCTTCTTCCATGAGTGCTTTGAGTGCGTAGAAGTTCCCCCACCAGTCCCAGAGATCGCTGGATTCCTTGAGCACGTCCACGGAGACGGAGTTGATGATGCGCCGGAACTGGATCTTGTTTTCGCCGGTCTGATTGATGAAGACCAGCTTGCCGTCCAGCCATTTGCCGTCCGCGTCAATGTCGGAGCGGTAGCTGTCTGAGCCGACCATTCCTTCGGCATCAGGAGTCTCGGTGGCCAGCGTGACATCGCGCTCGGCGTTCAGGCGGGCCTGGAACTGCGGGTCGTTATCGGCCAGGGAGCCCAGGACGTTGACGACGGTGTCGTAGTTGCCGGTGGCCAGGTCATCATCGTTGAACCCGTCATCCTCTGGGTTGTAACCTTCGGCGGGAACGATGATCGGGATGATGACCAGCGAGGGTGCGTCACGGTTCTCGTTCAACCGCAGCGCCCGGCCGACCTGCTGTGTGATGTCCACCTTCGAGGATTTCGCATCCGCGAACAGGATCGCGTCCAGGGAAGGGATGTTGACACCCTCGGAGAGGATCCTCGCATTGGAGACAACCTGGATGTCGGTAGTGGCGGGGTCCACGGACAGCCGGTGGATGATCTCATCCCGCTCTGCCGCGTCCTGGGTACCCCAGACCGCGTCGGCGGTGACCCAGCCCAGCGGACGCTCCTCCGGCGCCAGCTCCCCAAGAATGGAGGGCAGCATCATTGCGAATCCCTGGCTTTTGGCGATCGAGCTATGAAAGGCAGCGATGGAGCGCAGGTCGGCCTGCCGGATGGCTTTGGACAAGGCGGCGGCGACAGCAACGTCGCGGGCCCCCATGTTGACGGTCTCAGTGCGCCCGTGCGATCCGCGGCGAGTGACGGTCTGGTACGAGGCGATGTCCGGGTTGTCTTTGATCATGTCAGCGACGTCTTTGTTGGTGAGGACCATGACGGCGACCTGGTAATCGGAAAGGTAGCCGCGCTCCTGAAGATAGCTGAAATGGACGGTGCAGACGCGGGGTCCGTAAACCGTGAGGTCATCCATGGAGTGCGCCGGGATGTTCTCCCCGTCCGGGCTGTTCCGGCTCGTGAATGTGACAGGTGTGGCGGTGAAGAAGGCCCGCTTGTGGACCGGGATGGTGTGGTCGTGCAAGGCGGCGGAGAACTTCTTACCGGCCCTGCCGGCGGTGCGGTGCGCTTCGTCAAAGATGGCCAGATCCCATGCACCGACCCCGTGGTCGGTGTGCAGTGCCGCCAGCTTCGGGGAGGACTGGTAAGTGGCGAACAGGATTTTCGGCTTCGATGACGGGGCAGCCAGGAATCCGGCGACAACCTTCACGTCGGTCGTGTGCGGTAGGTGCAGCTGGGATGAGTCCAGGTCATCGCTGCCGGCTCCGCGGGTACGGGAGCAGAACGCGTAGGCATCGAAGGGCGCTTCAGCATCGGCAGACCACTCGTCGTAGGTCTGCTGAAGCAACGCCAAGGTGGGGAACAGCGCCAGCACGGTACCGGGGTTCACGGCTTCCTGCAGCCGGAGCGAAATGAGGGTCTTTCCGGCTCCGCAGGCCAAAACAAAGTGGGCGCGGTCATGTTCGGTGAACGTTGCCAGCCCGTCGGCAATGGCGGTGGCTTGATAGTCACGGAGAGTCTTGGTCACGGGGTTTCCTTAGGCAGTGCAGATCAGATGCCCATCATGTGTGCGGCGATCTGCACTGTCCTCCCCGTCGCGTTGCGACAGACTAATAGACCCTCTATCCCAATTGGCGTTCGGCGGCTAATGTGTGGAGAGGCCGGGCCGGGTGCGAACCCGGGGCACCTATGCACAGCCACGTCCACATCTTTTTAGGGGGAGATATGTCAGAACTCGAGGATCAGTCAGCGCAGCCTAAGGTGACGGCGCATACGCCGGGCCGGGAGAAACAAGCCAAGACGGGCCCAAACTTTCACGGATATGATCCGAGTCTCTGGCCACAGGGAAGCTGACAGCCGGGGAGCGGCGTGTCAACGGCACTACTGCAGGGGACCTAGACCGGCTAGGACACGGCGTTGCGATACTTGGCCTGTAGCGGCAGGATTTATAAGGCGTATGCCCCAGACGGTTCGGCAGCCAGCGCCCGGACCCATTCAGGGGTTTGCTTGCCGAGTCGGCGGTCGGTGACCAGGCGCAGCTGAGCGGCGGCGATTTCCATCGCGCGTTCATCCTCGTCCATGACGCCTGCACCTTCATCCTCTGGAGAGGTGTGCAAATGCGCGCCGTGGTGTGCCGGTTGCATTGCTGAGCTCATCATGCTCCTCCTTCGGGCTTGTCGTCTTCTTTATTGTCCCGCGGGTCGGGCTCATCGTCCACCCCCGGTTGATCGAAAACTTGCAACGGCTGGTCCCTACCTTTTACCTGTGCGTCAAGGTATTCGAGGATTCTTTCCGAATACCTGTCGTCCTCTGGCTCCACATTGACCCTCAGAGCCAATTTCTTCTCGGCTTCCCCAAGTGACGTCTTCCAGGCAGCTTCAAGGACCGCGAGTTCACCAGGGCCAGCCAGCTCGCTCTCGCCCAACACCTGGAGGACTTTCAGTCCGGCCGTGCCGCGCTTCGCGTCCCCGGAGTAGACGTAATCCAGCGCCCATTGGGTCCGCTTCCACCACTCCGCACGGTTGTCCGCTGCCGCCTTCTGCCGCAGGCCTCGCCAGGCAAAGTAGCCGGCGATGCCCGCACCGAGCAACACAGCCAGGGGCCCCAAGGCGGCGAGAATCTGCCACCATTCGGCGGGACCGGAGTGGACTAAGACATCGACGGGGGTGGGAGATGGTGTCGGTGGCATGTCACCAGCCTAAGCCGCGGACCGGGTTCATGTGCTGTTTCAGCTCGGCCTGCCGAGACGTCTCTTCACGGATTTCGTCGAGCACTTCATCCAGGCTGTGCGCCAGCCGAATCGCTTCGATCCGTGAGATGGACATCTTCTCGGCGATCTTCCGCCACGGAACACGCGCGGCCCGGTCTGCTTTGATCTCCGCGGCATAGGCGCGGGCAACCACAAGTGACGTGGGGAAGCCGGGAGAGTTCTCGTTTTTGACCGGCTGCGGGTCAAGCGATGCCGGGGCCAACCGGGCCGGCGCGAGAGTCCACGTAAAGGATTTCATGCCCTGGATGTGTGCGGCGGACCACATCCCCGTCCACGCGAAGTGACCGGTCGGCATCTCCAGGGATGAGGTGGCATTGCGGATGTGCCGCACACATAAGAGGTAGAAGCACATCCGCACACTTCAAGGAGCAACCATGGCCGCCCCCGCAGTCCTCACCAACCCGCACAGCACTGACCGCTGGACACCCTCCAGTCTGGGGCAAGTGGATTTCGACGCAGACCAGGAGTTGGCCGAGTTCGTTGCGGCGGCACCCCGCATGGCGCGCGCACTGAACGCCATCCTCATCCTTGACCTCGACCACGGCGCTGAGCTCCTGGTTCGGGCCGAAATCCGCAGCGCTCTCGGATAGTTCCGGGGCTATTCAGACTGCCGCCACAACCTTGTCCGGTTCAATGACTTCCATTGGCACGATCGGGCATGACCGGGTGATGACCTCGACAACGAGGGTGCCGTCGGGATATGTGCGGTAAGTGACTTCTCTCATGTCAATCTTGTGTGCGGCGACACACAGATTCGTCGAGGATGTGGTTCGGAGTCAGTAGGACCCAAAAGACCGGGTCGGCGAGATGCCTGCCCGGCCGATTTTTACCTGCGGTTGTTGGACCTTCTGCCCGCTGTCTAAACGTTTGCGGCGAACTCATGACCGGCCCCGGCAAGGTCCGCGGGAACACTATCCGGCAGGGGGTCCGGCTTGAAATGCGCTGCCAGAGCGATGAGACCCTCCCTGACCTGGCGCTCGAGCTGGTCCTTCTCCGCCAGGCTCTCACGGAGGCCACGAAGGATGGCTGTTCCGCCTGGACCGGTGAGCCCGGTGAACTGAAGCGCAGTCCCGGCTACATGCACGGTCAGGGCACCGAAGCCGAAGACTGTCTGCCACTGGACGAGACTGATCCGGGCCAGCGCAACGTCATCATTGACCTTCCAGATGATGCCGTCGCAGACAAAAAGAAGCCGGGCATCAGTGAGCACGAGCAGGCCGAAGCAACCCTGGGAGCGGCCCTGTACCATCGCCTCCACCGTCTCGTCACCGGTGAGTAGATCTTCCAGGCGGCCCAGCTCGCGTCCGCTGCCCAACGAAAATCTGGCATTCATGCGGGCTACGGCAATATCGGGGCGAAGCGGTGTCCGGGCCATTAGGGTCTCAGTTCTTTAGGCAGTGGCTACCTGGAAACATGCGCAGATTCCTGTGCGGCGGCCGTTTCGGTACTGGGCGGCACCCGGCGTGAGGGTAATTGCTATCTGGTGATGAATGATGACTCGATAGACATAAGAGGTATCCCAAAACCTGACCATAATAAGGTGGGTTCGGAGGCGCGCCGGTGGGTGGTGCTGTGATGACCGTGCACGGTCCGTCAGCCGGCACGAGCAGCTCTGTGGACTACCAAATATGATCAAGTAGTTTCTTCACAAACCCACACAGGCGCACCGTAATGGGAAGGATTTTAGAATCAACCCTGAGACGCGCGCAGAGCACTTATGGCAGACTGCGATGTAACCGCAGGTCAGTTAGTCTTTTCCCCGCACGCGCGGGGGTGTTTCCCTGGGCCGTTACGAGACGGATCTGGCCGTGGACTTTTCCCCGCACGCGCGGGGGTGTTTCCCTGGAAGAGAAGGCCGCCCTCGCCTCCGCGAACTTTTCCCCGCACGCGCGGGGGTGTTTCCCTGGAAGAGAAGGCCGCCCTCGCCTCCGCGAACTTTTCCCCGCACGCGCGGGGTTTTCCAAGGACGGACTGATTCCTTCCGAGTTTCTCCGCCTTTCCCCGCACGCGCGGGGGTGCTTCCAAATTGATCTGCAACCCGGTCAATCGGAACGTCCCAAAGATGCCCAAGGTTTTGACCAGCCGGGTCGAAAAGGTTGAAGCCACCGATCAATGGAACGCATGGGAGGCAAGTCAGCCGGCGTCACAGGTCAGCTGTGAGGGGCGGCGTCGAGTACCCGTCCGCTCCGCCGCTTGTCGGGCACGGGCGCAAAAGCAGCTACCCGGTTGCCCAACGATTCCGGACCGCGGTCGAACCCGAGGACTGAGCGGGGGCCGTGGCGCCGATGGGAAAGACCCATGATGTTCGCCCCGGGTCTTTCCCATCGGACTAGGAGCACTCCTGGGCAGATGTCGTCACAACAGTGCGGTGCAGGTCAGGATGCTTCGACAAGATACGCTTTCACGCTGGTGCGCAAAGCGTCCGCGTGCTCGTAGATCTCCTCCAGCGAGGAGATCGGGAACCGGGTCTCGGCCTTGTTCGCGTCGAAGAGACCCAGGTACTTTTGCTCCCGGTTGAAATGCAGCCGGGCGATCGGCTTGCGGTTGTTGTCGTCCAGGAGAATCGCGAAGTACGACTTGGCGTCCCGCTGCGCTACCCGTGCGGGCTTAACATCACCGCAGACAATAGCCCGGACGATGTTGTACCCCTCCAGCTCTTCAGGGGTCGTTACGATGCCGTTGTCGTTGAGGTCATCCTCGACTGGCTTTTCGCTGGTCACTGAGGCAGCCAATTCAGCATCCGTAGCCATGGGGAAGTCTGGTGTGCCAAGTGCCGCTTTGAGGCGGTCGTTGACCTGATCATTGAGGAATTGCTTGGTGGCTTTGGTGACCAACCCGGTGAACTGTTCCCGCACCTTCTGCGTATAGGCGCCTTCGTAGACCTTGGACGTGAGGAATTTGACCCAGTCGTCCTCAGGTTCCTTGAATTCGGCGGCGATGGCCCGCTTGATGGCGCCGATATATTTGAGCTCGCCCGCGGCGCTGATAATCGAGTCCAAATCAAAGATGTCTTTGGTCAGCTTCAGCAGCTCAGGCAGGAGGGTCTCATCAATGTCGCCCAGATCCAGCACAAGGAACGGCTTGGCGTCCATCCGGTTCGGAGCATCCAGGTCGGTGAAAAACTGGTAGACCTCCCCGTTGGTCAGGATGGCGATGCGGGCATTGGTCACCGCGAAGTAGCGGTACAGCTGCGACGCGTGCTCAATCTTCAGCGGTTCTTTCGACTTCTTGCATTCGATGAGGATCTGCACAGTTCCGCCATGCATGATGGCGTAGTCGATCTTTTCGCCCTTCTTCACTCCAACGTCGGCTGTGAATTCAGGGATGACTTCAAGCGGATTGAACACGTCATATCCGAGGATGGTCGAGATGAACGGCATGATGAATGCGTTCTTTGTCGCCTCCTCAGTCTCGATCTGACCCTTCTGCTGCCGGACCTTTGCGGCAAGCGCAGTCAGGCGTTCTGCGAACTCCAATTTTCCCCCATGTGATCAATTCGAACAGTCGATGCTCACCATACCGGCAATTGCCCGTATCTATGCGCAATCAATCACGCCGGTTTGGTGGGCATCGGTGCAGGCTCCGGTCGAATAGCCTTGATGTCGAGCTCCAGGGCGATCTTCTCGTCCTCAGTCAGCGGGCGTACCGTCTTCCCGAACAGGGCCCCGCAGACCGCCCAGTTGTCCCACCGGCCGTCGCTGCGAACTCTACCCTCGGACGCGAGCAACCGCACTGCCGCCGGAATCGGGATGGCAGTGACCACCTCGTCGTAGGGCTTCTGTTCGGTCACGCAGAACGTTCACAATTCCGGATAGAGCGGCTCATTGGTCCCGCGCAGGGGAACGTCTCGTAGGCCTCGCCGGCGGCCTCAAAGCCGTTCAGCCGGATCCCCTCCGTCTCATTCAGGATCGGCAGACCATGTCCATCCGGACCGCAGATGGTGACGCTGGAGGTGGCGATGATCTTCCGGGCGTCGGCGAGCACCTCGGCCGTGGCGGTCAGGCCCGGGAAGTAATGCGTGTAGCCCATCGATCGCTCCCACTGTTCTTTCTTGAATCTACCCGCTGTGGTGGCCACGGCGCAGGGAGAATGCGCCCTCCGCACACATGTTAGATGGCCCGACACAGTGCCGACGCCACACCCGTCAACAGAAAGACAAACCATGTCCCGTTCCGTCGATTACTACGCCAAGCAGGCCGAATTCCTCGGCAACAGCGTCATTGAGGTTTCAGTTCCCTCAGGACGCTTGATCGCCACCGATGACCTGCGTTCAGTAAAGCACTTCGACATCGAGCCGCCGCTGTCCATCAACTATGGATCCGGACTCGACGCTTGGGCGCGGGAGTTCGCGACACGAACCAACACCGCTTACGCCTTTGTCGGTAACACCTGTCCCAGCGTCACCCGCCGGAACGACGGCCTGATCCAGGTTGTTACTCCCGCCTGGAGCAAGGGCGCCGACCCAGCTTTCAACGATGACGAGACCGTCGTCGCCAAGATCTGCACTGACCTCTGGGCAACAATGCTCACTGACTACCAGAACTGGTTGGATCACGGCGGCCCGGAGGTCGCTGCAGCCAACGCCAATTTTGCGTTCGACACCTACACGGTCTTCGAGGTCACACCCGGTAAGTACCGCTGGACGGTTTACTCGCACTCCGACTACTTCGACCGTGACGACCTCGGGCGGGTCACGTACGCACAGTTGGAGCTTATTGAGGCTTACTGAAGCGCGCCAAGTCGGATCCTGTGCTTTGAGTCCGTTGTCGCCATGCAATCGATCGACCGCGGTGAGGAATGCTCAGAGAATGAAATCAAGCTGGCGCAAACGTCGCGGTTGCCATGGATGAGTACCTCGGGTGGCTCGCCTACGACCATGGGTGCTTCATCCAGTTCAACTAAGAGGAGGACGAAATCGAGCACACCCGCGAAGGTCACAAACTGCGACTCTAGCGGGAAGCTCCCCACGACGCACGGGGCTTCAATACCAGGTCCTGGGCGTAGGGCGTGGCAAGAATCCTCTTGAGGCAACAGCAGGCGGCCTGCGGGCGAACGTCTACCCATGTTTCTTGTTGGGAGCATCCAGACGAACACAGCGGAGAGCGGAGCGCCCGCAGGCCGCACAGATGGCGTGAATTACCTCCACAACACTCGCTTCCGCGCCTTCCGGCGCAGAGATCACCGACCCGGTGCTCCGCGAGAATTTGACCCGCGAGATCGGAGGGATGCAACGCCTGGCCGAGAAACTGAACGCCACGGAGCATGTGATCAGCCATCTCTTCATCGTTACGGACTCTGAAGCCCAGGTCGACTAAGCGGCAACACACTTCCCCGGCGGAATCACGGTCGAGCGGGTCTACGGCACCTACCTGGAGGTATTCCAGGTCAATAGGAAAGACTGACAACTTTTCCCCGCACACGCGGGAGGGCTTCCGCGGTTGAGAGGCCCGGTGAGGTCCTGGACTCCTTTTCCCCGCACGCGTGGTGGCTCCAAACTGACCGCTAAGCCGGTTCACCGGAACGCCCCAAAGATGCGTATGTTTCTGATCGGTCGGGTCGAAGACGTTCAAGCCACCGATGAATGGAGGGTATGGGAGGCAGGCCATCAGCGGCGCAATACCGCACACGGCGGCAAAAACCCGGATGCTGATATGGTCGCCCCGAAAGTTGAAGTCGGCTTTGGGACTTTCACAGAATATGTAGAGGCCACCCACAGGTTCGGAATACTGCTGGTCGGAATGCTGTGGTCATCACTGGCAGGTAATGTGTTGGGGCCTGTAATGAGGGCCTTTCCAGAGTCACTTAGAACTCCTTGCCGGGGTAGTGGCGATTGGCTCTGTTGTGACGGCGGCAACCCACCCTTAAAGTTCGAAGTGCTTCCGCAGGCAGTTCGAGCAAACGGTCTCGCTTGGTAGTAACGGGCTCGGCGGGGAGCAGTACCGACACATCCGCACACATGATGCTCATGGGAACGCCCACAGTTCCTGTCCCGAAGGAGAATCATGTCCCAGCTTGCAATCGGCACCGCCGTCGACGTCTACGACACCGAAGCGAACCACAAGCCGGCCGTCTACCAAGGCCAGGCAGTTATCGCCGGATATGCCCGCAACCGCGCATACATCGTCCGCGAAGCGGCCCACGGCACGACCTGGCATCGCCACGAATCCCTCGTGCGTGAGGCCGGTCAGCTCATGCCCGCAGATTGGGCTGGGGAGCGGATGTGGTGACGACTGAATGCAGCCCGATCGAAGCCTACGAGCAAATGGTCCAAGCTCTCCGTAACCTCATAGCCGCGGGCGCCGTTGTTGACACCGTACCGACCGCTTTCCTTGCCGACCTGGACCAAATCATCACCGAGACAGAGGTGGCCGTCAAAGCAGGTGTCCTTCCTTTCGCGGTCGCGAACAGGCCGCCCAAAGAGCACACGCAGGGCCTGGCCCGATGGCTGTGGAATCGTGGCTTCGGCAGCAAACAGCTCGCAGGTTACGATTCCGACCACAGGACCAGGCTCATCGTTGGCGCCGGTCTGGTCGATGCACCAGGGCTCTGGGGCGCAGCTGTCTCCCTGATCAGTAAGGTGGAGGCGAAAGTCTCGGCTAATCCCGGCCTTCCGGCCGCGGCCCGGCACAACCTTGATGAGCGAGATCAATGGCTGACATCGTCCGATAGGCAGTCCCAAGCCGCTGACCCCTTCAAGAACAACACTCGGGCAGATGCAAACCGGGGAGCCAAGGCGAAGGTACTGGCTCGTTGGCTGTGGGACAGGTCCATCGACGCGGACACACTCCTCGGGTTCACTCCCAAATATCGTCGTGAGATCGCCCGGGCCGCTGGTGTCAACCCACCGTCAACCCTCGATACCTGGGAGATGGCTCTGAGGATGATTTCCAAGATGGAAGCCCGTGCACTGGCAAACCCGGCCGATTCGGTCACCACCCGCCACCACCTCGACGAACACCTTCAATGGATCATCGATCCGCACGTGGAGGTGGCAGCGTAGCGGCCCAACTGGCAGGGACCATTTGCATCAGGACGATGAGCGTCGAGTCTTATGCGCAGCCTTCCCCCGCGGACCGGCGTCAGAAATCTACGCATGTTTCCTGGTGTGAGCATCCAGACGAACACAGCGGAGAGTGCAGCGGAGTACGCCGCACACATTGACGGCATGACCGCACAACCACTCATGTCCGCGCCCTCCAGCGCCGAAACCACCTCTAGCCTGGACCGGTATCTGGCGGAGATCACCGACCCGGTGCTCCGCGGGAACCTGGCCCGTGAAATCGGCGGGATGCAACGCCAGTTCGGACTCGTCTTCGAACGCCACCACCCCGAGGGTATCCGGCTGCCCAAGCACGCCGTGAAGCGCGGCTCCAAGGTCGTCATCAGCTCGGTAAACGGCACGCCCCGCAAGGACTCAGCCTTCTACCGGGTCCACAAGCTCAACCGTGCCAACGGAGATGGCCAGAGTTCGACCGCGCTGCTCGTCGACGCCGAGGGCGACGAAGCGATCTTTCCTGTCGCCGACCTGACTGTCGCCAAAGAGTTCGGCGACATCATGTACCCCGGCCTGCGTAAGCTCTCCGAGATCCGCCGTGGCGACCCGGATGCACCCGTGCACACGGTCATCAACGGTGAGAATTACCACGCGCTCGAAGCGCTCCAATACACGCACGCCGGCAAGGTGGACCTGATTTACATCGATCCGCCCTACAACACCGGAAATTCTGACTGGAAGTACAACGACCGCTACGTCGACTCCAAGGACGGCTACCGGCACTCCAAGTGGCTCTCCTTCATGGAGAAGCGCCTCATCATCGCCAAGACCCTCCTCAAACCGACCGGCGTGATCATCATGGCTATTGACGACAACGAGCACCACCGGTTTCGTATGCTCGCTGATGAAGTCTTCGGTGAGATCAACTTCATCTCCAACCTTGTTTGGCAGGGAAGTCGAAAGAACGACGCGCAATTCGCGTCCCCCTCTACTGACTACATGTTGGTCTATGCAAAGGATGCTGTGAAGCTCACGGAGTCGGGGCGTCGATGGGTCGAAGCAAAGCCGGGGGTCGACGATGTCCTGGAAATGGGACAAATCGCCTGGAGGGCGTCGATCGAAGCAGCTTTCGCCGAGATCGTCGAGAGATACGAAAGCTCCCCGGAATACTGGGCCAATTGCCTGACGGTTCATCCAGATACATTCGAGACCAAGCAGATGTGGGTGCTGAACAATCTGGATGCTCCTCTCGGAGAGTCAGTCCCCTCGTGGGATGCTGATGAGATCCGAGCCTTTGCGGCCCAGCGTGCGACAGCTGAACTGCGGCGATGGTGGAAATCGATTCCGAGCGACCATGCGGCTAAGTCAAACCCTGGCCTTAAGCTCTATGACCGAGTCGATGATGTGAGGTTCGGTGAAGTTTACTGCTCGAGCGATCTCGCGAAACCGGGCCCGACCAGCACGTCGCGGTACGACCTTCTCCACCCCGTAACTGGCAAACCCGTCGCCATGCATCCCAACGGCTGGCGATACGCCCAGGACGTCATGCACCAGAAGGTGAAAGAGTCACGGATTCTGTTCGGCAATGACCACAAGACAACCGCGCGGTACAAAAGGTACTTGCACGAGACTGTCGATCAGTCTCCTCTCCCCGCATTCGACCATGACAGGTCCGCTGCGACAAAACACCTCGAAAAGATCCTGAGCGACAAGCGATTCCCATTTCCCAAGAACCATGACGTCCTGATGCGCTGGTTCCGAATGATCGCCCCCAGCGACGCGGTCATTTTGGACTTCTTCGGCGGCTCCGGCACCACCGCCGAGGCGGTCATCCGGCTGAACGCCGAGGACGGCGGCACTCGCCAGGCGATCCTTGTGACCAACAATGAGCTCGCCAAGGCTGACGATACGAAGCTGCGCAAGTCCGGCCACAAACCAGGCGACGATGAGTACGAGGCCCTGGGCGTGTTCCATCACGTCACCAAGCCGCGCCTCGAAACGGTCGTCACCGGCACACGTCAGGACGGTAGTCCCTACTCCGACGGTCTGGCCGCGAACGTCGCGTTCTTCGAGTTGACCTACTTGGACGAGCCTGAGATCGTCACCGGCCGCGCCTTCAATGACCTTGCCGGCTTGTTCTGGCTCAAGGCCGGCGGCGTCGGCGGGACAGTCGAACTCACCCCGGGCGCGAAGGCTGACGGGTTCGCAATCTCCGAGTTCGGCCGCACTGCGGTGCTGTTCAGCCCGGGCCGGGCCAAGGCGCTGGGGGAGAAACTGAGCGCTGCAGAGCACACGATCAGCCACCTCTTCATCGTCACCGACTCCGAAGCCCAGGGCGACGAAGCAGCAACACACTTCCGCGGTGGAATCACCGTCGAGCGGATCTACGGAAGCTACCTGGAAGCATTCCAGGTCAACAGGAAGGACTGACTTTGACCAGTCAGCGAATTCGGCAAGTCCTCGTCCGGAAAGCGAAGCCGCGCGACGCAGAGAGGATCAATTCTTTCGACCGATACTTTCCGCATCTGGCTACGCTGAGCGGGCCGAAGGGACCTTTTTACACGCAGTTTGTTGCAGGCGAAATTGCGTCACAGACATCATCCCGAAAAGTAGTGCTGGTGGCTGAAGAGAAAGGGCTCATCGTCGGCTACGCCTGGTCGAATCCTCTGTTGGAGGCAGGGCCCGCTGTCGACCTTGACCTGATTGCGGTGAGCCCTGAAATGCGTCGACGCGGTGTCTCGCAGGTGCTCATCGCCTCGTCAGTGGAGGCCTACAGGCGGGCGGGATTCAAGATCGCAGTTGCCGCGGTGAGTGAGCTCTCCTTCAAAGCTTTTGAAAAAGCGGGATGGGATTACGCGCCCGTCGGCCACGAGATCCGGTGGGAGTGGCCAGGGGCATCGGAGGCCTGGTTCGGTCCGGATATGCTGAGCCGCCACCACGACCGGGTCGCCTTTCTGAGGTTGACCTCAGACGCCCCGGCGATACATGTCCAGCCGAAAGTGCAAACAGGAGCTATTGCTAAGTGAAATTCTCTCTCACCGATTACCAGCGTGACGTCACTGAAGAGGTCGTCGACAATCTCAACATGTCTGTGGGCATGTTCGACCGCCGCGGCAAGCGCACTGCCGTAGGTCTGACTGCCCCGACCGGTGCCGGCAAGACCGTCATCGCTACCGCGGTCCTGGAGAAGCTGCTGTTCGGCGGCGGGACCCAGTCCCCGAACAAGTACCTTACGGTGTTGTGGCTGACCGATGACCCAGCACTGAACGAACAGAGCAAGGACAAGATCCTGAAGGCGTCCTCGCTCATTCAGCCCTCGCAGATCGAGATGCTGGATGCGAACTACGACCGGGAAACCCTTGAGTATGGCAAGATCCACTTCCTGAACATCCAGCGTCTGGCCTCCGGCGCCACCTCCCACGTAAACACAGGGGATTCGCGGCGCTGGTCGCTGTGGGAGACGATCGGGAACACAGTCCGCAAGTTCAACCGGGACTTCCTGCTTATCGTCGATGAAGCCCACCGTGGCTCCTCCGTCACGGCGGGAGAGAAGAAGACGATCATGCGCACCGTCCTGGACGGCGGCCCCGTCGACATCAAGGACGGCTCCGGCACCGTCCGGACCATCGTGAACGACCCGGCCGGCATCATGCTCGGCATCTCGGCCACCCCGAAGAAATTCGAGGAGGCCATGTCCGCGAACACTGCCGACCGGACCCTGTTCAAGGTCGCCGCCGACACCGACAAGGTGCGCGCCTCGGGCCTGATCAAGGACCTCATCCAGATCAACCACCCGACCGACAACCAGCCCACCGATGACACGCTGCTGCGCGCCGCCGTCCGTGACCTGGTTCGGTACACGAACTTGTGGGACCAGGAGAACGCGGCCAGCAACGGCCAGCACAGCGTCAAGCCGCTCATGGTCGTTCAGCTGCCTGACAAAGTCTCCGAGAAGACCATTCAGCAGCTGGTTCTCTCCATCACCGATGAGTGGCCCACCGGTCTGCAGCAGGTCACCGGCGCGAAGCCGGTCATCGTGCACGCGTTCGGTGAGAAAAAGCACCTGGACCTGCCCGACGGCCGGATGATTCCCTACGTCGCGCCACAGAACATCCAGGAGAACGACCACATCAAGGTGGTGCTGTTCAAGACGGCACTGACCACTGGCTGGGACTGCCCGCGCGCCGAAGTCATGCTCTCGCTGCGTCCGGCCAAGGAACACACCGCAATCGCGCAGCTGATCGGGCGCATGGTCCGCACCCCGGTCGCCGGCCGCATCGAGACCGAAGATATGGAGGAGCTCAACGCCGTCTCGCTTTACCTGCCCCACTACGACAAGACTGAGGTCGCCACGGTCGTTCGTTCATTCGTGGACGGCGCCGACGTCGAGGTGCCCGTTTCAATCAACCCCGTCGACTTCACGCGTGTGGCCGGTATCCCGGATGAGCTATGGGAGATGGTGCTGCCAAAGGAGATCAAGCCGAAGCGCTCTTACGCATCGGAGACGGCCCGCCTGGCGGCCCTGGGCACCCGGTTGGACTCGCTGCAGGTCGGCAACCCGGACAACCCAGGGGTACTGCTCTCCGACGAGGTGGAGGCCCGGGTGAAAGCGATCCTACTGGCGGAGTACATCCGGCTCCAGGCCACCATCGACGAGGACGCCCGAGGGCTGCTCGAAGTCACCTACGACCGGGTCGGCTATGACCAATACACTGGCAACCAGGCCACCATCACCTCCCACACCGTTCGGACGTCAGCGACAAACCTGCGCGAGCTCAAAGATAAAGCTGTGAACCGGATGCCGGACGCGGCCGGGTCCTGGCTCTACGACGCGTTATACACGCAGCTGCAGGACCACGAGGAAGCTGTCGTCCGCCTTTCGGCGCTGTCCGTGCACGAGGAGGTAATCCGCAACCTTGAGGCGTCTGCGTCGAACCTGATCGACTCCTGGCGCCAGCAGCTCAACCCTGCCGTATCCCGGCTGGACACCAAGGTGCGCGCGGAACTGGATGAGATCTGGCATCCGCACGGTGTTCCCATCCCCGGCGAGTTCGCCCTCCCGGAGAGAGTCCGCACCCGAACCCAGACCATCGTCAAAGGAAAAGACGGTGCAGGGAAAGTTATGGAGACGATCGCACCCATCGAAACCTTCAAAGGCCATCTGTTCGCCGACGCCCAGGGAGACTTTCCGATGGTCGCGACCGGCTGGGAGAAAGAGGTTATCGCCAAGGAGTTGGCCCAGTCCAGCCTCATCGGCTGGTACCGGAACCCAACCGGCGCCGGCGGTCTCGCCGTGTCCTACATTGAGGGTTCCGTGGACAAGTCCATGTACCCGGACTTCCTGTTCTTCCACCGGGTCGACGGGAACATCGTCGTGGACATCGTGGACCCGCACAACCATAGCCTCGGCGACACCCCGGGCAAGTGGGCCGCTTTGTCCCGGTTCGCCCGCCAGCACCAGGAGATCTTCCGCCGGGTCACCGCGGTCATCCGGAACAAGAACGGAACACTGAAGGGTCTGGACTTCACCGGCCGCGCATCGACCGTCGTAGAGGACCGAATAGCAGCGTCCTCCGGAGGGGAAGACATCGCCGCCGTTTTTGAGGAGTTTGGCGGCATCTACTAGGCATGTTAAGTGGCCGGTCTGTGGGTTCGTAGACGAACCGGAGACTGGCCACTTAGCAGTTATCTACGCATGTTCCATGATGTGGCGGCCTATCCCCAAGCCAGGTTCGCTGCTGAGCGGTTTATCCGGATAAGCCATCCCCCCCGCAGCTACTAACCGTCGATATACAAGAGAAGAGAAACAGCCATGCCAAAGCGCTCTGAGCCCGGAAAGCTCCCGAATGTACCTCTGGAAGACTGGTTGCGCAAAAATGAACTCTCCAGTCATACCCGCTTTGACCGCGCTTGCTTTCACCGCATGGCCGGACTCCCTGTCATTGGCAATGTCTCTGACAGTGTCTACGGATGTCAGGATGATAGTTGCCACATCTCAGGTCCCATCTTCGACCACCCACGGCGCTTCAAGGTCAGGGGCCGAAACCGTATTGCTGACTTTGCCGGCGTCATTTCCGCCCCGTACCTGCACCCGCACGAGATGCTAGAGGACGCCACGCGGATCTCTCAGCAGTTTGGGTTGTCCTACAGGATAGACGACCCGCGTGATGACTGGTACGGGCACGGAACATCGCCTCTCGTGATTTGGAACTCCAACAAAATCAGCTTGTGATCTTGGCTCTCTGCGATGAGTAACCCATCTGTTGTCTAAGAGAGGCTAAGCCCTCTCCATTGGCCCTTCCTGCCTGAGGGGAAGGGCCCTCCATGCTTCCGCACACATGGTGGCCATGGAACCTATTGTCTGGCTCAGTTTTGATAGCACCGTCCCTGTTCCGGCTCTTGCCCGGCTGTACGCGATGTCTCGGTCATCACTTATCGATTTGTTTGAGCGCGGCCGTGAGAGGACGCAGCTGAAGTTCGATGCCGACGGCGTCTGGATCCGCCCCGAAGATGCCACGGACTGGGATGAGGCCACGTTCATTGACCGCACGGACGTTGACGGAGTCGAGTTCTTCACCTTCCGGGCCACCGGGTTTGAGTTCAACGACGACACCGAGCAGATGACCGAGCTTGGCTACTCTGCCTTTTTCGTTCCCGGCGGCGGCATTGTCGTGCACAACCCGGAAACCCCGGTCGCTGTGGCCGCCCAGCGGTTCATTGAGGATTTGTCCGGCAGTTTCGCGCGGTACGCCCCGGTGCGCGTTAATTCCTGGGCTGAGTATGCTGCTGCGGTCCCGAATCTGGAACGAGCTTTTGCGTTGGCTGGTGTGGAACGGCACGAGCTTTCGAAGCGTGAGCTGGTTGGGACCCTTGTTGATGATTACCTGGCCAGCCGAGCTGCGACCCTGCCAGCTGAAGGGACAGTCAGGGCCGACGAGCTAACCATAAACACGGTGCTGGAAGCCACAGACGTCCGCTGGGGGTCCCACACGCCCGATCGCGAGCTGTTCGTCGTCACCGAGATCAGCCCCGCCAAAGGCGGAATGCTGGCTGTCACGTTCGCTACCAAATACGGCATCGAGCGCACACTCATCGTCCGCCCGGACCGCCGCTTCCTGACTGCACCGCAGGACTAGAAGCGCCGCCAGACTACGCACGAGGAGCCGGGTCGCGAAGCTGCCCATCATTGACGAGCAGACGCGCTGCCCGCCGCCGAGACGACGAGACATGATCGACCGTCGGCACACATGAATTGCGGACACGGTGCCAGTCGTTGCTATCTTGGGTTGGCCCAGCAAGTGCTGGTCATTACTTTGGGGGGAACCATGAAGCTGAGAATCATGACGACATTGCTGCTCGCCGCCGCACTGGCAGGCTGCGCGGGTCCTGCCACTACGGCAACCAGCCCGACACCGACACCGAGTCCCAGTGTCACCGCGTCCATGACGACGGCACCTGTCGTGAGCAAGGCCACTGTCACTCCGACCCCAACGTTGGCGGCCAGGGTCGGCATCAAATATTCACTGCACTGCCGGCTCAACAACGGTCCCTCAGTGACTTTCACTGATTTCAGAGCCGCCTGGTCAGCCCCGTACGACTCTTGTATCGCGGACACTGCATCGGGGACGCCGTCGGCGGAAGAAAATGCGGCGGGTGCTCTGTCTGGCGGAAAATCACCGGATACAGCCAAATATCTTTACTCGTTGTGCGCGACGACGGCCGGTCACTACTTCGAAGGCACTGTGAGCGCCGGGCAGTCCAAAGAAATCGAGGCCGCCCTCATGCTGTGCCCTAACCACCCGAAGCGCGCGCAGCTGGAGGCGAGCTCCGGGGCCGGGCAATCCCTCGCGGCGGATCGGGTCAACGGAAAGCTCGCCTATACGGGCAAATATTTGGTCGGAAAAGACATCCAGCCCGGCACGTGGCAGTCCCAGGGCGACAAAGTGGAGAACTGCTACTGGGAAATTTCGGACGCCCAGGGAAACATCATCGCCAACAACCTCATCAGTGTTGCGCCGCAGTTCACCATCACCATCCCGGCCACGGCGTCCGGATTCACCGTGAACGGCTGCGGGTTCCGTTGGATCAGTGACTAGTAGCCGCCGATCTGCTGAACACCTGGTCCTGCAGGCTGACCCCATGCCTCTACGCATGTTTTCGGTTAGAACTGCTATCCGACTTTGACAATTGATGAGGAATATCGATCTTGCCTAAGCGCCTCAACCCACCACCGAACTGGCCTACCCCTCCGGAAGGCTGGGTCCCCGGCCCCACATGGCAGCCCGATCCCTCGTGGGGACCTCCTCCCATGGGATGGAAGCTCTGGGTCGAGGATTCCTACGGAATCGACGGTCCGGGCAATTCCAGTCCAGTTGTTATCCGCGAGCACAAAAAGCGCCCACGCAAATCCCTCGGGTGCCTTTTTATCGTCGTTGCTGCGGTCGCTGTCGTCGGTGGGTGCTCAGTGCTGACATCCAAGTCAATCAACGAGTCGCCGAGCGCTAGCGTTTCCGTACCCAAGGGAGAACAGGTCGCCCCGGGCTCCCATGTCTCTCAGAACCAGATTGACAGCGCCGCGGTAATGGATGAGCGCGAGATGGCACTCATGGTCAAGAATCCGGAGAGCTACAAGGGTAAGTCAATGGTGGTCTTCGCGCGGATCACACAGTTCGACGCAGCAACTGGTACTTGCACGTTTCGCGCCGACATAGCCAACGCGGTAATGGAGGACTCTTGGGACTATAAGCACAATTCGTTTCTCACCGGCGGAGACGGTGGTGAGAAGTGCCCCGATCTCGCTGGTTTCGTTGAAGATGACATCGTGCGCATGACCGTGACTTCAAAGGGAGCCTACAGCTACGACACCCAGATCGGCGGCCATACGACGGTACCGTCGTTTCAGGTTGAAAAGATCAGCAGGGCCAATTAACGCTGAGATTGGCAGAAGGAAGGCCCCGTACTGTTCATCGGCACGGGGCCTTTCTGGGTTTTGGCGACCTCGGAAGTTACCAGCCGCCGAGACGGATGGTCGGCTCGGAGCGGTAGGTGGGGGCGAAGCTGCCCCGGTTGGACGCTGCGGTGGTCTTGCCGCGCCCGGCAGCTGCGGTCACCTTGACCATCAGTTGCTGAAGTTTCCGCTGGGCTTCCCACAGTTCCTGCTGGAGTTTGCGAAGCTCGGCCTGCCCGACCCTGTTGCCTTTGGAGTCGGTGTACTCCTCGCAGTTTGACGGCTCCTGCGCTGCACCGATCGGGCCGTACGCCTTATGGCAGGCGTCGCCGTGTCCGGCTTCCTGGGCGTACTCGTTGTTGCCCATAATGAGGCCGCCCGTGTTGCGCGTCCACTTCACGGTTTTGATCCTGTCAAATAGGGCAGCGCCAGCCGCCGAATTGTGGGCCCGGTCAATGACGTTGCGGGATTCCCCGGTGTTCCACTCCACGGTGTTGGTGTCCTTGTTGAAGGTCACAGACCCTTCGCCGGCGGGGAAGTCGGTGGTCCGGTTGGTCGGGAACGGCAGGTCTGTTTTGAGAACCCTCGCCGGCTTGGCACCGCGGTCAAGGGTGAGCCGCCATTCCAAATCGTCATTGAGTTCCTCCAGATGCGGGGCCGAAGGTTGATGGCGCCAACTGCTCTGGGCCTGCTCCATCGCCGCGTGTCTGGCATTCACGTCTTTGCGCAGCGCGGCCGTGTACGCTTCCGGGTCGGTCTGCTCTTTCCTGGTCAGCCCCTTCCAGAATTCCTGGGTGGCGTCGAAGACTTTCGTTTGGTGCTCGTGTACAACTTTTTGCACGGCCTGACGGACGGCAGCGAATTCAGCGGCGGGGAGGACGATCTCCCCGTGTTCGGTTTCCCAGTGGCCCATCATGTTCCTTTCAGCGGGTTCACTGTATATGTGTGCGGCGGTGACGTGGCGCGGGGAGCGGGATGCCGGACGCATCGGATATGTTCACTGGCGTCTACGGACAGTGATGCCTCAGAAGCCCTAAATTAGTCCCTCATTTTTGCGCGGCCAGCTCCTTCTGTAGGTGAGAAGAAATTCTGGCCGACATGGATGGACTGGTTTTGGTACTCATTACTCTGCGCAACGGACGACAGCGACTCCAGGTTGCACTGGACAACTTGCGATCTTCGGTGGGTGCGTTTGACCTTCCCTCCATCCTTGTCGGCGTGGTCGTCGTCGGCATCCTCACAGCCGGGGTGCTGGCCTCCATTTTCGGTGTGATCCCGTTCGCCCAGGACAATGGCGCCAAACAGGACCTTGCCGCTGTGAACACAGCGCAGGGCGTCCAGAAAGCGAAGACCAACTCCTATGCCTCCGCCGCCAGCTTGGTCTCGGCAGGGCTGGTTCCGCAGCTGCCGGCAACTGTAAAGATTGTCGTTTACCCCGATGGTGCCAGTTACTGCGCTTCCACGGTCTCCGGGACTGGGAAGACGTTCATGATCACTTCTGCAGACAGTGCCGCGAGCCGGGGTGAGTGCATGCCGCTTCCCGACTTCTCGCAGCCAGCTGTCTGGACCGAGCGGACTAGCTCAGGGACCGGCAGTTGGAGGGCAGTGGCCTCCTCAGCTGACGGCAACAAGCTCGTGGCGGCTCAATACAGCGACGGATATATTTTCACGTCTGCTGATTCGGGCGTGAGCTGGACGAAGCAGACCAGTGCAGGAACCGGGTCCTGGTACTCGGTGGCTTCCTCAGCTGACGGCAACAAGCTCGTGGCGGCTCAATACAACGGCGGAAACATCTTCACGTCCACAGATTCTGGCGTAAACTGGACGAAGCTGGCCAGTGCAGGAGCCGGGTACTGGTCCTCGGTGGCTTCCTCAGCTGACGGTACCAAACTGGTCGCAACACAGTACAGCGGAAACATCTTCACGTCCACAGATTCTGGCGTGAACTGGACGAAGCAGGCCAGTGCAGGAACCGGGATCTGGTCCTCGGTGACTTCCTCAGCTGACGGTACCAAACTGGTCGCCGGACAGAACGGTGGAAACATCTTCACGTCCACCGATTCTGGCGTGAACTGGACGAAGCAGGCCAGTGCAGGGACCTGGTACTGGCACTCAGTGGCTTCCTCAGCTGACGGTACCAAACTGGTCGCCGGACAGGACCTCGGACACATCTTCACGTCCACCGATTCTGGCGTGAACTGGACAAAGCAGACCAGTGCAGGAACCGGGTCCTGGTACTCGGTGGCTTCCTCAGCTGACGGTACCAAACTGGTCGCCGGGAAGCATAACAATGGCTACCTGTACACGGGTGTCTACGGGCAGTGATATCTCAGAGGCTCTAGGTTGGTCCGTCCTTCTTGTGCGGCCAGCACCTTCTGTCGATGATACAAATTTCCCAGTGGTCCACCGTGTTCCTTTCAGCTGGTTCACTGTAAATGTGTGCGGCGGTGACGTGGCGCGGGGAGTCCGCACACATGGTGGCCATGCGAAGATTCCAGGTCCACGTCCGTACCCGCCTAGACGCCGGAGAGCCGGGGGTAAAACGTTCCCACGTTGAGGCCGTCGTCGCGTTCAACGAGTCGCTGTCGCCCTCGTTCGAATCCGACGTCTGCAGCTTGGTCGAGACGCTCGACAACGTCGCTTACGGGACTGTGTTCGGCACCGTGGACCGCAAGAACGCACCGTCGCTGGCGGGGATAAAGTTCCGGGACCCGGAGGCCGCCGCCATCCTGGCCGCTGCCTTCAAAAAGCGCGCACGCGAAGCAGGGCTGGAAGCTGAGGTGTCTACCGTATCCAAGTCTGTCATTCGTGCCAGCGGCCGCCGGTAACATGGTCCGGTCTGCACAGGCTGGGGTCTGCCGCGAAGTCGTTTGGCCGCACACAAGTAAGGCATGACTATGAATGTAGAAAACCGCACCCGCGTCCAGGCCGGAATCAAGGCGGGCGGCCAGTTTGCCGCAGAGATGCACGCTGAGCCTTCCGGCGTCATCCTGGCCCAAGGCACCTCACCTTTGGACGGAGCAGCTGTTGCAGCGGCAGCGGGTGTGGTTCGTACGCGGGCCGCGTGCGAGACGGGTAAATGGCAGCGGCACCAGGACAAGGCCTACCCGTATAACCTGGAGCTGCCGCTGCCTGCGGAACTCCTCGAACTGAATCGACAAGCCAAAGACTTTGAATCGCTTCCCCGTCAGGAGCAGGACGACCTTCTGGACCAGTTGAAACTCCCTGGCGTAAAACACCTGCTTGAGCCTGGCCAAAAGCTCGGCAACGACCGGGTCCTGGTCGCCGACAACCTGGACACGGATGGTGGCGACATCGGGCTAGCCCTGACGGCGCAGAAACTCATCGCTGACGCCCAGCTCCCGGGCACCGCCACCCTGACCCAAGTTGGGGAATTGTCCACGTTCATCATCCAGGACGCGGGTATCAAGCATGACATCAGGGTCGGGAAATCCCTGCTGAGTTTCGCTGCCGATTCAGGGAAGGCTAACGACTACACCCGTGACAACTGGCTCTACCGGGCCGACATCAGCGTGCACGGCGGGTCCGCATACGACGAGGGCCAGGTGAGGAAGGTGGCCAACCATTTCCGGGACCACCGCGAGTACGCCGTCATGATGGATGTCGCCGCCGGGTCCCCGTTTAATGACTCCGACGCGCATTTTGGGGAGTTTTGCCGTGCAGACCGCACAGCCGTCATCAAAACCGATGGTATCGAAAACCTGCTGGACGTCTCCGGGGACGAACCGGTCCTCAAGCCGACGGACGGAATGAACGCACTGCATCCGTCCATGGTCCGCGGTTTCCTGGATCATATGGCCACGCAGACCGGTAACCCCGACAGGGACGCGTTCGTAGCCGATCTTCGCGAAGTGTTCCGGGAAACTGACCGCCGGTTGGTCCGCTGACGGCGCGCCGGTCCAGCCGCCGTGTTGCCGGCGGTTAGTCTGGGTGCACCGGATCCGGAACGCCTGGATGCCGCACACATGAGGGATATGAAGATCACCCGCTCCGCTGCCCCTAAATCAGTCACAGCCCTCACTGCCCTGTTCCTCGCAGCTACCCTCGCCGGTTGCAGCGCTGCAGCGAATGTCGGGGACACAGTCGCTGGCGCCGTGCACGCGGCTACATCACAGGAGTCAGCGGCAAACTCCGCGACCCCCGCTGAGATCGCGGAAGCCGTCGCTGAGCTGGCGTCCATCCCGGTGAAAGGAAAAGCACCGAAGACCGGCTATAGCCGCGAACAATTCGGCGCCGCCTGGTCCGACGTTGACCACAACGGCTGCGATACCCGCAATGACATTCTTCGCCGCGACCTCACCAACATCACCGTCAAACCCGGCACTAAGAACTGTATCGTCGCCTCCGGGAAACTTGCTGACGAGTACACCGGGAAAACCATCAACTTCACCCGCGGCGCGGACTCTTCCGCCGTCCAGATAGACCATATCGTAGCGCTCTCCTCAGCCTGGCAGACCGGTGCCCAGCAGATCAGCGCAGACCAGCGGCTCCAGCTCGCTAACGACCCGCTGAACCTGATTGCTGCCGACGGACCCGCCAACCAACAGAAATCCGATTCCTCCGCCGATGCGTGGCTGCCCGCCAACAAAGCGTTCCGTTGCGAGTACGTCGCCCGCCAGACCGCGGTGAAGACCAAGTACAAACTGTGGATGACCCAACCGGAACATGACGCGATCGCCGGTATCCTCGCCGCCTGCAATTAGCTGCATGGCTTCACGCGCTGGCCCCGCATCGTTTATCCGGTGCGGGGCCTTTTCGTGGGTCCGGGGATAGCCAGCTCCAGCGTCTACGCATGTTTCACAGCGACAGCGTAAACAATTCTGCCGGTCCGGGGATCACCCTTCCCCACCGGCGTGGAGCTCCCGGAGAATCAATGGAAACCCGCCTACTGCCCAGCCGTCGCGCCGTCCTTTCATGGGCGGTGGTCGCAGGTGTAACCGCGGCCCTCGCACCGGCAGCCCCGGCCATGGCGGACATCACCCCGGGCACGACCACTCCAACAACACTGCGCACCATTGCTGGCGGTGCCGGCATCAAGCGGACCTACGACGATGTCTTTTTGACCGTGGCTTTTCTGGACATGCGGATCGTCAACGACCTGAAAGGCGCCCCGAAACTTGTCACCACCACTTCCGGGGTCACCAACCAGTTCCAGATCATTGACCTGGCCACCGGCAACCTTGAATACGTTGACACGGTACCCATCAAGATTTCCTCCAAAATCGGCTGGAACCCGAGCACCCATACCGTCTACTTCGGCCGCGGTGACGGCCATCTGATGTCCTGGTCGTTCACGGACCGGAAACTGAAGGACTACGGCAAAGTCCATGCGGACGCGACCGGCATCTATGGGATGGAAGTCAGCGACGACGGACGCGTCTGGGGTGGCTTCTACCCTAATGGGATCATCTGGAGCTTTGACCCACGCACCAATGCTTTCACGACGCAGCCGCGTATTGATGAGGGCACCGACTACGTGTACGGCGTGGCGATCACCGGGGGAACCGTGTACGCCGGTACCGGCAGCCGAGATGCAAAAATCGTCTCCTTCCCTATCAGCAACCCGGCAGCTCGCACTATCATCAGACTCCCCGAAAGCGCCCCGACAGGCCAGGTGCCGCAGTTGTTTGCCCGCGGGGACAGAATGTTCGTTTTCGCCGAAGACGCCGCCAACCTTATGCGCTGCTTCATCTACAACCTGCCCACCAAAAGGTGGGAACCGCGTTTCGGTGCATCCCCTATCCGCTCGTTCACCGGCACGGCGACCAGTTCCTCCACCTGGACGGTAGCCGGCGGATCCGTGGTCAACATCAACACGACCACCATGGCCATGACGACCCTCGTAACTGCCGGCATGGACAGCCCCCGTTCTGTTTATCAGGACGGGGACCGTCTGTATGTGGCTGGCTCCGATGCCGGAGAACCGATGATCGCCGAATTCTCCATCGCCCGTAAGACTTTGACACGGAAATACGCGGCCAAATGCAAGCCCGGCGCCCTCTCCGTCCAGTCGTTGATCGCCTCAGCGACCGGAGTGCTGTACGCCGGCGGCTACCAGGGCAACGGCATTGCCTCCATCCACCCGGACACGAACGCCCGCTGGCAGAGCGTGCCTACTTCCGGGGTCGGCCAGATCGAGCACATGATGGAACTGGACCGGGACAGCATCTTTATCGGCTCTTACGGCTCCGGACAACTTTTCCGCTACACCCGGTCCAAGCAGTCGACCGGCGCTGGCGCGTTCAAACTGATCGTGAAGCTACGCACCGATTACATGCAGTCCCGCCCGTTCGGGTGGGCTACGGCCGGCGGCAAAGTCCTTGTCGGCACCGTCCCCGAATACGGGCTGCGCGGTGGTGCTTTGGGTTTCATCGATCCGAAGACGGACGCCATTACGGTGAAAAACAAATTCATCCCGGAACAATCCATTGTTGGACTTGGTGGCGACGGCAACACTGTCTACGGCACCACGTCGGGCCGCCCCGGCTACGGTGCCCCCGACTACACCGGCGCCGCTGCCGTCTTCGCGTACGACGTCGCCAAAGACCGGGTCATCTGGACCGTCTACCTTGACGGACAGAACGAGCTGTATTCGCCGCTGCTGATCGACGGTGAATTGGTTGTCTCCACCATCAACGGCCTCATCATCCTGGACCCTGGCACAGGGAAGGTCCTGCGCACCCACATGCTCCGGAACCGGTCTGCCCGGCCGGGCTACCTGTCGGTCCGGACGCTTCAGCTGCCGGGGACGTCAAAGGTGGTGCACAATGCGGGCGGGATCCTCACCCTCATCGATCTGCGTGCAGGGACACGATCCGAACTCGCTTCCGGCGCCTACGGCACCCAGATGGCGATCCGCGCTGACGGACGGCTGTTTGCCAGCAAGGATCATACCCACGTCGTTGAACTGCACACGGACGCAGCACCCGCCATCTCCTCCAAGGCTGATTTGGTCACCATCACCCACGAAGGCCACCTGCTCTCCGAGGCGTCCTCCGGTCACGGCGTTTTCGGGAACCCGGTCGATCACGGTGCAGGATGGGACCGTGCCGGCACGCTCAGCTTCCATGTCGTGGACTGGGATGCGAACGGGATTCCCGACATCCTTATCCAGTGCACCAACGGGTCTCTGCAGTTGCGCCGAGGCGTAGCTGGCGGTGGCTTCCAACCACCGGTGACCGTCGGCAACAGCGGCTGGACCGCGATGCAGATCACCGTCGGAAACTGGAACAACACCACCCCTTACCCTGCTGTCCTCGCCGTCGACCCGGCCGGTAATCTGCTCTCCTACCAGGTTTCCAGCACCGGGGGTCTGATGGCGCCGGTTCAGCTCGGGACAGGATGGAAGGGCCGCCAACCCGTCATGATGGACATGACTGGAGCCGGAAAGCAGGGGATTGTCGCCCGTGACGGAGCGAAGCTGGTCTTCCAGGACTCCAACGGCAACGGCCGGTTCACTGGCGCCGAGAAAGTCGTTGCCCAAGCCGGCTGGTCGGACACGGTGGCGCTGGCGGCCGTCGACGGGCATTACGGGGACCGTACCGGGCTTGTATCGCTCAACCGGAGTGGTGGCCTGCGCTACATCAGTTCCACCGGGACCGGTTTCGGGGGGATCATCAACTACCCGGGGGCCAGGACCGGGGCACTGTTGGCTGGCTCCAGCCGGTTCTAGCGGTACGGTCCCGCACTGTAATCCGGTGCGGGGCCGGTCCGGCAGCCAGATGTCGCACCCTGCCCGTAGCATTTGCCTCGACCGGCACGTCACGCTGCCGGCGGCGGAAAGGGTTCGACATGAGCGAGTACATCCATCCCCCGGCAGTCTTCCCGCCGGTCCTGACGGTGACCGGTGACCACCATACCGAGGCGCCCACCCTGCTCCCGGCACGGACTTCAAAGGCGCAGTCCGTGCTGCGGATTTTTGCCGGCCTCGTCTCCATCACCGTCGGCTTCTGGGGCGGCAGCGCCGCGGTGGCCCTGAACTCGATGGCCACGCTGCTGGGCCCGCGCTTCACCTGGCTGGGTTTCCTGCTCGGTTTTGCAGCCCTGTGCAGTGTCATCACTGGCAGTGCCCAGATCATCTGGCACACCCGCAAAGACCTGCGCATCCCTGCCCTATCAATGGCGTTCGCGGCCATCAGCGTCCTGGCCTACGTTGCAGTGTTTGTAGCCCTCCCGCTGGTGACCCCGATGCTTGGCGGGCTCGTCCTTTCCGGACTCGGCATCATCCTGATCGCCTTGACGACCGTCTTTGACGCCTAGCCAGCCCCCGGCCCCTGACAGGCCGCACCTCCCGGAAGCGCGCGGGTCTACGCATGATCATTGACAGAGCAGTATCGACGTACCGGAGGCATACATGTTTTTCCTACCCAACCCTGACCGGAAAGCACCGGACGACCTGATCCTGTCCGCCAGCGACATCGTCGCCGGTTCCGTCTGCGAGTTCGCAGCCGTCCGCAACCTCGATGTCCGGCTGGGCCGGATCCCCGCACCGGTCCTGGAAGAAGACGCGATGGGGACCCTGACCGCGGCCCTGGGCGACAAACATGAAGCCAAAGTCCTTGGTCTGCTCCGGGACGAGTTCGGGCCCTCCCGCGTGTACGAGGTCCCGCCGCCGCGCACGTTCGACCGCGCCGGCCTCCAGGCCCGGCACAGGGAGACCATCCAGGCCCTCCAGGAAGGTTACGAAGTCATCTACCAGGGCTGCTTCTTCGATGCCGGATTCCACGGCAGGGCAGACTTCCTGATTCTCCAGGAGGACGGCACCTACGCCGTGTTCGACACCAAGCTGGCCCGCAGTGCCAAGGCCGGGGCGCTGATGCAGTTGGCCGCGTACGCCGACCAGCTCCGGAACGCCGGCATCCCGGTTCACACCGACGGGCACCTGATCCTGGGCAGCGACGAGACGACCAGCCACCCGCTGCCGGAATCCGTCCCGGTCTTCAACGCCGCTCGTGACCGGCTCAGGGCCGTCCTGGAAGCGCATCGTCTCGCATCGTTGCCGTCATCTTGGGGCGACCCGCGCTGGACGACGTGCCTGAAGTGCGCTGACTGCAAAGCCGAGATGGACGCCGCCGATGACCTCATGCTGGTCCGGCGCATGAACAAGTCGCGCCGCGCTAAACTCATGCGCGCCGGCATCAAAACGATGTCCATGTTCGCTGCCGCAGACCTTCCCGACGTCGGTCTCAAAATGGACCCGCTGTGGGCTGAGCTGCAGGAACAGGCTCGATTGCAGACCGGGACCGGGGACATTGACGGGACGCTCAACGGCGTCTCCTACAAGGTCCTGGACAACCCCGCACTGATAGGCCTGCCACAGCCGAGCCCGGGCGACATCTTCTTCGACTTCGAAGGAGACCCGCTCTGGCAGGACCCGGTGACCGGACAATGGGGGATCGAGTACCTTTTCGGCCTGCTCGAACACATCCCGGACGGACACGAATTTATCGTGTTCACCGCACACTCTTTAGCGGAGGAGCGGCAGGCGCTCATCGACTTCATCGACCACGTCACTGAACGCCGGGCCACTCACCCGGACCTGCACATCTACCATTACGCCCCGTATGAGGTGAGTGCGCTGCGGAAACTCGCCAAACGGTACGGGGTCATGGAAGCCGAAGTGGAAGAACTCATCGAAGCCGGGGTGATGTTCGACCTTTACGAGACAGTAAAAGGCTCCGTACGGATCTCGGACCGTTCGTTCAGCATCAAGAAACTCGAACCGCTCTACATGCCGGCCGGCCGGATCGGGGTCACCAACGCCGTGGACTCCATGGTCCAGTACAGCGTCTACCGGGACGCAGTCGACAAAGGTCAGGATCGCGTCGCCAAAGACATTTTCGCGGCGATCAAAGATTACAACCACTACGACTGCATCAGCACCTGGAAACTGCGGGACTGGCTACTTAACCTGACCTCGTAGACGCGACAGTTCGACGCTCCGAAGCCGTGCCGTGCATCCCGTGCGGCGCGGCTTTCGTGCGTGTCCGCACACATAAAGCACGCAGAGGTATTTCCGTGAACAGTTTTGCCCCGGATGCGTCCGATCAAAAGCACCGGCACCGCCGGTCAGGCAGAGAAAATGGGAGTTGAACCGGTGACAGCTGATACGTCCGGGCCCGATAATGCCGCCCGGAAGACGGACCTCGAGGCTGGGTTCCAGTTCGTCCTGGACCACGATGCGGACCTGCTGCAGCGGCTGGCGGACGCTTGACCTCGTACCTGAGCGTTGATGAGGCCAAGCACTTCCTGGGCCGGTACGGATTCTTCGTCCGCGACGAGGGTCTACTGGCGTCCGCTGTTACCCGGCCGGCCACCACGGTCATGGGACAGGACGCCTTCGGCCCCCTGGAGCTCAAAGCTGCCGTCCTACTCGAATCGGCTGTCCGCAACCACCCGCTCGTGGACGGCAACAAGCGCACGTCCTGGACGCTGATGGTCCTGTTCCTGTGGATCAACGGCTACCGGCACAACTTCGGTACGAATGACGCTTTCGACCTGGTTGTCGGGGTCGCGGAAGGACGCCTGGGCCTGGCAGAATCCAGTTCCCGGATACGGACGTGCATGGTGGCACGGTAGCGCCCAGCATCAGCGGTGCCCGGCCGGCGCGGACGGTCTCTACGCATGTTTCGTTACGGAGACACCGCCCGGTGAATGCAACGAAAGGCCACCCCAATGAGGAAAACCATGTTCATCGCCGTCATGCTGGCCAGCGCCTTGCTGACAACCGGCTGCGCGGCAGAGGCACTCACCGGGGTTGTCGTCGAGCAGGCAGCACAGGGCAACGCGGGCCAGGCGGCCGTGCCGGTGGACGCCATGGTGAAGGCGAAGGAGCAGCTCGAAGCTAAGGCCTACACGGAGCGGGTCACCGCCGAACATATAACGATGATGGCCGGCCAGGAATGGAAGATCACCGGCGGGGGCTGGACAGCCGGCGCCGCGGTGACCGTGGAGCTGACATCCGCCGGGGGAACCCCGGTCGGTGCCCCGGTTCATGCCGTAGCCGACGCGAAGGGGCGGATCGACACGGCCATCACACCGCCGGAGGGCACCGTCACCGGCCCCTACACACTCGTTGCTGTCGACCCCGCTGACGGGTCGGGCCCGCACACCGCACCGGTGAACATCTTCTCCAAATGACGTCTACGCATGTTCCCCAGTGACCGCACCAGACCTGGAGGACTCTTTTGCTTTACCCCGTTCTGACCGTCGTCGTGGGTTCCATTATGGTGATCATTTCGGCCATCTCCTTGTTCGTGTGCGCCCGTGCCGGCGGGATCTTCATCAACCAGGCACGGTTCCTGGCCTCAGGCATCCTGCTGATCCTGCACTTCCCACTGACACATTTTCTGGATGGTCTGATCCTGCCCTGGTTGGAGAAAATCGGTTCCGTGGAAGGAAACTCCACAGCATCCTACTGGGCCGCTGTGGCCCTCATTGTGACCGTCCAGCTGATCATTTTGCCGACAAGCAGGGAACTGTACGCGACGTACGTGGCCGACCGCCTCACCCGCCGGGGCGCCGTCTGATTCACGCACCGGCTGCTGTTTCGGCCGGCCAGTAGCGGAGTGACCGGGGTGAAACCGGGGGTGAAGAATGACACGGTGAGGGCAATCGCGTATCCCGCACACATACCGTGAGGTGACCCGGGGCGGCCTTCGTGGCTTCCGGTGCACCGTGCCCAGACCACCGTCGAATTTGTCCGCCGGTGGTTTTTCACTGCCCTGGCCGCCGGACCCGACACGGGACGGCCGGCCGCCACGATTGAGGATCTTTCATGAGCAAACCTGCACGCCGCCTGAGTACCACCGTCACCGCCGGCGCCGCCTTGTCGGCCGTCGTCCTGTCCACCCTGATCAGCGGGACTTCCGCGCACGCCGCAGCCCCCACCGCGTACCATGCACCCATGCAGGTCTCCACAGGAACCTACACCGTCCGCTCCGGCGACACGTTGGGCGGAATCGCGGCGAAGCATGGCGTCAGCCTCGCTGCCGTTTTCGCGGCCAACAACATGAACATGCGCACCATCATCTACCCCGGTCAGATGATCAATGTCGGGCCTGCGTCCCCGGCACCAGCTGCTGTCCCCGCGCCGGCGCCCGCCGCGGCTGCTCCTACAGCACAGGCCAGTGTTGTCGTGAAAGGAGGGGACACCCTCAGCGCGATTGCGGCACGAAACAGTGTCAGCCTTGCCTCGGTCCTCGCGGCCAACAAACTGCAAATGAACTCGATCATTTACCCCGGTCAGGAGATCCTCCTGAGCGCAGCAACCGCTCCCGCAGCGACATCGCCCGCCCAGGTAGCACCGGCAATCACCAGCATCACACCGCTGTCCTCAGTAATCTCCCACATCGTCAAACCGGGGGACACACTGTCCCGGATTGCAGCCAGCTACGCTGTGAGCCTCTCCTCGGTGCTCGCCGGTAACGGTATGAGCCTGCAGACGATCATCTACCCTGGGCAATCGATCCTGATTGGCTCCACAGCGCCAGCTACTGCCGCCGCACCCGTTGCCGCCCCGGCGCCCGCCGCTGTCCGGTCGTCTGGTCTGTCATCGGCGCAACTGCAGGGCATGGTCGCGAACACCGCCCGCAGCATGGGAATCGACCCGTCCTTGGCATTGGCATTCGCCCTGCAGGAATCCGGGTTCCGGCAGAACGTCACCTCCTCCGCCGGTGCGATCGGCACCATGCAGGTCATGCCGAGCTCCGGTGAGTGGGCCTCCCAGCTCGCCGGCCGGTCCCTGGACCTGCATGATGCCCAAGACAACGTCACCGCCGGTGTCTCCATCATCGCCGCACTCGTGCGCACCAGCCCGAGCACGGAGATTGCCATCGCCTCCTACTACCAGGGCCAGTACTCGGTCATGCACATCGGCATGTACGACGATACGAAGGAATACGTCGCCTCCGTCCTGAACCACCAGCAGAGCTTCCGCTAGATAACGGCAAAAGGACCCGGGCGGGGGAACTGTCCGGGCCCTTTTGCGTACCCGGTGAGAGTCTTCTGCGTCTCCGCACACATGAGGTCTTATGACGCTAACTTTGGGCACGGACCAGCCATTTACCGGTTTCATCACAGACGATTTCGAAAGTCTTGAGATCACTGGACAGGTTCCGGCCCAGGCGGGCCTGGAGCTGCCATACCTGGATTTCGATGACGCGTGCGTCACCGGGTCGACCCATCCTCAGATCGGTTTCCCACCACCTGCGCCGCTCGTACCAGCGGACCGGTTCAGCACCGACAACCCACCGGTGCCCGTCCAGCTCAAACGAGATCGGCTCGCCCTCCGCGCCGAGGTCAACAACGACCTCTCTCATACCGGGCCGGCCCCGGGTAACGAACTCGTGGTTGCCTTTCCGACCCGCCGGTCCCTGCGCCTGGCACGGGAAGCCGCCGCAGCTGAGGAACAGGTTCCCGACATCTGGGTGGATGACGACATGGATCCCCTCGAATTGTCCGCGGAAATGGAAGCAGCTCTGCTCGCAGCGATGGATGAGAGCCTGAAACCTGAAGGACCATCGACCCGTTCCCAGCTGCTCGCCTGGGCTGAGGAGCTGGCCGCCCGCGAAGACGCCGGGGTACTGATGGATTCACCCTTTGAGGTGGGTGGAAGCGAACTCATGATCACATCGTACGGACCCTTCCCGGTACCGTTGCCAGCTCCCCGGGACTTCCGCCCTGTTCTGGCCTTGTCAGTGTTCGCAGGATTCTTTGGCGCGGACCGGTTCTACCTGGGGAAGCCCGTCACCGGCCTTTTTAAGCTGGCCACCGCCGGCGGTGCAGGCATCTGGTGGATCGCCGACATCATCACCATCCTCAGGGGGCGTACCTGCGACAAGGACGGTCGCCATGTCACTGGTGCGAAAAAACACCGGGCTATGGCATGGGCCCTGACCATGGCGCTGTTCGCCGGTCTCACTGTCACGGCCGCGAACGCCGCGACCCCCGTCGTAACGGCTGCAACTGACACTATCCAAGAGACTTTCTTCCCGAAACCTGTCCCCGTCCGGACCTGGGCGACATTGGCAGACATCAAAGGGACGACTGCCCCGGCTGTCCTGCAGGTGACAGGGGACAGGCTCCGACTCACTTACAACTTCCCGGGGCCCGCTTACGCATACCTGCAAAAAGACAGCGACACCACAGCCCAGGCCGTGTCACTGCTGCTCAAAGACGCCGCAGCCCAAGGCACCACAGAAATATCCGTCATACCCGGAACCTACCGGCTCGTCATCCGCACTGATGGTACCGACTGGACCACCAAGGTCGAGGAACTGGGCCTGCACAGCTGAGCGGGGAGGGAACAGTGCCTGGCCGCACACATATCAGCCATGATGAAGAAACGCGAAAACCTGGACATGGCCACCATTCTTGAAGAAACGATTTTCAATTATCTGGAAGACCGCAAACTGACCGGCTCCATCCAGATAGAAAATATCGGCCCCGCCCAACTGGAGCAGATGAGGCAGGCTTTCCTGCCGGTGATCTGGAGTGCCCTGCCCTCGATCCTGACCCAGCTGAACGCCAAGGCGCTCACCGCCGAGGAGGCCCCGGACGAAATCCTGGCCGGCTTCACGGTTCCTGACACCCTTGAGGGGTTGATCCTGTGAGGCGCGATGTTCTCGATACGGGGACCGCAACGACCTTGACCGGTTACACCGTCACGGTGACGGGGCTGAGTGAAGACCTGGACGCGGGCGAAGCCTGCGTCGCCAACCGGGGGGCCGTGGACCTGCACGTTGAGGGCCCTGACGGGTTCGTCCTGGACCTGCACCTGGCCGGAGCCGACGCGTCTATGCTTGTTCGTCCTTTGGTGTCCGGTGCTGTGTTGCAGGAAACCCCGGCCGACATCGCCCGCCGGTACTTGCGCGATAATTCGGAGATGATGTACCCGTACCAGATCGAAAGTCTGCGGAAAACTGCCGGCCTGCCCTATAGCCAGATGATTCTGGACGAAGCGCTGGCAGCCGCCACCGAGTAAATCTACGCATGTTCAGGAGCGTAGTTCACACACGAAAAAGCCGGACGTGGAGATTGGCCTCGACACGTCCGGCTTTCCGCATTCCTGCACCAGTTCGGTGAGAAGCCGGCCCCGGTGTTACTCAGACACCCGGCCCGGCTTCACGACGTCACCCAACGCCACTCCCGACACAGGATTAGATTAACGGATCAATTAACTGCAGCGCAACCGGCCCGCAGAACATTTCCGCAGGTCAGACCTGTTTTGGGCCTCAAAAGAGGAGCGCAGCTATACGGCAGCGAGCTGTTTGGTGAAGACAGCAATCGGTTCATCCAGCGGGAAGTCAGCGCCGATGATCTGGGTGATGAGCAACTGGTCCGCCGTGGCTGCCGGAACTGCCTCCACCTGGACACCAATTTTCAGCCCTTCCTGCTGGTCATAAAAGTCGGCTTCAACAACGGTGTAAGTCTTGGGGGCAGCCATGGTGATCTCCTTCAACGCAGTTGTTCTGTCGAACCTGATGTGTGCGGACATCAGCGAAGACATCACCAGGGAAGGGTGCCCCTTCTGACAGATCCCACCGGAACTGTCCGGCCTGCACTGTTTTTCCTGCAGCCGCACACACATCAGGTATGACCGTGATCCCCATGAACCGCCAGCCCAAGGGTGTGACTGTCGGCGGCCAGTTCGCCGCCACCGCGCACGCCGAGCCGTCCGTCAGCCTTGGACGGCATGCCGCACTCACCTCAAACCGGGACGTCCCGGAGTCGCTTCGCATGGCGCACTTCCAAAGCCCGAAACTGATCCCAGACCTTGAATGGGAGGTCGAGCGGAGCATCGGCGTCTCCGACGGTGAAATTGATTACCATTGCGAGACTTTCAGCGATCTTGTCCCTCATCTGCAGGTCGAGGAAGCCTACAGCTACTTCAATCAGGCAGTGGATGCCAGGTCCAGGGGTGGTGACTGGCAAGCAGTCGTCGCCGAAGCCGCAGCCGCAGACACCGCCCGGCACCCCGGAGGACAACTCAAAGACGGTTACGTCCCGCCCCTGGTGAAACATCAGCCCGGCTACCAGCAAGGCGTCCTCTCCACAGGCTCCAAGTACACCGGCTACCGGGACGCAACCGACATCTGCAAAGACATCCGGGTCGAACTGAAGGCGGCCACGGACGCCAACTATCTCCCCGCCGGGCTGAAGTATTCGGTCACCAACGATAAATACTCCGGCGGCCAGTCCATTAACGTCACCGTTCAGGGGGTTTCCGATGCGGACCGGCTCGACTATATGGAAACGGACCATAACGGCGGTTACGCGCAGAGCCGGGAAGCCAAAGAACTGCAGGCACGCGTAGATGCCATCACTAATTCCTATAACCAGAGTGACATCGATTCGCAATCTGACTATTTTCAGACCGCATATTGGGGCCGTGCCGAAATCGAAACGGACAGCTGGCGCGAGTTCCGCGAATCCGAAGCAGCCAAACGCAAGGCAGCCGCGTCCGCCCGCGCCGCCCGAAAGTAATCAGGAGAACACCATGACACAGACGTCTTTGACCAGACAGCCTAAAGGCATCCCCGTCGGTGGCCAGTTCGCTGCCACCGCGCACGGCGAGCCGGACCTTACGTTGAGGGACGAAGCACAAGCAGGACTGTCCCCCGACACGGTGATCGCCCATGCGGCGTCCAGTATCGGCCCTGGCATCATCCCGGCGTTGGAAGACCAGGTGACCGCTACCTCCACACCCGGCGGTCGGGAGCTGCTGCTGCAGTGCATGGACTCCCGGTACAACCCGGCTTCGGAGTTCAACAGGATCAGCTCCTACGGTGGTCTCAAACCCGAGGAATGCGACCAGCTTGCCGGGCTGGGTTACACGAGCGTGAACGAAGTCGCCGGGGAAGCCATGAAACGCTTCAGCGGCGTCAGCTCTGTCATCCGCAACGGAGTTGACCCGGAACGGCTTCAGGTCTTGGGGCAACTGAAAACCAACGAGCACCAGTGGTCAGCCTGGGAGAAGGACGCCTACCTGAATGCACCAGTAACTGAGCTTGACGGGGTCCTCGGAGCCAACCATGCCAGCCGGGCCGACGCATACGTCAGAACCGTGGCCCTGCTCGGGGAAGACAAAGCGGCCCGTGCCGGGGAAGCCATCGCCCTGAAAATCGGGGACCGCGGCCTTATCGAAGCCACCGACCACGGACTTGAAGACCTCAAAGCACTCCGGGACACCCTCCCGGAAGCTAAGCGCAATGCCATGCATATCGTGGGGCTCGCTGACCGGGGCATCACCGGCCACCATCTGAAAACCTATGGGGCCAGGGCATGCGACAGGTTCAGCGCTGTGGAAATGGATGCCGCCGGTTTGCCGCCGGCAGTCATCAGGTCCCTGGCAGGGGCCGGTGTCGGCACTGATCTGGTTGACTTCCGGAAGCTGCACAGCGCCGGCTACACCAAGGGCGCGGACGTAAAAGACGCCAGCCGTGCGATGGGAACCACGGACATCCGCACGCTCATCAAAGCCCGCAAACATGCCACCGGCGAGCAGATGGCCGTCTACAAAAATGCCACCAGGAAAGACATCACAGTCGTCGATGCCCAGGCCATCGGCCGGCTCGCCAAGGCCGGAATCAGCGAACCGGACCAGCTAAAGGCCTGGACGGGTGCCGTCCATTCCACCGCCAACTGGGACCTGGACCGTAACCAGAGCATCCTGGCCATCCACGCCGACATCATCGAAGCCGGCATCACCCCGGACAAACTGGGGGAGATGACCCGAGCCGGGATTCCGGTCGATGAGGCCGGCCAGTACACTGACACCGCTGACCTGTGGACTGCCGGGCAGAAATTCCGGGACACGTACGACGCAGCGCAGACCAGAAAAGTCCAGACAAAATGGATCCGCGAAGCGACACCGTGGGCGTTCACGGAAGACACCTACCGGACCGGAGATGCCCAGTGAACTCGATAGTCGCCCGGATCCCCGCTGAACACCTGCTGCGGGTCACGACGCTGAACATCTTCCACGCGGCGGAGGAAGTGGAGCGCCGCACCAGGCTGATCTGTGATGAACTTGTCGCGCTCCGCCCGGCCGTGGTGTGCCTTCAGGAGGTCCGCTTCGATGAGGACGGAACGTCGCCGCAGCTGGAATCCATTGCGGCAGTGACCAGCCTGAGGGTCGTTGCCGCCCACGGCCAGCATCCCCGGAAAAACGGCGGCCTGTCCGGGAACGCTGTCCTGTCCGTGCTCCCGCTCGTTGAATCCGGTGCCATCGTGTTCGGTACACCGGACTGCCAGCTCACCTTGGCGGACTACGCCGTCCTGCGAACAGATACCGGACAGTCCCTGATCATCATTTCCGCGCATCTGGCATGGGGCGGGGACCAGGAAGGCACCAGGCTCACCCAGCTGACAGTCATCGACGCACGGGTCCGGGCGCTCATGGACAAATACAAAGACCGCCACCCGGTCGCTGTTCTTGCGGGAGATTTCAACACCCTCCCCGGCAGCGACACCAACCGCTACCTAAACGGCCAGGGCGCCGGCACCGACGGCGGCTACACCTTCTGGACTGAAGCGTTCGCTACCGTCGGAAACCCGAACGAGGCGACCACTGTGGACGCGGGCAACTTTTGGGCACAGAAGACAGCCCGCGGTGTCGGCATCGAATTCCCGGAGATGCTTCCGGACCGGCGCATCGACTACGTCTGGACGTATGGATGGGCGTATGGCCGGCCCGGCTGCCCGGTCGCCATGCAAAGGTCTTTCACAGACACGACACGCTACGGCTACCCGGCATCAGACCACTACGGTCTCACCGTGGACTTTTGGACCCCACCGGTCCTGACCCCGGTGCCGGCGGAACTGCTCACCGCAGACGACATCCTGACAGGTCAGCTCATGCTCGATCTTGACATCGCCGCAAAGGGCGGCCCGGTGCTCGTGTGATCTGTGGGGCAGCTGGGAAGGAAGAACCCGGCTGCCCCACACATGAGGCCCATGACTATTTCCAGCGCCATTGCGCGCCCGTACAGTGTTTTCGTCGAAGTACCGCAGTTCCACGGCGGACTCTTTGCCCTGCAAGACAGCGAGACGTACATTGACAGGGACGTCACGCCGGGCCAGCTTGACGCCTTCAGCACCAACGACAACCGCATCAAAACGATCCTGGCTTGCTTGGCCACCAGCATTTTCCTGGGGTTGTTCCCGATGGCCTTTGGCATGATCTCCGTGCTGGATGCACTGGTGGAACATAACCTTATCCAGCTCTCGTGGGTGCTTGGCCTGATTCTGGCCTGGGTGCTCACAATCGTAGTGTCCCACAAGTACATCAGCCGCCGGCAAAAGTCCTATGACGAGACGACCGCCGCCCTTGCGCAGCGCCTCGTGCCTGTCCCGCGCGATGATCGGAGGGGTGATCTGCGGCGGATCCAGACCGCACTGACAACAATCCAGTCCGGGCATGGAACGGCGTACGACGATCGAGCGCGTGAAGCCGTCGCCGCGGTCCTTGACCAGAACCTTCACCGTCCCCACAAAAAACACCTCATCATCGCGGACTCCGCTGCCCGGGATTCCGATTCCGTCGCCATCCGGACCAGGGCGCTGGCCGCCAAGGCCTCGTGGAGCGGAGACGTGGCGAAGGCTGAACACCTCGTCCTTGAACTCGAGGACGCTGCGGCCGGAAAGGCCCCGGCCAAGGTCTAGCGTGTCCCCGGTGTCACTTTTCAGGATCGCCGCACACATGACATTCAACGGGCCCCCGGAGTGACCACCCACCTCCGGGGGCTCGCACCAAATCTTCTACCCAGGAGCTTCTTCCATGGCCTCGTCTGTACTTACCAATGACCAGCTGCTCGAATCCCACGACATTGTGTCCCGGCTGCGTGAATTCGCCGTCCGCATCGGTGACCGCCACGGTGACGATGCGCCAGTCCTGACCGTGGGAATGGTCCAGGCGGTCCTGGATGATGAGCCCGGCAAGCTTGCGGACCTGGAAGCGGCTGCGGGTCTGTGATCCCCGGCCTGGATTTCGTCGCAATCGATTTCGAACTGGCGAACCCCAAACATGCCTCCATCTGCCAGATCGGTCTCGTCAAAGTCCGTGACGGGGTGCTGGGGAAAACCCATACGCATTTCGTCATGCCCCCGCCGGGGCACCAGAATTTCGGCGACCGGCAAATAGCTGTCCACCACATCACCCGCCGCATGATTGACGGCGCGGACGGTTGGGATTTGATGCTGCCGCGGCTTCAGTCTTTCGCCGGTGACCTGCCCCTGGTGGCCCATAACGTCACCGCCGAGCGGTCCATGATCCGTCAGACCACCGAGGCCGCCGGCTTGGAACTGCCCGACTTCACGTACTACTGCACCCAGCGTGCGGCACAGCTGCACATCCCGGATCAGGGGCCTTTCCGGCTCAACATGCTTGTCGACCGCCTCGGACTTCCCCCGCTGCAACACCACGACGCCGGGGAGGACGCTGCCGCTGCAGCACATCTGGCAGTTCGTCTGTCCGAGCTCACCGGGATTTCCGACGTCCACCATCTCTTCCCCGTCATGAAGCCATCCCCGGCCGCTAAAAAGCCGTGGAAGAAGGTCTCATGAGCGTCGCCGTCCAGCACCGCAAGCTCGTCCAGGATCTGATCCCGTCCATCATCAACGCCAACGGCGGCGCCGCCGTCACCAGGGTCCTGAACCAGACGGAGTACCGTGCTGCCCTGCATGCGAAGCTGGCCGAGGAATCAGAGGAACTGCGCACAGCCACTCCGTCAGACCAGCTCGGGGAGCTCGCCGACCTGCTGGACGTGGTGAAGGCCCTTGCCGCCAGCACGGGGCACACCCTTGAACAGGTCATTACCGCTGCCCGTGCCAAGACCGCCGCCCGCGGCGGGTTCGTCCACCGGATCTGGCTGGAAGAAACCCGGAACTGACAGCGGAAGCACCGGATGTGAAGCGGGACCGGCCATGCCGCACACATAGGTGGCATGACTGCATCTGCCCCTGACACCACGATCGACATCAAGATCGCCACACCGCTGAAATCCAGTGTCCTGCTGACCCTTGGAGCCCTGATCGACGCGGCGTGGCCCGGTTCGCACCTGGCCACCAACACCGACCCGCTCACCAAACAGGTGATCTTCCGGATCGATAACACAGCGCGGGTGGACGTCGATGACGCTCGGGCAGCAGACCTTCGGGTCGAACCGGATGAGTCCGATCTGGATGTGCTCGCTTTGGGTCCGGAAGGCATCAAAACCCTGACGCCGGAGTCCGTCGGCTCCAATTTCCTTCCCGTCATCAAAGCAGCCTTCGAGGCGAACCCTGACGCGGAGAACTACCTTGAGTTCACACTCATCGACAAAGAAAACCATGAGCGCTACCTGCTCACGTTCTGCCGGTCCGCCCAACAGACCCCGCATGAGCTGCGCATGCTCGCCGAGCAGGAACTGACGCAGGCCCGCGCCACGATCCACCGAGAATACTCCGCAGCAGTCTACGGTCTGCTGGGGCACCAGCGCGCAGGCCGCCCCGACACCTATGAGGCCGGAGTGAAGGCTGCCCTGGACGCGGCCCGCCAGCTCGGCTTCCCGCATACCGAATCTGACTCCTCGGGCGGAGAGGACTAATGGATGAACAACTCCTCGCCTCCGGTGCGCCTCCGACCGGACGGGAACTGCGGTGGCAAGACGAAGCAGCGCGCGCCTTACTGGAGGCCCAAGTCAGGGCTAAGGAGCGACCGGAGCCACCCGCAGCCCCTGGCCCGGGTCTGAGAAGTTCACCTTCAGAACGTGTCCCACAATGGGCTAGCGACGAGACAGCCGCACAGGTTGGACCGGACACCTCCTGGCGTGCCCACGAACGGCCAATTCACAACTGGGAGGGCACCCCGGGGGTCGTCAACAACCAAACCTATGTGCCACCTTCTACCCGCTACCCGTCACCGGGAAAACGCCTCTTTCGCGCCCTCAAACGATTCGTCGGCAACTTCTTTGGCGGGCTGTGGCGTTTCACCAAGCTCCTCACACTGACCGCCTTGTTTATTGCAGTCGCCTGGGTCGCTCTGGGCTACCTGGCTCCCGGGATCACCAGCGAGGCCGGCCGGCTGCTGGGCGCCTCCGGCATCACCGGCAACCTGACCAGCCCGGTGGCCCCCGTCTACGCCGGAATCAAACCGTCCGACGCAGGTTCCACCGATGGGCAAACGCCGCCGCCCGGGGTGGATGAAACAGATCACCGGCTCGGCACCCCGGTGCCCGTAACCACGAAAAGCAATTCCTACGCGTTCATGTCAGCCGGAACGGACCAGCCGTACGTCTCCTACGATCCGTGCCGCCCCATCCACTATGTCGTGCGACCCACAAATGCACCTGCCGGCGGAGACCAGGCAATCGCCGACGCTGTCGCGGCCGTGTCCCGGGCCACCGGGTTCGTCTTCATCAACGACGGACTCACCAACGAGGCCCCCTCAGCAGACCGCCCCGACTTCCAGCCCGAACGGTACGGAAACCGTTGGGCCCCAGTCCTGTTCGCCTGGGAAAGTCAGCCAGAGCAGAGCAAGTTCACCGAAAATCTGCTCCCCGGAACCGAAACCACGCTGGGACTAGGCGGGAGCACAGCGGTCACCGTCGATGACAAAGACCCCACCTATGTCACCGGTCAAGTCAGGCTCAATGCAGCCGAGCTGGGGACCATGGCGCGCGCACCCGGCGGATTCGGGACAATCACCGCCGTCGTAAAACACGAGCTCGCCCACGTCGTCGGTCTGGATCATGTCCCTGACCCGACCCAGCTGATGGCGGCCACAATTACCGATCAGGTCCACGACTTCGGCGCCGGCGACCTCACCGGCCTGGCCATGCTCGGCACAGGGGAGTGCAAACCCAGCCTCTGAAAAGGACACGGGCAGAGGGGTCCGTAATGCCGCACACATGGCGTGGTGAAACCGCAACGCCCATCGGAAAGAACTCCATGACAACCTTCCTCATCGTCGAGCGGATCGGCGCCGCGCTCCTAGTCGTTTTGGCCTTGTTCAGCATCCCCGGCTTCCTTGTATTGAGCCTTGGCGGCCCACTGTGGCTGGCCCTTGCAACCGGGGTATTCCTCGCCGTCGCCTCGATGCTCCTGATCCGCACGATCACCCGCCGGATGGCCGCATTGTCCGAACCTGACACTTAGGATCTGATTGGCTTGGCCGGCTAATCGCCTTCCGATTGAAAGGCCCTGTCGACTACAGGGGCTTTCTTTGTGCCGGCGCGGAGAGCGGAAGAGTCGCCCCCGCACACATGAGAGCTATGAGCACATTAGGCGCCACCTTCAAGCACCGTCGTCCCGTCTTGCACCGTGTCACCGTCCTGGACACAGTCAAAGACGTCAACTACTTCACCCGCACCACCGATAACTACCCCGATTCCAACGGCACGTACCGCCGTCACCATAAAAACTTCATCCGGGACGCCATCGTGCTGGAAGGCGCCTACTTTGTCGAAGAAACTGACGAGGACGGCGACCGGACCGGACGGTTCGAAGTACTGACCCAGGATGAATTCCACGAAAAGTTCACCGGGCATGAGGAACCGTCCTTCGAATACGGGCTCCAGTTCATTCCCCGGCCGCAGGACGTTGTCCGGCACGGCAGTCTGGACGCCGCCCGTGTCGCCCTGGAGGCGGTCCCGGTCCTGAAGGCCTCCGGAGATTACAGCATCGTCCGCCGACCCGTTCCCGCACCCGGCCCTTGGGAGCGCATCCAATAGCACAAACATAAAAGTACAACACCAGTGTGGTACCAGCCGGACGAATCATTTTCCGCAGGCACCACGTCCCGTTATCTTTTCCCTCATCTCAGAAAGCTGTGTCCTCATGATCACCAAGTTTCGTGCCTACCGCCATCGGATCGCTGCCACCGGTGTTGTACCTATAACCTCCGCGGAGTGGCTGCTGGGCCGTCTGGCTGGCCGGCTGCAGGTCCGGACAGCGACGATGGCGAAAAGACGCGGAGACAACGCGTCGCTGAACCACGCATTGCTCGCCTTGTGGGCCGGCAACCAATGCAAGGGCGGACATCTGGCTGCTGCGGCACTTGAGCCCGCGGAACTCGCCTGTGCGATCAAGGACGGCCGCCTTCGACTCGTTATTGACCCTTACCGGTCACCCCAGGCCTGAATACCGTCCCGCGGAAGGCACTGGCGCAAGCGCGGGGCTTTAGGAGGCCCCGGGGGAGCGGTACGGGCTGCGCCGCACACATGGGAGGCAACAGAACAGTCACCCGATCAAGGAGCACCCCATGCTGGCAGCCATCATCCCGGCCGACAACAGTCAACCGATCCGCTTCGACGACATCGAACCCGGAGAGTCACTGAACGAACTCGTGGACGGCTACTTCCAGGTCGTCGGCCTGCGCACATATTCGATGAACATGTATGTCAACGAAACCGGGAAACTGGACGGACTGCCGACCAACCTGCGCGCCACCGTGCTCTGCTGCTGGGCCGAAGCGATCCGCGCCGATGACTACATCAACGGAGAAGCCGTCATTTTCGGCCCCGCCGATGATGACGAAGGCGAAGACACCGGGCTGACTGACACCCAGAAGTCCTGGCTGGAACGGTTTGACGCCGACCTCTCCGCGTTGAACCACATTGAAGACTAGTCAATGGCCTCGATCCTCTACCGTAATGTCCGGCCCGAACAAGAAGACTTGATTGCCACCCTGACGGCACGCTACGCCGACCAGAAGATCCGCTTCGACACCGGCTTCTACGGCAATATCCCCGTCCAGGCGTGCGGGCGCATCGGCCGCCGGTATTTCTACTTCCGGTTCCGCGGTGACTCCGCCTCCCTGACCATCGGCGCAGCTGACCTGCGTGGGGCCGCCAGCCGGGCAAAGCATTCCCGCCGACTGGCGCTGAGGAAACTCCGCCGTAGCCAGATCGACGACGGCTTCTTCGGCTTCCTGATACAGAGCGACCTGCGCCGTGACACCTCGATGGACCGGCACCCGTCCCGGGCTCTCTGGTACGCCGTCCTCAACGACGTCACCGGGGAACGCTACGCCGGAAACCTCGCGCAGGAGGAGGCCGCCGAGCTGTTCATCGATCTGATGGGCCAGTTGCAGCCGGCCGCCACGGAGCTGAAGTTCCACAAGCTCAGGGCCGCGCGCCGCGGCCCCACTGCGCCGTCAGACTGGAAGCAGGGCATCATCCGCAAGCCGTCCAAGGGCCACTGGTGACCTGTGCGCTTTCCGCCGCACACATAGGAGGCATGACGACAGCACGCGACGAAGCCCAGGATCCCGCCACTTCACCCGAGCAGCTACACGACCTCATCCACCTGCCCGGAAACCGTGGTGACATGGACTCCGACGCTGGTTGGTGCCGCGAATTCGTGGCCGCCAACCCCAGTGCTTCGGTGGCAACTCTCGATGAGCTTGCCGGTGACCAGGACGACTTCATGGCGCGCCTCGGAGTGGCCAACAACCAGTCCGCGCCGGCAGCGCTGGTTGAAACCATGGTGGACGACCGTAACGATCTGGTCGCCAATGCAGCCCGTGTGCGGTTGGGGCGGGATACCCGTCCCCGCTCGGGTCTGCGCATAGCTGGGGGCCGTTTCCCGATCCAGCTCGAGGGACAGGCATGAGCAGCCATGCCACCATCGGGCATGCCTCGGTGATGGCGGGTGATACGTCCGCACACATGAGGACCATGGAACACCTCATCGCGAACACGACCGCATCAGCAAGTACAGACGTCAGTACCGGCCTCGCCTCAGCCCAGGACCCAGAAGCCGACAGCCAGACACTATGGCAGCTGATCTATGACATCAACGACGTGACAGCCAACACCGCCCGCGGGCGTCTTGGCCTGGCCCTGCGCCCTGTGATTTCTACCGTCTAAGGGAGGACCTCGGGTCGATTTAGTCGAGGACGGAAAGCAGCAGCTCGATGCCGTCTTTTCCGGTGAAATTCGGCTCGCCGATTGCTGTGACACCAAGATAGCTGGTATCTGTGCAGAGAAATGCCTGCGTCATGGTCCCAGATGTGCCTGTCCACGCGAACCACCCGTGTGAATCTACCCTCGCATCAGAAAAGGCACCGAACCCGGGGGCAAATTCGCGTTTCGGGTCGCACTGCGCGACATAGGACTGACCGGCTGTCGTGCGAAGATCGAGACCGAGAACCTGGAATGAGACGGAAGCAGGATCGGCCTTGGTGAAACCGCACGCAACGACACCGGCCTGCGCGTCAGACTGAACCTTGTTCGCCGTGTTGTTGACTGTCAGATTCACGCTGTCGAACTTTGTCAGGAATTCCTGGGCCGCAACACACGGCTCAGACTTCGGCATGCCCGTAAGTGGCCCCGCAACAGCAGAGGCCGCAACGGGAAGATCCGATCCGGTGGCGGGACCGGCAGCTTCCACCGCCGATTGCGGGGCCTCCGCTCCGACTGCCGGGGATGACGGTGATGTTGAGACCGACGGTGATGCTGAGACGGACGGTGGCGACGAGACCGCCTGAGAGGATTCCATACCCTGTATTGCTGGGGCACAAGCTGTCAGCAGTAGGAGCGACGTGGATAATACGGTGATTCGAGCAACACTGCTCATTGGTTCCTCCAGATGCTGACGGGGCTTCGGGCCACTGTGACGAATGCATATACCCTGTCAGGCGCCGGTCGTGCCGTCCAGACCGACCAGATGCTAGTGCTGCTATATTGCCTGCACCGGGTGACGGCTACGGGACTTTCCGCACACATCAGGGCCATGGAACCGTTTCGCATCATCACGACCTTCGAAGAGTTCACCTCGCTGACGGTCAGCACTATCGTCTGCCCTGTCCGCCAGCCAGGCCTTGCTTACCGCAAATGCTGGTCTGACCTTTTCACTACCTTCGAGTCGACACACGAATGGGATGCACGGGAAACCTGGACCATCCTCACCATGCACTGCCCCACCGAAAAGTCTGAGGTGTGGGTTTTGTGGGATGCGGCCGCCGTGAAAAGTCCGCTCCCTAAGCAGGGAGCGTTCATCACGATTGTCCCGTCCCGCTCCCCGCGGCGCAAAGCACATTTCGGCCTCGGTTACGCCAAATCCGCCATCACGAACCAGCTCTATAGAGGCACTGCAAAAGAGGACATGGCGATTCTGCAGCTGGACCCGGCCACCAGCCAGTACGTCGTCCTCCACAACATTCCACAGGGAACCACCAAAACGCAGTTGCCCTGGTGAAACAGGATTCCATCCTGATCAAGTGGCAGCATCGCTGACTCTGCCATGACATTTGTGCGTCCAAGTGTCAGAATCCACTCGCGATTGTGACACTTAGCGCCTAAAATGAGGAAACAGCCTTTCGATTCTGACAGCTAGGACGATGTGAAACAGTCCCGCTACCCCGACGGCACCTATGGACCTGTCGAACACGCCGAACCCAGCATCAGGCTCGACAAACGCGGGGCGTGGCCGGCTGCCGAGTACGAATCCTACAAGTGGTCGGGCACGACAGATGCTTTCCGTGCGTCCGGCTACCTGTCCGGGATGACAGGGCAGACATATGAAGCGTCCGTTCCGCCGCTCATTGCCGGTTCCAGCTATCTGCCCTCTCCCGCCGTCGTGACATTGGCGGAGGAGGCCGCCCGGGAAATCAGCCGGTTTGATGAACGCTACGGCGAGCATCTTCGGCCGTTCGGAGCTTTGCTGCTTCGAAGTGAGTCCACTGCGTCTTCCCAGATCGAAAACCTGACCGCCAGCGCCCGGAGCCTGGGAGAAGCCGAGCTCGGTGTCAGGGACCGTACGAACGCCACCCTGGTGGTCCGCAATGTCCGGGCCATGGAGAGTGCCCTCGCCGCCGCAGACCATCTCAGCCCGAACAGCATCCTGGACATGCACCGGGCCCTGATGGAAGGCACCCGCGACGACGACGTAGCCGGCCGCTGGCGTCAGGAACAGGTGTGGATAGGCACCAGTACTGTCAGCCCGATTGGTGCCGAATTTGTCCCGCCACACCACACCCGCATCCCCGTCCTGATCGACGACGTCACTGACTACGCCCGCCGCACCGATGTCCCCGCCATCATCCAGTCCGCCATCGCGCACGCCCAGTTCGAAACCATCCACCCGTTCACCGACGGCAACGGACGGACAGGGCGTGCCTTGCTGCACGCCATGCTCAAACACCGCGGCGTCGCAGCTAACGTCACCGTCCCGGTCTCTGCCGGCCTGCTCACCAACGTCAGCGCCTACCATCACGCACTCACCGCCTACCGGGCAGGGGACCCAGAGCCCATCATCACAGTGACCGCCGAAGCGTCATTCCTGGCCATCGAGAACGGCGCCCGCCTCGCGGAGGACGTCGTCGCCATCACCGAAAGATGGGCCAGCCGGATCAGCGCCCGCGCAGACTCCGCCGTGTGGCAGGTCCTGGACCTCCTGGCCCGGCAGCCGGTGGTCAACTCTGAAACCCTGGAGACAAAACTCGGGCTCGACTACAGGCGTCAGAAACGTGCCCTTGATGCCCTCGAGGAGGCAGGTGTCATCGTTGGCGTCAACAAATTCAAGAGAGGCCGATTTTGGCGTGCTCCGGAAATGCTCGGCGCCTTGGATGCCTTTGCCGAAAGAGCCGGGCGCCGCATTAGAAGCTGACCGGGAGAGGGAACCGGGCGGTGCCGCACACATGTCGGTAGTGCCCGCCTGCGGGAACCCTCAGACCCCAGCTGCCCTGGTAGCGGAAAGAAGTCATGGAACCGTACCGCATCGTCCGCTCCGAAGCGGATCTCGAGGCAGTCGCCATCGACTCGCTCGTCTGCCCGGCCTACTCTCCGCGTTACATTTATGAGAAGGCCGCCGTCAACGAATGGGTTGAGCCCGGGTGCGAGGATGCCCTTTCGACGGCAACCGTGTGGGAGGTCATGACCGGATCCTACGAGACCCTGGTCCTAGACGAGGACCGCGAAGTGTGGGTCCTCATCGACGCCGCCGCCCCCAAACCGGTACGGCCGCCGCGCCCCGCAAAGTCCCCGGACTACGCCACCCGTGTTCAAACGCGCGCCACGGAGATCATGACGCACCAGACACTTGACGAAGCCCGTGCAGCCATCGAAGTCGCAGTCGGCGACGGGGTCACGGTCGGCCGCACCAACATTTGGCGGCGGCCAAAGGAAGCCTACGATTTCCGTCCTTCTGTCTACATTCAGCCAGGTACTGCCGCCTCCGACTTCCCCTGGCGGTCGGGGGCCACCCCTACGATGTGAGACACGCCGCCACCACAGGCGAGACCGGGAGGCCAGCGATACCGCACCACCCTGATGAAGTGATCCGCTACACCAGCGAGGACCTGCTGCAGGCACTAGCCGACACCCTCAAATCCACGGCCGAAGCTCCCCGGATCGTTGACACCTACGACCAGATTGTCAGCGAATGAGCCCTGCACGCAGAGGACCCTGAAGCTGAGTACGCGCGGTTTTTTCGGGACGGACCGGTCGCCACAAAGATCGACATCGCCGTCGCCAAGAGGTGGGCGACAGGGCGCGTACTGATTTGATGGTGGGCGGACACTAAAATGTAGCGAAAATCACTTCTGGACATGGTCGCTGTGGTGCCGTTTGAACGCTTTATCAGCGCATGTTTATAGGTATGACCCCCTGCTCTGAACATCGCTACTTCCTGCCTCGCCACGGGCTGGTTGTTGCGGCCTCCTGGCCACGTCCGACGCTCACCGGAAGCCGTTGGATCCGTGCCCGGCTCTACGGCCTTTTGTTTGGGGGACCGACCCCGGGAAGCCCCGAAACTTCCGTAGACCCGGAAGCGCTGTCCGCTGCCGTCCAGCTCATCGAGGAGCAGGACATTGACGGTGCCACGAGGGCCTTCACCGACTTGGGTTACAACGTCATGGTGCACGCACCGCGGTGAAGGTAACCGGGGCCGCCGCACACATTGCGGTCATGCCTGAAATGAACCTAAGACCGGTGACCACCGGTAAGCTGAACCGCCCTGCCTGGATGCGCACCCATACCGCGGCACTTGGCCCTGACCATAGGGCAGGTGAAGGAATAGCATCCCTGACGACGTCAGACGTTTTTCTTGATGGTGAGCTGATCGGTTCCGTCACCGGAACGCTCAAACCAGGGACGGCCCTGCGCGCCTGGGTCTCGGACCGCGTCGGCGCCGGTGTGAAGCAGCACGGCGATACCCGATTCCACGCTGTCGACGCCCTCGTCCGCACCCACTTGACAGATCTGCAGCAGCACCCGATCGCACACCTGGCCACCGCCGCTTGATGAGCAGTGGCAGCCGGTTTGAAAGTTAGTTGGCTGGCCGGGCGCTCTCCGCTGCAGATCCGGCTGCGGGGAGTGCTCCTGCGCTTTCCGTACACATGGAGTTCATAAACCCCGACCCGTTCTGGAGGACCTCATGAGCACCAAAATTTACAACGGTTTCCGCCTCGCTGAAGGCACAGACCTCACCGCCTTCAAGCACGAGGTCCGTAGTATCATCGACCCGCTCCGAGACCAGGAAGACCTCAAGTTGCTGGCCGCGACGCTCGCCAAACGTGTGGACGAACGCTGGCTGGCCGGGGAGCCGATCTTGCCTGGTGCCGTCGAAACCGCCTACAGCGAATGGGTCGACGCGCAAAGCAAGATGAGTGTCTACGACTACGCCTATGATCTGAACCGCTTCGAACTCAGCATCGGGACCGACCCCGGCAGCGGGCGCAGTATGGTCATCGCCCGCGTCGAAAACCGCGTCCTCCTGGACGCTTTCGAGGAAATGCCCGAGGTTGAAGAATACGGGTACTGGAACAACACTGACTCCTACCCTGAGGGTGTCACCCGAGGTGACTGGGAAAAACGCGAAGCCGCTTGGGACCGGATGCTCCCGGGCTTCGGCCGGATCTCCGCGACGATGGACACCTGGACCTTGCGGGACACTGTCGAAATGCGTGACGAGCTGCACTCCCTCGACGGACCCGGCGCTGCACGGATCCTCGCCCTGACCCCAGTATCAGAAGACCGTGCGACGAATACAGGCCAGGACGCCTACGCGGATTACCTGCACCAGGAGCAGGGGGTCGCACCGATGCGTGCTGTACAGCATGTAGCCTTCGGTCGCGGGGAAAGCATCCGCACCGTCATCGACACCATAGCCTCCTACCTGCCGGTACTGACCAAAGAGCTGCTCACCGAAGGCTCCGGCGCCACTGTCCTTGACCCTGGATACCGGGACGCTGTCCGTGCAGCGTGCGCCTCGCTGTACGAAACTGACAAGACCGAACTGGCGAGGAACGGCCAATGAAGCCAGCGTCAAGCAGGTGGGGGGGAGGACCGTCAACGCATGTGTACCGGTATGAGGCCTGAACAGCACCACAGATCCTGCCCGACGCTGCAGCACCGCATCCTTGGATTTAGGACCTGGGAATGAGTCCCGGTGGCTACTCCACGCGCCTTCCATCCAAGCAAGAAGCGGATGTCTCGGCTTCCGCGTCACCATTTGATTTTGTGCGGCTGCTCGACTCCAGCAGTGAAGTCGTCCTCTCACACCGGGAAAAGATCACCGCCGGCGTCCTCGGCTGCACATGCGGGAAATCCTACCCAGGATGCTCGTACACCTACTTCGCTGTCCATCATGCCCGGCACGTCGCCGAGGAGGTTACCCTTCGCGTCCTGAGCGCCGCGGTCGCCGCCGTGCGCGCCGACCAGGATGACTTCTCCCGAACCCCTGACCGCTGGGTGGCAGGAAGCCACGACAGTGCGGCGGCAATCAACGCCATCATCACCATGGCCGGACCTAAAAACCGGCAGAACCGACCGAAAGAGACCACCGCATGAGCACACCTACGGAACCTGCACGGGATCTTCGGTCCGGCATCAACTACGTCACCTTCTTCGCATTCAGCGTGTTCTGCGTGCGCCTCTGGTTCAGCATCGACCCGCAGCCGGAGCCTATGACCCTGGCCGTCCAGCAGGCCAGCGAGGAACGGATGAGCGCCTACTTCGTCGCCGCCGGCGTCCTGCTATTCGGGCTGTTCACCCTGTTGCGCTACATCATCGAGGCTATCCTGAACGGCTTGACGGCCATGACCGGCGGCTTGCCTGCCTGGCTGTGCATCATTTCAGCAGCCCTGCTCGCAGTAGCGGTGCTCACCTCCTACACCGCGCCGCTCCTGGGCGCCTCAGTGCTCGCCGCAATGGCCGCGAACTGGGCTGTGGAGGCTACCCGGCTTCGGCGCACTAACGGATAGGACTGCCGGGAAGGGAGGCCGCTAATGCCGTACACATGGAGACCATGACCACTGAAACCTTGACAAAACCATTGAGCAAGCTGGCCGACCAGCTGAACGCCCACCTGGAAACCCAGCCGCCCGAACGGGCCCTGTCGCTGCTGGACCGATGCGACCGCTGCATTCAACATGCACGTGCATCCTTCGTTTTCACGATCCCGGCAGACCCTGAGGGCACCGGCAAGACCGAGACTGACGTCCTGCTCTGCGGCCATCACACCCGCATGCACCTGCCGGCCCTGCTCGCGAAAGGCCCGGTATCCTACTGGATTGAACCCCAGCAGCTGATGAGTATCCGTGGGGTCAACGTCGATCGGAAGAACACAGCCAAGACAGGCGACGGGCTCACCGGGGCCTAATCCTCCAGGAGCCGCTGGCGGCGTGCACTGCTCAGTGCCCCCTCCAGTGAGGTCGCACCCATTTTCTTCAGGATGGACCGGCGCTGGGATTTCACCGTGTTAACGGAGACGTTCAGAGCCGCTGCCACGTCATTTGCCGAACTGTGGACTGCGAAGCTGCCCAGAACGACCAGCTCCCGCGGCGTCAACGAGGCAGTCTTCTCCTTGGTCGGGACAATCCCGAACGGTGCAGGAGAATCAGGGAGAAAAGTGTTGACCAGGTGTGCGAGAACAGTCAGATCCTCCCGCGGTATCAGGGCTCCAGTCATGGTCAGCCCGTGTTTGTCCATTAGGTACGCTGCGGCGCGGCATTTGTCCTTTGCGGCCTGCGCATCATCAAGCCTTAGTCGGGCTGCGGCACGCAACAGCAACCGCTGGACCTCCAGTCTCGGCCCGAGCACACCGAGACCAGCGGGGCTGGTCATCTTCAGCGTCTTATCCGAATCGCCTTGATACAGCGCGATCCGCGCCTGCATCAGCAGGACCCGAGGGTCATGCTTACTGTGCTTTATCAGGACCGAGCCGGCTTTTTGTGGGTGGCCTGAAGCCAGGTAGAACGTCGCCCTCAGATGGTCCAGGTCCACCTGCCCGGAGAAATTCAACGGTGCCTGATGCGCCTGGCGGATTCGTGCTTCCAGCATCGCCGGGCCTGCGATCTGTCCGATCCGGTGAATGTCCAGCTGGGTCTGGAACACGACCATCTGCGGCCAAAATTCCGAGACCTGCATTTCATCATTGATGAGGTCAAGATATTCTCCGGCCTCCATGTAGCTTTGACGATCCATGGCTTCGCGGATCTGAGCCAGCCGGTACGTCGTCGCCCTGTAGTTTTCCAACATTCCTGGCGGCCAACGCGCATCTTGCAGCATGTTAAGGTGCTTCCTGGCTTCTTTGCTCCGGCCAGTCATAACCAAGGCGTAAGACAGCAGCCCTGTCGCCAGCAGGATGGACGGTACGGAGGCGGCCCGCCGGCTCGCATCCACTGCCTTGACCAGCAGGGCCGCTGCCGTATCGAACTGCCGGTCATGGATATACGCGATGGCGACCTGTATGTACAGGGTCGGTTCCAAGGCTCCCAGCTGCTCCTTCATCTCCAAAGGGCTCTGCTCAAAACCTTCGACGGCACGCTTTCCATACTTCAGGGCCGCTTCAAGCTTGCCGGCGAAACGGAGAGCGGCACTTTCCAGCGTGAGCATCCAGATGCGCTGGACCGGATCAAGGGAGGACCGATACATACCTGCAAAAGTCACGGCAAGACCGAAATACTCCAGTGCTCTGACCCTCCCGGCGGACGTCGTGTTATGGCAGAGCGCCAGCGCCATGATCAGCGCAGGGTGCTTGCGCAACCGAGAGACCGGCAGTGCGTGGAGGATGTCCAGTACCGTTTGCGCCTGTGAGACAAGGAGGGTGATGTGGTGGTCGCACGCGATCCTGGACGCCAGGTCCAAATCCCTGATATCAATTGCCTGCCGCAGGGCACTGGCTGGATTACCCACAGACAGGTCGTAGTCGATGCAAAGTCGCGTCAGCCGGTCAATATCCCTCGGGTCCATCAGCTTCACTTCCCGCCGCAGCATGACCTGCACCGCGGAGGTGTATTCGAAACGCTGATGTTCTCCGTAACGGAACCACATCCCGAGACCCTGATCTTCCAGGTCATTAAGTATCCCGGTCACGTCCGCAGCGCCGCTCAGCCTGATTGCGAGGTCCAAGGTGAAGGCTTCCGGGATAGCGGTGCGGACCATGAACTTCTTGGCCTCGTAGCCGAGGCTGGATCGGGCCAGTGACAGGTTTAGGAAGTCGGAGACAGCTGTCTGGACAGAAGCACTGATACTTCCCTGACCGGTTTTCCCGTACACAGCCATCACAGCGCGGGTTAAGAGCGGGTGTCCTCCAGTGGCGTCGTGCAGCTCCACGGCGTCCATGGAAAAACCGCGACGCTTCAGCAGTTCTGAGGTTTCCTCGACGTTCAATGTCAACGGCACTGCCCCGATAACCCCTGTGTCCAATGCCAGCGACACCGCAGGGGACTCCAACAGGGACCTGCTCCGGGTTGCCACCACTACCTTCAAGGCCGGGCACCGCTGCAGCACCCAGGATATGTCCTCAATGAGCTCGACGTCCTTCACCAGATCCAACCGGTCAAGGACGACAGTAGTCGGGGGGATGAGCGGTATAAAACGCCGAAGTACTGTGCGCGTGTCGGCGCCGGCGAGCAGTGCCTCTGCACATTCAGCAACGGCAGGGCGCAGCGATTCGGCCACTCGGCGCATGGTGCCGAGGATCATTTCGCGCCAAAACGAGATCCGATCCGTGTACCTTTCATCCAACGATACCCAGGAGATATAGCCGGGCGTTGCACCTGACGCGGCCCAGTCTGCAAGTGCGACAGTCTTGCCGGCACCTGATGGCGCGCGTACAACGATCAAGTCCTGGTCGTCCAGGAGGTCGGCGACAAGCCTGGTGAGACGGGGCCGGGAAATGACAGTCTTGGGTACTCTCGGCAGGCCGAAAACCGTAGAGGCTGAGGCCTCAGCGGCTGAGATCATGCAGTACTTCCCTTATACGCTGTCCGTCCGGAGCCCCCCGGCCCGAGACATTCGAGTTTACTTCCCCGGATACAGTACAGGCTTTACATGAAAAACAGCTGGGAGTAATCCGTCCCTGAGCTTAGAAGTGAGCATCAACACCCTCGATCAGAAACTCCAAGCGGGCAGCGGTGTCCGCCGGGACATAGCGTTTTGGGATGCGTCATCCATTGCGTGCAGGCAGCAGACAACATAGCGTGAACTCAGAATTGAACAGCACCGCCCCAGGACAGGTGCGGTCCAGCGAGGGGGGCACCATGGCAGGGACCGCACCGGTCAGACAAAGGCGGGGAAAAGCGCTGCTGGTCGTTCTCTGCATTGTTCTCGCAGTCGCGGTGGCCGTCGCCATCTTTTGGCTGAACCAAAGCGCTACAGCCAGCTCCGATGGGCCCCCATCACCCGTGGCTACGGTTGCTGCGCCCATGTCACCCACCACAACAGCTACAGCTACACCAACGACGGCGGCTGCCCCCTCATCTGCAGAGCTGTCGGATCTTGAAACGGCTCTGACCTCAACTGAACCCGCCAAAGTTCTGTCGTACCTGCCCATAGGCGCAGGGGAAACCGTTGACGCCAGCTTCCCTGCCCGGTTAGCGGCCATGAACCTCACCCTTGACGCGAAGTCGTTGGTCGAACAGATTCCCGGGGTCTGGATGGTCCAGGCCCGTGACGGCAGCGGTCAGGTCTGGGACGTGGGCCTGGTCCGTAAGGCAGACCATCTGGTGATTTTCTCCGCGGAGAAGGCGGGAGCCCCGTGAGACGGATACTGTGCGGGCTCATGGTTGCGGTGCTGCTCATTCTTGGCCTCTCACCCAGTGCAGACGCTGTCACCCCGTCTTCGGGCTGTAGTGCCCAGGTGGCAGCATTTACCGGCCCCAGTCCGGCTCGGCCGGTGATCTACGTGCACGGCTGGCTGGGCACCGGCCCGGGGTCGCAGAAAGCCGTTGACGCGCTCCAAAGCAGGCTGGGCAGCGGATACACGGTGGTGGCCTTCGACTACACCAAAGCGAACCAGGTCTGGGGTGCGGCCGGAAATACCAAGGCGTGCCTGGCTGACTTCATCAAAGGAGCCTCGACGGCGTTCACCCAGGGAGGCGGTGACGGTAAAGTCCTGGCCGTCGGCCATTCCATGGGCGGCATTGTCATCAGGGCCGCGGACGGTGTCCTGGCGGCCTCCGGTCAGGCAGGAATGCTGGGAGGAGTGGTGACGCTGGCTACCCCGCTGCAGGGATCACCCTGGGGCGGTACCGGCTACGCCGACTTCATCCAGTGGCTGCATAACCTAGGCGGAAGCAACACCGCACTGCAGCTTCCTGATGCCGGCACGTCAGCGGTCACCTGCCTGGCCGCTCCGCTTCCGGCCAGCTGCGAAAAGTTTCCCTACCTGAGCACCGGCACAAAATATGCGACCGTCGGCTCGCAGATCATCGTGCAGCGCCAGTTGTTCGGGCTCAGTACTATGGCCGCGGACATCCCCCTCTTCGGCGACACTATCGTCCCGCAGCTTTCCGCCAACGGATATGTCAAATCCTCTGCCGGGAGCTTTGATTCGTCCGGGTTTGTCGGTGAAAGCATCATCAAATGCCAGTACACCGCCGGATACCTGTCGCAGAACATGATCAAGCTGGGACCGGGCTTTGGCCTGTCGCCTTTCTCCATCTTCACCATCCTCGAAGAATTCCTGGACCAGAGGGCCCTGGACACCATGATGGCCGGCAAGGCGGACGCCTCCCAGTTCCCGCTGGTAATCAGGGGAATGATCTCCCCGTGCTCCCATACAGGGCTCCCCACCTACGGGCCCGCGGTGGACGCGGTCGCCGGTGACCTGAAAAAGATGGGGGCCCCAGGGTCGGGTTCCGTACCAACAGATGGTGGGACCTCGGCAGCCGGAGAGCCGGGATGGTTTTCATTGAAAGATGTGGGTCCGGCGACTTGGGAGAACGGATTTGACTCTCGCGCCCAACTTTCCATCAAGAACACGAAATTTCCGGACAGCATCCAAGGCTATTACGCGACCGGACCGCGGTTTGGTGAGCCAGACCATGCCGAATGGGCGCTGAAAGGTAAATGCTCGAAACTGGAAGTGTGGGTGGGTCAGGATGCTGATTCACCCGGCCACACCGGTCCAAGCCATTTTGCCGTGACACTGGATAACAACGTTGCAGCAGAACGCGACGCCAACTTCCTTGATGAGGCGCAGAAGATCGAACTGGACCTCACCGGGGTCACCCGGATGGAATTCCAGGATGAGCGGACTAATCTGGGCGGAGCCTACAACGTTTGGGGTTCTCCGAGAATTTACTGTTCAGAGAACCCCAAGCCCAAAAGATAGTCCTTATACTCCGTCCGGGAAAGTAAATTTGGCAGGCAGCGGATCCGGTGCCGTGCCGTGGAACAGTACGATTTCGTCGTGCGCCTTCAACACCACATCGCTGATGCTGCCGCTCTGCTGGGTACCGTTGACGGCTACAGCCCAACCATCAGAGCTCGAGTGTGCCGTGCCCGGTGTTTTGTCGGTGCCGTCCAGTACTCCCCATTCGGTGAGGAACTGACCGAGCGTGTAGGTAGCCCCTGCGGTGGGTGCCTCAATATGGATGATGCCTGACTCGTCGTGGCTGTGCAGGGCAGAGATGCCGGTGGGCTGACCTGCTGCGTTGTGCTCGAAGCCGATGTCGGCCGGGACGGTCATGGCTTTACCGTCGGTGAAGACGTCCAGATGAGCGTGAAAGTGTTCGGCGTTGCCTTCAGCTTTCAGCACTTCCAGGCCGGCGCTCTTGATCCGGTCACCGCCGCCCGCATGGTTCAGCTCCCAGCCGGCGGAGGAGCTCGGCGCTGCTGACTCGGCGGATGGGTGCCCAGCAACAGGGGCCGAGCAGGCTGACACTGCCAGCACGATTCCGGTGAGGGCAACGGCAAAGAATGGACGATGTCTCAAGAGTGCTGCTTTCGTTTGGCCTTTGGGATACCCGTGTCATGTGTGCGGACGTCTCCGTTCCCGGCACCAACCATTCAGAGACCAGGGAGTGCCGACGCAACGTAAACGAACGGGGTTGCCTCATCCGTGATCTGGTCGCGCAGGATCGGTTCGATAGGCGCTTCTCCCATGGCGATGAGCAATTCGTTGATGGAGACCTGCCCCTCCAGCTCATTGTCTGGGTCTAAACACATAGGAAAACGATATGTGCGTTTCGTCCAGCGGCTGGGCAGGAACACGCACTCATCACACATGTACGGCGTTACGGGGCTGCGTCCCGGCAGCTCAACCGGGGAGTCCGGCGGGTGCGGCCGCACACATGACAAATACACTTGAACCCCGAAAAGCCAAGGAGACACCGATGAACGCCGAGCTCGACAACTGGAGGACCCGGATCGAGGCCGACCCGGGAGTGCGTTTCGCAATCTCCCTGGACCGGCTCGCCTACGCCAAAGACAATTACCGCCTCGGAACCGACCTGGTGCGCACATTCGTACGGACCGTGGACCGCACCACGCTCACCGGGCAGCTCGCCCACGACGTCGCCACACTCCGGGCAGGGATGCAGGCGCTCACAGGCCGCACAACAGTCCTTATCGGCCAGTACGCGGACCTTGCGCTCACCGTCCGGGACGCCGGCGGATCCCTGTTCGATTTCGAAACCGATGCCTGGGCGCGGGAAGTTTTTGAACGGATTGGGTCCGCGGACCCGGAACTCGCGGGACTGATCGCAGAACGCTCAGCCGCCTAACTGGAGACAAGATGCCACCTCTGGCTTGGTCTTCAGGGGTGCGCGCCGGAAAGTAGCGTCCCATGATGTCGCCGGCACGGGACCCTGCCGCACACATCATGAAGGTGGAAGCACCGCTTCCCATAATCCTTGAAAGGACTCCACATCATGGCCACCTTGAAAAACAACCGCCACGGCTACACGCACGTCACTGAACCCGCCTGCCCGCGCGTCCAAATGGCCGGAACCGGTGCCGCCGGCATCCACGCCAACCAGAACAACCGGCACCATAAGGCCGGCAAGACCAGCCGGGTCAGCACCCGCAACGCCCAGCTTCGTGCCGTCCTCCGCCACGAATACAGCTGAGCACTGTCGTCCAGGCCCGGTCCGACCCGCATTCTACGGGACGTCGCCGGGTCTTTTCGTGCCCTGTGCTGCCGGAACGATCCCGCGTCACCACCGGTGACGAGGTCACCGAACGCCGCACACATGAAAGGCATGAGAACACGTAAAGCACTCCAGATCAGCATCCTCGCCGCCGCCTTCGTCATTGGTATCGCTCAGCCGACGTTCAACGGGTTGTCCCTGCTGGCCATCATGGCCCTGCCGACCGTTTTCCTCCTCCAGCCGGGCGTCATGGTCCGCCTCCTCAAATAGACCCTGATCCCCAAAGGGCGGCACCGTCTGGTGCCGCCCTTTTCTATGCCCTGACCTGCGTAAACGTCCGTGACCACCTAGTGCGTTCAGCAACCAGCGCCTGTACGATATCGACGACCTGCGCTGATTGCTTGGCCCCACTGACGACGGCCGGCGGCAGCTGAACCAACCCTGCGTCACCTACAGAAGGAGATCCACATGACGTACACACCACACCAGCCGGTTCACACGGCCGGCACAGCGCCGCTTTCGGCACCGCTCTACGGCGCCACACTGCCGGAAGCAGTGTCCAGGTTTTTCAAGAAATATGCGACGTTCACCGGCCGGGCCAGCCGGAGTGAATACTGGTGGTGGACACTCGTCTCCGCAGTGGTGTCGATCGTGCTGAACCTCATCATTTCTGCCGGCGCCAGCTCCGGTACGAACAGCAGCCCCGGACCAATTACTGTTGTTGCCGTGGTGCTGGCCGGAATCTGGTTCCTGGCGGTCATCGTGCCATCCTTGGCGCTGTTGGTCCGGAGGCTCCACGACGTGAACGTCAGTGGCTGGATGGTGCTGATAGGTCTGGTCCCGTTTATCGGCTCCCTCGTCCTTCTGGTCTTGACTTTGATGGGACCCAAGTCTGAAGGGCAGCGCTTCGACGCGCACGGCCAGTAAGCAGATACCTGGACTGCCTAAACGTCCCCGGACCCGAAAGCCCCTCCGTTTCTGGCGGAGGGGCTTTCGGGTTTGTACGGGCAGGTCAGGCCAGAAAAGGCTCCCACATGGCGCGCATGGTTTTGGCCCGCTCTGCCAGCCATTCCCGGATGGCCGGCTCGTCCGCCGGGGTGACGGTAACCCGGACAGACTGGTTATACGGTTTGCCCTGCATCATGAAAAACAGGTCGAGGTAGTACAGCTCCTGCCCGTTAGGGTAGTCCTCCGGAAATTCAAGGTGCATAGCCCGCCAATCCCAGCGGAACAGACAGTTCATATCCGGATCCCCGTCATAGAGCAACGTCCGTCCTGGATGAGTTGCGGGCCGCTCCGGTCATACGTGACCGGACGGGAAAATTCAGCCCAGGACTCATACCCGGTAGCCAAACCACGGGAGTAAAAGTTGCCGTGCTCGCAATAGTGCGGGTGCTCGTGGTCCCACAGATGCTTCGTCGTTGTCATGAACCCTATGTGTGCGGAGACGGCTTGGTCCCTGCCCGCTGGTGCAGACAGGGACCAGCCGTACTGACCCGCTATTCGGCGGTCAGCGCGATGCGGACGCGACGGCCGAGCCGCGCTTCGTTCTGGTCGATGTCCGGGTCCATCAGGGCTGTCTCCCAGTCGCCATCATGGGCCCATGACAAGTGGGTTTGATGCCTGGAAGCCATAACGCACAGGCGGCCGGGGGAGAGCTGATGGGAACCGGCGGAGGTGTAACCGATGAACGGGTCCATGGCGACCACCGCGTGCCACTGGCCGCCCTGCATCTTATCGGCCGTGCCGACATGGATGCCGTCCGCTTTCAGCGTCCGCAGGATCGCGGTGATGCCGGATGCCTGGGCATTGTGGGCGACCACAACGGCGATGTCGGATGCGACCAGCGCACGGTTGAACGGCTGATCATCGTCGTCAAATTCGACCAGCTCAACCCCGATGAGACCAGCCGCGTATTCAGCAACCCGGACCAGCGTCGGCAGGTGGTCAAACGTCGGGGACGGGTCCAGCAGCAGCGGCACGATTTCGGAGACCCGCTCACCGTCCGCGTCGGTCAGGTACCGGTCCGGGCGGGAGGATGAGAACGGAAAATCGTACAGTGGCGCGATAGCGTCAACGGTTTCCTGGCCGAGCCGGTACGTGGTGTCCAGGGAATGGATTTCAGCGTTCACCATCCTGGCGAACACTTCCGGGGCGCGCATCTGGGGAGCCGTTTCGCGCCCACGGAACGCGGACACGTCGGCTGTCACGACCGGTCCGATCTGGCCGGGATCACCCACCATGAGAAGCTGCTGGGCTTCGTCGGAGGCGTTGGACACGTCAGCGAATGTCGCCTGGTAGGCCTCGTCAATGATCATCAGATCACAGGTCGGACGGTTGGACGTTTTGCAGGATGCGATGGTGCGCACAACCGGAATGTTTTTGCCCCCGGCGGAGGCACCGCCTCGGGAGACGCCGATGGGCGGTTCCATGTTGGAGACCGACAAGGCAACCTGCGGGTTGCCGTCTTTGTCCGGACCGAGCTCTGCAGCAATCCGTTCCGCAATGTCATACGCGGCGCGGCGGGTGGCGCACGCGACGATGATTTTCAGGTTGGACCGTTCCCGCAGGTAAGCGACGGCCTGGGCGACCAAGGTGGTCTTTCCGGCCCCGGGAGGGGAGTCAACGATCGTGATGGGAGCACCTGACCACACGCTGTACAGCGCTTTGGCGAGGGTGGACCCGACGATGAGGGTACGTCCGTCGTTGACGGGTTCGGCCAGTGCCTGCTCGGGTACGTCGATGATTGGCGCGAAGCCGAGGTCTGCGAGGTCAATTCCAAGGGAAGTCATGGCCTTTATGTGTGCGGCGCCGATGCTAGCCCTCACCGTGTCACGGGTCCTGGTCAGGACCTCACGTGATAACCCTCGTCTCTAGGGGTCGGTATCGTTCCTCAGGTTATCACGTGGCTTCAAATCCGCGGTCTCTCACTGGTTCTATCCGTGAACCCACTCCACCGCAAAAACACCCCAAACATGGCCCAACCTACCGCCACTCGTAACACCGGACAGGCCTGCATCCCAGTGCTGGCGCGGATTTTGCCCGGTGCCGGACCCTCACTCGACCAAACCTACCTGGGGAGGGACATATATATGGAGAGAAAAGTACTCTCTTATAAGAGGGAGGGGCTGAAGGGTAGAGAGCAAGGGGGCCCCTATATATATATATCTCTTAAGGTCGTTTAAGTAGAGTAGTAGTAGTAGGGGCCCTATATTCCCCGCCGTTCCGGGGATTTTCCCACTCGACCAAGTGGTAGGGTGACGGTCGTTTGGTGGGAACGGCCGGTAGGGCGGGAATTGGCGCCGGACGCACCGCAGCAAGGCCTTTTGTCCGGTGAGCGGGGCGGCCGGCGCCGCACACATAAGAGACATGACAGCCATTGCGATAGCCCCCGCTTCCCCTAAAGACATCCTCGTCGCTTACCGTGCCGAAGCGCGAGCCGCAGCGGCCTTCGCCAACGTGCCCGGTGATCGTTCACTGTTCCCCGGTCTGGGCATCGCACCGACCGGGATGATTTACTCCCGAGGCAAAGGCCTCCAGTATCACGCCCTCAACGCACCCGCCGTCCCGCTGACCCCGGACGTGCTCGAGAAAGCCCTCATTGAACCGCTGGCCTCCACGGTCGTCCCTGACGCCAAGACCTGGGCCAAGGTGCTCGTCATGGCCGACAACATGCCCTCCACCGATTTCAAAGCACTGGGACGTCGCCTGCGCATCAGCAGGGGACTGCCCGTGTCGCTGAAACTTCCGATCCTGACCGAGGCGCTGAGCTACCGCTACTGGCTGCCGGACACACTGACGGAAACAAGCTTTGATGACTGGGCTGAGGCGTTCAACGTCAAAGGCCCGTCCGTCGCGTTCACAATGCGGTCGCTGATTGCACTGGCCCAGGCCGGTACGCGGCCGACCGCCCTCAAATATGAGGTCGCGGTCAAAGCAATGGAGGACATGGAACGCAAGATCATGGAACAGGCGGCGTGGGGCGGTATCTCCAATGACTGCTACGTGTATTCCATGCTCGAAGGTTTCTCCGCGAAGGCGAACGGTCTGCGCACCATCGACCCGGGTTTGCTGGAAATGCATGTGATCGACGGTCAGGCGTGCCGGATCGTGCCGATGAACTCCGATTCCCGTGAGTTTTCCGCGTCGGTGTCTTCCCCGTTCAAGCTCAAAGAAGGCAAGAAGGTCCGGCTCACCGACGGCAAAGAAATCGCCGAAGTCGACCTCCGCGCCCTGCGCTTCGGCGCCGGGGCATTGCATGCGGTGTTCGCCCAGCCGTCCGCCCGCGGCGCCGGTCTGCTCATGGTCACCCGCGCCCGGAAACTGGAAGCGAAGCTCTACGCCGTGGACGGGGTCTTTGAAAGCTTCGGTTCCGGACCTAAAAACAAGCGCTGGCTCAGCGACGACGTGCAGAAAGTCACCGGCCGCGAAGTCCCCTTGGACGTCATGCTTGCCGGTGCACCGACCACCGACTAAGCCCACCTGACCACCTCGCCCCTGCCACCGGCTGTCATAACCCACCGGCAGGGGCGGGGCTTTTTCCGGAGACGGTGAGCAGGACCGGGGACGCCGCACACATAATGGGCATGAGAAACCTCACCACTCCCACAGACGATCAGATGCTGCATTTTCAGGCCTGGCGTGCCACCGCTTTGCAGATCATGCCCTACATGGGCTCGCTGATGTTTTCGCTCCGCCCGGTCAACTCCGACGCTGTGGACACCTTCGGTGTGGACCCCGGCCACCGCTGCTACATCAACTTCGACAAGGTCATTCCTATGGGTGCCCAGTTCGGGGCCGAAGCCCTGCTGCATGAGTGCTCGCATCTGCTGGCCGAGCATTCCTGGCTGGCCGAGCTGGCCGGTGTCTCCAATGATGAGCACGAAACCTGGAACGCAGCCGCTGATATGAGCATTAATGATGATCTGCGGGACGCCGGGTGTGACGCCCTCGCCAAGCATGGTGTGTTCGCTGCGCACATCGGGGAGCCCGACTACCAGACACCGCTGCACTACATGGAAGTTCTGCGCCAGAAGCAGGCCAACAAGCCCAAGCCTCAGCAGGGCCAGCAGGGAGGCCAGGGCCAGCCCGGCCAGGACGGACAGCCGCAGGCCGGTTCCGGCAACGCCCCCGGCCAGGGCCAGCCGACCCCGATGAAGGGCTGCGGTTCCGGTGCCGGTGGCCGTAAAGGTGGTCATGAACTTGGTGACGATGAAACGATGGGCGGTCAGGCCGAAGCGGCGTCCGCTATCGAAAAGAACCTGGTCCGCATTGCGACGGCGTCCGCTGTCCGCCAGCATCAGGAACAGCACGGCATCGGTTCTGTCCCCGGTGGTATCGCCCAGATCATCGATGAAATCCTCACACCGTCCAAGACACCGTGGGAGCGGGTCCTGGCCTCGCATGTCCGCCGCGCCGTCGCCCACAAGGCCGGATACCACGACGCGACGTACAAGCGCCGGAACCGCCGCCGGATGAACGAAACAATGTCTGATGGGAAGGGCCGCGTCCTCGGCCGCGTGATCGCGCCCGGTTACATCAAACCAATCCCGTCGATCCACTTTTACCGGGACACGTCCGGCTCCGTCAACGACCATGACCTTGCCATGGCGACCAATGAGGTTTACGCCATCGCCCGGAAGCTGGGCATCAAAGGTGACGACCTGATCGTCTCGGACATTGACACGATGGTCCATCAGTCAGTGAAGTTCACCGGCAAAGACTCCATCACGGAGATTGCCGGCCGCGGCGGCACCGATATGGGTGAAGCGATTGTGCATGCCCTGTCCCTGCCGAAAAAGCCGTCCGCCATCATTATCGCGACCGACGGTGAAACCTGGTGGCCGACCGAACGCCCGTCCGTTCCGGTGATCGTCCTGCTGATCAACGTGACCTCCCAGCACTGGATCGACAGCGTCCCGGAATGGGCTCACCTGGTGGAGGTGAAAGACAATGCGTAGTCCGGACCGGAGCGTCCCGCACGGCTACCGGCTGCGCCCGGGCACTGACCTGCTGGACCTGGCCGAGCGCCTCCGCGAAGCGATGGCCCCGGTCCGGGACCGCGCCGAAATCGTTCAGGTCGCCGAATTCGCGGCCAAAGCGCTAGATACCGCCGACCTGGCCGGGACGCCCCGGCCGGAATCGGTCATCTTCGACGCAGTCCAGGCCCAGGCCGTCCATGTCGGGCAGATCCTGGCCGGAGAGCATTCCTGCCACCTGAACACCGTCACGGTCGCTGTCTCCGATGACCCGGAAACCGGGCTGCTGTACGCGCTGATGTTCCCCAAGCATCCGGCGTTCGCAGCCGAGCTGGATGAACTGGAACTCGGCGACTACTACCCGTATTGGAATGAAGCGGACACCGAGCAGCAGCGGCCCACCGGGGTTTCCGCCGCCGAATGGGAACGCCGGGCTGAGACGTGGACACGGGTGCTGCGCGGCACCGACCCGTGGGACCCGACCGGGATGTTCAGGATTGATGTCGGCAACGTCTACCCGGACGCTGACCTGATCAACCGTGCCGCCGACGTTTTCGCTGCCATGCCCTCCATCGAGGACCGCATTCATCATGCCTTGCACGAGCTGCAGAACAGGCAGGAGTTCGATTCCCCGTCGGAGCTGATGGCGTTCGTGAACGCCATGCCCGAACACCAGCAGCGCATCGAGGCCGGTCTGAAACCGATCACGCTTGAAGACATCGCCGGGGGTGTCCGGTGACCGCCGTTCCGATGCCGGCCCCGCCGGCGGCCCGGTTCGTTCCGGCCCTGGTTGCGGTGAGTGAACGCCATGGCGTGACAGTCCTGGTGGACCGGCAGCCGAACCTGTGCCGCTGGGCTGTCCACACCATTGTTGACGGCAAAGATTTCATCATCTCCGGACCCGGCCATGGTCAGTCAACCAACCCGTCCAACAGGGAACTGGCAGCCCAGATCACCCAGGCCGTCGGCCGTGTCGTCAAACGCACCGGGGAAATGCCCTCCCAGGTTTTCACCGGCGACTGGGCGACAGCGGAACTGCTGCGCGCCAAAACCGACCTGCCCGTCACCGACCTGACAGCCCCGCCGGCCGCTCTGGCCGCGGCACGGGACGCTGTGGCCGAAGTTGAACGCGGCCTTGTCTCCGGCCTGGTCCTGGCCTGTGACTCATCCCGTGGCCGCGGCAGGACCGTCAACGGCTGTGGCTACGTCCTGGCGTACTCTAACGGCGCTGATCCGATCCTGGGCGCGTACACGTCCGTCAGCACCCATGGCGGCATCCGTGCCGGGGAACTGGCAGCGATCCGCCGCGGGCTCCAATCCACCCTGGGTCACCACCCGGTCCTGCGCGAAGGTGTCGGAGACCTGAAAGTCCTCACCGACTCCAAGGCCGCACTGGAGGTCTTGGACCGGGTCTCCACCGGCGCCCTGCAGCCATGTGATGACACCGACTCGGTCAACGAATGCAAACGGATCCTCGGGTCGGCCCGCGGGGTGAATATCTCCTACGAATGGGTCCGCGGCCATAACGGGCACCCGCTGAACGAACTGGCTGACCGTCTGGCGGTCTTGGCCCGCCGGAACCGGGAAATGGGTGTTGACGACATAACGAACGCCCGGATGATCGCCACGATCCGCCAGGACACCAAAGACATCCAGATGGGGAAATGGCTCGCCGCCCAGCGCGCTGCAAAGGCGGCATGAAGCCCAACGCCCTGTGTCCGGAGCCGCTCGGGCGGTCGTAGAAGTGATCGTCGTGGGCACCGCCTCGGTGGTCAGGGCATTCCTGTTTTGGCCGATACGGGCGACTGCCTCCTCTGGGCGGCGTAACTAGCGCGCAGGACGCCACTATTCAGAATTGCTCAGTCCCGTACTCGGCAATCGGTCGCCACATGCGCTGTCCTGGACGGCGCAAATACCCGGCCGGACATATGCTTGCCATGGTGGCCTTGGGGGACTACATCCCTACCCGCCGTGTCTACGCATGTTTACGGATAGAGACACAGCCCATTGACGACTGAACGAGGATCATCTTGACGCTCTCCACCACCGAGCCCGGACACCTGTCCCAGCGACAGTTGGAATCGACCCTGTGGTCGGCTGCCAACGCCCTGCGGGGGCCCGTTGATCCTGGAGACTTCAAGGCCTATGTCTTCCCGGTGATGTTCTTCAAGTGGATCAGCGACAGTTGGGACCACGAGCGGGTCCGCGCAATCGAAGACTTCGGGGATGCCCTGACGGATGAGATTGAGGCGGATTACCATACGTTCGCCATCCCGGACGGTTGCCACTGGGTTGATGTCATCGAGACCGCGCACCAGACCGGGGTGAAGCTGGACAACGCCATGCAGCGCATCCAGCAGGCTAACCCGGACGCCCTCGCCGGCGTCTTCGGCGACGTGCAGTGGGCCAACCAGGAACGCCTTCCCCAAACCGCGCTGGCCGCGCTGCTCAACTCGTTCCATTCGGTCCGGCTAGACCCGGACAGCGTCAACGGCGACATGCTCGGCTCCGCGTATGAGTATCTGCTGCGGGAGTTCGCCGAAGCGTCTGGGAAGAAGGCCGGCGAATTCTTCACACCGCGCCATGTGGTGCACCTTCTGGTGAAGATCTTGGCCCCGAAGCCGGGGGACACCATCGCGGACCCTGCCTGCGGTTCCGGTGGCATGCTCGTCGAGACGGTCACGGCGGTGAAGGAGGCCGGTGGGGACGCCCGGACCCTTCACCTGCACGGGCAGGAAATCAACCTGACCACCAGCGCCATCGCGAAGATGAACCTGTACCTGCATGGGCTCAAGGAGTTCAAAATCGTCCGGGGTGACTCGTTCCGGGAACCGAAGCTTCTGGACGGCGACGGTCTGCAGAAATTCGACGTCGTCATCGCCAACCCGCCGTTCTCGCTGCAGAACTGGGGTGCCGAAGGTTGGACCAACGACCCCTATAGCCGGGTCATCTGCGGTGTCCCGCCAGCCAAGAACGGCGACTACGCCTGGATCCAGCACATGGTTGCCTCCATGAAGGAAGACACCGGCCGGGTCGGCGTCGTCATGCCGCACGGCGTGCTGTTCCGCGGTGGCAAAGAAGGCGCCATCCGGGAATGCCTGATCCGCAAGGACCTGCTCGAGGCCGTCATTGGCCTGCCTAACAACCTCTTCTACTCGACGTCCATCCCGGTGTGTCTGCTCATCTTCCGGAGGCAGAAACCGGCCGAACGCCGGGACAAGGTCCTGTTCATCGACGCGTCCAAACGGTTCGTCTCGGGCAAGAACCAGAACACCATGTCGGATGAGGACATCGAGGTCATCGACGCGGCCTACAAGCAAGGCAAAGACATCGACGGTGAAGGCGGGCTGAGCCTCCGTCTGGTCGGCATGGAGGAGCTTGAGGAGAACGGTTTCGATCTGAACATTGGCCGTTACATCAAGACCGAGAGTGTCGGCGAAGCCAATGTTGAGGAAGCCCTCATCGCCTACCAGGAAAGCCGCGAACGGCTCGCAGCGGTCGAAGAAGTGCTGGCGGACAAGCTGAAGGCGGCTGGCTTTGACTTCTGAAGCGCGGGTAGGCATGAGATTCTCGGACTTCCTCTCGCCGATTCGAAGAAAGGCCACGATCGACCCCGAGGCCTCCTACAAAATGGTCACGCTTCCGCTCTACGGGAAAGGGGCCAGGCTCAGAAAGGTTTGCTTTGGCTCAGAACTCGGGACTGCCCGGTTCGAGGTGCGCACGGGAGACCTAATGATCTCCAAGATCGATGCACGCAAAGGCTCGAATTCGCTCCTTCCACCGGAGCTGGACGGCGCCGTAGTCACAGGCGATTTCCTGTCCTATGTCGTCGATGAAGCCGTGGTCTCAAAGAAGTACTTCAGCATCATTGTCCGGAGTGCGGCATTCGCCGACCTGTGCGACAAAGTCTCAGCTGGCACAACGAACCGGGTTCGGCTCGATGTCCATCGATTCTTGGAACTTAAGCTGACGGTCCCATCTCTGGACGAGCAGCGGCGCATCGTTGACCTGATCGGCGCCGTGGACGATGCCATCGAATCAGCCAATGCCAATCGGCAGACCCTTGATTCTGTTAGCGTCCGCAGTCTGGCCTCGGCGTACGCCGGAATGGTTGGCACACCTCTCCCTCTGGAGTCGGTGTTCAGCCACGTCATCGGTGGATCATGGGGAAGCGAGCCAGGCGCCGAGGACACGGACGTTGTCGCAATCGGTCCGAGTGCCTACGCCAATGGGCATACGGAAGTTGACGCGGCGCTGGGTAGCCGCAGAAGTCTTTCTTTCAAGCGTGCCGCAGTCCGAACCATCCAAGCTGGTGACGTTGTCCTTGAGCGGTCCGGTGGCTCACCAACTCAACCTGTGGGGCGCGTAATTCGTGGCCGCAACACACCACCAAATGTTGTTCCGTCGGACTTCATGCGCCTTCTGAGACCGGACACTGCCATCGTCGATCCGTCCTACGTGTTCTGGGTGATGTGGCTGATGTACAAGCAAGACGCCCCGCTGCCGTTTCAGAAGTTCACTACCGGCATCCGCAACCTCAACATTCCTCAGTACTTGACTCACACCAAGATCATTCTTCCGGTTTCACGAGAAGACCAGTCGGCGTTCTGTGAGTTGGCGGAATCGTTCCTCTCAGTCTCGAACGAGCAGGAAAGTCATGCACAGTCACTTCGCTCCCTCCGGGCCGAACTACTTTCTGCCCTGCTATCGGGTGCACATAGAATGCCTGAGACGTATGACGAACTAATGGGGGCGTAATTTCATGGCGGGGTTCAACGAGTCGAATACGGTACAGCGGCCGATCTTGGATTTGCTGGTGGGCGCCGGATGGAAGCATATTCCGGGTTATCAGCTCGACCGGCACACCGAGGACGTGCTGATCGAGGCTGATCTGTTGACGGCGCTTGCCCGGCTCAATCCCGCCGTTGCCGAGGCCCCGGAGCGCGCCGCGGAGCTGCTGTCTCCGTTGCGCAGCCTGATGCTCTCAGCCCGGGAGGATGGACTGGTTCCGACCAACCAGCACTTCCTGGAGTGGCTGCGGGGCCAGAAAACTCACCGCTTCACTGGCCGCGACGTCTTCGATCCGGTCCAGCTGATCGACTTCACCAACCCGGCCGCGAATATCCTGGTCGTCTCCGATGAGGTCACGTTCGGCACCCAAGGCCATTTTTGTCGGTTCGATCTCGTGCTGTTCGTGAACGGCATCCCGCTGGTGGTTATCGAAACCAAGACGCGCCTGGACGCCCGAATCACGTGGCTGAAAGCTGCCCATGAGATCCACACCATCTACGAACCGGGCTGGGCGGAATTCTTCGTTCCGAATGCGTTTTCGGTAGCGACCGACGGCAAGGACTTCCATTACGGCGCCGCCGGCCAGGACATCGAATCATGGGGTGTCTGGGGGAACACGGAGGAAGAGATTCTCCCAGCAGGCTGGCCACGCGTAAAGCGTAGCGTCGAACTGCTGCTGAACCCCGAGACAGTCCTGTCAGTCGTCGCGGACTTCACTGTCTTCGAGTTGAAGGCTAAGCATTCCGGGGTGCCACGGCTGAACAAGATTGTGCCCCGGTACCCGCAGGTCGAAGCCGTCCGCGCCATTCACACCCGCGCCTTGCACAGCACCAAGAGACAGGGCCTGATTCACCACACCCAGGGTTCGGGCAAGACCCTCGCCATGCTGTTCGCCGCGGTCAAGCTGGTCAACGAACCACGGCTGAAAAACCCGTCGATCGTCTTGATCGCGGACCGCGTCCAGCTGGTCACTCAGATGTATCGCCAGTTTCTTCGCGCCGGCATGCCCTCCCTCGAGGCCCCCGAGAATGCTGCCGACCTCCGTCGCATTCTGGGAGAGGACCGGCGCGGAATCATCTTCACCACGGTGCACAAATTCAAGAACGCCGGGGTGCTGAACACCCGGGAGAACATCATCGTCCTGGTCGATGAGGCGCACCGCACCCAGGAAGGGCAGCTGGGCAAGTTCCTGCGCGCCGCCTTCCCGAACGCCCGTTTCTTCGGTTTCACTGGCACCCCGATCGCCGATGAGGACCGCAACACGTACGAGCTGTTCGGTGACCCGGATGACCCGAACCATGCGATGAACACCTACGATTCGGACCGTTCCATCGCTGATGGCACCACCGTCCCCATGCATGTTTCCCCGCGCTTGGTGGACTTCCACATCCGCAAGACGGATCTGGATAAAGCATTCGACGAACTGGCCGCAGAGGAAGGCCTGACCGAGGACGAGCAGGAATATGTGGCGGCGAAAGCCACGGACACCCGCACGTTCTTCGCGAACCTGGAACGCGTGGAGAAGGTCTGTGCCGACATCATCGACCATTTCTACTCGATCATCGACCCGTTGGGTATGAAAGCGCAGGTGGTCGCCTACGACCGGGCCTTATGCGTGGCTTATCAGGAGGAGCTCGCCCGTCAACTGAAGGCCCGTGCCGGCGGCGGTACCCCTGATGAGGCGGTCATCGTTATGTCCGTCCAGTCAAAGGACGAGCCTGGGTGGCAGGAGCACAAACTCACCGATCTCGGTGAGGAGAACATCTTGAACCGGTTTCGCCAACTAGGTGATCCGTTGAAATTCATCGTCGTCACCGCCAAGCTGGGCACCGGGTTCGATGCACCCATCGAGGGTGTGATGTACCTGGACAAACCTATGAAGTTGCATACCCTCTACCAGACGATCACCCGGACCAACCGGAACTGGAAGAACCCGCTGACCGGGCAGGAGAAACGCTACGGACTCATCGTCGACTACGTCGGGCTCGGCGACGGCTTCGCCCGCGCGATGTCCCCGGCCAACCCGGAGCACGCCCGGAAGGAGATTGAAATCGGCTCCCTGCTGGAGCAGTTCGAAATCGAGATTGCCAACGTCCTTGACCGGTTCGCCGGCATCGACCGGAACAACACCGGATTTGAAGCCCTCCAGGCAGCCCACGACCGACTGCCGGACGACAAAGCCCTGGAGCGTTTTGCCGCCCAGTACGGCATGCTCCAGGGCATTTGGGAAGCCGCATATCCGGACCTGCGGCTAGAGAACCACCGGTCCGACTACAAATGGTTGTCCAAGGTGTACGCCTCCGTCGCACCTGCTGACGACACACGGGACCTGCTCTGGCACCGTCTCGGCGCAAAAACGTTGGAGCTCGTCCACGGGCACATCGGCGAAGTCACGGTCAGAGACACCGGGGTAGACGTCGTGATCGCTGACGAAGGCACCATCAAACGGCTCATTGAAGCTGGCGTCATCGACCCCGACGCCGGCAGCGGAGAAACTCAGGTCACGACAGCGGCCGAGGTGGTCGACAACATCGCCTCCCGGTTGCGTAAAAGGTTGGAAGGTACCAACGGAGACCACCCCGTTTATAAGACACTGTCTGAAAGGCTGGAGCGCCTACGCGAACGCCAACTCGCTAAAGCCCAGGAGTCTGTGGACTTCCTCCGTGACCTTCTCGACCTGGCCCGCGACGTGGCCGCCGCTGAAAAGGCCGAAGACGAATCCGGTGTCCCGGGCTTGGATCTCCTGCCCGACCCGAACACCGGAGCCCTGACTCAGATCTTCGAAGAATATAGGCCCGAGGGTGTTCCGGTCATCGTCGGAAAGGTCGTCGCCGACATCGACGCCATCGTTAAGGAAGTCCGCTGGGACGGGTGGAACAACACCAAGGAAGGCGACAAGGCGGTCCGTATCGCGATTCGCAAAGTCCTCGTCCGCTACGGGCTGCCGGCTTCCGGGGACCTCTTCGACCACGCCTACGCTTACGTCTCCGAAAACTATTAGCCGCACACATGGCGGAATGAAAGAACAAATCATCCTCGACGGTGGCGGGGCCGTCGTTTAACCTACCTCGGCATCTCGATCAAAGCCAGAACACAGTTCCCGGTTAAGGTCCGTACACGGGCGTGGTGGCAAATGTACCCGTTTCGCGCAGGGCCATCGTGTCGGGTGTAACTGGACGCTACGCTCCAGTTATGAAGACGAAGCCGACGCGCATCGATGGAGAACTTTTCGCGGCCGCGAAAGTCGCCGGCGAAATTCAGAGCCGCAGCGCTGCGCAGCAGTTGGACCACTGGGCCCGCATAGGCCGCGAACTGGAAGCGCCACCGATGATCACTCACCGGGCGATTGTCAAAGTGCTGACAGGACAGGCGTCCGATGACAGTCGTCCAGACTCCGCACAGGCCGTAATTCGGGTGGCCTGGAGTGGACAGATCTCGGCAAAGATCACGGGACTGAATTTCGAAGACCACCTGCAAGAAGCCGGTCAGCCCTGGGTGGAAGCGGATAATGAGGGTCACGCCGTTGTTCGCAACCCCGGCTCCAGCCAAGTGTGAGCTCCACACTCACCGGACGCTCGTAGTCTTCTCAATCATGCTGCGTAACGCAGATTTTCTGATCACTGCACTGCGCCAGGGCGCCAAAGACGTCTGCGGAAGAACTACGACCGCGGCCAAGGCAAATAGGTGCCGTGGTAGGACGTTGATCTACATCTTGGTGTCACCTTGGTCGTCAACGGGACAGCCATAGACGAACGGTTCACCGTCGCGGGCGCGTGCTGATGCCTACAGCTAGCATGGTGGCATGTCAGCTTTGTCCGGGCCAACGTGATGGCTGTCCGGGTTAGCAGCCACACTGAATGGGACCTGATGTATGCCGCAGGTCTTAGCTGCGACCGGATCGCCCGGCTATGCCACGCCCCGCGCTCCACGGTGTTCGCGTACTTCCGCAAGCGAACGGTGCTGGACCCGATGCTGAGCCGGAATCATGAGGAGCATTCCGTGGAGCCGGCAGCCCGGGCCTGGCACCGGGTATCCACGGACCTGATGACGTTCACCGCCGATACGGGCCGCTGGCCAAACCCCGCCGGAGAGGACGGCGAGGCATTCCTGGCCCGCTGGCTTGCCGAGCAGCGCCGGCGTCATCGCCGCGGGGAGCTCAGCGCGGACCGGATCGAAAAGCTGGACGACGCCGGACCGTGGCGGTACAGCAGCCGTGCCCTGGCCGATGAGAAACGGTGGTGGACCCGACTGGAAGAGGTCACCGATTACCTGCGCGAACCCGGTTCCTGGCCACAGTGGAAGACCGCTGCTGATGAACATGAACGGGTTCTAGGGGTCTGGCTCCACGAACAGCGCCAAAAAAGTGCCCGGAATATTCTGCCGTCCGCCAAAGCGCGTGCGCTGACTGTCCACCTGCCCGGTTGGAATCCGAGGGGATCCGCTGACTCGAAGGTAATCGCAGAGAACACCACGCAGCGATATACCGTCACGTTCCGACGCTAGCGGAGAGACCGCATGCTGGCTCTCAAAGCCGCAGAAAGTGGCGATCGAAGATAACGGTCTGGCAGCCACAATTTTTGCGCGGTCGCCCCCTTCTGTAGGTGAGAAGGATTTTTGGCTGACGTGGATGGACTGGTTTTGACGCTCTCTACCTTGCACAACGGACCCCGACAGCGACTCAGGGTTGCACTGGACAACTTGCGATCTTCGGTGGGTGCATTTGATCTTCCCTCGATCATCACGGCAGTCGTCGTAGTGGCCATCCTGACAGCAGGCGTTCTTGCTGCGATCTTCGGAGTCATTCCGTTTGCCCAGGACAACGGCGCAAAGCAGGATCTCTCCGCGGTGCGCACGGCCGAAGGTGTTGCCAGGACCAAAGACAACCGCTTTCTAGGATCCGGACCCATCGTCGCCGCCGGCTACCTCCCCAGCCTTCCCCATACCGCCTCCGTCGAGACCGACAGTTCCGGGCACTGCTACGTCGCCCTGGCTAAATCAGGAACCGGCACTATTTTCTACGGAACCGATGCACAGACTGACCCGCAGGTCTTGGAACGTGACAAAGACACCGGTTGCCTTTCCGCTGATGCACTCAAAGCCCTCGTTGACGGGGTTGGCGGGTTTTCCGGCATCCAGGCACCCGCTGCGCCGGTGGTCTCATCTGCCGTAGAGATGGCTACTAGGGCAAAGTTCACCTGGCCGGCAGTGGCGGACGCCGAAACATACAAGGTCGAATACATGGTCAATACCGGGTCCTGGGCGTCTAAGACGACCGCCCAGAAGGAAACCACGGTCAACATCGACGTGAATAAAGGTGACACACTTTACGTCCGGGTTGCTGCCACGAACGCCTCCGGCGATTCGCCGTACGGTACGTCTGTCATCGCACTGTCCGGGCTGGAAAACGGGAGTTTTGAGTCGGGGATGACCGGATGGACGACCAGCGGCAATGCACCGTCCTCGATGAGCTCGACCTCCGCTACGGACGGGAAGCAGGTAGCTTACCTGTATTCGAACGCCGGTGGGTCCACGATGTCCCAAACGGTTTCGGTACCGGCTCAGGGCACGACACTGCTGTCCTTTTCCTACCAGACATCCCCTAGCTCCTCCTACCCCGGGACTTTCCAGGTCCAGGTCCAGGGCACCGACGGAAATTCCGCAAAGGCAGTCCTGTCCACCTCCACAGTCACGGCCATGAGAACCATGACCGTTGACCTGACCCCTTACCTGGGCCAGAACGTGAAACTGAGCTTTATCCAAACCGGCGGGGGTTACGCCTCCTGGCCGTCGCAAGCGTACGTCGACAACGTCAAAGTCACCACCGGAGCACCAGATGCGCCAGTCAGTGTAGCGGCGTGGACTAATGACTCCACGGCAACTGTGCAGTGGACGCCTCCGACCCTTGGTAGTGCCGGAGTCACGGCCTACACCATCACGCCATACCAAGGGGCCACAGCTCTGGCATCTGTCACCGTCACCGGAAACCCACCGGCTGCCACGGCTGTGATCACAGGGCTCACCAACGGAACCGTGTACACCTTCACGGTACGGTCCACGAACCCCTTGGGATCTTCTCCCGAATCCGCTCCCTCGCCTGCCTACACAGTCAACCCCAACGGGGTTGCTAACGGCAGTTTTGAGTCGGGGATGACCGGATGGACGACCAGCGGCAATGCACCGTCCTCGATGAGCTCGAGCTCCGCTACGGACGGGAAGCAGGTAGCTTACCTGTATTCGAACGCCGGTGGGTCCACGATGTCCCAAACGGTTTCGGTACCGGCTCAGGGCACGACACTGCTGTCCTTTTCCTACCAGACATCCCCTAGCTCCTCCTACCCCGGGACTTTCCAGGTCCAGGTCCAGGGCACCGACGGAAATTCCGCAAAGGCAGTCCTGTCCACCTCCACAGTCACGGCCATGAGAACCATGACCGTTGACCTGACCCCTTACCTGGGCCAGAACGTGAAACTGAGCTTTATCCAAACCGGCGGGGGTTACGCCTCCTGGCCGTCGCAAGCGTACGTCGACAACGTCAAAGTCACCACCAAATAAGTCCGGGCCAGTTTCCGCCGCTTCATCTCGGCGGCGATGAAGCTCCCGCGTAAGCCCGTTAACGCCCCGCCGCCGATACGGTTGAGCAGGTAGTCTGGCGGGAAAGTTTTCACGAGCCTGGCTTCCAACCTGTTCGCAAAGATGGTCCGCGCGGCAAAAATACGAGTGGTATCCAGGGCACGGAACGAGTCGATGGACAGCACAGACTCATCGACGCCGCCCCACAGCAGCCGGTCGAACTGCTTCGTTCCAGTCCAGTGCTTCCTGATGCGCGCACGCATGTCATACGACTGCCCGATGTAGGCCTGCCGGTAATTGTCCAGCACCAGCACGTAGACCCCCTCGGCCCCGTCCAGGGATCGCAGATCGGTGACAGGCCGCAGGCGCTTGTGCTTCCCAAGCATCTCCGCCAGTGCGTCCCCGAAAGACTGCTGCGAGATCTGCGCGAAGAACACCATGTTCAGGTCGAAGTTTTCGAGGGCAGCCTCACGTTGGAGCCGGCAGAAATCATCCGAGAGGCGGGTGTGACCCTCATCCTCGTGGACCCCGGCTAGGGCAGCCCATCGCTCGTCGCTGTACATTTCCCGGGGACTGAGGTGTCCTGCAGGTGGGGTCCATGGGCGCCATATTAGGAGCAATCGGGGGGTGAGAGATTGTGGAGGTGTCCAGCCGCTGGTCCGCTATGATTGAATCAAGGTTTGAAAATGCTGATTCAATGATGGGATTGTGTCGTGGCTGTAGATATTGGGCGCCGGATCGCCGAGCGGCGCAATGAAGCGGGCCTCAACCAGCGGGACCTGGAAAACCTTACGGGAATCTCTCAGTCCACGTTGTGCCGGATCGAGAACGGCAGCCGCGCGGCTCGGATGGATGACATCATCTCCATTGCTTGGGCCTTGGGCTGCCCTGTCGAGGCCATCCTGGACGAGAACCCTGTCCGGGACCGCGTTCTCGTCGCCAGCCGGGCCAACACGTCCACGGCAGACGCTGCGGCTGTGAAGAGGAAACTGACGCTGTTCCTCGAGATGGACGCCTATCTGGCGCTGCACGGCATCGGTGCATGATGCCTGAAGATCCGGTCATCCCTGCGGCCATCGGCGCCAGTGAACGGACCGCCTGCCTCGCGGCCATGAAGATCCGGCGCGACCAGGGCCTTGGGACAGGCCCGATCGCGGACCTCCACGAACTCATCGGACTCGTGGCTCCCAGCGTCGACGTCGCAATCCTGGACATGCCCTCGGGGATGGACGGGATGGTGCTGACCGACCCGGTCCGGGGAAAGTCGATCATCGGAGTCGCTACCACCGGAGTCCCGGAGCGGCAGCGATCGTCGATGGGACACGAGCTCGGCCACATCGTGTTTGCAGATTACGAGGCGGGGCTGCGGCACGACCCGGCAGCGAGGACTCCGGAAGAAACCCGTGCGGACACCTTCGCGCGCCACCTTCTGGCTCCCGTCGAGGGTATGGCAGACTTTCTTGACGACCTGGGCGCGGTGCGTGGCGAATTGAACCCCCGGCATGTCTCGTCTGTCGTGCGCCACTTCCAGGTATCGCCCGCTATCGCGATCATCCAGATGCATTCCGACGGCTGGATCACCGCGAAACAAAAGGAAGAGTGGCGGGAGTCCGCCCAGAGCCTTGCTCTGCGATACGGATGGATCGGAGACTACCGGGCCATGGCCGCCGAGAGTAGCACGCCAAGGCCGCCGCAACGGCTCATCGAAAACACCACCGAGGGATACATCCGAAACTTTGTCTCCGTCCAGGGCCTTGCGGCGCTCAGCGGTGTGGACCCGGAACGTCAGCTCCACGAACTTGAAGAGGCGGGCATAACGCCAGAGACAATTGAGGTCGCATGGGCTGACCTTGATGCCTTCGGGGCGGACTGACTCTGTGGCGGCCGAACAGATAACTATTCTGGACGCAGGACCGTGCATCACCTTCTGTGCCGCTGCCAAGCAGAGCTTGCTGGTTGAAGTCCTACAGCGGGGTTCTAATCAGATCCGCGTTCCGGATGTAGTTAACGACGAGGTTTCGAATCGCGGGTCAAACCGGCGAGACTTCCCACCGATAACAGTCCTCAACTGGGCGTGGTTAGTCGAGCATGACCGCATCGAGGTTGTCGACTCGTCGGTATCGTCTGAAGATGCGGAAGCACTCTCAGTTGCGGTGAAGAAGCTCACAGGGACACCTCTTGCAGAAAGGCTCACAGAGAGTCAGGACCTCGGAGAAATTTTGGTCATCGCTCACGCCATGGTGCGCAAGGATCGGGGTGAGGTCGTGTTCGTCGTCATCGACGAGTGGAGGGGTCAACAGCTGGCGAGCAAATTCGGGATCAAGGTCATCGACACAGCATGGATTTTGAGCAGTGCGGTCGTACGCGGCCTGATCGCGGACCGCGGAGAGATGAAGAAGACCTACGATGCACTCAGGAAGTACGATTCGGGCCTAGTTCATATCGACCAGACCGCCCTTCTCAAACCCGCGCTGTGGGCCCAAAAGCCAAAGTCGAAGGCAGCCCCAGGGATCCCCGCAAACGGCTAGCGGAGGGTCTCACGAACTCTAGCTTGGTGAGGAACTTCCCTAAACGCTGTTTTTGAGCCCCTTTGGGGCAGCGAGTGTCTCACCGGGTCCGTCTCACTGCGGCTGTCTCACGATTCCTCGAGGGAGAATGACACACTCGGGTCCTAGTATGTGCGGCATGGGACTTTTATTGGGGTATGTCAGGGTTTCAACCACGGATCAGCACGGCAGGATGCAGTTTGATGCGCTCATCGAAGCGGGTGTCCCGGAGGAGCAGATTTACTTTGACCAGCTCTCGGGGGCGAAAGCGGCGAAGGAAAGACCGGGTCTGACCGCGCTTCTGGGCTATGCGCGCAGGGAGGATACTGTGCTGGTTTATCGAATCGACAGGCTCGGAAGAAGCCTGATCGATGTGCTGAATACTGTTGCCGACATGCAAAAACGCGGGATCGGTTTGCGCTCCCTTGTCGATGGAATTGACCCGAGCACAGCGTCTGGCCGCCTACAGCTCGGTTTGTTCGCTACCTTGGCCGAATACGAACGCGAGCTCATCAACGAAAGGGTCCGTGCCGGGGTCATGGCCGCCAAAGCCAGGGGCGTGAAGTTCGGCCAGAAACCGGTGAATCAGGAAACGGTGGAAGCCAAGCTGGAGGTCGCCCGTCAACTGCTGTCCCAGGGGAAGACGGCCAGCCGTGCCGCCGATACGGTGGGCTGGTCCAGGGCCACCCTGTACCGGTATTTGAAGGAGCGAGGTGCCGAACAGCCGGTAGCACCGGAGCTGCCTGTTGCTCTTGGCAGGGGGAGGTCCCAATACGCGAACGGCAAGCCGTTACCGGTCCGGGACTGATGTCTGCGCATGTTCCCTGGTAGAAGCCAGACAAAGGGAGATGCACTATGGTCGAGTTCGCGTGGATGAAGTCCAGATCCGGGACAGCCGAGACGGTCGGCGGTGCACTGGCGGTCGCTGAACCTCCGGCACCTGCGGCGCCTCCAGTGCCGCTGGCCAAGCCCGTGGTCGAGTTCGTCTACAACCCGTGGAAGCTGAAAGACCTCCGCCGGCTGTACATCAACTTGTCTGACGGGACGAAGGTCGGCTACCTGGACCTGGCCACCCTCGATGCCGTCCCGGATTCGGCAGGGACCGGAGATCTGCTGCAGCGTGCACTCGCTGGCCTGTCACCACTCACCGCTGCACGGCACTTTATCCACGCAGCGCAGTCCGGCGAGACCCACCTGTTGCCATCACCTCCCGCCGTGGATGTCCTGCCATGGACTGATCTTGCCGCCCATCGGCCAGGGCAACTGATCGACGGTCATGAAGACGCCTCCTACCGGGCCGGGGTCGCCGGCGAGCAGCGCACAGCCGGGGTCCTGGCCGGCCTGGAACGGACCGGTTACCGGATACTGCATTCGGTACCGCTAAGCCCGCGGAAAGACATCGACCACCTGGTGATCGGCCCGACCGGTTTGTGGGCGATCAATACGAAGTCCACCACGTATGACGTCACGGCCAAAGCTGACGGTGCGGTGTATTCGGACGGGTACCGGCAGAAATGGGTCGAGTCGATTATCCGGGACGCAACCGTAGCGGGGGAGCATCTGTCTGTAGCCGCCAGGATGGACCTGCAGTGCCGGCCGCTGGTGGCCATCTGGTCAACAATGAGCGTCGCCAGCAATTATGAGGGGCTGGTGGTAGGAGTGGATCTGGTGGGCACCATCAACGGCGCGGCTCCTGTCTTTCCGCCTGAGTGGGTCGACGTCGTGTACGGCGTGGCCCGGCGCTCCGACACCTGGACCGCGCACCACTAAGGCCCACAGGAACCTGCGGACCGTAGCCCATCATGCGGCATCCGGACCTTTCTATTCCACAGCCCAACCGATAATGTTGGGCTATGGAGGCAAAGAACACGACACCTGACCAAACGTTCCTCCTGAAAAGTGGCGGCCGTACTTTTTCTGTGAGCTTCCGCAACGGTGTCGGCCTGGCACCTAAAGATCTCACTCAGGGAATCAAACGCCGCTATATACAGCGGAACCTGAGCACCAGGGTCCTGGGAGGGACGGCCGCCATCAGTTTTGGCGGGTTGAAAAAGAACGCTCCGGGCTACAGCCCGAGCGCCGTGACGAAGCGGCTCGTCAGCGCCCTGGGGAACAACACTGTTGCCGCTCTCCTGGGTGTCAGCAAGGACCGCCCGAACCGGTGGGCGTCCGGTCAGGACGCACCGAACGAAGAGAACCGTGCCCTCCTTGCCGACCTGGACGCACTGGTAGGCCACCTCCACAGCGCATTCACCCCGGCTCAGGCCATCCTGTGGCTGGAAGGGCATAACGCGTATCTTGATGCCCGACCCGTCGACGTCTACCGGCTCGAGGGTGCAGGCCCGGTGATTGAGGCGATCCGTGCCCACGAGCAGGGGACCTTCGCCTAGTGGAATTCTGGCGAGTACTGAACTATCACCCCGCCGCCGCTGACTCCACTGCGAACGGCCACCCGCTCTACATTTGGCCCAGGCAGGGTTTCGGCCGGATCGATGACCCGGACCGAGACTATCTGGTGCTCTATGTTGGCGATTCACCGGCAGGTGCCATAGCTGAAGCCCTCGGCGGATTTTCGGTTTGGAAGCCGGAAGTCCTTGACCCGCCGCCTGGGGCCCCGGTCGGCACGGTGAAGGCTCTCGTGAAGTACACGGGTAACCCGGTCATCTTGAACCTCGATGACCCGCAGGCCCTCCAGGACTGGTCGTTGCGTCCCAGTAGCGTTGTTTCCAAGGATCGGCCATCAACTCAGCAGTGGGCGCGCTCTATGTACGAAACGGGCGACTACGCAGGTCTGTCCTGGTGGTCGTACTATGACCCGATCTGGGCAAGCTTCGGGTTGTGGGACATCACGGGCCTGACAGTGGACGGCGCCCCGGAGCCCCTTACTTTAGGTCACGCGGCAGTCCAGGACGCAGCTTCCATAATCCGAAGAACGCTCAGCTGACCCGAAACGGCCAGCAGAGCGGTGAGAGGGTTTCAGGACTCCGCACACATGAGAGGTAAGCAAAACGAGGCAACCGCCTCCCTTACCTCTCAGGAGAACATCATGGCTACGATCAACACTTTCCCCGGCTCCCCGTTCCAGCGCGCCCTTGCCGCTGGCGTCCAGGCCAACGTCCCGACCGGTGTCATCGGTGAGCCCGGCCAGGGCAAGACCACAACGATGGAATCCTCAACGTCCGGCTGGGGCCGTCACTGCGAAACCGTGATCGGTTCCAACCGTGAAGCAACCGACTTCCTGGGCGTGATGATCGAAGATGAGGGTGCCATCAAGTACTCCTCCTTCCAGTGGGTCCAGAACCTGAACAACGCCGCGAAGGGTCTGCTCCTGCTCGACGAGTTCAACACGTCAGCACCGTCCACGATGAAGGGCATGCTCCGTGTCGTGCAGGAACGCTACGTCGGTGACACGAAGCTCAAAGACTCCGTCTCCATTGTGGCGCTGATGAACCCGATCGAAACCGCTGTGGACGCCTATGACCTTCCGGCCCCGATGGCTAACCGCATGATGCACCTCAAGTGGGTTTTCGACACGAACAACTGGCTCGAAAACGTTGCCACCGGTTTCCAGAACATGAACCCGATCCCGCTGGCGGATATACTGGCCGCTGACCCGGTCTCCCGCAAGGCTGCTGTTGCCGCCGCCGTGACCACGTTCCTTAAGGTCAACTCCAAGTTCATGACCCCGGCGGTGCCGACGGACCCGATCAAGGCCGGTGGCGCGTGGCCGTCCCCGCGCTCCTGGACGAACGTCATCAACGTCCTGGCCCACCTGGACCGATACGACGATGAAGCCGCGTTCCTGGTCGTGGAGGGCCTTGTCGGTGAGGGTGCAGCGACCGAATATTTCAAGTGGCTGGCTGCTGCCGATCTGCATGACCCGCGCGAAGTAATTGACGGGACCGTATCGGTGGACTGGAAGAATGAGCGCGCCGACCGCCTGTTCGCCCTCGTGCAGGGTGTGACGGCGCTGGGCCTCTCCGGTGATGGCGAACTGTGGCGCAAGGCCGCTATCGTCCTCGCCAAGTGCGCTGAGGGTGGCAAGCCGGATGTGGCGTTCCCTTCCGCGCAGAAGCTCGCGAACAACCTGCCCAAGGGCGTGAAGGGTTTGCCGCAGCGCTTCGCGGACGCTTTCATGGAACTGTTCGGCAACACCAAGTACAAGGTGGCCGTCGCCGCCAAGTAGGCTCGAACGGCTAGGGCCGGGACCTTCCCATTGCGGAGGGTCCCGGCTTTTCGCGTCCCCGGAAGGTACCCAAGGGCATCCACCGTCAACCATCGGGTTAACCCGGGCGGTAATCCTATAGTTGTTATCAATCCGTTATATTCATCACACTTGAGCGTAGGCTGAAGGGGTACGCCAAGCAAGATCAGAGAACCACCAGTATCTGGAGGAACGATGAACAAGCTCAGCAGACTACTCGTAGGGGCCGCGGTAAGCGCAACCCTTGTCGCAGGCGGCGGCGGAATAGCCCAAGCGGCAACCCTTGCCCCCCAAGCTTCGGCTTCGGAGCAAACCTCGTCCCCAAGCACGGCGACACAAGCCGACATTGAAACCATGGTCACCGGCCTACAGTCATCTAACCTTCCCCGGACCGAGAGCGGGGCAACGACGACCTACACCCTGGACTCCGGAGTGAAGCTGGACGTTGTGAAAACACCTGCAGCGGCCGTCATCGAAGGCATGCAGGTCCGTCCTGACTGGTACGCCACATGGAAGGAGCCCGCCACCCTCTGGCTCTACCTCAACTACACCGAGCAGGGCATAGTGGCCGGCGGTGGTAGTGCCGCAATTGCAGCGTCTGTGTGCGCCAGCGGCATCGGTACGGTCGGGTGTGTGGCAGCCTCAGCTGTTATGGCGGGTGTAACGGTGTGGATATTGGAGAATGGGCGGTGCCCCGTAACACTGGCAGTACCGGTGATTACTCCCCGGTACTTCTGGATGCCCATCACCACCAAACACTGCGAAGGGTAAAGTGGACGCAATGAGGGAACGTCTGCAAATCTGGATCTTTGCGCTACGCGTAGTGGTGGTTGGCATGTTCGCGCTCTGGTTCATCCTGGCCGAGGTGTTCCACCAGAACATCAGCATGCCGCTGTGGATCGTCTTTGTGGTGATTGTATTCTCGTGCATAGCGGTCCAAGGAGCGCTTAGCAACAAGCGCAGGAAACTTCAGCACAAGGGTGGCCTGCCCTAGCGGGAGCGCTAAACGCCACAGGCGGCATGTAATACGTCGCCTGTGGTTCGTACACGCGGTGCCGCGGATCTGAAGATCTGACGAGTACGAGCCGCTACCGCCGGGACACGCGTACACCAGAACAAAAAGTCGGTGAGCAGCTGTCACTTCGGTGCCGCAGCCGCACACAGGCTAAGTATGAGCAACGATCCCACACCCCGTCAGCCTAAAGGCATCCCCGTCGGCGGACAGTACGCCGCATACGCACACGCCGAGCCCGGGGCCGTCCTGGCTGTTGCCCGGCACCGCCAGGCCATGGCTATTCGGCGCGACCTGCTGCGCACCCATGGATTTGTCCCCGCAGCCACCATGCAGGCGATGAACGCACCCACCACGACCGAGCACCGTGAGGAATGGTGGAACCGTAACTTCGTCGCCGCCGAGTACCGTGCCGAAGGCAAGTCGTACCCGCAGATGCCCGACGACGACACCCCATCCATGCACACCGGTCAGGCCATGTCAGGTAAGCGGCGCACGCACCGGATGAACTACGGCAACGAGGACATCCAGCTGCGCATGCCGTCCGCAACGGCCATCCGCCGCTTCTCCGGCGACAACGGCAACCCCACCTTTGATGTGCCGGTGTCCGTGGCGCTGAAGGGCGGCGCCCCCGTCCAGGGCTGGGTACGTGTCACCAAGAGCGGTCCGCATTCCTGGGAGACCACCACACTGGGCGGTAACGGCGGCCCCGCCGGCGAGCAGGTCGCCGAAGCCGTTGCGGCCGTCCTGGAATCCCGCCGCGTGACCATGGCCCTGGCAAGGGTCCCGGATCTGCTGGCGGCACGCAAAGCCCGGGAGGCAGCGAAGGGCGCCGAACTGTCCCCGGTTTCCTCGTCCTGGATTGATGAAGTCGGCTTCGACGAGAACACGAACACGATGGCCACCCGGATCGGTAACAAGCTGTACGGCCACAAAGTCTCCAAGCAGTTCTTCGAAGCCGTGAAAGTCTCGGAGCGTCCCGGCCAGGTCTTCAACAAGCTCGTCCGCGCCCACCAGCGGGCAGCTGTCGTCCAGTGCGGCAAATGCCTCCGCTTCACCTCTGCACTGGTGGCCCACACCTGCCCGACCGGCCACAAGCCGGAATCCGGTATCGGTCAGGGACACGTGGAACGCGCCCGTATGCGCGCCGAAGCAGTGGCCTCCTCCCGATCCGCCGGGGTGAGCCCGGTCGTGAATGTCGCTCCCGCTCCGGCGCCGGTGAACACAGCCCCATCCCGGAACGCCCAACCGGTCCCAACCAGGAAGACCGGCCTGCCCGCTGCCCGCCGGGTGGACGTGCACGCTCCGGCACCGACCGTGCCGGAAAAAAATGACCCGGCTAGCCCCCGCTATCTGGATCCCGAGGCGTTCTAGCAGCACAACGAAAAACGGCCGTTTCCCTCTGAGGGTGAACGGCCGTTTTTGCGCGCTCTGACGCTTCTATGGGTGACCTGCTATTCCGCTTTGCACCAGCCCATGAAGGGACTTCTCCCATGAATCCACACCCGATCCCGCCCTCCATTCGTTTAAGCAGCCTGCCGCGTGTCGTCAGCACTTTTCGCAGTGAATCCGGCGCCTTCGACCTGCCGTCGATCCTGACAGGCGTCGTTGTTGTGGGTGTCCTGACTGCGGGAGTGCTCACCTCAGTCTTCGGGGTCATCCCGTTCGCCCAGGATAAGGGCGCCATGCAGGACCTCGCCGCCGTCCGCACGGCCGAAGGGGTCGCCAAAGCGAAAGACTCCGCCTTCGTCACCAGCAGTTCCCTGGTCTGGTCGTCGTATCTTCCCGCTTCCGACAAGATCGCCGCGGAGACTGACGCTGGTGGCTCCTGCTACACAGCTGTGGCACTTTCAGGCAGCGGCAGACTGTTCTACGCCGAGAGCACCTCCCCGTCGGCGCGGGAGCTGACCAACTCCGAAATGCCAGCATGCGTCTCGGATACTGTACTGCGCTCCCTCATCGACCGGGCAGGAGGAGACAGCAGCAGTCGACCACAGGTGGTACCGGCCGCTCCGGTCCTGGCGGCCCAGCTGGGCTCCGACAACTGGTCCCACGTGTCATGGACAGAAGCGGACCGGGCCACCAGCTACCGTGTGGAAAGCAATGACGGTCGGGGCTGGACAACTGTCGCCGACACCACCAATCTGAGAAATTCCCCTGCTTTCCTCTTCGAGGGCGACACCTTCAAGTACCGGGTTTACGCTCGCAACCCTTCCGGCGAGTCGCCGGCAAGCAACACCGTCACCGTTCACAGAACCGGGAGCATCAATGTCTTCGCGAACAGCACCTTCGATCAGGGCGAGGAAGGGTGGACAATAACGGGTCCCCACACCATAGCGCCCGAAGCGTGGCTTGGCGGTTTCGGCAACGTTGTCTCTGCACAGCGCGGGAGCACCGTCACAATCAGCCAGTCAGTTGCCGCTTCCGTGGGGGAGAGTATGCATGCGTCCGTCATGGTTGAGTCACAAACCGATGACACGCACTTGTACATGCGCTTCCTGGATTCTTCCGGGGCGGAGATCACCGGCGGTACCCAGGACACCTTCATTGCCAAGGGCTCCATGCACGCCATAAATACCCCTGAAGTAACGGCACCGGCAGGAACTGCGAGGGTAACCGTGACCATGGTGACAGGTGTGAACACCGCCATGACGGACAACTTCCAACTGTTCATCTGGCGCTAGCAAGCTGCAGCCGGGGAACGGCAAAGACCGGGAGAATGCATCTCAAAAGTGCGCACTCCCGGCCTTTGCCGTTCCTGAACGGCCAAGCACCGCCGCCCTGCACGCAGCTAGCTCACCCGAAGTGACACCCGCAGCCGACCGGGCCGCATAGGGGTCAGTGACAGCAGAACAGGGCACGGAAGGCATCATGAAAATCACAGGAATCCACGGATTCGCCCATACCGGCAAGGACACCGCCGGCGCGCACCTTATCGACAACCACGGCTACACCCGTTACGGCTGCGCGGACCCCGTCAAGGAGCACGCGTACCTTCTGGACGTCCGGCTCAACGGTACGATCACGCTGAGCATGCTGTTGGACCGGCTTGACCATGACTGGGACAAGGCCGAGAACCACCGCGTTTACGGGCCCGAGATCAAACGGACCCTGGCCGCCTACCGGGACCAGCTCGTTCACAGCGTGTTCGGCCATTTCGACCGCAGCGCTGACGAGCTCCGCGAGGATCTGCTGACCCTGGATCCGTTCCTGGACGGTGACGTCTCCATGCGGACCCTGCTGGATTCTGTGGTCGGTGACTGGGAGTCCGCGAAGTACCACCGCTTCCACGGCACCGAAGTCCGCCGGCACCTGCAGATCTACGCTACGGAGGTCTGCCGCGACAATTTCGGCCAGGACATCTGGGTGCAGCTGCTGGCCCGCCGCATCGCCGAGGAACGCCCCGCAGCTGTTGTCATCACTGACGTCCGGTTCAACGAGGAAGCCGCCTGGATCACCGCCAACGGCGGCACCATCGTCGAGATCACCCGTCCCGGCATCGCCGCCGTCAACGGCCATATTTCCGAGGCCGGCATCAGCCGGAGGTACATCGCGCACACGATCAGCAATCACGGAACGGTTGACGACCTGTATGACGCCCTCGATGATGCGCTGGAACTGACACCCGCCGTCCTGGCCGCAGCATAGAGCCTCCCAGAAGCTCAGCCCCGAACGTTTATCAAGGAGAATTATCACTATGGCATCTATCATCATCGACGGCGCGCTGCCCGAGACCCTGCCGGTCCGGGAAGACGGCACCCAGTTCCCGTTCGCCCTGGCCTGGGAGGACCGCGCCATCCTGGCCGAAACCCGCACTGAGCTGACCGCTGAGCTCATCGACGGCTACGCCGAGCTGCCTGAGACGGAAGAAGGGGATACGGATGCCCTGTACGCCCGCTACCGGACCGCCGTGCAGATCGCGAACACCCTCCAGCAGGTCCTGGCAGCCAACGCCACCGAGGAAGGCACCTTCGACCCGTCCACGCAATCTGAGGACGTCCTGACCACCATTTTCACCGACCGGTCCGAGAAGATCGACGAGATCACCGAATGGACCAACAAGGACGTCCCCCTGGTGCTGGTCGCCACCGAGTACGCACCATACAGCACTGCGACCAAGCCGACCGGTAACGTCCTGTGGGTCGACCCGTTCACCGAAACGACCTTCCTGAGCACCCTCTCAGAGCTCGGTCTCGTGGAACTGTTCGTCAACGAGCAGAGCTAGATCCACCAAGTTCGACACAGAAGCCCCGGCCGCTCCATGCAGCCGGGGCTTCTCGCTGTGCTTCGTCAGGGGCTGACTGCCAGGAAATCTCCGCGGCGGACCTGTCTAGGGCAGGGCAGTGAGGTCTCCTTCGGGGACGAAATGCGAAGGCGCGTCCGCTGCTGTCTGGATAATGCTGAGGTTGTCAGCCGTCTGGGCGAAACGATAAGAAGTTTTCCGGTCGGTGGAGCTCGCCACGGCGGTGTTGAGGGCGACCTCGGACAAGTTCGCGGACTCCCACGCTTTGGCGGTGACCCCGGCCGGGACAGCTGAAGGTCCTGCCACGGTGGCGGTGCCGGCAGTGTAGGTCAGGTCGCGGCCGCCGGTATTGGCGTATGTGAAGGCACTGGCCGGGTCGGCGTCGCTGATGAACGTCTGCACGGACGGCGCGGTAGGCGTTCCTGAGCACCGTACCGGGTTCACTGTGGCGTCCGTGGTGGGGTAGCTGACGACGCTGACGCCGACAGCGGTCTTACCTTCGTCGCCGGGGCTGATTGTCCAGGTCGCGACCCGGCATGCCCCTGCCCGGCCGGGTACGGTGAGTTCCACCTTTTTATTGTCGGTGGCGGTGATGGAGGAAGCCCACAGGATGTCGGAGCGCAGCGTTGAATCGGCCATCGCTGCTTCGCTGGTGACATCGGATTTTTCGGTGACAACCTTCTGGAACAGGGCAATGCCCAGGACGCCGGCAGCGATGGCACCGATGACGACCATCATGATGATGGAGCCGATGATGGTGGAGATCATGAAGTCACCGGACTCGTTGCGGAGGTGCTGTCGTGCACGGCGGAGCATTATTTGCCGCCTTTCAGGTATCCGGTGAACGGGGGCGGGGAAAGGTCTTTGCGCGCTGCCGGCAGGGGTGCGTTAGTCGGCGTGAACGCACCGTTTCCGGTCTGTCCGGCGTCGTTGCGGCCCCAGCATGATGTTTCGCTCCGGGCGTCAGTGACACAGGAGAACGCAGCGCCCGCGGAGAGGCTTCTGAGGCCCTTGAAAGCTCCCAGCGAAGCCGGGGAGGTGACGGGCGTTGTAGTGCCTTCCTGGGCCTGTCCGAGGTTGTTTTCGCCCCAGCATTTTGCTGCGCCGTCGGTGACTATGGCACAGAACGACTTGCCGTTGTTCGTGGCTGGAGTGATGGCTGAATATTCCGTTCCCGGATCAACTGCGGCAGGGTCCTTCGTGGAGGTCATCGACCCGATGCCGAGCTGGCCTGCCGAGTTGTCACCCCAGCACCAGGTGTGGCTGGAGCTGTCGATTCCGCAGACTGCGGACGGAGAAACCGTCAAAGCTTTGAAGTCGTGGTCTCCGGTAACTGCCGTCGGGACCAGGGAGTCGGTGGTGGTGCCGTTCCCGAGCTGGCCGGCGCCGTTGGTGCCCCAGCACCACGCTTTGGAGCCGGTGTCGATGGCGCAAAGTACGGAGGGCGTATCGGTGCGCACCTCGTTGGCGGTTTGGATATGCGTGTACGTGCGGCCGCCGGCGACCTCGACGGGGGTGCCTTTGCCGGGGGCTGGGTCAGTCCCGGTCCGGCCGGTGGCTGCCGTTGCCCAGCAGAAGACCTTCCCGCCTGTCTCGAGTCCGCACGCGGTGCTGGCGTCCATGGTCAGGGTGGTGAAGTCGTGACTTCCAAGGACAGCGGCCGGGTCTGGCGCTGGGTCGGATGTTCCGTTGCCGGGGTTGGCGCCCCAGCACCAGGTCTTCTTGTCGGTGTCGATCCCACAGGTCGTGGTCGGCCCGGTGAAGAGGGCGGTGAATTTGTGGTCCCCGGTCGGGGCAACGGGGGTGGAGGAGCTGGTGCCGATGGTGGTGGCGCCGGTCCCGAGCTGACCGGCGGTGTTATCTCCCCAGCACCAGGCCTTACCGTCAGTGTCGAGCCCGCAGAACGTGTCGCCGGTGGCACCTGTCAGGGCGGTGAATTTTGCGGTGCCGTGCACTTTGACGGGCACAGAACGGTTCGTTGTGGTGCCGTCGCCGAGCTGTCCGTGGTCGTTGGCGCCCCAGCACCAGGCAGTCTTGTCGGCATCGATTGCGCAGCTCGAGTTACCGCGGGAGATGAGGCTGGTGAACCTGTACGGGGTGGTGTCCTTCTGACTGGCCCAGACCGGGTTACCCAGGTCGTCGTAGCCGGTGATCATGTTCGGGCTGATCTGGCGGAGCGTCTGGATCCTGGTCGAAGGTGCTTTGTCACCGACTTTGCCTTCGACGGTGACGCTGCGGACGCCGTCAGCGTCGGTGGTGCCGGTGATCTGGGAGCAGATGACCCCGACGCAGCTCTGGCCCGTGGGAGCGGCTATGCCGTGAACGACCGCGTTCAGGTAGGCGTCCTGCTGCTGGGAGGAGCCCGCATTGACGGCGCTCTGATTGTTCATGATCGTCGTCGTGCCCAGGGACGCGATGACGGCGGCAACCACGGTGAGAATCATCAGGGCGGTGAAGACCGTGAAGGCTACGGACGCGGCGACGGAGCCGCGCTCATTACGGAGCTGTCCAGCTGCAACGTGTTTGAGCCGGCGAAGGATAGGTGTCATTTCGGGGCCTCGTAAATCATGATGCTGGCGGGATCGAGGACGGCAGGGCCGGCGGCCTTTTCTTTCGGGCTCACATACAGAAGTGCCGTACCGCGCAAAAAACGGGTAATTTTCGCGAGGATCTCATCACGGACCAGACCCAGACTGGTGAGCTCAGTGTCCGAACTCGCATGGGTGTAAAGGTGGCTCAGACGCGCGCCGCCGAGTTCGGCGAAGTAGAGGATGGCGTCTTTCAAGCTGGAGTGCAGGTGTTCGGGCGCGGATGGTGCCAGTACCTTGTATGTCAGATCAGCGGCGTCATGGACTGATACGGCGGCCTGCTCGGCCGGAGGGATGGTGGAATCGAATATCGCGTCGTCGGTGAGCTCGACCCGGAAGTAGGCACCGGCAGCGGAGAGCATCTCCCGTTTGAGCATCTGGGACAGGTACGCCCACGGGTCGTCTGCCCGCAGGACGTACGCGTAGACGAAATCCTGGCGAAGGACCATGAACGCGGTGTTGGCGACATCGGCGGGCTCGTAGTGGACGCCGAATTTGTGCTGGAGCGATGCGGCCAGCGGGGATCCGACCCGTATGCTGATCTCGTTGTACAGCCAACGGCCTTCGGCGGTGCTCCACCAGGTGCCGTATGCCGGATCGGACATTGGCATGGATGCCAGGACCTGCAGCAGCTCTGTGGATTCGCTCGTGACAGGCGGCATGAGACCCGGTGTGGTTGCGACGGACAATTCATTCCCTTCAGCAGTGTTTTTGCGACCATCCCTCCGGCCCATCAAGAAACATGCGTAGATTTTTGATCGTCGCTATCCGGGCGTGATCAGATTTGCGCGGCCGCCGACTTCTACGTTGTGGACGCTATATTTCGGGACACACTGTCAGGTGGCTGGCTGGCGGGAAATCTGCTGTCCACTGACGGCCAGCGGGTACGAGCCGCGACGGCTAAAGGTTTTGGGCGGTCCGTTCTGGGCATGAAAAATCCCGGTCGGTGTCGTGGGGACTCCGACCGGGAACCGGTGGTTCATGCGGTGTTATCTCCGCTTCAGAGCCCTGTGCTGGCCTGACATGTAGCCGCCGCGGACAAGGCGTTTCCGGATGGTTTCCCAGTTGTGACCGGTCGCCTGTTCGAGTTCATTGCGGTTCGCCCCGAGCAGGTACCAGGCGCCCAGCAATGCCAGATATCGGGTGGTTTCCGCGGCGTGGACGGTATCGTCAGTCCAAGCGTGTTCCTCTAGCCTCTGCAGCTCCGCGACGTCCTCATCCGGGACCTGCACCAGGGGGAGGGTGGGTCGACTCGCACGCCAAAGTGTTTGTTCGTCCCGGTGTGGGGCGACGGGAAAAGCGGGGGCGTGCCCTTCCCCGTAGCGGTCCTGCTGGGCAACGAATTTGAAGACGGCTTTCGGGTGCGAGCCGAGGGCATGCGCCAGAGAGTAGGCGTCCCATCCGGCGTGTGAGGCGCTGTGCAGAGCTGCGAAGTAGTCGGCAACGGCGGTGCTGATTCCCGAAGGGGTCCGTTCCGCGGGGTCCGCTTCCACTGCCGCCGCAAGGCAGTTTTTCAGGGTCTTTCTGATGTCGGGGTCGAGCTCGCGCAATGGTATGACGTCCAGGCGCTTGGGCCGGGGCGGAACGGCGATACCCGAGGGCACAGGAACGTCGTCAGGCAGGTCAAGGATGGCGAGCCGGATGTATTCATGGGAGACTCCGTTGGCTTTCCCCAGTTGCCGGTAGGTCCAGCCTGCTTCATGAAAGTCGCGCAGCGCGGCGCCGAAAAGGATCCGGCTGGCGCTGTCGTCGTGGGCTTTGATCCTGAGTTCGGAGAGCTGTGCCCAGGGATCGGTCGCCATATGCGGATTTATCATGGCTAACACCTTTCTCTGTGGGGCATGATGAACGCCACGTTACACGCTGGAACGATCTGTCAACTGAGAGACGGGATTCTGCTGGGGCCAGCCAGGCAGCGGTGTTGGGGTGTAGGGAGCCATGCTGGGGGGCGTCTGAGCGTAGCCGTGGCGCAGTGCCCGGGCCCGGGCGCTGCCGGGGCGGTAACCGCAGGCGGTGTCCAGTTCCAGCCAGGAGACATTGTCATTTTTGAGGCTGATGAGCAGGGCGCTGAGCTCCTCGGAGGCGAGCCGGTCCTCCAGGGACACCTCCAACTCGCGGACCTTCTCCGGGCGGGGACTGGAGCCGAGGCGTTTACCGACGTTTTTGGTGGCCCGTTTGGCCCGCTCGGCGAGGCGGGCCAGGCGCTCAGTTTCTGTGTCAGCCAGTGGCCGCGTCGCCCGTGGGGGCGGGCTTTTCCGATCTTTGAGCACACGGGTGAACTCTGTGAAAGGCGGGGCCGGTTCTGCACTGACATCCAGGTCGATCTCGGCGATCTGGCGGAGCCGTTCACTGCTGGCACCGACAATGGCTGCCAAGGCGGTGTACGGCCAGCCGGCGTTATGGTGCGCGGACCGGATAGTGGCTATCAGGGTACGTTCGGTGCGGATCCGGCGCAGGCTGACTTCGTCCTCGTACCTGCGGAAGGCGGCGACCGCGGCAGCCGGGAACACCGCTCCGGGCTCAAACCTTCGTATCCGGTACGACGCGGTTGCGGGGAAAGCGGCGACCCTGTCAGTACGGAGCCGGGACAGGCCCAATGCTGATGCTGTGCTGCGCCGGGACCAACCGGCTGCGTCCGCGGCGCGGATCACGATGGCTAGCCGGCCGTTCGCCCACGGGTCGTGGGGATCCAGTGCCTGCCGGAAAGCGGCGTAGGAAGCTGCCAGCGTTTCCGCCTGGGACGCAGGCATCGGGACGTGGTCTTTCGGTTTTGCCACAACGGCCCCTGCCCGTATCTGCTGAAAGTATCCACTTACTGTATGCCACCAATATTTTGACGACAAACGGCAGTACCCAAGCAAGTATCTGCGGCCGATTAACGAGTAGCCTATTTTCTGGTTTTCCGACCCGGTCCACATTAGATTCTGTTCAGCGGCCAGTCACGGCTGCGCGAACAGGCATGGAGCTGTGATGGGGCGTTCTACAAAGAAACTGAAGACCGGGCTGGCCGTTGCCGCTGTACTGTCGCTGGCCGCCTGCGCCCAAAGTCCTGCCGCATCGTCAGGGCTAACGCAGGTTCCGATGAACACTACTGCCGCTCCGAGCCAGGTGGTAACCGTGGCAGCGCCGAGCCCCGAACCGACCACTGAGCAGCCCCTGGCCTCGCCGGCGCCGGCTGCGTCTCAGGCGCCGCAGGCTCCCTCCGGCGTCGGTCCGTCAGGCAGTTTTGTCTCCAAGATCAAAGACGTTGACGGTTATACGTTCGATCTGGACGTCACCGTAAACACCAGCAACTTGGGCGAAACGGTCGCCAATGACAAACCCGGCTTCATGAGCGCCCTGTTCACGCTGGGACTGAAAATGCAGCTGGTCAACACCACCCCCGGCCGGACGATTGCCTTCAAAGGCGTAGACATGGTCTCCAAACCGGTCGGCAACCCCAAGTTCCTGGTCAGCGCGTTATGGAAGGGGGACAGCCCCGTCTGCGCTCCCGTAGCGGCGGCTCAGAACAAGGCGCCAGAGGCCTGCGCGATTCTTCTGGGTTACGGTGACGCCGACACCCCTACTGCGGTCGGAGCCACCAGCACCTTGAAGACTTTCAAAGGTGACCAGAGCGGTAACCTCACTGCCGGTATGGCCGCGTTCCCCGAAAAAGACTGGCCGGCCATCAAAGCAGCCATGGCTGAACCGGCGGCCTTCATGGTGTCCTACGACGGAGGTGATTACCAGCGCTTCGACTGCCCGATGCACCAAAAACTGGGAAAAATGGTGGGGGCGAGCGTTCCGGAGTACGAGTGCGGCGCAGTGGAGCCTGAACTCGTACAGCTTCCGGAGAGCTAAAGCGTCAAGCGGCGAGCAGTAGAGGTTGTACCTGCGGGTCGGTGATGCCGGCAAGGACGCCGCGGGCGTTCAGCGCATCGAGGATGCCGCGGGAGATTTCCCGGCGGCGGGCACCGTTCAGCCGGGCCAGGGCCGGGGTGCGCATCAGTTCCAGCTCGACAGCCAGCAGCGCATCTTCCAGAGTCGCCTCGCGCGCGGGCGCACCTGCAGGGGTCGTGGTGGTCATGGCGTCCACGCTACGTGAGAGACCGCGGCGGCCGAAGAAAACGGCCGCCGGCGCACGAGGCGCATAGGGCTAGGCATGAAGCAGGAATTTTCCGGAGCCCGGGCATGATCCCGGCTCCCGTACCGGTCTTTCCGGTCGCAGCCATCCTGGTGGCCGTGGCGGGGGTCTTTTTCTATGCCGCCTTCCTGGCCGGCAGGGGAACCGCGCGCTCGGACCGGGGGACGAAAGCATGGCGCCGTACCCTGATGACTGCCGCCGTCGCAGCCCTGCTGGGTATCGTCTCATCGACGTTGCTGGTGAACATCCTCGCCACCCATGACCGGAACTACAACGTGGCCATCTGGTCGTTGCTGGCCAAAGAGTACGGTGTCCAGTCGGCGATCGCGGAACAGGGGTTTGTGGGCGGTGTGCCGTTCGCGGCCATCGTCAACGGCGAAAGCGTCGAGTGCACGGTGACCCTTCCGCAGTCTGTGGTCTGCGGCGGGGAGACGCTGCACGCCCGTGGCAGCTGACCTGGCGATGTCTACGCATGTTCCTTGGCAGAGGCATGCACCGGATCGGTTCCTGCCGATAGCAGGTACAACGTTTTGCACACCTAACACCAGGCCCGGTCTACAACCGGACCTCCGAACAAATGGAGAAACCATGGATCGCCTTCGCAGTGAATGGGCCAACACGTCCACCAAGAGCCGCATCATCCTCGGGGTCATCCTCGGCGTTGCCCTGATTTTCATGGCGCTGTCCGTGACGGGTGTCATCGACTTTTCCCCCGTCCAGACGGGGATTACGCCCACCAAAAAGGGCTAAAGCATCCCGAGTCAAAGGCCCCGCCCGGAATTCCAGGCGGGGCCTTTGCACACTCCAGCTGCGTCAATGAAACAGCGACCCGCGGCTGATCGGTACGAGCACGTTCGGCAGCAGCAGGATCAACAGGGCGCCGGCGACCATGTAGGGCCCGAACGCGAACTCGTGTTTTCGCCGTCCGGCGAACAGTAACGGCAGCGCAACCAGCCCGCCCAGGATCATCGGGAGTATCAGGGCGCCGAGAGCCGCGGCGTAGCCGGATTCAAGTCCGCAGACCAGAGCGAGCAGCCCGCCAAGTTTCACATCCCCGAACCCGAGCCCTCCGGTGAAGAACGCGATCAGCCACAAAATGACGAACACAGCGGTCATCGAGATGACCGCGGTCAGCGCCGCTGTGGGGGTGATGGCCCCGACGGCCACGCCGGCGGCGACAGCCAGGCCGAGAGCAGGGTACAAAGGCAGCACAATGGCGTCGGGCAGCCGGTAGGTTTTCCAGTCGATCACTGCCAGGAACACCAGTACGGCGGAGAACAGCCCGATCATGAAGGCCACCAGCGGTCCTCGGCCTGAGTTCACCGACACGCCCAGCAGGCCGGCGCCAAGTGCAACACCCATAGTGGGCAGGCCTGTCTCAATGGTCAGTATGGACGGCAGCCATGGTTCGTCGATGTCTGCGATGATCTTGACGTCATCGTCTTCCGGCTCCATAGTGTCCGGCATCGGTGTGCCCGCAGGTGTGGTCTGGACGGTCAAGGGAGCTCCTCTGGCAGTGGCGCGCCGGAGGCTTCCGGAACGCTCCATGGTGGTAACGCAGCGTTGGCGGTAAATCTCTCAACTGTTACACTAAGGGTGCCGGTGTCTGTGCCGGCCAGATGAGCGCCGGAACAAGATCCGGCAGGAAAAGAGCTGCAGCGACTATGGGCAATGCCACCGCGGAGACCCTGTACAGAATTGCCGGCCGCAAAGCCGCTGAAGGCCGCGGGTGGGATGCCCTGAACGCCCAGCTTGCCGGTGACACGCTGACCATCACCGCCGAGATGGAAAAGTCCCCGAGGGCGCTGTTGGACCTCAGCCCGCTCTGGTCCCTGTCCTTGCCCGGCAACGGATTGCCCGCCGTGGCCGATGCCTTCCGCCGACAGCTCCTGCAAGGTCTGGACAGCTGGGGGATCGCCGGCACCGTAGGAGCGGCCCTTCCCGCGATTACCCTCACTGATGTTCCCCTGGATCCGGCCGAGTCCGGTGCCTTCGCCGAGGCCTTGCTGGGCGGCCGGGACCTGCGCACCTTCGCTTCCGCGGAAGCGGCCCGCGCCGGTCGGCTCGCAGCGCTGGCTGACCGGTTGTACACAGCGGGGGAGTACCAGGCCGCAGCCCGTAGTGCCGCGGCCGCTGACCGGTCGGTTCTGGCCGCGCATTACGGCGCGGAAGCTGCAGTTGTCGGTGATACCCATCTGGCGGCGCTGCGCACCGGCATGCTCCTGGCAGAAGATACCCTCGGCGCAGAAGGCGGGAACCTGGACGTCGCCGCGGTTTGCCGGCACGCGAGAGCGGCCCATGACGCAGCCAACCTCACTGACAAGGCCATTCACTGGGAAACAATCTCCTTCCTGTCCTAAGACGTCATGCGACATGGGCCCCACCCGCGTGACGGACGGGGCCCATTGCGTTAGCTGCGGCGCCCGGCAGCTTTCTGGCGCATGTACGATCCTTCGGTCAGTTCCGCATCCAGCGCGGTGCTCTCATTGATGATCCCGTCCAGGACCAGGTTGACGAGGGACACTTCAAACGGGATGGATCCAGAATCCTTGGCCAGCAGCTGACCGGCGATCCCCTCAATGCTGTTGTTTTTGATCATGTTGGAGATGGCCGTGTTCATCATGAGTACCTCGGTGGCAACAACCCGGCCCTGCCCGCCTTTGCGGGGGAGCAGCTTCTGGTAGACCACACCTTTCAATGACCGGGCCAGCTGCGCGCGGGTGTCGGCCACCCGGTCCGCCGGCATGGCCTCCAGGATGCGGGCGGGGGCGTCGGCGGTGGATCCGGCGTGCAGGGTGGAAAAGACCAGGTGTCCGGAGCTGGTGGCGGACAGGGCCGCGGACATGGTCTCCGGGTCACGCATTTCCCCGACCAGGATGATGTCCGGGTTTTCACGCAGCGCATCCTCGATGCCGATGGCGAAAGAGTCCACGTCCCGGCCTTTCCCGACCTCGCGCTGGACGACAAGGGATTTGCCGTTCGTGTGACGGAATTCGATCGGCGCCTCGATGGTGGTGATCTTTTTGGCGTACTTTTCTTTCGCCAGCTTGATCAGCGCCGCCAGGGAACTTGACTTACCTGACCCTGTCACGCCGATGAACAGATAGAGGCCGGCCTCGGAATCGATGAAGGACCGGATGATTTCCGGCAGGCCCAGGTCATCGAAGTCCGGCACGATGGACGGGATGGTCCTGAAAACCGCCATCGGTTCACCGCCGGCGACGGCGAAATGGCCACGGAAGTTGGCGCGCTCCGTCGAGTAGGAGAAGTCCAGGCGCTTCTTGTCCCAGAACTCTGTCCACTCATCCGCGGAAACCATCTGGCGCAGAGTGGAGCGCAGGGTCGCCGGATCCAGTTCACGGGCGAGCCCTTCAATCCGGACCGTTTTACCGTGCACGGTGGCCCACGGGGTCGTCCCTGCGACCAGATGGAGGTCGGAGCCTTTCATGTCAAGGGTCCGGTACAGCAAGAAATCCACCGCGTTCGCGGGTTTCTTCTCAGGGGCGGGGGCTGCAGGGGCAGGGGCGACGGCGGTAGCGGTCATGGGGGTTACCTTCCTAGTCGATCAGAATATGGCTGCGGACTTCTTCAAGGCTGGTGAGCCCTGCACGGACTTTGAGCAGCCCGTCGTCCTGGAGAGTGAGCATGCCGTTGGCTTTGGCGGCGTCGGCAAGGACCCGGTTGGGCACATCGTCCGTGATGAGGTCCCTGATGTGGCGCGGGAAAGTCATCAGTTCATGGATCGGGAGCCGGCCCTTGTAACCGGTCCCGTTGCATTCCGGGCAGCCTTTGGGCCCGTACCACAGGGAAAGCCCGGTCACAGGGTCAACGGCCCGCAGGTCTTCGTCGGTGAGCTTGAAGTCCCGGATCATGTCCTGGCCCGGAGGGGTGGGAGTCTTGCATTTGCACAACCGTCGGGGGAGCCGCTGGGCGCAGACGGCGCGCATCGAGTCGGCCAGGACCGAGGGCCGCAACCCCATTTCGCGCAGCCGCAGCACCGCGCCGGGGGCGTCGTTGGTGTGCAGGGTGGAGAGCACCAGGTGACCGGTGATGGCGGCCGTCACGGCGGTATGCGCGATGGCGTCCTTGTTGATTTCACCGACAAACAGGACGGACGCCGCGGACCGGAGCACCGTTTCCATGCCGCCGTCCCAGGTCAGGCCCTGGGGTTCGTTGATGCTGACCTGCGTCATACCGTTAGGAAGTTTCATTTCGACCGGGTTTTCCAGGGAGACGATTTTCCGGCCCTGACCCATGAGCGCGTCCAGGGAAGCGTAATGGAGGGATGTTTTACCGGACCCCATGGGCCCGACCGCCAGGCAGATGCCGTTGGGCTGGTTGATGGATCGGCGCCATTGGGCTTCGGTGTCCTCGGAGAAACCGATCTGGCCCAGCTTCCAGGCTTCCGAGGCGCCCATGCGCAATGTGATCGATTCGCCCCACGCCGCCGGAAGGACCGCCACCCGCAGGTCATAGGATTTGCCCCGGAATTCGTGGGTAATCGCGCCGTCCTGGTTGACGAGTTCGCTGGAGGACAGCCTTGCGCGGGTTTTGATCAGGCCGGCCAGCCGCGGGGCGAGTTCTTTTGGCTGGTCGGGTTCGTTGCGGAGCTTGCCGTCGACGCTGTACCGGACGGTCAGGTGAGTGGAGGCCGGCTCAAAATGAATGTCGGAGGCGCCGACCTCAAGGGCGCCTTCAATGATGGCGTCCAGGGTGTTGACGATATTGCCTTCATCCCCGACAACAACCAGGGACGGCCTTTTTGTTCTGGCTGCTTCGGAACTCACATCCATGGCGGCAAGCTTGCCGACCTGCTGGGCCTGGATGGACGCGGAGTAGAACCGCCCGACGGCGCGGGTGAGCTCGTTGGTTGAAGAGTAGACCGCCGTAATGTTTTTCCCGGTCTTGGATTGCAGCTGTTTGGTGACGTTGACGTCAAACGGGTTCACGCACGCCACGGTCAGGTCGTCACCGTCCAACGCCACCGGGACGATATTGAGTTTGCGGGCCAGCTGGAATTCAATCAGGGCGATGACGTCGGCGGGGATGACAGTGTCATCCCGGAGAGGTTTGTACGTCCACCCTTTCAGGAAGGCAAAGGCTTCACAGGTCTGCTCGTGGCTGATCCGGCCCTGCTTTTTGAGGAAGGCCAGAACATTGAGGCCCTGCGTGGCCGCCTGCTGTTCGGCGGTCTCGAACTCCCGCGCGGTGAGGATGTCCTGCTGCACGAAGTGGGTTTCTAGCCGGCTGGTAGTGGAGGTGCTCATCTGGTGGCGGCATTCCTGACTGTTCGGGGTGTCACCGTCAAACATGCGTAGACCTGGACCGCAGGGCCGTCCCGCAGCATCTACGCATGTTCCCTGGTGAAGAGTCCTGAATGATTTCGACAAGGAAGCAGGAAACCTGCATTGGCTGAAAAAGTCATTGGCATCGACTTCGGGTCCACGGGCCTGAAATTCGCCGAAGTGAGCATCGAAAAAGGGGCCGTCACCGTCACCCGGCAGGCTTTCATGCCGCTGGATCCCGGCATCATCAGCAGCGGCGGTATCAAACCCGAAAACGCGGAACTGGTCGCCACCGAGTTGAAGGCATTCCTGGCAGCCACCAGGTTCACCACCAAAGACGCCGTCATGGGCATCAACTCCGCCGCGGACGTGTACGTCAACCGTGCCCTCACCCCGTGGCACGAGCCGAAAAATTATCAGACGGCCGTGGGCTTCGACATCATCGCCGACGAAGCACTGCTACTGGGCGCGCCCCCTGAGGTGATCATCGACGCCGTCATCTTCGACGAGGTCACCGATGCTGAAAACCGGCGCAAAATCGACGCCCTGCTGATCGGGGTCGGACAGAAAACCGTAGAAACCCAGCTGCAGGTCTTGCAGAAGGCGGGCCTGAACGCAGCCGGCGCGGACCTGGCAGCAATGGCTTCCCTGAAGGCCAGCTGGATTGCCAGCCGCGCCCCGGGGATGCTCGATGTCCTCATCGACATCGGCCAGGACGTCACCTCCGTACTGATCCATGAGGGCGGGAAGCCGTACGCCCTGACCCTGCACCGCGGAGCCGCCGGCGGGGATTTGGATAAGCTCATTGCCGCCGCACTGCAGGACGATGCGCAGGAGCGCGTCATCAAGGAAAAAGTCAGCTTCAGCCGCGACTACCGGGTGCAGCAGGCTATGGACCAGTACGCGTTCAAGCTGACCTCCACCATCCAGGGCGCCGTGGACAGCTACCAGCGGACCCGTCCGGAGCCGGCAATGCCACCGGCGGGGCTGACCCTGATCGGCGGAGGATCGCTGGTGCACAATCTGCCGGCCACTTTGCAGGAATCAACGGGCTGGCGGACCATGACCGGACGATACGCGATCGACATCGCCGGAGACCCGGAACGGCACCACCTTGGTCCAATCCTCAGCACTGACTACATGGCCGCTGTCGGCCTGGCGATGGGAGCACGAGCCTGATGGCGATATCCACCACCGAGCCGAAGCCGGCGAAGACGAAAAAGGCCGAGGCCGAGGCTGCGCCCAAAGCCCGACGTGAAGCCAAGCCCGACAAAACGGCCAAGCAGGGTAAAGGTCCGAAAACCCCTGCAGTGAAGGCGGCCCCGGCACCTGTCTGGGCTTCCCCGGTCAAGCCGTCCCTGATCCTGTTACCGGTGAAGGCACGCGGGCTGAAAGCGCGCAGGAAAGCGGTGCGCCAGTCGGCGTTCATCGGCCTGGGCCTGATGGGGGTCACCGCGGTCGGCTACATCTTTGTCCTCGCAGGAGTGGCCGGGGCGCAGAACGAGGTGAATAAAGAGGCAGCCATTACGACTACGACAACCAATTACCTGGCACAGAACAGAGACGTCCAGGACTATGCGACCGGGTTCGTGAAGCGTAAAGCGGCAGCCTCCGATGCACTCCAGAACGATGTGTCCTATTCCAAGGTGGTTCAGGCCGTCCAGCAGGCCAATACCTCCGGCGCTGTGTTCACCGCCATTAAGACGGCCGCCCCCGGTACGCAGTGCACATCGTCGAGCCCGTTTGCCGCATCGTCGTCGCTGGGCTGCCTGGACATTTCCGGTAATGCACCGAGCATCGCGGCGGTGTCCCAGCTGGTGGCTGCGCTGAATAGGGACAAGACCATGCTGAGCGAACCGTATTTGAAGGAATCGGTGTCCTCAGGAGCTGGTGTCGACTTCAAACTCACTGTCGGATACACCGGCCAGGCGCTCTCCGCCAAGGGAGACAAGTTCAAACCGTCCCCCGATGAGCTGTCATCCATTGAGGCCCCGGCCGCTGCGCCGGACCCGGCGACTGATTCGACCAACCCGGCCGCGGCCACCCAGGGAGCATCCAAGTGAACGGCACCACCTCAAAAAACGTAGGCCCGTACGTCGTTGCGGCGATCGTGTCGGTCTTCCTGATCGTCATCGCGTACATGATGTTTTTCGTCCCCAAAATGGACGAATCCAAGAAGTTTGTTTCCCAGGCTGCCACCGCGCATGCAAACAATGCGGCGCTAACCGCCAGGGCGGACAAGCTGGAAGGGATCTCCAAAAACCTTGACCCGCTGAAAGCCCAGATCGTGGATTTTTCCAAATCTTTCCCGGCCGACGCCCGGCAGCAGGAGATGATTGATGCGATCAATGAAGCCGCAGGTGCCGCAGGGGTGACGCTGAAGACGCTGAGCCCTAACGCTCCTGCAGCCAAATCCGCCGACACCGCGGCGCCCGCCGCCGACACCAAGATCCCGGCGGACCAGTCGAAGCAGTCAGGGTCGGATCTTCCCGGCCTGGCGACGGTGCCTACCTCTGATGCGGCTCCCGCCGAATCGGCGACTGCACAGCTGGGCAGCGTGTCGTTGAAAATTGACGGCGAAGGTTCACTGGATGCGGTGCAGGCTTTCATCGTCAAGGTGGAAAACCTGAAGCGGCCGCTGCTGGCCCATGAGGTTCAGATCGAAAAGCTGGAAAACAGCTACCATGTGACCCTCAACGGGGAAACGTTCCTGGCCGCTCCGCTGGTGGAGCCTAAGGCGGGTGCTGCGGATGCAGCCCAGGGGTCTGTGCCTGCCGCACCGAGCGCTGCGAAGTAAACGTACAAAGCCGGGCCCCGTCGACAATAGGGGGGCCCGGCTCGCAAAGTTGTTACACTTCAACTTGATTTACGTCAAATCTCTCACGTAGTTTGTCGTCTAAGAGTTTTTCACTATTGACAACAGGAGATTTGACATGAACAGCTTCACTAAGGGCTTTGGCGTACTCGCACTCACCGCCGCAATCGCGTTCGGCGCATCGGGCTGCTCCCAGGGCAGCGCACCGGGCCCGGCCGTGGACTCCGCGCAGCTGACAGGCGCCAAGGCATCTGAAGCGATCAAAGGTTTCGTCTCCGCCGGCACCTCAGATGAAGTAGCCGCAGCAGTAGCCAAAAACCCCACCGCCGAGACGTTCGCACCTGCGGTGAAATTCCTGGACAAGGACACGGCAACCGAAACGGTGCAGAACACCATCTCCGATTTTGTGCTGCTGAAAATGTCCGATACCAAGTCACCGGTTACCGTGGACGTCGATGCGTCCAAGATCGTCGTGGATGGTCAGAAGGCTACCGTTCCCGTGGAGGCTGTGGCGATCAAAGCCGGCGGCAACAAGGTGGCCAACAGTGATGCCCTGGCCGAGACGTTCCACACGATGGCTTTCCGTGACGGTGCCTGGGTCATTACATTCCCGGCTTCCGCTTCTACGTCCGCGTCACCTGCTGCTACCTCCAGCGCGACTGCAAAGTAGTCCACAGCGTCTCCTTCTCTGTTCCCCGTCACACCACTAATGTGTGCGGCATCAGCTTTTCCGCTACCCGTTTCAGGGCGCCTCCGCTGATTTTCCGTACCGTTTTTCACCTCTTTTATGTGTACGGAAGCCGTCGTCCCCGTCACCGTTTACACCGGTCAGGTGGCGGCGGTTTCCGTGCTGATTTCGCATCCCTGATGTGTACGGCAGCACCGGCCGGCCTCAACACCCGTCAGCTCGTTATCAACGCATGTTCCCTTGCATGAACAGGACTACATCCATGAGCGTTACCCTCCACCGCACCGTTCGCACCACACGCCGCAGGCTGCGCCGGAGCGGGCCGGCCGTCGTGTCCCTCTGTATCCTCGCCGCCCTGGTCGGCGGCACCCTGGCCGGAGTCCTCGCAGGGTAGGCACCAGGTTCCCGGCCGTGCGCGCGGCGTCTACGCATGTTTGCAGGTAGACGACTGCCCGGGGCCCGACGCCGCGGGGACACGACGACCCCAGGAGCCACCTTTGACGACCACCGCGGTAGCACCGGCCAAGAAAAACCAGACCTTCGCGTTCCGGGCCGAAGGCTTTGACGGCAAACCCAAGTCCGGCACAGCTGTTGCCTCCACCCGTGAGGCGGCGATCGCCAAACTGGCGGCGAACCCTGAGTACACCTCCATTCTTTCGGTCCGCCAGACCGGGACAACGGTCGTCGGAAAGAAGTCCCGGCCTAAGGCACGGGCCATGGTCGCCTCCAGCCGGCAGCTGGCCATGTACCTGGAGGTCGGTTACGACGAACGGGCAGCCATCACCGAAATCCTCGACGACGGGGAAATCGGGGACGTCGTCCTCGCGCACGGGCTGACGCAGGTGCTGAAAGACATGAGCTCCGAGGGCGTCAAGATGCACGTGGCTATGGCCAGGCATCCGTACATTTTTCCTGATCTGATGACAAAGACTCTGGCAGCCGGTGATGAGGGCGGGTTCGTGGCCGACGCCGCCAATCAGGTAGCTGACGACCTCGAAAACGAAGACGAGCAGCGCGCCAAAGTCAAAAAGGCACTCACCTATCCGATGGTCGTTTTGGCCCTCAGCTCCGCCATCTTCGCGTTCCTTATGATGTGGGTCGTGCCCAAGTTCGGCGCCATGTACAAAGACCTCAGCCACGGCAAGGCATCACTGCCTTTCCTCACCCAGGTCGTGATGGCGGTGTCCGCCCAGATGGCCTGGGCTGTCCCGCTGCTGGCGGTCGTCGGAGTCGTCGGCACCATCTGGTACCGGAGAAACTCCAAAGAAGAAAATGTCCGCGCATTCGTGGACCCGCTAAAACTCAAAGTTCCCGTGTTCGGGAAGCTGTTCCGGGATATTGCGCTGACCAAATTCTGCCGCATCATGGCATCCCTGGCCGAAAACAACGTCCACATCACCGACGCGATGGCCATAACCGCCGGGTCGGTGGGCAACATTGTCATGGAGAAAGCCATCCTGAAAGCCCGGGACGGAAAGCTCAAAGGACAGTCCATTATGGAGCCGCTGCGCGAGGAACCGCTGTTCCCAAAAATGCTGCTCAAGTTCCTGGCCCTGGGCGAAAACACCGGTGAAACCGCCAAATCCCTCCGGGCGGTCGGCAAGCTCTACGAACGCGACGTCGACCACACGACCAACAATATGGAAGCCTACGTCCAGCCTGTCTTCCTTATCGGGATCGCCGGAATGGTGCTGATCATCGCCCTGGCCATCTACCTCCCGTACTTCAGCCTCGGTGACGTCATCTCCCCGTACTGATCAGCCGCAGCAAAGAAAGCGCCCCGACCATTCACGGCCGGGGCGCTTTTCGGTGCCCGGAGGCGAATGTTCGCACCGGTGCGGCGAGAGACGGTGAAATCTACGCATGTTCTCCGGTAGCAGATGTGATTTTTCCGAAAAAGCCCAGGCGGAGGAGTGCAGCCGCTAAATCTACGCATGTTCCCAGGTGTAGGCACCACACAGACACCACTCGTCATCCGGGCAGGCACCGACGCCCGACTTGAGAAAGGCTCCACCTTGAGCAATATTGCAAGCATCCTGGATCCGCAGGAAGCCCGCTCCCGTGTTATCAGCAAGGAACCGGCCGGGCGTAAGCGCCGCGACGCCGGTTTCTCCCTGATTGAAATCATGGCCGGTATGGCGATCATCGCCATCCTCGCGCTGGCGATCCTGCCGCAGTTCTCCAAGTACTTCGAGCGGGCAGCCGTTCAGAACCTCGCCGGTGAGGTCTCCAACGCGGCCCTGACCGTCGAATCCGACTACTCCCTGACCGGCAAGTCCAAGTACGTCGCAGCCAACGTCACTGCTTCGCTCCTGACCGTCAACAAGGGGCCGGACACGAAGCCTTTCGTCGGCACCGTTGACGCCAACGGCTTCGGCTACGTCATCAAGGCCTCCAGCGATGCGGTAACCAACTACTGCGTCAGGTACGTCAGCCAGGGGCCGACCGCCGGACTGGACGTACAGGCAAAGGGTGCCGCGGCCTGCCCGTAACCCGCACAGCTGAAGCGGCCGGCACCCCTGCCGGGACCGGCTGCTTCAGCCAGGCAACCTGCACACCCCGTCCACCAAAACTCCACCTTCAGCGGAAAGGCCCCCATGCCTGCGCACGAATCCTCCACGGACACCGCGTTGCCCGAGGCCGTGGCAAGTATGGGGGCTGCTCTGCTGAAGACACTCCCGTCCCGCCGCTGGGTCCACGACCGTTCCGCCGCAGCGTGGGGGGATTTCGCATCGTTCGAATCCACCGACACCGGGCTCCCGGCCCCGCGTACTGTCGATTTCGCGGAGATGACAGCGTGAACGACGCATGGGCCCGCTGCCAGGTCCTGAAAAGGTTCATAAAGCAGGACAGGGGCTCCATCATCCTTGAAGGCGTTGTCAGCCTGGGGATTATCTCCGTCCTGACCCTCGGGTACACTAACGTCTCAGCCCAGGCCTCCACCACGCAGCGTACCGCCGTGAACGAGTCGATTGCCGTCCAGGCGGCCCAGGACGCGCTGGAAAAAGCCAAAGCCACCAGCTGGAGCAAGGTCGGAACCGACACCGCTTCTGCGGTGGCACTGCCTTCCGGCGTGACCCCGGTCCTGGGAGGAGTTCTTCCCTCCACAGCCGCCCCCGTCGAAGTGCGCGGACTTCCGGTCACGGTCCGCACCGCTGTCGGATGGCAGAAAAAGCCTTCCGGCACGTCAGCTTTCGGCACGAAACTGGTCATCGTCGAGGTCTCCTGGCAGGACGTAACCGGCGATCCCACGACGGCGCATAGGAAACCCCAGCAGATCTACATCACTCCCGGCATCGGGGAAGCAGTGCCTGCCGGTATCCGCAGTTCAACGGAGTCAGCGCCGTCACCGGCCCCCACTCCAACCCCGACACCGACGCCCACACCTCCACCGCCGCCTCCTGCCCCTTCATCGACGTTCTTCGTTCCGCCGGCGGTTTCACCGTTCAAAGACGTTGCGACAGACAACGCGTTCTACAAGGAGATCACCTGGATGGAATCGGTCGGGATCAGTACCGGCTACCCGGAATCCGATGGCAAGAAGACGTACCGGCCGCTGAGCACCACGAACCGTGACGCCATGGCAGCCTTCATCTACCGGGAAATGGGTTCTCCTGCCTTCACTGCGCCTGCTGTCCCCCCTTACACGGACATCACCCCGGCAACCCAGTTCTACAAGGAAATCACCTGGCTGAAAGCCGCGGGGTACACACCCGGATGGTCCGGAACCTACAGCCCCCTCACACCGGTCACCCGCAGCGAGATGGCAGCGATGATGTACCGCATGGCCGGTTCACCGGCCTTCACCGCTCCCACTGCGTCGCCGTTCAGCGATGTGTCCACGGGGTATCCGTTCTACAAGGAGATCACCTGGATGCGCACCACCGGCATCTCCACCGGATACCCGGACGGGACGTTCAAGCCTTCCGATCAGGTGGCCCGTGACGGCATGTCCGCATTCTTTTACCGGTTTGACGGGAAGTTCGGAAAATGACGGGCGATTGGATCCGGGACCGCTTCGAGGACATCCGCCGCAGGGGCGTCCGGGACAGGGGCTTCATCCTTGTCTCCACCATCATGCTTTTTGTGATGGTTTCCGGCACCGTTTACTGGCTCATCTCAACTACTGACCGGACCACGACAAGTTCCGTGCAGACCTCCGACTTCGTCCAGTCCGGGCAGCTGGCGGACCTGGCCATCCAGGACGCCATGTACCAGCTGAACGAGGCCCAGCCGGCGGTCCTGCCGGGCCCGGAGTCCCCGCGCACAGGCGGAACCGCCAACGACGGCAGCTGGACTTGGTATGCGGACCCCGTCACCATGGGTTCCGGCGGCAAGTCAACGGTCCTGCACGCAACCGGCACATTCCGGGGTGCGATCCGCAAGGTTCAGGCCACCGCCCAGGGCACCCGCGTCGGAGGCTTCAAAGCAGAATCAGATAAATCAATCACCTACCAGGTGGCACCGTCGACGGCGTTCACCCACACGCTGATGGGCAAATCCGTCACAGCCACCAACGGCATCACCGGCGCCAGCCCTTTCCTTACCGGGTCCGTAGGGCTGCTCGGGAGCACCATGGACATCAAAGCGGCCTCCGGGACGACATCGAAAGCGGACGTCACGTATTTTCAGTACGGTCCGGCCGCGACCTCCTTGTCAGTGTCAGGAGCTGTGCGCACCCCGGCAGGGCTCTCCCTGGATCCGAACTTCATCACCGATAACATGGCCACCTGCGGGGGTGCCGGACCGGAGGACTGGAAAGCTTCCCGAAACGGCGGGGTACTGACGGCGGGCGGAAACGTCGGCTGCTACGCCTCCATGGACTTCGATGTCCCCACGGTCATTCAAGGGGACGGTTCCTTCAACGCCTACGTCTCCGGCGGTGTCACGATCCGGCAGAACGTCAGCGCTGCCACCGGGACGGGGCTGAACATCTACACGAACGGTAACGTCACTTTCCCGACCGACGAGGCCAGCAGCAGTTCCCTGGCGGTCCGGAACGTTTTCGTCTACGCACCGAAAGGTTTGTGCACCACGACCACCGCCGCGGCCGGCGGCTTCCGGTCCCTAACCAGAAGCCTGGACTTCTCCGGCTCCCTGGCCTGTATGACCGTCCGTGTTGCCGGGCAGTTCCGCCAGGGAGACACCACAGACATCAATTATCCGAATCACAAAGGACCGATCGGCCCGACCGGGGACAGCATCTTCGATAACACTGTCTGGTATCTCGCCGACTACCAGCAGCCGTCCGGCAGCAAGATCATCAAGTGAACGGCAGGACTTGTGTGGCGGAAAACGATTCAGCCGCACACAGGAAAGGTATGGCCTTGAAAAACATGTTTGACAGGTACAACAAACGCCGCCGGGACGCAGGTGTAGGGCTTGTCGACGCTGTTGTCGGCATCGGGCTCGCCGCCGTCATCATCGGCGGTCCGGTCCTCTACTTCACCACGATCAACAACGCCGCGGCCGGTGCTGCCTCCACGCAAGGGCAGAACACGGCGATCTCCGAGGCGCTTGACCGAGCCGTTGCCAACGTCCAGGCATCGGACACGATCATGTATGCCGGGGCCAACGAGCTCGTCACCCGGTCCACCGAGGTTGAAGCGGGCAAGGCGGACAACCCTGTCATCAACCGCTGGGTGGTTAACGGCGACAAGCTGTACCAGCAGTCCTGGTCAGGGGACGCCGGCGTGGCCGCGTACGACCGCAGTGCACTGCCGACCGCTCCCGCGGGCAGCTCCACCCTCAATACACGGGTCTCCGTTGACCAGCTGCAGCTGACCGGTGATCTTTTTGCCTACACCGACAAAGACGGCTCCGCACTGGATGTGAAGGCCCCGAAAGAGGCCCTGACAGAAACAGCCCGGACCACACCTGCCGACGGCAAGAAGACCTACGATATTGCGCTGGTCAGCATGTCCATCAAGGCCGGCACTTCCTCCGACGGCGGCAAGACCGGCACCGTCGAGAACAAAACCTCCGCGGCCCCCCGCAGCGTCTCCGGCAAGGCTGATACCGCCGCAGCCGCTGCAGCCTGCTCCGCTGTCCGGGTGGACACCGATGCGGCCGGTAAGCCTGTCATCACCTGGAACACACTGCCCGGCTACACCTCCTATGTGGTGTTCCGTAATGCCACCCAGATCGCCAACGTCACGGCGGCCGCGTCGGATTCACAGAAATCCTTCACCGATGCCACGGTGACACCCGGCCCGGTCGAGGTCATCAACTACCGGGTTCAGCCACGGAACGCTGACGGCACCATGGCCGCCATCGCCTGCACGCCGAAGCCCTGGTCACCTCAGATCGCTGCGCCTGTCTTCAAAAATTCCGGCGTGCTGCCCTCTGCTGTCCAGGCCCACGAATGGACGGACGGCGCCGACGGGGCCCTCGGGCTCAAAAAGCCGCGCATCCTGCTGCAGTGGGCTGCGGTTCCCGGGGCAACCAGCTACGACCTGAAGTACCGTGAACTGGATCCTGCCACCGGCAACCCGCTCACGACCGCGTTCAACTCGGCCGCGGCCGGGCTTCCTGCCGCAACCACAACGTTCACCTGGGATGATGGCGGTTGGGGCGCCTCCTACGAGTGGTACGTCAAGGCGAACGCCGGAGCCGGGCAGGGCCAGTCCGCTGAGTCCGCCCACATCACGACCCTCACCCACCCGCCTGCGCCGCAGAATATCGACATCACCCCGCAGTACGGCACGGGCGCGGACCGGATGACCAAGGGCGATAACATCCTCACGTGGAGCGCCGCGCCCACCGCCGTCGAATACGACATCTGGCGCTACAACAGCGGCAGCACCGGTGCGGTCACCAAACTCGCCACCGTCAGCGCTTCCGCGGCCCGCACCTACAAGGACACCGTTCCGTACGGCACGAGTTGGACCTACTACGTCGCCGCCGTCAACGACGGCCCCCGCGGCACCGCCAACGGTAAAGCATCCAGCGCCAGCCCCGAAGCGGGCGTCACCGCCGCGACAGGGACCATGCCGACCGTCTCCTACCGGGAGCCGGCCGGAAAGGCATCAGCGTCAACGATGCTCCTGGCCGGAAACACGACGGCGATCATCTCGGCTGCCGTCAAGCAGCCTGACATCCAACCGGCACCTATAAAGGCGACCCAGCTGCAGTTCCCTCCCATTCCTTCCGGGGCTCCGTCCCGGGACTATGACGGGTACAACCAGCTGAGCTGGAACCCGACGCTCTCGGCTACCGGGTATCAGGTGGCCAAGTTCGATAAGACCGGCACCAAGACCTGCATCACTGCTGAATGCGGTTCCACCAACGGCGGGATTACCACCACGACCCTGAAGGATACGGCAGCGAAAGGCACACAATCCGACTACGCTGTCATTGCATACAACGCCACCGGCCTGAGCATCGAATTTTCCCTCAAAGAAACCTTGACTCAGCGTCCCGACGTGCCGACCATGAAGGTGGCGCGCGATCCGAGCCTGACTGACAGCACGGCCGCTTTCGAGGTAGTGCAGAACGCCGATGCAGGGAACACGGGGGCCAGTAAGTTCTGCTCTTCGGCAACCTGCGACTACGTGCTGTACCGGTCCGGTAAAGCACTGCTGACCACCCCGCACACTCAAAGCGGCAGCACCGTCAAATGGACCGGCGGCAGCCCGGATGGATCAACAACGACGTTCACCGCCAAGTCCAAAAATGTGGCAGTCACCAATGGCGGCTATAGCGACCCGGCGACCGTTTCGGTGAATACCTATCCGGGTACGTTTGCCGTGATGGGCCAGGTTGGCGACGCAAATGGCGGTCAGGTTGCTCGCTACCGCCTGGACGTCACCAACATCAACCTCGGTTCGATGTCCAATGGGGCGACCACGGTCCGATGGAGTGTGCCGTCCGGTGCCACCCGGGTCGACGCAGTCCGACGCTCCATTGCGGGGGACACCGTCTCCCCGGATGGAGACAACTCCGGTTTGTCGCGGAGTGCTGTTCGCACGGCTTCGTGGAACAACGGCAGCTCCGGCGTTTGGGATGACTTGGCTTCTCCTGGCGCCATCTTCCAGTATGAAGTGACAGCGACGGCACCTAACGGTCTCAAGCGCACCATCAAGTCACAGCCTGTCCTCACGCCGGCGGATGCGTCAAAGGCCGGGACGATGGTCACAACGTGCTCCGGTTCGGACCCGCGCAGGTTTACTCCGGGTCAGATCGGCACTATCACCGATACGAACAGTCACACCGGTTCGTTCTTCAGCGGCGCCTACTCATCTCCTTACCCGAATCAGGTGATCGGAGCCAAGATGGTCCAGTCGGACGCCGCCCACCCGCAATCCCTGGACGGCTCACCGCGGTACGGTCTCGCCCGCGGTACCGACTATCTGGGACTGGCAAGCTGGGGGTCGAACATCAGCAGCCCCAAGAATCTTTATTACACCAACTGGAACAATCACCTGGATGGCCAGTGGACATCCAGGAACGGTGACTTCGCATCCGGTCAGGGTGTTGGGTATTACCAGGGACTCCTGAACGGCTTCGATGTGGTCACCCGCGGTATCAGCTTCTCACTGACCAACCCCGACACCGGAGGTCTCCAGCAGTACGTGGAACCTGATTCACGGTACGTGACACCCATGATTGAGATGTGGGCTACCTACCAGAACGGGTGCGCGCCGCAGGGACAGACCGGCCACCAGCTGGCAGAGCCGGGCGATGCCTGCTACGCCTTCGACGGTACGGCGTGCCAGGACAATGCGTACTGGAACCGCCCGAAATGGCAGACCAAGTAAATGCGCAAAGACCAGCCGTCACAGTCCACGACGCATAGTGATGTCATGAAGCAAAGTAAGCAGCGAAAGCGCCGCACGGCGGCGGCCATGATTGCGGGAACTGCCGCAGTGGTGGCCGTCGCGGGCGGGGTGACCCTGTTCGGAATACAGAACCATTCTTCTGCGCCGATCCAGGCCACTGAAATACCCATGTACGCACCGGCTGATTCGGACACCTTCGTCATTGCTCCGTTCTCGGCCAACTGGTGGGCCAAGGTCAGCGCAATGGCACCCCAGGAGCTGATGCTTCAAGGCCTCACCCCTCCTGACGGATTGAAAATCGAGCAGGTCGGCTACTCCCGCAGCCAGGACACCACACCGCGGGCCATCAGCGGCACCGGGCCACTGCGCGTTTTCTACATCGAAGCGACCACAGAGACTGAAATGGGAAAGGTCCGTGAATGGCTGAGTGGAGCCTCCGGTTACGACCACCGGATACTCCATCAGGAAGGCAAGGTCCTTGTAATCACGGAGGCCTGGGTGCCGGACTACCCTGTCCCCGCCAAGTCAATGATGTCGGTAGCATCCTTCAACCCTGCCGTTACCGATCAGCAGGCCGCCATGTGGTACAGCCCGCAACTCGAGGTGGCTTCGCTGGCAGGGCCGGGCGACAGCGAAAAAGCAACGGCTCTGAGCACTTACCTGCAGAAAGGGTTCGGCTTCACTCCGGGGACGGCCTGGTCAGGGACCAGCCGGGACGGAGACATGTGGAGTGGAAAATTTGCCACCGGCGGGGTCGATCCGGCCCAGATCGATTTCACACAAGCCACCAGCGCCATGATGTCCCAGCGAAAGGTCCTTGCCTCAGCCAAAGACGCGAACGGTAAAAACTCTCAATCCAGTTACCAGGTGGTGGATCCCGGCGTAAGCGCCGCGCTGTCCGCAGCCTCCGTCAGTGTGGCAGGGCAATCGAGCCCCCTTGGGGCCCGGCCGCCTTCCAATGCCGTCCCGGCAGTTCGGGACGCGAAGGTTACCGCAGCGGTCGATGTCACAGCCTGGGACCGAGCGGTCTCCGGAAATCTCGCTGTCTCAGAGAGTGTGCTGACCCGCTCCCTCTCGGCCAATACCACGGATATGAACATATCCTTCGTCTATGCTTCCCCTAAATGAAAGTGAGAGACAGCTTGTTGACGAAACGCAACACCACGTGTAATCTCGGGAATATGGAGAAGAATATTAAGCGTGTAATTGCAGGAGCCGGCACGGCCGCCCTGCTTGGGGGTTCGCTGCTGTTTGGCGCCGGAGCGGCCAGTGCCGCGAGCTGCCCGATTGGCCAGCACTGGAACGACTTCGGCGGCGGCGCAGGATACTGCTCAGAAGACGCCAGCGGTGGAGGCACCGGGGGCAATACCGGCGGTAACTTCGGCGGCGGCGGCTCATACCAGCCGCCCGCCCCTATCCAGGCCCCGGCTCCTGTCTACCAGGCCCCGCCGGTCCGCGGGACCGCCCCTGCCCCTGTCCAGGCACCCGCACCGGTCTATCAGGCACCCGCCCCCGTTTATCAGGCACCTGCACCGGTATACCAGGCTCCGGCTCCTGCATATCATGCTCCGGCTCCTGCATATCATGCTCCTGCCCCCGCTTACCAGGCACCGGCACCTGCCTATCAGGCACCTGCGCCTGCCTACCAGGCGCCTGCAGCGCAGGGTGGTGGCGGCTACGTAGCACCGACCTACACGGCTCCGGCAGCCGGCGCCGCCCCGACCTACGTCAACCCGAATACCGGAGTGGCCCTCACCAAGAACGCGGAGGGCGGCTGGGTTGATGTCGCAACAGGCGCTGTGGTTGATGCTTCGGTCGCCGCTGAAGCCCAGGCTGCCTCTGTGTCTCCGGAAGAGGCAGCGGCTGCGGATGCGGCTAAGGCCGATGCCGCGAAGGCGGATGAGGCCAAGGCAGCCGAAGCTAAGAAGACCGCGGAGGTCAAGGCTGCCGCTGCGACTGCCGCGATCAAGGAAAACGTCAAGGCCGCCGTCGCCAAGGCCTGGGCAACCCGCTAGGGTTTCCTGGCCGAAAAGCCCCGCTGTGAGTTGCTGCAGCGGGGCTTTTCCCTGCCGTTTGTGGCGTTGTTCGTTTGGCGTAAAGAGGTTAGACTGTTATGGTAAATGATTTTTCCGCCGCAGACTTTGGAGCCCGATGACCACCGCCACTACCACCAGCCCGCTGGAGACCTATCAGCACGGCCGTGACAAATTCCTCGCCGTCGTCCTGGACGCCGTCTCCGGGCTGGAATCCTCGGTCCTGGACTTCCAGTACCAGCACGGGGGGCTGCTGCGCACCACCGGCGCCGAACTTGAAGAGGCACTCCGGACCAAGGCAGACCTTGAGGTTCTGGTGGGGGAGCAGGCCAATGAACTCGAAGCGTCCCGCAGCCATGTATGCCCGGTGAACGAGACCGAAGATGCCGCCACAGATGCCGTGGAGGATCCCGACACGGAGATCATCCCGGACACCGAAGACACCACCCGATCCGCTGGCGATGCCCGGACAATCGCTGAGCTGCAATCCGCCCTGGAGGCGGAGCGGCGGATCTCCGCCGGCCTGCGCGCCGACCTCGCAGCCGAGCAAGCCGTCAGCGCCGGGCTGCGCGGAGAACTGGCGTCAAAGGCAGACGTGTATTCCAGACTCGGTGACGTCGAGAACAGCCTGCGGGAAGCCACCGAGGCGCACACCCGCTATGTCAGCGAGACCCAGGAGTCGTTCGAGCAGCGCCTCGGAGCGGGTGTCCGCGCAGCGGAGTCCGGTATCCGCATCGAAGCGGTCCGGATCATCGAAGCGATCGCCGCCGACAACCCGGCCCTCGCCGAAGCAGCGGACCTGTTCACCGTCGCCTTCCCTGCGGAGACGGAACCCTTGTGCGATAACGGCGGAGCGGCCCGGGGTGCGGTTCCGGACCCGGTCACTCCGGTGCCCGTGGGAGACTTCTTGGCGGCCCTTCCCGCACCGGAGCTGACCACGCCACCCCAAGATCTGCAGGCACCCGCAGAACCGGACTGGGATTCGATGATCCCCGCCCCGGCGCCGACAGCCGAGAATTTCTTCACCACCCTCCCGGTGCCGGAACCCGAAACTGCCCCGGAACCGTTCACCCAGGTACTACTGCCGGCCCCGGACCTGAGCGATGATGCGATCCTGGACCCGCATTTCTTCGACACCCCGGTGCCGCTGGAAGAACCCGCCGGCGAACCCGTCCAGTCCCCGGCACCAACTGATGGGCGGGTCGAGGCACCCACGCCCGGTTACGGGCAATTCGGTCTCAGGAAAGAAAATTAGAGCGTCTAAGCTCCATTGCCGCACAAAAGGCCCCGGCAGAATCCCTGCCGGGGCTTTGCTGTGTCCGGAGCAGGTCAGCCGCGGCCGGCCATACCGGACAGCTGCCGGGACTGGGACGCAGCCAGTGCGGCGCCCTTCAGCGGCCGGCCGTTCTCGTCGTAGCCAGAATCGCCCATCAGATCCGCCATCGGGTCTTTAATCGCCGCCCGCCGGGTAGCGATGTCGTCCTGGTCCTCCGGTGCCTCGAAGGCGTCCTCAAGTTGGGCCATCTGTGCCTTGGTGATGATGCCGTGAGCGCGAAGGTCATCTTCAACGGAGGCTTTGTCAGTTAGGCGTACCAGAGTCCATCCGTTGTTCGCAGCCCACTGAGTCTTGACGCAGTCAAGGAACTGGCGGTGCTTGAGAATCTCCTGCGCTCTTTCCTCAGTAATCGAATAGGCCCACCGAACGGGCTCTCGGTGGTGAACTCCGTCGAATTCGATAAGGATCCGCAGAGAAGGAATAGCGAAATCAAACGGAAGCCGCCGGGATTTTCCGCGGCAAGTCTCGTGCATGAACTGCTGGACAAAATCGAGGCTGGCAGCTGTCAGTACCGCTGCCACGGTCCTTTCACCTCGCGACGATGCGCATCGCGGGCATCCGGCACCTGTGATGTGTGACGATGCCGCTTGGAGGAATTCGCCGTGCGTAGCACACGTGATCCTCAGCTTGGTCAGATTGTTTTTGTAGTCGATGATTTTGTAGGAGTATAGGTCGCCGTGTACTTGCCGTATCCGCGCTTCCAACTCGTCGGTCGTGAATCTGCGTGCGGCTGCTATTCTTTCCCAACTGCACAGGGAGCAACCGTTGCCTGACGCATGCATGGCGGAAGATGTCTCAAAAGGTCCGTGGGAATAGCAAAGGACAATTACCTTGCTGTGAGCATCTTTGTATCGCACCATGGAGTAGTCGTAGCGATCACCATGTACTGCTCTGTAGCGGGCTGTAACGTGGTCTTGGCTCACCGATTGAGCCCTACTGACAGACTCGTAACCGCATTTTCGGCAACCTCTGCCTGATAAATGATTGGTTGGCTGAATCATGAACTGCCCATGGACAGGGCAGAGCACTATTACTTCTGTTCGCGCGTCGAAATAGTTGACCATCGAATAGTCGTACCTGCCGCCATGGAGAGCGGTGGACCGCTCCGCAAACCTTTCGCGTGCTCCTCGTCGCTTGGCCCGGGCCGTGGTGACTGTTGAGCATCGGCTACAGCCCGCGCCTCTGAGATGATGACCGAGGCGTTGTGAGAACGACCCGTGAATTCTGCAGGTCACAGCTATTTGGTCGTTGATCTTCCCGTAGATCTCGTTGCCGTAAATGTAGCGCCGTCTGTGAACGACCTCTGCCCGCGCTTTGTACTTTGCGGTGCGCTCTTCCAGCTGCTCCGGGGTCCTCATCGAGAGGGGAGCGCCTGGCTTTACGGGGCTGCGCGCTGAATCCACGATTAGGCCCGTGATGCCATGTTTGACAACACACGGGTCTGGGACGCAGCCAGTGCGGCACCTTTCAGTGGCCGGCCGTTCTCGTCGTAGCCGGAATCGCCCATCAGTTCCGCCATCGGGTCTTTCATCGCTCCACGGCGGGCGGCAGTGGCTTCCGATTCGTCTCCGAGCGTGGGAAGGTATTTGTTGATATCTCTAGAGCTCGGCTCCGCATTCGACGATTCTTCAATCCCGAGCTTCCTCAATGCCGTCTGATAGTCATCTGTCGTAGCGTAGTAGGACTTGTAGACAGCTGGTGCGTCTGCTTCCAGTGCGGCTACTCCCACGCCCTTTGCGCGTTTACCGCCGGACTTTACATTTTCTGGTACGTTGAGCACGGCCGACTCGTCAGCAAAAATCTGTGAACGCGCCGCCTTAGATGGGTTCACGCCCTGCAGAATCTTGTGCCCGATGAGCGTGCGAAGGCCTGGATCTACACCTGTGTTGGCATTGGTCGCCTGAGTGGAGATAACCATACGAACCCCGACGAAACGCAATTCGGCGATGATCTTTCGCATGTATGACTGGATCATCGCCCTGGCGAGATTCCGCTCGCCAATCTCCAGGAATAGGGGGTGATCTTTCGGGATGCCCTTTGGGACCGGGTCCGGCACAACGAGGGCAGACACCTCATCAATGATGACAAGAATTGGCTGAAAGCGCCTCCCGTCTGGCATGTCCAGCCAGTTGCTTATGCCCAATTCTTTGAGAACTTTACTTCGACGGGCACCTTCATCCCGTATGAGACCCAGTGTGCCGACGGAGGCTTCCAGTGAATCGCAACCCCAGCCTCCCTGCCGGCAAAACGGGCGAGCCCACTCGAAGTCGATAGCCTTTGACACGTCGTCGACGATAGCGAGGGCTGATCCGTTGGACAGGGAGTCGGCGATGATCGCATTCAGCGTGACTGTTTTTCCAGATCCTGGAGTACCAGCAACGAGCGCCCACGCAGATGCGGTCCAGTCGATGCTGATTTCGTCGCCTGCGTCGGCGCCGGGATCCGGCAAGACCATGCCGAACGGTGTCCGGTCGATGCTGCCCTTCCCAAGCCGGGTAAGGGGGAAAGCAATGCCTTCCGGGAATGTCGGGGGAGCGGACGGGATGATGGACGCTGTGAGCTGCTGGGCGTTTACCGCCACGTACCAGCCGTCCCGGCCGACAACGCCGGTGGCGACTTCTTCAAGTTTGGCGTCATGCTTGGAAGGCATGTAGGTGCGCGGCAGTTCCAGGTCAAAGCCTCCGTCCCTGCGCGGGGTCACCTGGACCTCCCAGGGCTTCACGCCCAGTGCCAACGCCGCGGCGCCACGGCAGCGAGCTGTTTCCGGGCTCAGCTGGGTTAGGACCGCCTTGCCAAGGTACGGCTCGAATTTGGTCATCTCCCAGCCGTCACCGTGCTGGTCGGCAAGTTTCACGGACATCTTTTCGCCGTCGGTCGGCTTTACGGATCGGGGGAGGCGGACCTCTTTGGTTTTGCTCTTGATGTTGTGGCTGACCTCAGTGACAGCTACCTGGCGTGTGGCCACAGCCATGCCGTCCTCGATGGAATCCACCTCAAAGCCTTCACCGTGGGTGTCCGTGATCTTTTTCATCAACGGGACCATGTGCCGGGCAGGATCGAACTTTTCGGGGAGTCTCACCCGGATGCGTTCAGTGCTGGAAGCCATACTGTAGGCCTTTCGTCTCGCCAATGTCCCTACCGGGAAACATGCGTAGACATACCTTCACTGCCTATCGCCAGACGCATCAGTCACGCAGGGCGTTTCAGTAGGGCAGATGCACGGGCTTCAATACCTGGCCGGCCTCCGCTGGTTAGCGCCGATAACCGCAATTGCCCGCGGGATGGACATAGCGGGACCCGCTGAAGACACACCGGGGAGAGAGAGATCCTATTTACCGCACACATGAAGGCAGAAGCGGAGTCAGCCGTGCCTTCTGCACGGACGAAGCCAGGGCAGAGACGCCATCTGGCAGCCGCAATCCATGAAGCACACCGCCGGATCGCCGGAATTGGTTGTGCCCGACAAACGACGAACGGAAAACAGACCATGGGCATCAGCCTGAAGACCACCACCGGCAAGATCCTCGCCTCCGCCGCACTGCTCGGCACAGCCGCTGCTGTCGCGGGCTTGGGCACGTACGGTGCGTTCACGTCCTCCACGACCGCCAGCGCCGCCGTCAATGCCGGCACAATGAACATCGCCCTCGGAGGTGCAGGCGGTGTCAACAACCTTAGCGTCGCCGCCGAAGGACTCCTGCCAGGAGACAAGATGGAGCGTCTGGTGACGCTCGCCAACACCGGATCCTCCGACCTGGGATCCATCGTCCTGTCGACCACCACGGCCAGCACAACGGCGCTGACCTCCGACCTCTCCAAAGGTCTGCAGCTGACCGTCCAGGGTTGTTCTGTGCCGTGGGTTGGCGCCGCAGCTCCCTACACCTGCCCCGGCTCCGTATCCACCGTCCTTGCCGCTACCCCGGTGATCGGTGTGAACACGCTCAGCTCGCTCGCCTCCCTCAGCCAGGGTAAGAGCGACAACCTCAAGGTCAGTGCCGCCCTGCCGAACACGGCTGACAACGCTTTCCAGGGTTTGAAGTCAGCGATCGGTTTCCAGTTCGACTCCACTCAGCGCACAGCTGCGATCAAGTAACCACCCTACGGATTCCGCCTGCACTGGTGTGACGGCTGAAAGGAACTATCCCCTTGAGTAACATCCCAGTGCAGGCAATCCCGTCTGTCACTACCCGAAGCACAGCCCGTAGGATCGGATCCTGGGTGACAACAGCCCTGGTGGTCATCGCTGTTGCAGCGTTCCTGCTGCTGGCTATTGGCCCACGGTTGATGGGCTACCAGACCACCACCATGCTGACCGGCTCGATGTCCCCCGGCATCAACCCCGGGGACGTCGTGGTCGCCGGCCAGGTACCCGTCGCTGACATCAAAGTCGGTGACGTCATCACCTACCACATCCCCATCGAGGACCATCGTGTGGAAACCCACCGCGTCGTTGAAATCAAGACCGGCGACGATGGGCTGACCGCTGTCCGGACCAAAGGGGACGCCAACCAGGGCATCGACCCGTGGACGGCCACCCTGCAGGGCCAGACGATCTACCGGCACGTCGGGACCATCCCGTACCTGGGAGCGGCCATACGGGCGCTCCGGGCACCTGTGGTCAGCACCATCCTCATGTACGGAGTGCCAGCCATCCTGGTCATCGGTGTGCTTCTCACCATCTGGCGCAAAGAACCTGACAAAGCGGACCCAACAACTGTCACCACGACAACACGACCGGCCTGACCGAGCGCCGAGTCACCCCCGCGCCTGCGGATGCCGAAGGAAGGAGTACGACGTGGCCAGCCATGCCAGGAGATCATGCGTACTCCGGCGCGCCCTGCGCTCGACCTCCGTCGTCGTCCTCGGAACAGGGCTGCTCGCCATCCCCGTCGCCTCCGCCCAGGCCATGTTCTCCGTTTCGGCGAGAGCGACCGTCTCAGCCTCCACTTTGCTTTTGGAGGCACCTGCGTCGTACGGGACGCAGGTTGCCTCCAGCTGCACCGGAAAAAACAAGAAGCACCATCTGGACATATCGGTAGACGCTTTCGCATCCGTCGCGGGCGCCAACTACCACAGTCTGACCATCAGGGACCCCAGTGGTGAGATCCAGCAGGAAGGGGACCTGACGACCCAAGCCGGCAGAAGTTACTCGGACTCCCGCGCCGTCGCCGGTGCATGGACGTACGAAATCCGCGGCGATTACCGCGTTCCCGGCAGCACCAATGTGTGGATGGGCAAACCTCTCCAAGGTACTGTCATCTGCCGTTGAGCCTCACCATCGTGCACACCCTTCGAGACCGGCTTAGCCTTCGCAGTCGGAGCAGAAGGCGTGGCCGTCTTTCTGACGGGCGATCTGGGACCGGTGCCGGACCAGGAAACACGAGTAGCAGGTGAACTCGTCCTCCGCCTGCGGGATGACCTGGACGATCAGTTCTTCGGCAATAAATTCGCCACCGGGAATATCGAGACGGTCCAACCCGTCGGCCTCATCGAGGTCCAATACGACGGCGCGGGCGTCCGGGGTGTTCGCGGACTGCAGGATCTCCAATGAGCTGTCCTGGGATTCTTTGACGTCGGAGCGTATCTCGTCGTAATCAGTTGCCACATCGACTCTTTCCTGGTGTGTCACGGTGTCCGATATGCAACATACCGGACGCCGGCACGGTTGCATAGTCACGAACGGCTGCACGGTCTACCGCAGAGTTAGTTGCTCCCTTTCCGGCCCGCCGCTCCCCTATTTCGACTACTGTTTTAAAGGGCCGATAACCGTGATTATGTCGTGTTAAAGCGATCCACCCCCCCGGGGCGGCGTTTGTGGTCGTGTTAAAAACAGATGCTCCACACTTGACGACGTAGATCATATTTGACCATGTTTCTGCTTTGAAGTCCTTCAAGGGCCCGATGTACCTCGATTTCGTCACGATGGATCGCCTGGGCAATATCCTCAGCTGCCGGAGGCCTGAAACCGAACGCCTTCGCGTGGTCCTTGCGCTCATGAGCGGGATAATCGACAATGACAGGTTAAGAGACTCAAATACCTCCCACTCCACCGAGCCTTCCGGAAGGGTAACCAAAGCCCTGGTTAGAGCTTTGGAAAGCTTCACTGCTTTGACGGAATCTTTTACGGCGAGAATCCCGTGCGGCAAGCCATGAGTCGCTAGGAGCAGCGAAACCAGGAGGCTTACACTTTTGAGGGTGAGATTGCCGGCCGCGAACCACTGACCGGGTCCAACCCGGAGGAATACTCCCGCACTCTTCTCCGGGCCACGGTCCCATGCGGTGGGCTCGATCTCGAGACAGGTGACTTCCTCTGTGCTCTCCAGCAGTTCCAGAACCAGCTCTACCATATGCTCGATATCGACGTCGTTCCGGCCCCGCAGCGTGGCAAGAATTTCGTCGCGTATCTCCTGCTCTGAAATCGATTGTTCGCGCCACTCCTGCATGAACTGATAAAGCTTTATCCTCTTGACGGGGTGGAGTGGTCGCTGACCGGTTCCGATTCTGACGCCATCGTCTGCGTAAGCGAATCGTGGTAGAGGGTCTTTGGGTATTTTATGGCAGTAGAGATCGCAGAACCCATCGCTCCTGAGCGGTGCACCGCACTCGGGGCACTTATCAGCCATGGCCCTGCACTCCTCCGGATAACGTCGAAATCCTGGTGGCCTGTGACAGGCTCGCGCCGGACTTGGGGAAGTCCTGGGCTGATGGTAGTCCTTTTCGCTGGTCACGGGAACAGTTGGGCCATCCGGTTACGGTCCCCACCGGCCGCTCCCTGCGTCCCATATGCCGGCCCTCCACGGGGCATATCAGCCGCTGACGTGCTGTTTTGCAAATGGTGGCTCATGAAGTGTCTGCACAGGGCGTTCGGTGATCAGTCTGGTGAAGGGCCGCTATACGGGACACTATTTGAAGCCGTTTTCGGCTGGTGTAGCTGTAGCCGTCAGGCAACCCCGTGCTCAGGGCTCTGGACATAGCTGGCTGGGCGTTGGATGGTTTGTTGATTCTCCGCGGTTTTTCTTGCCTGGAAACTGTTAATTACGCCCATAATGTGAGATAATAAAGGTGTGATGATTTTCTTGATG
>NZ_JADNYM010000059.1 GCF_015708085.1 Arthrobacter terrae | reverse complement strand
TGGTGTGTCTCCAAAATAAGTAATGAGTGTGGGTTTAAGCTGGGTTTATGTCGAGACCAGCTGCTGCGTTGTTGTTGTCCGAGGCTGAGCGTTCTGTGTTGGAGGCTTTATCGAAGTCCCAGGTTGCCGCCCATCGGGAGGTGCAGCGGGCGCAGGTCCTGCTCTTGGCCGCTGATGGTTTCCCGAATGAGTGGATCGCGAAGATGGTTGGGGTGACACCTGGAACGGTGCGTGCCTGGCGGAACCGGTTCATCCTGGAGGGCTTGAAGAAGCTTGGTGCGGTGGCGCCCGGGCGTGGTCGGAAGAAGGTGATTCCGGAGTCGAAGATCGCTGAGATCGTGGAGTTGACGCGGTTTTCCAAGCCGGAGGGTGCCACACACTGGTCCGTGAGGTCGATGGCGGCAAGGGTCGGGGTGTCCCCGGCTCAGGTGCAAAGGATTTGGGCGGCGCGGGGTTTGAAGCCGCACCGGGTGGAGACGTTCAAGCTCTCCACGGACCCGCACTTTGATGAAAAGCTCATCGATGTGTGCGGGCTGTATTTGGATCCGCCAGAGAATGCGATCGTGTTGTGCATGGATGAGAAGACTTCAATCCAGGCCCTGGACCACACCCAGCCCTCGTTGCCGATGAAGAAGGGCCGCGGCGAAACGATGACGCATGACTACAAGCGCAATGGCACCACAACACTCTTCGCGGCGCTGGAGGTGGCGACCGGGAAAGTGATCGGATCCTGCGTTGACAAGCACCGCCATGATGAGTTCCTGGCCTTTTTGAAGAGCATCGAAAAGGAGGTCCCGAAGGGTCTGGAAATCCATCTGATTCTGGACAATTACGCCACGCACAAGCATGCCGAAGTGAAGTCCTGGCTGGGCAAACGTCCCCGGTTCCACCTGCATTTCACCCCGACATCATCGTCCTGGCTGAACCTGGTCGAGCGCTGGTTTAGGGACCTCACGGACAAGGCTCTGCGCCGGGGTGTCTTCCATTCAGTGCCCGACTTGATCGGCAAAATTGAGGAATACATTCAGGTCAACAACGAGCACCCGAAACCCCTGATCTGGGTCGCGACCGCAGACTCCATCCTGGAAAAAGTCGCCCGCGGCCGCGTCGCACTCCAAGCCATCAAGCAAAACTGAGACACACCACTA
>NZ_JADNYM010000058.1 GCF_015708085.1 Arthrobacter terrae | reverse complement strand
GCTGCTGATGTGGTTGTTAGTAGTCCGTCGAGGAATTTTGTGACGTTGAAGATCACCACGGATGAGGGTTTTACGGGGTTGGGGGATGCGACGTTGAATGGGCGTGAGCTCGCCGTTGCAGCGTACCTGACCGAGCATGTGGTGCCGTTGTTGGTGGGGCGGGATCCGCACCGGATCGAGGACACCTGGCAGTTCCTGTACCGGAGCGCCTACTGGCGTCGGGGGCCGGTGACGATGGCGGCGATCGCGGCGGTGGATATGGCGTTGTGGGATATTAAGGGCAAGGTCGCGGGTCTGCCGGTGTATCAGCTGCTCGGCGGCGCCTCCCGGACGGCCCTGCGCACCTACGGGCATGCCTCCGGCCGGGATTTGCCGGAGTTATTCGACTCGATCCGCCAGCACCTGGAGGAGGGGTATAAATCCATCCGGGTGCAGACCTCCATCCCGGGCATCAAGGCCCTCTATGGTGTTGCGGCCCAGGCACAGGCGACCGGCGAGCGCTATGATTATGAGCCGGCCGGCCGCGGAGCCCAGCCGGCGGAGGAGGATTGGGATACCCGGGCGTATCTGCGGCATGTGCCCACTGTCTTTGAGGCTGTCCGCAACGAATTTGGTCCGGAGTTGCCGTTGCTCCATGACGGGCATCACCGGATGACGCCGATTCAGGCTGCGAGGCTGGGGAAGGCGTTGGAGCCTTACGATTTGTTCTGGTTGGAGGACTGCACGCCGGCGGAGAACCAGGACGCCTTCCGGCTGGTCCGCTCGCATACGACGACGCCGTTGGCGGTCGGTGAGGTGTTTAACACCGTTTTTGATTTCCAGACCCTGATCCGTGAACAGCTGATTGATTATGTGCGGGCCGCGTCCACGCACTTCGGGGGAATTTCGCCTTTGAAGAAGGTCATGGACTATGCCGCGCAGTACCAGATTAAGTCCGGTTTCCATGGTCCCACCGATGTTTCCCCGGTCGGGTTGGCCGCGCAGACGCATCTGGGGCTGGCGATCCATAACTTCGGGATTCAGGAATACATGGAACACAGCGGGACGACGAACACGGTCTTTGAACAATCCATGACCTTCGCCGACGGGTACCTGCATCCGGGGGAGAAACCCGGACTCGGTGTTGAACTCAATGAAGAAGCCGCTGCGTCCTTCCCGTACCAGCAGGCGTACCTGCCCTACAACCGTCTGGCCGACGGCACGGTGCATGACTGGTGAAAGCGCTTACCCCGGTCCCGGTCC
>NZ_JADNYM010000057.1 GCF_015708085.1 Arthrobacter terrae | reverse complement strand
GGCTCGTTCAAACGACGCGTCACACACCATTCTCGCCAGCGTGCCGGGACTGATACTACCCAACCCGTCACACCACGACGGCATCGGATCCAACGGCGTTAACCCACCAGCACCAGACAAACCCTGCTCCGGAAGTACCTCTGGTTCTAAACCAAAAAACCACGAAGACCCGGGGCTGGTGGAATCAGTGGTACTGCTGCCAGTGGTACTGCTGTCAGTGGTGCTGGTGGTGGTGTCCCAGCCAACGCTGGTGTTCTCCGGACCTACCCCGCCCGGCCAGCCGCTGTCCTCCGGCGTACCGTCCGGGTCCGCCCAGCCCGACGGCAGATCCGACGGTTCGGCCGGTGAACCGTGGTCTTCTGCGTCGGGATCTGCTGGGATTTGTGGTGCTGCCGGTACCGGCCCGACCGTCAAGGCCAGCTGTGCTCCCGGTTCCGGGGACTCCAGTAACTCCGGTAATTCCAGTGGCTCCAGTGGGTCCAGTGGTTGTAGTGGTGCCAATGGTGCTGGTGGTTCCGGTGATTGTGATGGTGCTGGTGATTCTGCTGGTTTTGGTTGGTTTCCCAAGGTTTGCCGGAGGATGGCGGCGTCCCTGTCCGGGAAGCTGCGGAGCTGGTCAAAAGTGGTCGTGATCGTGATGCGAGCCGGTCGCCTACCCGGCCGGAGCCTCCCGGCCCTACTCGGACCACAACGGGTACCACCGACAACCCTGCCCTCGCCTCTTCCCGGCCCCGTTCCCGGCTCTGTCTCTGGACCGGGGCCGCTGTCAGCGCCGGTGCCGGTGCCGGTGTCTGTTCCTGTGCCGGTGTCGTTGTCTGCGTCTTGGTCTGTGTGTGTGGTGTCGTGGGTTGAGGTGAGGGAGAACAGGTCCTCGGCCTGGGCCGCAGCAGCTACTGCCTGGGCCCGGGCATCCATTTCCGGATGCACCCACCCACTCCCATCACCAGCAGAACCATCTTCGGCAGAACCGCCGTTCTCGTCGGTAGCACCGCGGCTGCCGCTTTCTGCAGAGCCGCCGGAGCTGTCGAGGCCGTCTTTCCCATCAAACCCGCCGCTGCTGTCGCTGCTGTTGGGGCTGTGGGTGTTGTGTTGTGGGTGGGGGAAGTTGAGGTAAGCCCCGGCAGCCCGGGCGATTTCAGTGATCGCGTCAGCCCGACGCTGATCCGGGGTCCGAGCATCCACCCCGACCAGGGACCCGTCCACGCCCCGCTGATCCGGACGCGGAGCGGACAACGGATTCAAAATCGCCATCAACTCCGCCCCCGCGACCGGATCCAGCTGATACGAACCATGCACCATCCCCGTCACATCCACCCCCATCGTGAACTTACGCCGCATAAACGCTTCCGGATCATAATGATCCCCCGTATCCGGCTGACACAACCGGATCACGTGCCCAGCAAACCGACGGAAATCATCACTACGCAACGTCGGAGCC
>NZ_JADNYM010000056.1 GCF_015708085.1 Arthrobacter terrae | reverse complement strand
TTGTGTTTCGTCAAGTTAAAGTAGGCCATTTCGGCGCTAAGAATCAGGCCACTGCGGCACGTCTTTAGGCCATTTCAGCTGTCTGCTCATTTCATCAACGCATTTTTGACCCGGTAGGACTCGCCGCGGAACTGCAATAGTCGCCCGTGGTGCACGAGCCGGTCGATGACGGCGGCGGCCATGTTGTCATCGCCAAAGACGGTTCCCCAACGGGAAAACTCCAAGTTGGTGGTGATGATCAGGCTGCGTTTTTCGTACCCGTCCGCGATGACTTGGAACAGGAGCCTGGCTCCTTCGATATCGATCGGAAGGTAGCCAAGTTCATCGATCGCCAGCAGCTGGTTTTTTGCCAAGGATGCGAGCTCCTTGTCGAGGCGGTCTTCGTCCTTGGCCCGGCGCAGCATCATGACCAGGGCGGAGGTGGTGAAGAAGCGTGCCGGGATGCCCTTCCGGCACGCGGCTGCCACCAGGGCGGAGGCCAGGTGGGTTTTACCTGTGCCTACGTCGCCGTACAACACGAGGTCTTGGGCCCGGTTGATGAACTCCAGGGATTCGAGCGGTTCTCGGCCGTAGTCCTCGGGGAACCTGACACTGGTGTAATCGAATCCGGTGAGGGTTTTCAGGGCGGGCAGCCGAGCCGATTTCAGCAGCCGTTGACGCCGTGATTCAAGGCGGGATTCGTGCTCGGCCATCAGTACCCCGTGCAGGTATTCACGTTGTTTCGGGGTTCCTTTCTCAGCCCATTCACTCAGCACGGTCCCGGTCATCGAAGCATGCTTGCCCGCGTTCAGGATGTCCTGGATGGTGGGGGTGCTCATGCGACTTCTCCCGTGACGGTGTTGACGGTGGTGAAGGTGTCATAGACACTCAAGTCCACGTTCGTGGCGGGCGGTTCGGTGCCGTTGGCCAGCCGGCGCGCGAGCATGCCCAGCATGGCCATGTCGGGGGTGTCTCCGCGTTGGATCAGGGTGTGTGCAGCCTGTATTGCGGCATCGAAGCCGGCGGACTCGGACGCAGCATCCACCGCGTTGAGCAGGCGGCGCCGATCGGTCGCTGGTGCCTTATCCAGCCAGTCACGCACCGGGTCGGTGACCAGTGCCCGCAACGGGGAATGGGACCACGCCCCGGGCTTGGCCACCAGCAACGGGACCAGCGAGGCAGGGTCAAAGATCGTCTCGGTCTGTCGGCCAAAGACGCGTGGGAACGTGCGGACCGGTTCGGAATGCTCATCAAGGATCTGCACCACATCATGGCCCAACCCCACTGTGAGCATCCGTCCATGGAACGCGGGCCCGGCCGCGTAGGTGTTCCCGTCAACGAGCAGGTTCCCGACTCTGTCGGCCTTCCGCGATTCGTAGCGCACCGCCTCAAAACCGACCCCCGGCAACTCCAAGGACGCCGCCACGTCCTGGGCGAACAGCTCACCCACGGGCAGGCCCTTGCGGTAATGCGTGGTGCCGGCCAGG
>NZ_JADNYM010000055.1 GCF_015708085.1 Arthrobacter terrae | reverse complement strand
TGCCGACCGTGGCCGGGGCGACGGGGGAGTTCTGAAATTCGTGTTCGATGCCGGCGGCTATCTCGGCGAGGATGTCCCGTGGCTTTTCCGAATAGATGCAGGTGGGCCCGCTCAGGAAGCTCCAGACCGGTGCAGAGCTGAATTTGAGGGATCGGTACCAGTTGACGAGCTGGCCATGGGCCGCTTCCGTGCACTTACTGGCAGCATTAGCCAGACACACCGTGGCAAAATCGTCGCCGCTGGTTTGGCAGACGAATTTGAAATCGTACTGGTAAGGATCGTCGGGAACGCTAGCCGGCACATTTCCCCAGTAGCTGGCCCCTTCGATCCGCTGCCAACCGGAAGAGTCGACGCAGCTATCGCCCCAATCGATATTTTCACCTGTACTTCCATCGGCTTGGGCGGAGCTCGCGAATAGAGTTGTGGCGAAAACGAAGGATAGAACTACGAGTCCGATGTTTAGCAGGACACGCATTTCTATTCCGCCTTGCCACTAATGTGCTCAGCCGTCTCAGCAGTCCAGCGGTTCTGCTTGTAGGAAGCAACGAGAATATCGGCAATGGAGTCAGAGGCAGCGTGACTATCAGTCAGCGTGCCGTCGGCTCGGTAATACGATATTTTATCCTGCTTGACTGCAACGATCACTTGGTAGGAACCTGTGGGTGTTGCCGCAAAGGGGGACCCGGCGTCAACGACACTCATCCTGCCGCCCGCAGTCCATTGGCCTCCGTCATACCACTTCGTCGTTCTTTCCTTCACTTTTGAACAAGTGGCGCAGCCGGGGTCGCTGATGGCCTCCAGCGGGGCAAAGTCAGCGGTTTCATAGGCGTAGGAGAGCGTGTCGTACCAGTAGCGGGCGAAGGCTTCTATCCCTGCTTTGGAGAATTCGTCGGCGAGGGGTGGTTTGACTGGGAGGGGGACGTTTTGTGCCGGTCCGGTTGCGTCGGCCGGCTTGTAGACGGGGATCGCCGCGGTCGGAGAGGGCGTGATTCCCGGCGATGCAGCGGCGCTGGAGGTCGCTGCTCCGTGTGTCATTGGGGGCGCAGTCGAGGTGCTGGGCGGCTCTGCGCTGGGGGCTCCGGTGCACGAGGTGAGTACAAGGATGATCGCCGTGCCGGCCACCGCTGTTGCGAGGCGGGCTTTTCCGTATCTTGCCGAAACTGGGTACATCAATTCCCCAACCGGTGAGGTGGAGTACTGCGACGGGTGGATTAAAGGTAGCGCAGATCGGGAAGTGGGTCCAAGGTTTTCCACAGGCAAGGAATTTTCTTGAGGAATCGACAAAGGCTGCGCAGACTTCGCCGCGAACCCTGCGCCAGAACACGCCTGCGCACCTCCCGGGCGGGAGAGTGCGCAGAAGTGTTTGCTGGCAACTCCCTACGCAGCCTCCCTCACTCCCCATGCGGAATGCGGCACCGCGAGACGTCGCTAGTGGTGTGTCTCCAAAATAAGTAATGAGTGTGGGTTTAAGCTGGGTTTATGTCGAGACCAGCTGCTGCGTTGTTGTTGTCCGAGGCTGAGCGTTCTGTGTTGGAGGCTTTATCGAAGTCCCAGG
>NZ_JADNYM010000054.1 GCF_015708085.1 Arthrobacter terrae | reverse complement strand
TCAGGACTCCGGATATAGCGAGTTAATTTTTTCGAGATGATGCTTTGTCTTTGACTTGATAACGCAGGATGAGATTGGTGCCGGGATAGCGGGTTTTGGTGGTGGTGAGGTGGTTGCAGAGCTCGATGATGGCATCGGTTTTCGCTTGGGTGGGCAGTGGATCGAGTCGGATCGTGAGGAATCCTGGAACGGTGGGGTCGATGTCGCCGGACTGGTTGAACATTTGACGCATGAGCGCGTGGGCTTCATTGCCGGCTTTGGCATAGCCGGTGTTGGTGCGGATTTCCCTGGCGATGGTCATGGCTGTGTTGTAGGCGGCCATGCGTATCCCGGTGTGGATCAGCTTGACCTCGGTATCCAGGACTTGCTGGCCGGGGGATAGTTTCCCGAGCATGATTTTCGCAGGGATCTTCTTATGTGCCTTCTCGGCCGCTAGCAAGTCTTGCTCGGCTTTCCACAACGGCTTCGTGATGGTGTTGTGCATGGTGCTGGTCAGCACGACTTTCAACTCCTTCTGTCCCGGTGGTGGGGTTCGCAGGGCGGTCAGTTCCGCGTCAACCTCCGCGGCAACTTCGGCATGGTGTTTCCTGGCGGTGAGGACTTTTTGATACGACGCATTCTTCGCCGGATTCGGCACCAACCGCTTTGCATCATCGTCACTGCTGGCGTAAGAATCGTGGGAGTCAAGATCGAAGTGCATGCGTGCGTAGCGGAATTGGTTTTCCTGCCGCCACCTGTTGCCCATACGCCATACCGCTTCCCCGGCGGGCAGTGTGCGGTCGGTGGTGAGGATGTGGATCTGCCGTGTTCCACCGCCCTTGCCCTTGGCGGGAACGATACGGCTGAGCTGGCGCATCGGGTACATTTCCCCGGTTTTCTTCGTCGTGGGCAGTACCAGGTCAACGATCGTGTCCGCGACACTCCAGGTGCGGGTTTCCCCGTGTTCATCATTATGGGAGACCTCGGTGAACTTTGACTCATCAATGTCGGCGGTGGTGCCTTTGCGCCAGGTCAACACATCAAAACCATTCTCATCCATGTGTTTGAACAAGGCTGGTGACCAGCCACCACGATCGAAGCCGACGAGCACACGCCGGTCGTCACCCACCGCTTTACGTAGTTCGGGCAGGAGATTACGGAGTTCACCGGCCAGGGACGCCCCGGGTTCGGCCATGACGACAAACACTGGGGAGCCGTGGGCGTCGGTGACCCAGGTTTCCTCCGTTGCCGGGACGGGGAACTTGAGCCGGGTGGAGTAGAGTTTGCCGATTCTCTTCGTGCCTTGATAGGCGCGGACATGCCCGTCAACGTAGAGGATCGCGGCCAGGTTCTCACCAGCAGGGCCCGTGCCGTTCAAGTGGTGGGCGGCCAGGGCTGCGATCAAGTCCTGAGCCTTACCAGTGTCGGCGAGTTGTTTGATCCGGCGGCGGATGGTTTTTACTTCCGGGGCACGATCCAACCCCAACACTCGCCCGAGTTCCTCCGGGTTGAAGCGGGTGGCGCCCTCGGTCCGGGATTCCCCGGCCAACGCCCGCAACACCCCATCAACCAAGATGCTGTTCAGTCCGTAGAAGCCATCCGGCAAGGCACCAAAGACGTCCTTCGCACACGCGAGCAGGCCCGTGGTTTCCAGTGCGGGCAGGGCCAAGCACAAGCCAGCATGAGGGACCTTCGCGGCAGGTGCGAACAGCGGGGGTGCTTCTGCCAGCAACCCGGCCCGTGCTGCGGAGCGTTCCCCGGCACGCGGCACCGCCACTGGCAATACCGGCAGCTCCGGCTGAGTGGGCCCCTGGTCGCTGGTCGGTGCCGTTACGGAGAGCTCCGGTGCCTCTTGGGATTCCTGCGTAGTCCCGACTGCATGGGTGGTGGCTGTTTTGAGGGCGCGGCGGACACTGAATTCAGACACGCCCACCGCGTCACCGACCGCCTGGTGTGACATACCCGTCGCCCGCAGTTGAACGATCCGTCTCACAACGTCCCCACTGAGCCGGGACGGGCCCTTCGGGCCTCTCTTCTCCGGTGCCAGGGCCGCAACCCCGCCCTCGGCCAGCAGTTGGCCCCACAACCATAACGTCCCGGCCGATACCGAGAAAGCCGCTGCGACGTCCGCGACCGATGCGGCCCGCAAGTCCGTCAGTTTGACCGCCACCCACCGGCGCGCAGCCACATCGGGGGCGTCCCAGGAAAAAGTCAGCTGCCCGCGAATATAGACCTCACCGCCATCAGGACCCTCCGCCAGTGATACGGCCAAGCCCACCGGCCTGGCAGCAGCGACCATCGATATGGGCAATGGCGGCTGGGCGGTCATGACAGCCATCTTCCCACCCCTTCAGTCCGAATCATCTTCTTCAGTTAATTATATCGGAAAATGAGCAAAATTAACAGCCACCAAGCCACTGGAAACCCCGGGAAATCAAGGAACCGCCAAACCAGTCAGCCGCTATATCCGGAGTCCTGAG
>NZ_JADNYM010000053.1 GCF_015708085.1 Arthrobacter terrae | reverse complement strand
CCAGGACTCCTGACATGAGATGGTCGGCTGTGTGGCTATGCCCTGCGTTCTCGGGGTTTCGTTGCCTGGGCGAGTGTTAATTTTGCCCTTTTTGTTATATAATTGAGTAGAGGAAATAATCGGTTGTTGAAGGGGTGGGATGATGGGTGTGATGACTGCCCAGGCACCCCTTCCGGTAACTGTTGAGGCCGGTGCCGTGCCGGTTGGTGCGGCGGCGTCGCTGCTGGAGGATGCCGAGGGTGGCCGTGTTTTCCTGTACGGGCAATTGGTCTATGCCTGGGATGCCGGAGACACGGCAACGCGCCGGTTCGCGGCCGCGAAACTGGCGGACATGAAGGCAGCCCCGATGACCGATATTGCTGCCGGGTTCGGCATCGAATCCGGGACGTTGTGGCTGTGGCGCAGGGAGCTGAAGGCCTCCGGCGTGGCCGGACTCGTGCCGGAGAAGCCTGGTCCCCGCCGCGCCAGCAAACTCACCCCGGATGTTGTCGCTGACATCAGGTCCCGGCGTGCCGGCGGGGACACCTTTCGCACGATTGCCGCGGCTGTGGGCGTGTCCGTCTTCAGTGTCCATCGGGTGTTATCCACCGCCCCCGGGGACAGCGCGGAGGCGGATGCGGCCCGGACCCGCACCGCTCCGGCCGCTGACGTGGGGGTGCGGACAGGGTCCAACCCGGCCAGGCAGGACCGGCAAGGCGATGCCACCACCGCCGCAGCGGTAAAGGAGCTGCCGGTGTTGCCCGCCGGTGCGGACCGTTCCGGGGAGCGGGTCTGGGCCCGGACCGGGTTGTTGGAGTGTGCGGCCCCGGTGTTCGCCCCGGCGGCCCGGGTGCCGTTGGCAGGGCTGTTCCTGGCCCTGCCCGCCCTGGAAAAAACAGGACTCCTGCAATGCGCGAAGGAGACGTTCGGTGCGCTGCCGAACGGGTTTTACGGACTGGACACCATCCTGGCCGGCGCCGTATTCCAGGCCTTGGCCGGGGAACCACGGGCCGAGGGGACCACCCGGATCGACCCGGTAGCGATGGGACGGGTGCTGGGCCTGGACCGGGCACCGGAAGTGAAAACCCTCCGCCGTAAACTTGCCGCCCTGGCCGGGACCGGTAAGGCAGGGGACCTGCTCACCCTGATGGCCACCAAACACCTCAACGGCAGCGGTGACGCAGAGGATGGCAGCCTGGCGGCCGTGCTCTATGTTGACGGGCATGTCCGTGCCTACCAGGGCACGAAGAAGCTCGGGAAAGTCCATTCGACCCGGTTGAAGTTCCCGGTCCCGGCGACGGAGGAAACCTGGGTCGCCGACGCTAACGGGGCCCCGGTGCTGGTGGTCATGGCCGAACCCGGCAACGCACTGACCGGGGAACTACGCCGGCTCCTGCCGGCCCTGCGCACCATCATCGGCGATGACCGGAAGGTGCTGGTCGGTTTCGACCGCGGCGGCTGGTCCCCGGCCCTGTTCCAGCACATGGCAGAGCACAACTTTGATGTGTTGACCTGGCGCAAGGGCACCACCGCTGACATTAATGACATCCTCTTCACAGAAGTCACTCACACCGACGACCACGGACAAACCCGGACCTGGGATGCCGCCGACACCCACGTCGAGGTTCCCATCGGGACGACCGGGGAAGTGTTTTCGATGCGTCAGATCAGCCGCCAGGTCAAGGTCCCCGGCGGCGGGTCCCGGCAGATCCACATCCTCACCACCACCACCGACATGAGCGCCGGAGAGATTGTTTACCGGATGGGCGCCAGATGGCGGCAGGAAAACTACTTCCGCTACGCCAGGATGCGCTTTGCCCTGGACTCCCACGACGCCTATACCAGTACCGATGACGATCCGGAACGGTCCGTGCCGAACCCGGCCAAACGCAAGGCCTACCAGAAAGTCCTGACCGCTAAAGCCCGGTACGAAAAGACCATCGCCGATACCGATGCCGCATTGCTGGCCGCCCGGACCCCGGCACCGGGAACGTCCACGGTCCTGATCACCAACACCGAGCACAACGCGATCACCGCGGACCTGTTCACCGCCGAAACCGCCCTCGACCAGACCCAGGCCGCGCACAAGGACATCCCGGCACGGGTCCCGCTCGGTGAGATAGCCCCGGGACAACAGGTCCTGGAGACCGAGACGAAACTACTCGCCCATGCGATCCGGATGGCCTCATTCAACACCGCCACCACCCTTGCCAGCGAAATCCGCACCAACACCGGCTACGCCCGCGCCGACGACGAAGCCCACGCCCTGATCCGGCAGGCCCTCACCACCAGCGGGGACATCGACCCCAGCCCTGACGGCTACCTCACCATCCGCCTCGACCCGCTCCCCACCCGCCGCGCCACCACCGCGATCAGTGAACTCTGCGACCATCTCACTGCCACAGAAACCCGCTATCCCGGCACAAACCAAATCCTGCGATTCGAAACCAAAAACCGTGAAACGTCGCCACCAAATTAAATACCTATGTCAAGAGTCCTG
>NZ_JADNYM010000052.1 GCF_015708085.1 Arthrobacter terrae | reverse complement strand
CACAGCGCCGATGGTACTGCACTCGTGAGGGTGTGGGAGAGTAGGACACCGCCGGACAACCATTCAAAGGACCAGGCCCCGCACACCGTGCGGGGCCTGACCCCTTTAACACCCCACAACCCGGACCAACCACCACCGGTCCACGATCGCGCTGGCAATGGTTTTGGGCATGAGCTCGTCGAAGCCGGAGGGGTGGATGTTGGAGCTGATCGCCAGGGAGCGTTTCTCGTAGGAGGCTTCCACGACTCGGTGGAATCCTTCGGCGGTGTCGCCGGAGACCGGTAAAAGACCGATATCGTCAATGCGGACTAAAGCCACGCTGGTGACGCGGGTGATGACTTTGTTAACTCTGTCATCGATGCGGTGGCGGCGGACGAGGGCGCCGAGGTCTTCCAGGCTCAGCCAGGACACGGACATGCCTTCATCGATGGCCTGCTGGCCTAGGGATTCAAGCAGCAAAGTCTTGCCCGTCCCGGAGGGTCCGCATGCGATCAGGTTCTCTCGCCGGCGCACCCATTCCAGGGTTCGCAGGAACGAGGTCGTCGCCGCCGGCAGGGTCGAGAGGGTCTTGTCCCAGACATCGAAGGTTTTCCCGGTGGGGAACCCTGCGCGTTTGCGCCGGGTGGCCCGCATAGACCGGTTCCGCCCGGTCGCCTCGGCCTCGAGCAGCACGCGAATGACTTCGGTGGGGTCCCAGCGTTGGGCTTTTGCGGTGGCCAAGACATCGGTGACCACGGCGCGGGCGTGCGGCATCCGGGTGGTGCGCATCAACGCAATCACCTGTTCCAGGGCCGCATCCGTCAGCGGTGCCTGGGCAAGGGTTGTGGGGCTCATTCGGTGGCTCCTTCAAGATTAGTGGTGTCGCTGTCCTCAGCGGTGTTGGTGGTGTTGGTGGTGCCGAAATTGGCGCATCCGCCAGTGCCTTGGGAGAGCCATTGGCCCTGATCGGTCACGGTGTGCCGGCTGTTATTGCCGTCTCCGGCCAGCTCGCCGGTGGCGGTGTTGGTAATGATGGAGACTAGGTCTTCATGGGTGAAGCGGTGGTGCACCGCGGCAGCTTCCTTGAGCCAAGACGCTGCCCCGATCCCAAGGGCAAGGAACTCTTTTTGCCGTGTTCGTGGGGCAAATGACGCGTTCCAGGGCGTCGGCGCAGGCTGGCGGGAAGTGGGCGTCTATGATTACTGGCACGCCGGGGCGGGTGAGCTCATGGCGGGCGACTTCGACCGGTCTGCCCTGCCCGACATGGACGATGACCACGTGTGTGTCGGTACTCCGCACCCAGACTCTTTGCCCCATCAGGGTGTGCGGGACTGAATAGCGGGAGTGTTCGTAGGTGACCATGGGCGTATTCGGTGGGACTTGCCGGACCTGGCCGAAACTCGCTGTCACCGGCACGGCCGGGACCGGGTGCAGCTTGGGCCGTTCAATCAGTCGAAGCATGTCCTTGGGGATCTTTAACGTGGCCCGGTGCACGTTGGAATTCACTTCCTCCATAAACGCCTCACACGCCTGCTCCAACTCGACGAAAGAGGCGTATTCCGGGCGCAGGTTCGTCTCCTTGGGGACCAGGTCTGCCTTGGCGATCTTCGCAGCGTTTTCCACCCCACCCTTCGATGCCGGGTCTGCCGACATGCAGGTGTGCGCGGCGGTGGAATAGTGCCTTGCGAACGCGACAATCTGCGCGTTGCGGACCGTAATCCCGGCAACGTGATCGACCGTAATTGTGCGCTCATCATCCGTCAAAACGTAGGTTGGGACCCCGCCGATCAGGCGAAAGGAGCGGTCCAGTGCGGCGAAAATGCTAGGCATGGTCTCCTCCCGCAAAGGGATCACGATCCTAAAGCGTGAGTACGCCAGCAAAGCCACGAACAACACTGCTTTCACACCGTCAACGACCGGTCCGTCTCCGTAATCCCACTGGAGTCACAGCGCCGGTTCCACGGTCTAAGGGCGGTGAACACGGGCGTTTTGAGCCTTGTATTTGCTCTTCAACCCGGCCAGCACGTAGCGGGTCGTGCCGATCGAGCCGGTATAGCCCAAAGCAACGAGCTTGCCATGGACCACGTCTCCGCGGATCTTCCCACGGGACTTGTCGACCAGCGATTCCATCTGAGGCGGGTACGGATCAGTGATCCTGCCACGCTGACGGGCAATCGGTGCTAGGGGACCTGCTTCGAGGGCTTTCACATACGAACGGACAGTGTTGTGTGAAACGCCGCAAACCTCGGCGGCACCACGGTACGACTGGGTTAGATCAAAAGCAGCTAAAATTTCCATGAACTCTCCTGGGGACTTCATAACGAGCCCCTTCCTTCCCAAACATGGGTGAAATTGAAATCGATTGGCATCGGCATTTCACCCCGAAAGAAGGGGCTCTCCGCGTATAGACACGAGGGATGGACAAGGGAATCCCAGCACACCCACGCCGTAAGTACCACGGCGAACCACTGGTCAAAACACTTGCAGCCACTGGTCAAAACCACTGCCGCGAACGGTCAAATCTAAATGCCGTCTATGGTCAGTTCAGAGTTGCAGCTAACACTTGCCGTTCGCGCCGCAGAGGAACCATGGCACGTTTAACGGCGGACTGTCTGAGGTGTGTCGTATGAGGGAGGTCTGCCGCGTGCCATAGACCCCGCGAAGGGCAGTCCCGTCCGTAGGTTGGGGTGGTGGATCGTGGATTGGTGTTTTGGGTGGTTGGGGGGTAGTGTTTCTCTAGTTGCCACCGCTGAGGTGGGACGGACCCCCACATTTTCTGCGGATGTTTTGTCCGGTGATTTTGTGTCGCTTGTTTTTTGTGGTGGTGTGTGGGTTGGGTTGGGTTTGTTGGGTGGGTCGGTTAGCCGGTTTGCTTGGTGGGCGTTGATCCGGTAAGTTAGGCAAGTTGCTTCGGAGCGAGACGGTTGTTTTTGGTCGTTGAGTCCGGGTGCGTCTGTTGTTTGAGAACTCAATAGTGTGCCAAGTTTTGTCGATACCGATTTTTTTAT
>NZ_JADNYM010000051.1 GCF_015708085.1 Arthrobacter terrae | reverse complement strand
CACCTATTAGGTTCAGGGGCTGATTATGTGCAGTTCGGCGCTGAAGGGTCTGACTGGCCCCGCATCGATCGGGATTTTCGCTGCGTGTGCTTCCCGGTTGCTGCACATAATTAGAGTCCTTTTAAGAAGCCGAGGAGGCTGTCGTCGGGCCGGAAACGTGTGGGAATCTGGCTAGGTTCGGCCAGGTGTTCAAGGGCTGCTTCCTTAGCGGCAAGATCCGATTCGAGGTACTGATGCGTGGTTTCCGGGCTAGCGTGACCGAGCCACAAGGCTATGGTGGCCAGATCCACCCCGGACTGCAGCAAGTGCATTGCGGTGGAGTGGCGCAGGGTGTGAGGTGAAATGTGCTGGCCGCGCAAGGTTGGGCAATCTTGCGCGGCCAATACGACTGCACGTTCCAGACGATCTCGGACTCCAGAGCGAGAGATTGGTTGACCTGCCCTGTTGGGAAACACTGGCGCTTGCGCTTGGCTATCTATTCTCGTCAGCCAGGTCCGCAGCTCGGTCGCGGTGTTTTTCCAGAGGGGGATGACGCGTTCTTTGCGGCCCTTGCCGTGTAGATGCATGGCTGATTGACGTTCCAGTAGGACATCGCCTACGCGCAGTGCAGTGATTTCCGAGACGCGGGCGCCGGTGTTGTAAGCGGTGGTGAGCATGGCCGCGTCACGGCACCCGCTCCATGTGGAGCGGTCCGGGGCTGCCAGGATCGCGGTGACCTGCTCACGGCTTAGATAGCCAAGCACTGGCCGGTTGAAGCGCTTGGCGGGGATGTCCAGTACCCTGGCAGTGATCGGCAGCGAAGCGGGGTCGCGAATCGCCGCGTAACGCATGAACGAGTGGATCGCTGCCAGGCGCGCGTTCCGGGTCCGGGCGCTGTTATGCCGCTCGCTTTCCAGATGGTCAAGGAAATCCAGTATCGATGGTGCATCAAGATCAGCTATCTGTAACGCCGAGGGAGAGGTGCCGGTGTGCTTCTCGAGGTAGCCGAACAGTAGCTCGAACGCGTCACGGTAACTTTCCACTGTGCGGGCACTAACACCACGTTGGGCGATCAAGCGTTGAAGGAAGAAGTCCTGTACGAGCTGCGGGAATCCGATCTGCGGGGTTCTCATGACGAAGCCGTCCCCGGCCCGGCGAAGGCTTCAAAGCGGTCGGAAATGATGCCCATCAGTTCCGGGACCGCAGAGAAATACCAGTACAGGTTGCGCACGTCTTCGTGGCCCATATAAGTAGCCAGTACCGGGATCTTGGCATCAACATTGACGTTCTGGGCGTGCCACGCCTCAATACGCCGCACCACCATCCGATGCCGCAGGTCGTGGATGCGCGGTGCCCGAGTGCGCCCGACAGCGCTCCAGCCCAGCTGACGACGCAACACGGAGAACGTGTGATCCGCGGCGTTGTAGCTTATTCGGTCACTTCGATCGGTACGAAAGAACGCTTGGTCCTCCTCGGTGCGACCATAGCGGTGTTCTCGCTCGGTGGCGTATGTTCCCAACGGTCCCAAGGCGCTGGAATGCAGGGGCACGAGTCGCATCCGCTGGCGTTTACCGGCCCTGACGGTGATGATGCCGCTCTCTAAATCGACGTCATGGCAACTCAGCGCCAACGCTTCACTGATCCGTAAGCCGGTGCAGGCCAGCAGCCCGAACAAGGTTGCATAGCAACGGGGCCGTAAACCATCTGTCGAGGTCAGTGCCGAGGTAGCCTTGATCAAGTCACTGATCTCCTTGTCAGAGTAGATATGCGGCGGTTTGCGATGGCCGTTGGATCCCAACAGCCCGGGCGCAGGAACCTCGGTCTCGCCGTCGGTACCGGATAGATAGCGCAGGAACCCACGCACAATCCCCAGCCGGCGCGCCGGGTTATGGGGATCGACCGAGGCCGTTGCCGATGCCCAATTCAGGCTCAGCTCCAGGGGAACCGGGCCTGAATGACCGGCCGTATCCAAGAACCGCCCAAACGAACGCAAAGCGCGTTCCTGGGTTGGCGAGCGGTAGCCAAGTCCGCGGCGCAAAGCAATAAACTCGGCTACTTGACTGGTCATCTCTGTGCTCATGATGCAGTCTCCGGCCAAGGCATACCGACCTCGCGTAACGCAATGACGTTGACCGCCGCATAAATCCGGGTGGTGGCCAGCGAGGAATGTCCCATCAAGTCGCCGATTTCTTGCAGTCCTGCTCCATGCTCGAGCAGCCCCGTGGCCAGCGAATGTCGAAGCAGGTTGGAACCGCGTGTAGGGGCGGCAATGCCCGCCCTATCTAGGGCACGCTCAACGGCCCGCCGCACGATACTGCCACTGATCGGAGCCCCAATACGCAACTTATGCAGCACAAAGACTTCTCGGTTGCTGGTCTCGGGGCGTGCCTGCTGTAGATAAGCGGCAAGAGCCGTTCCCACCTCCTGGATCAGTGGCAACAATGCGCCATGGCCGGTCTTGCGCGAGCGGATCCGCAAGGTCGCATTGGACCAATCAAGGTCCTCCAACTGCAGGCGTGCGACCTCTCCGGCACGCAGTCCCAACCTGGCCACACACAGGATCATGGCCCGGTCCCGAAGATCCCTCGGCGACGTGGAGTCCAGCGAGGAAAGCAACCGTTCGAACAGCACCGTTTCCAGATGCCTGACAAGAGTCGTCCCACGCCGTGGCACCATCGGAACCGCATCGTCTAACCGATCCCTGCACAGTCCTTCCGAATGAAGGAACCTGAAGAAAACACGCAATGACGTTGCCACTTCTTCCACGGTCCGGGGCTGGTAACGGTCCGAGGCCCCGCACACGAACGCGAGCACTTCCGCCGGTCGGATCTGGTGGGGGTCGGGCGCGTTCCCGGCAAACACGGTCGTCATGAATTCCCCGGCATACCTGACGTAGTTGCGGCAGGTCCCCGGACACAGGCCACGGACCCGCCGCAAATACTCCTCGAAGGACACCAGTAGCGTGCCCACCGTCATTTCAACATCAATATTCATCGGATGACTCCTTGTATTCCATACGGGTTGGATACAAGAAGTGTCCCGATTATGTGCAGTCAACGAGAGAGTCATACAGTGAAATCCCGATCGATGCGGG
>NZ_JADNYM010000050.1 GCF_015708085.1 Arthrobacter terrae | reverse complement strand
CGGGGCCATCTTGCGGGCGCGGTGCTGGCGAATCCCTCGACGTCGGGTTCCCATCCGTGGTCGGTGGTGTTGTCGCTGTTGTGGGCGCCGGATCTGGGGACGTATCTGTGGACTACTGCCGCGTTGTTGGGGTTGGGGATTTTCGCGGAGCGGCAGTTGGGGACGTCCCGGTTTGCTGTGGCGCTGGTGGCGGGTCACCTGACGGGGGTTCTGGGTGGTTTCGCTGTTGCGGGTGCTGTGTCGTTCGCTTTTCCTGACTGGGCTGCGGCGTTGGCTGGTACCGGGTTCGGCGGTCCCGCACTGGCGGTGGTGGGGGCTGCGATGGCGTCCACGGCGTCGCTGGGCACGATGTGGCGGCGTCGCTGGCGGGTGAGTGGATTCATTTTGCTGGGGACCATGGTCTTGTTTAACGGGGCGATGATCACGATCATGTTGCTGGCGTCGGCGGTCGCGGGATATGTGGTGGGGAAGGTGATGTATCGGTCCGTCTCGATCAGGACGGTGCCGGCGGCCTCGATCCGGGAGAGCCGGATCCTGATCGCCCTGGTTTGTGCGGCTGCTGCGGCGGGGCCGCCGTTGGCTGCGGTGTCCGCGAACGCGAATGGGCCTTTCGCTGTGTTGGGAGAGCTTTTCACGGGCGTGCAGGACACTGACCCGACGGCGATCCGGGGGATCTGTGCGGCGGCCGCGACGGCGCGTGAGTGCGCCGTCGCCCAGCTTCAGCTGCGTTCCGGAGCGGGCGCGGTGATCATGGCGTGCGTACCGTCGCTGCTGCTGCTGGTGTTTTGTTACGGTCTTCGGTTCGGGCGCCGGTTCGCGTGGTGGGGGACGCTGGTCCTCCAGTGCGGGCTGATGGTCCTTGCTGTCTTTTCCTTTACCACGTTGCACCGCAGTCCTGATACTGCAGAGGCAGCACCGGCCAGCGGGGGTATGTTTTTTGTTACTGATTTGGTGATTCCGGTGCTGGTGCCGGCGGCTGTGGTCGTTCTGCTGCTCTTTGGCCGCCGGTTGTTCACCATCTCCGCGCCGCGTGCTCTGTATCGTGGGCTGGCTGGAAAGGTTGTTCTCAGTGCTGCCGGTGCGGCGGCCGTGTACGTGGTGGGTGGTCTGGTCGTGGCTGAACAGTTCAGCCCTGCGGCGGATGGTTGGCGGCTGATCAGTGATTTTCCGCAGCGGCTGGCGCCGCTGGGTCTGACGTTGCAGCTGTTCCCGGATTTCCTGCCTAATGGTTTGGGTGCCGATGTCCTGTATGAGTGGGTCGGTGTGTTGTTTTGGGTGATGGTCTCGGCCCTGCTGCTGGCCTCTTTCCGCAGACCGGCTGTGCATACGGCCGAAACGGGTCGGGAGCAGGCGCGGGCCCTGCTGAAAAGCAACGATGGCGGTTCCATCGGCTGGATGGGTTTATGGGAGGGCAACTCGTACTGGTTTTCCTCCGACGGGACAGGCTACGTTCCCTACCGCGTTTTGGCCGGGATTGCGCTGACCACCGGGGATCCGATCTCCGCGGTGTCGGACCGGCAACGGGTTTTGCACGAGTTTTCCGAACACTGCGCAGTCATGGGCTGGACGCCGTGCCTGTATTCGGTGACACCGGCCGTGCGCGATGCCGCAGCTGCCCTGTCCTGGCAGGGCGTGCAGATCGCGGAGGAAACCGTCCTGGATTTAGGTGCCCTGGCGTTCAGCGGAAAAAAGTTCCAGGACATCCGGACCGCGCTGAACAAGGCGGTGCGGGAGGGTGTCCATACTGAGTGGGTCAGGTATCCGTCCGCGCCGCTGGCTGTCATTGATCAGATCAGGAGTATCTCCGAAGAATGGGTCGCGGATAAGAAACTCCCGGAAATGGGTTTCACCCTCGGTGGGCTGGAGGAACTAAATGACCCCGAGGTCAGGTGTCTGCTCGTCATCGACGCTGACCGGACCGTGCACGCCGTCGCGTCCTGGCTTCCCGCCTACACGGGCGGGGAGATCACCGGCTGGACGCTGGACTTTATGCGCCGGCGTTCGGCCGGGTTCAAAAACAGTATTGAAGTCCTCATCGCCCAGGCCGCCCTGGACTTCCAGTCCGAGGGATACTCCACGGTGAGCCTGTCCGGTGCACCATTAGCCAAATCCACGCACGGGCAACGGCAGGGGAGCGAACACGGAGCGGAAACCGGGTCCCTGGACCGGGTGTTGGATTGGCTGGGGCGGACCCTGGAACCGGTCTACGGGTTCCGGTCCCTGTTCGCTTTCAAAGCAAAATTCCATCCCCGCTACATCCCGCTGTACATGTGTTATCCGGACCCGGCGGCGTTGCCGGCCATCGGACAGGCAATTGCGAAAGCCTACGTCCCCGATGCTTCCGTTGCCGACTTCCTGCACCTGGCAGCACGCGCAGGACGGTCCTGATGAACGTGTCCAAACTCGATCTGATTACCGGACCGGTACCCACCGTCATCACAGTCCTTGGTATCGCGGCCCTGCTGTGGCTTGTGCTGGCCGGCAGAGGCCACCTGCTGCGTGCGGTTCCTCTTGCCGCCGCGGCCGCCCTCATGGTGAGCATAGCTTTTTGGTTCGTTACCGAGCGTGTGTGGAATCTGTGGGGAGCCCCGCAGCCTCTGCAGCTCTACGTTCCGATCGGGCTTGGCCTCTTCGCCCTCGCCCTGGTTGTCCCGAGGTTCCTGCACTCGGCCCGGCTCCGGGGCAGGCTGATCACCGCCGGCGCCGTGCCCCTGGTCCTGCTCGCCTCGGCCGTGAGCGTCAACGCTTACTACGGCAGCTACCCCACGGTGGGCGCCCTGGCCGGGACCGAGGTCCAGATCCAGGCACTGCCATCCATCGCCCCTGGCCCCGGCGCCGGGTCCGGGTCCGGGTCCGGCGTTCCGTCCGTCCAGCTGACCCGCGAAGCCACCTGGAACCCGCCGGCGGGGATGCCCGGCCAAGGCACCGTCGCCGAGGTCACGATTCCGGGTACCGTCTCCGGGGTCCAGCCGGGCAAAGGGTACGTCTGGCTGCCCCCGGCGTACCTGGCAACACCGCGTGCCGTCCTCCCCGTACTCGTCCTGTTCCACGGTGTGCCGGGCGGATCCAAGGACTGGCTCACCGGCGGCCAGCTGGCGGTTTTCATGGACGCTTACGCCGCCGCGCACAAAGGACTCGCCCCGATCATCGTCATGCCCGATGCCAACCAAGGCAGCGTCGCTGAACCCTCCCTATGCATGAACACCAGCCACGGCGAAGCCGCCACCTACCTCGCCGTCGATGTCCCCAACTGGGTCAAAAACACCCTCAACGCCGGCCTTGGAGCCGCCAGGAACTGGGCGGTTGCCGGTTTCTCCTACGGCGGGACCTGCGCCCTGCAAATGGCCGTGAACTTTCCGGACGTATACCCGACGTTCATTGACATTTCCGGGGAAAACATGCCCACCATCCCCGCCGGCCACCAAGCACTGCTCAACAGCTACTTCCACGGCGACGCCGCCGCCTTCGCCCGGCAAAATCCCCTGGACGTGTTCAAAACCGGCCACTTTCCCGCCACCGCGGGCATCATCACTGTGGGCGCCGCCGACAGCTTCTACAAACCCCAGGGCGAACAGGTCTACGCCGC
>NZ_JADNYM010000005.1 GCF_015708085.1 Arthrobacter terrae | reverse complement strand
CTCAGGGCTCTGGACATAGCTGGCTGGGCGTTGGATGGTTTGTTGATTCTCCGCGGTTTTTCTTGCCTGGAAACTGTTAATTACGCCCATAATGTGAGATAATAAAGGTGTGATGATTTTCTTGATGGTGGGAGTGGAACGATGGGTGGGGTGACGACCCAGCTGCCCCTGCCGATGATCACTGACCTGGGTGCCGTGCTGATCGGGGCCTCGGCTGCGTTGCTGGAAAACCCCGCCGGGGACGGCAGGGTTTTCCTTAACGGCCAGTTGGCCTGGGTTTGGGATGCCGGCCAGGACGACGTGCGTAAACTGGCGGCGGTGCAGCTGGTGCTGGTGGGTGCGGGGCCGGTTAATGAGGTCGCCGCCGGGTTCGGTGTCACCCCGGAGTCGTTGCGCCGCTGGCGCATAACGCTAGCCGATGAAGGCGTAGCGGCGCTGGCACCGGTAAAGAAGGGACCCAAGGGCCCAACGGTCCTGACCGGGGACAAGGCAACCGAGATCCGCCGTATCCGTGCCGGCGGAGCGAGCCTGCGGGCAACAGCGGCAGCCGCCGGGGTTTCCACCGATACTGTCAGACGCGCACTCACCTCCCAGGAGACTGCTCCCGCGGAACCGGCCCCGACCATGGCGAATTCACCAACGGGTGAACCCCCGGCACCGGCATCGTCGATATCGCCGGTGTTGCCGGTGTTGCCGGAACCGGTGGTCCGTGCCGGGGAACGGGCTGCGTCACGGGCCGGACTCCTGGAATGCGCGGAACCGGTGTTTACTCCGGCGGGGAAGGTCCCGCTGGCCGGGTTGTTCCTGGCGTTGCCGGCACTGGAGGTCACGGGGCTGCTGGCCTGTGGGCGGGAAACCTTCGGGGCCTTGCCGGACGGGTTCTACGGACTGGACACCATCTTCCTGGACACCGTTTTCCGTACACTCGCCGGTGAACCCCGCGCCGAGGGCGCGACCCGTTTTGACCCCGCAGCACTGGGGCGGGTGCTGGGAATGGACCGGGCACCGGAAGTCAAAACAATCCGCCGTAAACTCCACCACCTCGCCGGAATGGACAAAGCCGGCGAGCTCCAAAAGGCCATGGCCATCAAACACCTCGGCACCGGCACCGGTGGCGGACCCGGTGAGGAGCTGGCCGCGGTCCTGTACGTCGACGGGCATGTCCGTGCCTACCAGGGACGGAAAAAGATCGGTAAAATCCATTCAACACGGCTGAAATTTCCGGTCCCGGCCACGGAAGAGACCTGGGTATCGGACTGCAGGGGCGCACCCGTTCTGATCGTCATGGCAGCCCCCGGGGCGGCGTTGACCGGGGAACTACGCGCTCTCCTGCCCTCCCTGCGCACCATCATCGGCGACAACCGGCGGGTGCTGGTGGGCTTTGACCGCGGCGGCTGGTCACCGGCCCTGTTCCAACACATGGCCGGGAAGGGCTTTGACGTGTTGACGTGGCGCAAAGGCACCACCGAAGAGATCCCCAGCCACCTCTTCACCACGCTCACCCATACCGATGACCACGGTGAACCACGGACCTGGACCGCGGCCGACACCAACGTTGACCTGCCGCTGGGTACCGGCGGTGAAGTATTCCGGATGCGTCAGATCACCCGGATCGTCCCCGCCCGGGGAGGCCTGACACGGCAAATCCATATCCTCACCACCACCTCAAAGATGCCGGCAGGAGAAGTCATCCACCGGATGGGAGCACGATGGCGGCAGGAAAACTACTTCCGTTACGCGCGGATGCATTTCGGTCTTGATTCCCACGACGCGTACGCCAGCACCGACGACGATCCGGACCGGTCGGTGCCGAACCCCGCGAAAAGGGCCGCGTATCAGCAAGTACTCACCGCCCGGACCCAATACGCCCAGACCGCAGCCGCCACGGACACGGCCCTGCTCGCCGCGAGAAAACCCGCCCCGGGAACCAGGGAAATCACCATCACCAACAAAACCCACAACACGATTACCGCCGGGCTCTGGGACGCTGAAACGGCTCTGGAACAGGCCACGACCACCCATCAGGGCATCCCTGCCAGGGTGCGGCTGGAAGAACTCTCACCCGGCCAGCAGGTCCTCGATACCCAGATGAAGCTGCTCACCCACGCGATCCGGATGGCCGCGTTCAACACCGCGACCACCCTCGCCAGGGAAATGCGGACCAACACCGGCTACGCCCGGGCCGCCGAGGAAGCCCACACCCTGATCCGCCACGCACTCACCCACAGCGGCGACATCGATCCCACCGAAGCCGGCCACCTCACGATCCGGCTCGATCCATTCCCCACCAAACGAGCCACCACCGCGATCAGCGAGCTCTGCGAACACCTCACCACCACCAAAACCCGATACCCCGGAACAGACCTCATCATGCGCTACGAAGTCAAAACCGCGCCCCCAGCCCACACACAATAACTCACCATGTCAGGAGCCCTGGTGCTCAGTGGTTCGAATCCGAATCATGCGGAGTGATGCGCCTTAGCAGATCATTGTGGGCCTGTTGCAGAGTCGTCTCTTTCGCTTCGGCGGTGGCCAAACGAATTTTCAGTCCAACAGTTTCCTCCCGCGCTAGGGTCTCGGCCGAGGTGGCGACGGCGGCCGCGTTCACTGCGGTTTCCACTTCAGCGTCTGCAGCAGCCAACCGCGACGTCAATTCGCTGATGGTCTGGTCCTTTTCCGCCGTGATCCTATCGAGGTCAGCGACCAGCTCGGCCAGTTCCAGGTCCTTATCTTTCTTCTCCTGGCCCCATTTCGCTTCGAGTGCCTCGTGCGTAGCCTCGGCTAGGGCCGCTGCTTGGGCCCAAACAGTTCCTGCCAGTCGAGTCGCCTGCTCGGTAATTTCCTGCGGGGTTGCCGCAATCTGACTGCCGGAGGTGGCTTGCTCATCCCGCCATTCCTTGAGGTAGCGGGTTGCGTCGGCGTTGGAGACCGCGGCGCCCTCGCGGACTCTGGACACGGTTGGTGGGCGTTCGGCGCTGATTTTCTCGGCGGCGGCATACACACGGTCCTTGGCGGAGGGTGAAGACATAACGGCGGATCTCCATGGGTAGTAGTAGTAACGGTAGTAGTAACACTACTCCTACTACTTTTCATTCGTATGGCGGTCACATACTTCGGTGCAACGTTCGCCTCCCAGGCTCCGGCTGATGGATCCCGGCGTCGCACTGAGAGCTGTGGGCCAGAGCATCTGGCAGCGTGCCTCATGTCGGAATCAGAAGAATGTCCGCGCCGGCAGCCCCGGCAGATCACTTTTTCGCCCCGCTGTGCAGTACGTCACTGGAAGGGTTAAACCGAGGGTGAAGAAAGGCAATGTGTTGGTCGGCGCGCCTGCAAGCCGTTTAGATTCAAGTTCTGACCTCGGGAAGAGGACCTTGATGCGGTGGATACTGCGTCGGTCGGCATGTTCCCGCTTTTACCGCGACACGCCTAGTGTTTGCAGTAAACAAATACACGAAAGCCTCCTGCGCAGGTGTTACCTTCGAATTAGTCGGATACCTGTAAACAAAAATACGGGCGTTTTGCCGGCTACCAGAAATACCAACGATGAAGCAGTGCAGCCTCAGCGGCTGGACGAGATTCAAAGGACGAGACAATGGCTGCAGTAATCAAGCGTGGACGCGGCAGACCCAGCAGGGGCCTGCGCAAATACATTGGCTTCCGAGTGCAGGAAGAAACAGCTGAAGAGGTGTCCTTGGTTGCTGCGGCAAAAGGCATCACTGTTTCCGACTACGTCGCGTCTGCCGTTGCACGCTCACTAATTGAGGACCGGGCAATGCGCAACCACTTCAATCATCAGGAGGAGCTGCCCATCAGCTTGGCCTCATAAAAAAGAAGGCCCGCACTTGGCGGGCCTTCGAAGATTTGAGACTTACAGTCTGGATTGCTTGGCGGCGGACAGATCGTAAGTCGAAAGGTAGACCGTCAAAGTCCGCCTTTGAAGTGCTATAAAACCGATCTTGGCGGATCGGCCCTTTGTTATTCCCTCGACAGGAACATCATCATCGTACCTCAGCATGCCCGTGTACTGCCAGCCCTCCCCGAGTCTGGCGTGTCGCGGACCGAAAATGACCATGCCAGGGCATGGGCAGCACTGGCCCCTCTGCTGGCTGGGCAACCCCGTGTCCGTCTTTCCCGCGACGCCGGAAAAACCTACCCGCAGAAGTACGAACGTACGCTGACCGAGGCTGTGCCATCCTTTCCTGCCGCCGTGCGCATCTTCGGCACGGACGGCACCTGCGCGGCGATCTTCCTGGACTTCGACTCCTCCGTCGCCGGCATCGACTGGGTTGAAGCTGATGTACGCGCGGTCCAGACGTGGCTTTACTCCTGTGGCGCCCGCTGGATTGAGGACTACTCCCCCAACGGCGGCCGGCACGTCTACATCCCGCTGGCGGATCGGGTTACTTTCTCCCAGGCACGCGACTTGGTCGAAGCCCTCGGCAACCGCCACCGAAGCCTGGATAAAACCCCGCACCAGAACCTCCTCCACGGATGCATGCGTACCCCTGGCTCCCCCCACAAACGCGGCGGTTACCAGCAGCTGGCCATGAGCCTGAACATGGCGTACGACGTTGTCCGCCGACCGAACAGCGACAGCGTGTGGGCCGCTATGAACGCCGACCTGGCCGCCGAGATCGCCGCAGCGCGGTCTATGCGTCTGGAGCAATCATTCACAGCAGCCACGACCGGGGCGCCCGCCGCGACGCGATTGACGGCCAAAATGTCCCGAGCCATGCAGCAGATGGCTCTCACCGGACTCTACGACGCCAACCGCTACGCTACCGACTCGGATGCCCGCCAAGCAGTCATTGCCGGCGCTGCAGCCGCCGGACTGGAACTGACAGATGTGGAACGACGCATCCTGCAGGGTACCTGGCCGGGGCTGGCCTCGTTCTACGCCCGCTACTCCTCCCGCAACCGGATACCGGCATTGAAAAGAGATTGGGCCAAGGCCCTCAGCCACCTTCGTAAAAACCCGACCTCAAATCCACGAAACAACAACGTCCGTATATCCCCCACAAGCCAGCCATGTACACAGGCCCCCGGAATACTAGGACGAGCGGCTTCGAAAAGTCCGGATGCCGAGCACCGTTTCATTCGGACTTGGCGAAATGCCCTCACACTGAGAGAGCATGCTTACCAGGATTCCCGTACCGGTCTGGCCCGCCGGATGGTTCTTCGTGCTTTAGGGGAAGCAGCCCATATGACAGCGTCCCGGTTTATCGAATTCGGTGACAGATCCATCGCCGTCGCTACCGGTCTGGACCACACGACAGTCGGATCCCACTTGAGGGCGCTCCGTGGCGAAAGCAACCCGCTGGTCACTCTGGTCGAACAAGGCCGCGGCACGAAAGGAGACCTGTACATGCTCACCATTCCGGAAGATGTGAAAGAGGCAGCTGAGGACCTCTCCTGGCAGAAAGGAAAGATCCACGCCCTTCGACCCGTTTTCCGCGAGCTAGGGCTTCCGGCAGCGTTCGTCTACGAAGCCCTTGAGCACTCCCCCACCCCTATTCCGACTGCCGAGATCGTCCGGGTCACGAAACTGTCCCGCACGGCAGTATGGGAGGCTCTCGAAGTCCTGGCGGCCTGGAAGATGATCTCCAGAAACCCCACCCGTGACTGGGCGGTTGTTGCGGCCACCTCGCTAAAGGAGCTCGCTGAGCACTTCGGTGTCCTGGAAGTTGTAGCCGAGCAACTGAACCGCCACCGGATTGAGCGGATCATCTGGAAGGAATGGTTGTCCAAAAACGTCCATACAGTCGCTGAGCTCCTCTCCCCCGGTGAAGATTACCCGTGGGAAATGTTTGAAGGACCACCCGATGACTGGACTCTGGCGGACATGGCCTTTACCGCCGCGTCTTAGATCCCAGCCACGAACTCTTTGCTGGTCAATTTGCCTGAACATGGAGTTCGTTCCTTGAAGTCCGGCGCGCCTCCGTGCGTCATCCTGCCCTGTCCGGAATCATTAGGAAAGAAGAAGGCCCCGCGTAACCGCAGGGCCTTCGAAGCTAAAGCAGCGGTGGCACCCGCTGGATTGCTGGGACCAGTCTATAGTGGACAGGTCCCGTTCCTGGGTACCCTCACTGCTGGTGTTTCGACCGCGGTCACGACCGTCTTTTCCCTTTTGCGGTAAAGCGGGCCCACTCCCCCGGTCGTCCCCGTAGCTTTTGCCCATCCACTCTGCGGCACATTATGGCCCTAGAGTGGTACCACACCGGGACCATACTAGGACGGTACTGCAGTGATAATTCTCGTAGCCCATCAGAAAGGCGGCGTCGGCAAGTCCACCGTCGCCGTGAACATAGCGGTGGAGTTCACCGCCCGGGGCAGTGACGTCATCATCGTCGAAGCTGACCCGACCGTGTTCACCTCCAGCAACTGGGCCAAGGACCGCGAAAACGGCGGCCACTCCCCTATCCAAACCGTGCAGAAGACCGGTAATCTGCGCGCTACACTCCTGGATCTGGCCAAAAAGTACGACATTGTGATTGTTGATGCCCCCGGCAAGGACAGTTCGGAGATGCGGACGGCGATGACGGCCGCAGACCTGATCCTGGTGCCTATTCAGCCAACACAGCCAGACCTGGACACCACCCAGGGCCTTGTCGTAACCATCAACCAGGCCAAGGACTTCAACCCCGACCTGAAAGCTCTGGCGGTGCTGAACCGTGTCCCGACTAACGTATTCTCCGACTCCGTCGCGGAGGCACACTCCTACCTCTCCGACTTTCCGGAGCTGCGCATCGCCGTCACCCGCCTGCATGAACGCAAGGTCTACCAGACAAGCCTTTCCGAAGGCCTCGGTGTCGTCGAAATGAAGGACCCGAAGGCTAAAGCAGAAATCCAGCTACTCACTGCGGAGGTTTTGGCATGGTAAACAAGCGCACCCGAACTGACGTCCAGACAGAGAAAGCTATTGAAGAATTTGGTGCCCAGGCGGAACGGCCACTCATGCCGGTAACCTCACTCCCCCAATCGGCCGCCCCACAACAGGACCCCTCCCCAGCTCAGAAGGCGCCCGTGGCGCCCAAAGTTGTCCGCCCCTCCCCCGCTAAGGTTTCGTCTATATCGGCGACTCTGGCCCCGGCCATGGTGGATTGGAAGCGCCGTAACCGTGAGCCGAAGGTCGGTGGCATCAATTTTCGCGCCAGTTCGTCGCAGTTGGACCTTTTGCGCACGGCAGCGCTGGTTGAGGAAATGAGCCAGCAGAAGGTTTTGGAGCGGCTCATTTGGCCTATCCTCGAAGAAAAGTACGGTCCCGGATCCTACGAGTAGCGCGTCCTACACGTAGAGAGTCGGTAGTACCATACCGGTGTGGTACTACCGACAGCGGGCATAATTCCCCTGTCTTAGGTCCAAACCTGCCCCTAAACGGTACTGGTGTGGTGCTGGCCCCTTACTAGTACAGCACTAGCATTGAATTGGTCCCCGCCCAGCCCCGGTGTGGTACCAGTATGGTATCGGTTACACACTTGTGTTTTCGTGGTGTGTGACCAGTACGGTGCCGGTATCTGACTAGCCCCATACTGGTGTGGTGCTGGTATAAACGTGGTGTGATCTCGGTATATGCAATGTTCGGGTGTGGTACTGGCGCGATACTGGTGTGGTATCCGACCTTGTGTGGTACTGGTTATGTGTTAGTCAAATACCGGTGTGGTGGTGGTGTACTACTTATGCAGTACTAGTGCAGTACTAGTGCAGTACTAGTGCAGTACTAGTGTGGTGTTTGTCAAAAAAGTCAACAATGCGTGCTGCCATTCCGCTCCCGCTAAGGTACTGATGTGGTATCGAAACCGCCCCAACGCGGTCCGGTGTGGTACTAGTACCAGTACTGTACGAGGTTGGTACCGAAGATCGGACCATTAAGTGCGCTTATCTTTGTGGAACACACTGAAAGCCAGCGGGAAAGTGATCCTTGTCGCGGCGGCATGGCACCGGTTTTCACGGCAGGGTGAAAGTGGGGGTGAAGTCTGAAGTTACCGGTTGGTAACAAGTGTTCAGGTCTTAGATTCGTTTAGAGATGAATTCGTGCCATGGGGGCGCGTGAGGGGGATCTATGAGCATCAAGATCAGCTGCCGGACCACATTGACGTGCGACGGGGGAGGACTGGGACGTTGTGCCAGGTCTGCGGCGGAAACTTTTGAGTCGAAGACGATGGCTGCGACGCTTCGCGCTGCTATCCGCTCCGGCTGGGCTGTCGCCGATGAGGCCACCTGCCCGTCCTGCTAGTCGTCCCCGCACCGGAATTCAGGTACCCGTCAGACGCCGTCCGTGGCGACAGGAGTCACTAGTCTTCCTGACATGGGTGAGTGTCCGTATCTATCGCGCTGAGGCGCTCTGAGGGCACACAGGGCCGCAAGGGACCGTTTTACCAACCGGCGTCGTCGAATGTTTCGCTGACTATTGTGTCGGTATCCGTTTCACCCTCCATCACCAAGGAGTTGAACCTGTCCTCGTAGAAACGGTTGTTATCGCGGAGGGCCCCGCCAGCGAAACGGACAGCGGCAGAAGAGAAGACAAACTTTGTTCCATGCTTCTGCCAGTCATCGCGTCCCCAGTCGCTGGCTGCCTTGGAGCCCAGCTCGTGCTGCAGCTCGACCGCACGAGTGGTGAAATAGCCGGCCAGCCGGCGTGCACGGGTCATCGATAGGGGAGCGGCGGTCTGCTTCTTGATTTCCGTGACATCGAGCCCGGCCCCGTCCATGCCCAGGAATGTGGCACTGGACTGCTCAATGGTAGCCGGATCCGCGTCGGCATTGGCGAGGGCAGCAGCGACCTCCGCTTCGCCGACGGCTATTCCGTTGAAGTACGGCGAATCCGCTTGGATGCTGGCGTCCCTGGCGTTGCGCATTCTGACCAAAGCCGCCCTGAAGAAAGCATCAGCGTCCTGCTGCGGGGTATCCTCTGCTGACGAGTCGGGGTTGTACTCTGTGGTGGGCATAACGGTGTCCAAATACGCTTCCCAAGGCACAACACGTGATGCTTTCTGGTACAGCGAGGTTCCACCGTCGAGGTTGACGGTGATGTTTTCTCTTCGGTCCTTGCCGGCGTCAGAGATAGTACCGAATTCGTTGCCGGTCATGACCCTGGTCCCGGGGGAGTGCGCGAAAACCTTCTCCATCTTTGCGAACTGCTGCAGCTGAACGGACGGATCCGCGTGGGCGGTGGTTGCAAACTGGCCACCGGAGGGGACCCCTTTGCGCTGACGAACTACAGCGCTCATAAGTCCTCATCGTCTTCATATTCGTCGACTTCGTCCGCAAGGTCTTCGGCCTGAAGTTCGACAAGCAAGCAACCCAGGTTGTGGCCTGCGTCTTTAGGGCGGAATGAGCCGGGCTCGTTGTCCTCGGTGACCACGTAGCGGTCGATAGCGAGACGGATTAGACGGTCATCATCGGCGAGGTTACGCACAGTGGTGGTCTTAGTGCCGAAATCCCCTGCCACCAAGGACGCATAGATTGCGTCCCGTACACTCCGGGCTTCCTCGTGGGTGTTCATCTGATCATTGACTAGCCCTGCATGGGTGCGCTCGTGGAGGCTTACAGGCATGCTCAGACTGGTGCCTGGTTCGGCGTGGGTTGTCGCGGCGAACTGGCCGCCTATGTGAATGCCTTTAGGCTGGCGGGCCGTCAATGTGGTCATACCCAGAACGTGTGCGGCTGCACCGATTGCCGCCAGCGGCACACGAGAGGACTACCAGGTTTCTCCGGAGCCTGCCTGGATGGAATACAGGATCGCGTACTTGAGGTCGTCCGGGTCGGTATTCCCACCGCAGGCTTCAGAGACATCAGTGAGGAAGGCCGCCGCCATCCGGTCGCTGAGCTGCCCCTCGTGCGGTCCGTAGACTCGGGCCTCAAATTCTCCGCGGTCCATGCGGACAATGTATTCGTCACCGTTGGGTGCAGTGATCTCCACCTGGCCGGTCTCGTGGCCCGGACCCTCGGAGATCCGTTCGGGGATGGTGAAGCGGAATTTGTCGTTGCTGCGCAGGAGCGACCGGTTGGCCCAGCCGTCTGCGGAACGGGCCCGTTCCCTGGCATGCTCAAAATGAGTGGTCAGGTCCTCATCTGTTATGGGGAACTCGTCCCCTTTGACGAGGGTTGAGGTTACGCCGGCGTGGCCGGAATCCACGTTCCATTCGTCGTAACGGGAGATGTAGAGCGATTTGTGGTCCAGGTAGAAGCCGAATTGGTTCCCGTCAGGGCTGCGCCATTCCCCGGAGACTGTGGGCCCGCCGGGGTCGGTATTTCCCCCGTCCACGGAGGAGATCTCCAGTTCACCTGCCACGCCGGCGCCCTGGAGCCTGCTATGCCAGTGTTCAAGGGCGACTTTGTGTTCGAAGGGGAGGTTGTCGATGAAGTCGGCGCTGAGCTTTAGGTCTGCTGCCGTTGAGATGGATCCGGCAAGTGCGATTGCCGGTTCTGCATGGGCGGTGGCGGCGAATTGTCCCCCGGAGGGTACACCTTTAGGCTGCCGCGCTTCGTTATCAGTGGTCATACAGGCTATGTGTGCGGCCAGCTGTAAAAGCATTCGGACCCCGCACCGGTTGCGGTGCGGGGTCCTTAGGATCAGGCCCGGTTTTCCTTCGTAACGGTCAGCAATGCGTTGACCCGGTCCTTCAGATCTTCCAGCTCCTGGAACTGGCGATGCTCATCGAAGCTGCCCGGATCGTCAAGGACATCTTCGATGGCAACAATTCCTCGATTGGCTGCTTCGACCAAATCCCGTTGCTCATCCTCGGAGAAAGACCTGGTGTATGGGCTGTTTTCCGCTGCGATAAACGGGACGGGTGCATCACGGGCGGCGGTGAGGTTAATGAAAGCGGATTTGAAAACACGCTTACCGTCACCGGCGACGATGGCGATCCCATTGTCAGCCCATGAGTCATCTTTGAGGTTCAGATCCAAGATGAGGTCCTGCAGGTTTGGTCCATCCTGAACCATCTCCTCGTAAATGAAATCTTCGTCGTCATCGACGTGCTGGAGAACATTGCCGTCCTTGTCCAGGATTGCAACCACGTCATACTGGTTTTCGCCATCCTCGTTCGCTGCAATCTTCATCGCCGCCGCGCCCGGGAATCGGGCCATAGCGAGAGCTCCGGCGCCGCGGATCGAATAAGCCTGGGAGAGCCGGTCCATATTCTCCTGCTGGGACTGGAGGCGTTCGCGGCGGGCACGGATCGAATCCCGCTCCTCGAAGAATTCCGTGACGTTTTTGATGGAGGGGTCGGACAAGGACAGGTCCGGTTCGGCATGGGTGGTTGCGGCGAACTGCCCACCGGTCGGGATGCCTTCGGGCTGACGGTTTACGGTATGGATGCTCATACCAGGGTTGTGTGCGGCTAGGCTCCGGAAGTGCAGGCCGCTCGTGTAGCAGCCATTTTCTCCAACGCGTCGAACATGCCGTGGACGTTCGGAACACCCATCCGTGACCGCCAGTCGGGCCCATAAGAGGGTGTGGCACAGCCGTCGTTGGCGAGGGCGCAGCCACACAGATCCTCGTGCGTGTCCTTTGCCATCTGATCCTCAACCTGCTCTGCAGTAAAGCCGTCCAGGGTAGGGGCCGGAATGGTGGACCGTTTTGCGATCGCTTCGGCAGCCTTCGCAGCGCTGACCCTCCAATCATTCAACAGGGCTTTGTCAGTGTCCGCCACACCCTGCCTGGCATTCATGCGCAGTGCGCCGATGACAGGGGAGATGTGGTGGTAAATTTCGCCGCGGATGAAATCAACGGTCTCCTCCCGACTCATGGCAATTGGATCGCCATTCGCCAGAGACAAGGCGGGCTCTGCATGGCTTCTTGAAGTGTTCATACCCTGAGTTCCGTGCGACCAGCACGGCCGTTGCTGTGTCCTTACCTACCGCAGGCGCTCCGAAAAGAACAACGATGTTGCCGGGCTCCTCATGCACGCTCAAGCCGACTTACGAGTGCATCGACCGATGAGCTGAGGGACGCGATTGACTCCACACTATTGTCGACATGTACGTCAGTCTCCCGAAGCGATGGCACACCCAACGAAGCCACCCACTCGGCCCAATTGAGGATCTTCCAGCGATCCCTAGCAGCACCACGCTCAATGATGCGCCCCTTGAGGGTCTCGTCATCGCAGTGCACCCACACAACCGTGAGTTGACTATCCTTGAGGTCGCAATCGAAATCGAAGTTTTCAAGCCAATTCGCATCGAACAGCTCCATCACAAACGGGGCAGTCACGACGACTCCTCGCGCGCCATATTCTAAGATTTCCCACATCGTTTCGAGTAAAGTTTGATACTCGAGTGGTCGAATATCCTCAAGATACGTAATGCTGTGCCTGTCATTTGGGTCGCCGACGAGTTGGTCGGCTAACGATTCAACGAACGGCCGGGTGAGTGTGTCCTTATCGAGCAAGGGCCACCCCGTGCGATCGGCGATCTGCTTCGAGAACTCAGTCTTACCCGAGCCAGCATGGCCCGCAACAATGATGACTTGCTTCAATTCGTCTCCAAGTATCGCCGGATGCTACTTGTATTGGCGGAACCCCCGGACTAGGTTCCGCATAAGTTCGCGGTGACCTTGATACTAGCCCGCAACTTCATTCACATCCGGACGATAGGTTGACACCTTGACCGCAGTCAATTCACGCAAGCCCTAGGTCCCGGAGCCCTACAGACTGAAGGAAGCGCTCAAAGTTCATCGGCGAAGTGCCCGTCTTCATCGTCGGGATCGAGTGTGCCCCCGTCACCGTCAAGGTCCACGGAGAAGTTTCGCTGTCCCTGCCCGGAAACGGTGACCTTCCTCCACGGCCCACGACTTGGCAGTCCTGGCTAGTAAACCGGGCGTTCATACGGAATACGATCGGTATCCGTGCCCGTGGACACGAAGATTTCCCCGTCACCGAACGGCCGCAACCGGTTCTTCGCCGATGGACTCACCAGGATCGCCGTACCACCTTTATCGCATTCAATAGTGGTTTTTGTTTCTGCCGGTGCGATGATGATCGCCTTAGCACCCTGACCGACATCCACCGCGTTACCCCAGTTGGAGCGCATCCGCACGATCGCCGTCCCGGACATAACCTTCAGACGCGGCAGACCGGAGACAACGTCGACGACGATGGGTCGGCCATCCTTCGGTCCGACAATCTCCACCCGTTCGTACAGTTCGGAATCTGGGGCATTACTGTAATCCAGACGAACAACCCGGATCTTTCTGCCAGTTTCTCCACGGGTGTTCTTCAACAGGCGCCTGGCCTCCGACTTGGTGGCCGGGTATTTTTCTTCGATGACAGCATCAGGTCCGGCAAGGGCCGCCAGCTCCCGCTGATAAAGGTGGCGTTCGCCCACAAACTCGGCCCGGCCGCCGGCCAGGACGATGCCCGGCTCAGCGTGAATGGTGGCGGCGAACTGGCCACCGACAGGAATGCCCTTGGGCTGACGTACTGTATCTGTGCTCATGCTCATGATGTGTGCGGCTGTCGCCGAAACAGGACAGACACCACCAGCGGGTGCCTGTCCTGTCAGGTGTTCGGCGGAATACCGCTATTTGAAGCTCGCCCGTGTGTAGATCATGTCGTGATCAGAAGGCTGCTGTCCCCAGATGATCTGGTTTCCATATGCCATCCAGTTCTCCCAATAATCAACCCGCATGTCATCGCTGGTCCGTCCGCCTGCGTAGACCTGATCAATGCGTGAAGAGCCGACCTGCGGCGGTGTGTATCCGTTATGGGTTTTCATCTCGGGATGCATTTTGTCAGCGGCCGCCGAGTAAGTATCCGTGAAGCCCAGGACCCCCAGTTCACGAGTCTGTGGTGCGGTTTTGGAAGCCGAGGCGTTGAAATCCCCGGTCACAAAATCCGGCAGCCCGGACGGATTCACCTTCCGTATTTCGGCAGCCAGCATCCTGGCCTCGTTATCCCGAACTGACTGTTTGTCGCCGCCGACCATGAGGTGCGTGTTGAAGACGAAGAACACATCCCCGGTCGCCTTCGACCGCAGCTTCACCCAAGTCATGGCTCGTCCGTAGTTCGGGTAAGGCTGGTTTTCGAACACTTTGTAGCCAGCATCGAGGCGGTCGAAGAGCCCGCCGCGGTACAGGATCGGGATGGGCATGGTTGCCCCGTCCGGTGCCTGGTACATCTCGTATGAGGTTTGTCGGCGGATGTCATCAGCCTGAGTGTAAGTGCGTGTGTCGATTGTGATTGTCGGGGCTTCCTGAATACCGATCACGTCCGGTTTGGCCGTGTTAATGATCCTTGCAACGCCCTGGACACGCTGGTCCCATGCAGGGATTGACGGGTCTGTCTTCTGCCGCCATGCTGAGTCGACGTTGAATGAAGCCACCTCGACAGAGGTGCGGACCGTTGGCGCCGGGGAACCAAGAGACCCCCATTCTGCGAAGGAGAGAGCATGCTTGATCCCATCCTGCTCAGCCCACAGCGTCGGGTCTGAGTTGTACTTGTTCACGGCGGTGTCAGGGATCAGCGACACGATCGTGACCGGAACGGGGCGTCCTGCCTTGGCGTAATCGGCAGGGCTCAAATGTTTCCACTGGACGGTGCCTTTAGACACGGTCCGTGAGTAGATGGCCGTACCCCAGGGGTATTTCACGTACTGTGTTTTTGCTGGGGTGCCGGGGGAGGGGAAGCCCATGTCTTTCCACTCGGGATAGGAGAGCGCATGTTCGAGACCGTCCTGTGAGACAAAGATAGTGCTGTCCCCGGGGAACTGGTAAACGGTTGTGCCAGGAATGAAGCCGGCAGGGGAAGGCTTGGGGTATCCGGCGGAGACGTAGTCGTCCCATGACAGCACCTTCCACTGATCTCCTTTGCTGGTGGGGGTCCGGGAATAGATCGAAGGACTCCAGGAGTATTTGAGGTACTGGGTCTGGGACGCCGGCATGACTGAAGCGAGGGAAGCGCTGAGTCCGGGATGCACGGCAGGAGCGGCATCGGCCATCCCTGCCGGGAGCAGGAAGGAGCCGGCCAAAACAGCGGCAGACAATGTGGTGATAAGGCTCGTGCGGGTAATCACAGTTCCCCCGGTGCAGGTCGATCGCGGTCAGAATAGTCGTCACCAACTGACATGCGTAGACAAGGCCCCGCACTCTCCCCGCCTGCATCCGCTGAGCTCAGGATGATAGGGACGCATCACCTAACCGCGCTGAGCTCACTCCGCGGAGGGCGGGGTGGCCACGCCGATCGCTGCAGCGTCCGGGGTGTCGCGCATACCCCAGTACGCGTCGGCACCCGAAAGAACGAGACCAGCCGCGAGGTGTCCCCGGTGCCAGGCCTCATTCGGTGTCCGTTTGAGGAGTTTGCGCCAATGCTCCCGGTCCTCCAAGGAAGCACGTTTGGTCCCGGAGATCTGCAGGGCATGGTCAGCGACGTAGACCGGGGTGCCTCCGTGCTTGAACCGGTCAAGAGACGGCTTGTAGTGGTCCATGCGACGCTCGTACAGCGAAGTGGCACCGGTGCGCAGCCCCATGACGAAGTCATCAAAGGCAGGGTCTCTGGTTTCCAATGCCCGGGTCATTGCCCAGTCATGCCAGGCGTGGAACGCGCTACGGCGTTGGGCGTTGACGACTCCGCGGGAGAGCGGGCCGTCCATGACGGTTCCGACGGCGGCATCGATGGAGTCATCCTGGCCGAATACCCATTCTGCAGGGCGGGTTTCAGGGCAGCGGGCGTGCTGGCCCAGGAAGGAGTCGTCCGGCAGGATCAGCCGGGCAGCTGAAACTGAGTCCAGGGCAATGTCGGGCTCGGCATGGTTTGTAGCGGCGAACTGGCCGCCGGTTGGGATGCCCACGGGGTGGCGCTGCTGGGTCATGGTCCTATTCGCTTTCGTCGTAGATGCTGGACTGGTCGGTTTCCAAAATGGAGGCGACACGGTTCATTGGGACGTATTCTTGGCGGCCGTCAGTGTGCAGGAAATCCATGGACGCATCCCGGCCGGAGAAGACATTTCGAATCTTTCCGAACACCGGCTTCGGGGCGCTGTGCTCTCCGGTTTTCAGGTACACCGCGGCGACGCCGTTCAACAAAGGCCGTTGCCCGGAAGTTGCGCGCATGAAGCGCAACGCCATTTCCTCCGGGTCCTGCTCTGCCTGATCAAGTGCAGTCATCAGGGCACCCAAGTACTCGTACACGGCTTCGCGGCCGTCGCATTTGACGGTGATTTCGGTGGAGGTCTCGCGGGTCCAGTCGGTCCCTGATTCGTATTCTTCCTGGATGATTTCGACGTTGGCGTCTTCGGGTGCTTTGAACATTCGACGGACTGCGGCTTCGAATTTCTGGTCCCCGGTCATAGCGGTCGTGGTTTGTTCGACCCCATTGCTTTCGTTGTAGTCCGAGGAGATCTGCTGCTTTGTCAGGTGGTGATGCTGCGGCGGGCCCGGGATAACACCTCGCGGGGAGGGCAGGGGCTTGGGGTTGGTGCGGGCCTCCACCATGAAGGCGATGTGGCAGTCGTGGCAGTAGCGCTCCGGGGAGTGGCCTGGGTCGTGCTCGTGGTGTTCACACCGGCCGCCGCGGTTCTTGGCAATGAGCCCGCCCAAGAATTTCCCGTATGTGGTCTTTCCGGCCCGGACAGCGTTGTACGTGTCGTAGAACAGCTCGGAAGTCCAGAGCTCTTGGATGTCCCGCAGATCGCTCAAGATACCTTTGGCGACGGCTTCGGGGTCGTAGCTGAACGCCGGGGCCAGGGTGATCACGGGTTCGGCGTGGGCAGAGGCGGCGAACTGCCCGCCGGCCGGGATGCCGGTGGGCTGACGCACGATGTTTTCGGTCATGCCTTATCTGTGTGCGGCTACCACCAGATGGCGGGGCGCTGGACCGGGAGCCGGTCCTCCTCCGGCCCGTCCTGGTGGACGACGACGCCGTCCTTGGCCAGGATCTCGCACCTGCGGCCGCCGCCGGTGACGTACATCTGGCCGGTGCCGGTTGCCCGGACATCGACGTTTGATTGGGTGGACAGCGCCACGCGGGCGCTGCCGGAGCCACGGGTCTCGATGGTGTACCTGTGGTCATCGTCCACGACTACTCCGGCGCGGGCGCCGTCCTCAACGACGGTGCGGCCAGCGGTGCTCATGAAGCCGCCGAGGACCTCCACCTGGACGTTGCCAGATGTGACGTGTATGGCATGGAATCCGTCCTGGATCCGGATAACCAGGGGTGCCCCGGACTCCGGTCCGACGACCTCATAGATGTCATCCCGTGGTGAGTTGCGCCGGCCGGGGACCCGTCCCAGGTCCACAACGCGGCCTTGACCTCGCGGGCAGCGGAGTGCGCGGCGGATGTCGGTACGGGTGACCGGCTCCTTGTGTTCGAGCGTGGTTTCGGCGCCGACGTCGCTGTAATTGAATGTGCCGTCACCGTTGTCGGTCAGCTCGTACGGCCGCCCCGGCTTGGTTGGCGTGACTTCCGGATCCGGGCGGGCGGCGGCAAGACTGAGGGAAGGCTCGGTGTGGGTGGTGGCCGCGAACTGGCCGCCGGCGGGGATCCCTTTGGGCTGACGTGACTCTGTGCTCATGATCGGTCATCCTTATCGGCGTGCCGGGCTGCCCAACGGGGTGCGTCCGGGTCTTTGGCGGCCTCAGCGAGCAGTCCGGCGAACACATTCTTTGCGTGGACGTTGAAGTCACCGTCGGATGGTTCACTGTGCAGACCCTCGAAAACAGCTGCCATCTCCCAGTCCGCAGCGGCGCCCTCCAGGCGTTCATTGTCGCGGTCAACGGTGGTGGCGCCGGTGGCGAAGTCGTGATGGAGCGTGGTCCACATGCCGTCCTCATTGCTGGCCAGGACCTCGCCGAAGGTGTTTCCTTCCGAGTCCTTGTCGAGGGTGACCTCGCGAAGTTCGTAAAAATCCCCGGATTGAAGCCCGCCTGTCATGTTGTAGTTCGCGTCGGTCACAGCACGGTTCCACAGCACATCCTGAACAGATTCGACAGATGACTCAGGAGTGACGTCGCCGGGCATCGTTTCGACACTGAAGGAGTAATCCTCGTCGGGGTCATCGTTCCAGACAGTGAAACCCCCGTCCTCGGTGCGGCTGAGTATCAGCTCACGGCCGGTGCCGGAGGTATACGTCCAAGCCTTATCAGGGATATCCGGGTGGCTCCCGGTGTAAGGGGTGAGGTGGCCGGTAAGGCCGCCGGCAGTGAGCAGGTCGGGGAGATCATCACCGGACCCCGTCACCTCCAGCGGTCGCTCACCCCGGTTGAAGACAGCATCGATGCTGCGTATGTCGTCGACCGTGCAGCCGTTGGCGGCCGCCAGGGTTGCAGCGTTCTCGTCCCAGACCGCGGCAGGGCTGTTCTTCATCAGGGTTGCAACGTAGGTGGCAGAAGTATGGGAGATCCCGGCACGTGATGCGGCACCCATCTCGGCCAGGGCAGACCGGTGTTCGGCGGAGACCTGCAGCCGGACCTCCGGGTCGGAGTGGGTGGTGGCGGCGAACTGGCCGCCGACAGGAATGCCCTTGGGCTGGCGATTGGTCGTGTCTGTGCTCATACCAGGAGTGTGTGCGGCTGCGGGAAAACAGAGCAGCCCCGAAATAATCCGGGGCTGCTGGACGGTGGTCGGGAATTTTCCGGCCGCGGTGGGCAATGTTCGACGTCGCAGCGAAGTGAAGCGGGAAGCGGAGCATCTGAACAGACTGAAATCCCTTCGCGGGCTGTCGTGCTGCGTTGCTCGTGGTCATACACTTCTGTGTGCAGTCCGAACCACCCTCAAGGCTTGGATGGCTTCCTCCTCCAGTTCTGAATGATCTTCAGGATCACCGACAAACTCAAAGTCAGCGAGATGCTCGTTGGTTTCCTCGTCGTAGAGCGCGTAATTATCCTCGCCGCAGTGGTCGACCTGGATAGAGGCCCCCTCATGGTCGAAGACACACACAACGTCGCTGTCTTCGTCTTCTTCATCGTCAAATTCCTTGTCGGCACAATTGATGCATAGCCCGTCGTAACCGTACCCGCCAAGATCATTTCGATTGCCGCATTCCCGGCAGGTATGTTCGGAGTTACAACCTTCACAGAGGCCGGGTTCAGACTGGAAATCTTCGACGGTTTCATCACATTCTGAACAGGTGCCCTCAGGGGAAGATTTGACCGGATCGAGGTGCAGATCGGGTTCCGTGTGGGATGTCGGGACGAATTGACCGCCGGTCGGGATGCCTTTGGGCTGGCGATTGGTCGTGTCTGTGCTCATACCAGGAGTGTGTGCGGCTGCGGGATAACAGAGCAGCCCCGAAATAATCCGGGGCTGCTGGATGGTGGTCAGGAGTCTGTCGGACGGGGCAGGCAGTCTTTGGTATCGCCAGGGAATGATGCTGACCAGTCGAAGTTGTTCAATATGTTCTGCGCCTCGGTTACTTTTGCGTCAGCTTCGTCTGCAGCCCGGTGTTGAAGTGCGGCCCAGTTTTTCATCACCGCCGCGGCGGCCGCGAGTTTCTCCTTGCTCTCTAGGGCCCCGGCCTCTAGTTTCGTGGCGCTGTCGCTGAGCCTGTCATATTCTGCGACGGCCAGTGCGGTGACCGCTGGCGGCAGCGCTCCCGTCAGCTCACCAGCAAGCGTCTCCGCCTCGGAGCGGGCTGTGGTCGCCGCCGCTTCCTTTATGGCTTGGTATTGCAGTGCGGTGTTGTAGGTGTAGTACGCACTCGGGACCCGTGCCATTCCGGAAGCTGGGAGATTGGCGCCGCTCCCGAGAGCTTCCTGCACAGCGTCAGCGTAGCGCCGGTCCCTGGCACGGTAACCAGCCTGCTCGCGCAGCTTCTGCAGCTTGTACCGCAGATCGTTCCTCTCCGATTCTGCCAGGACAGGGGACAAAACAGACCACGGGGGTTGCTTGCCGGTGGTGATGGCATCCCGGAAATACTTGAGGCGGCCAAGCAGCTGCTGCCTCTCCTGGGCTTCGAGCGCGGCACGGCCGGTGGCCGCATCGACAGGACAAAAGTAGTTGTTCGCGTAGGTTCTGTCACCCTCGTCGTCTTCGTCTCGAAGGTAGGTGGGCAGTGCGGGAATGGCGTCGGTCTGGATGCAGCCGGTGCATTGGCCGTCGCAGTCATCCTGCCAGCATTCCCGGTTGCCGCCGCCGTTACGCGTATAGACCACAATGACAGGTTCGCCCGTGTCATCGTCACGCTCGAGCGAGGTGCCTCGGTGGCGACCCAGGTTTTCCTCGCCGATACCGGCAAGGTCGAGAATCTCAGCTTCAGAGATCGGCTGCTGGCCTGTAAACGGCCCGTGGCTCGTTTCGTACTCATCCAGTGGGCGGAAATACGCCCGGTAGGAGCCCTCAAAGGTAGCTTCAGCGGGTTCCCCGGTCTCGAGCGTTTGCCCTTTCAGGGGTGTCGGGATTTCCCCGTACGCTTCAAGTTCAGGCAGCGCCGGTCCCGGACTGGCCAGGGTGAACGCTGCTTCATTGTGGGTGGTGGCGGCGAATTGGCCGCCGACCGGGACACCCTTGGGCTGACGATTTGGGTCTGTCTTCATAACGGAATGCTCCTGGCCGGCGGATCAGTTGTTGCGGGTGACGTGGGCGAGGTTGCCTTGGGAGAAGTAGCAGTCCCGTTCGATGACGCGGTACCCGGACGGGTTGTAGGCTTCCAGCTCGGGAAGGCTGACGTAACCCCAGGAGCCGTCGCCGCGGCCGGAGGGGTCCATCAGTCCGAAAGCTTTACCTGTGGCGGGATCGTATTCTGCGATGTACCAGTTGGCGGCTCCGCCGGTGAAATAGTGCAGGTGGAACTTTTTCTCCTCCAGCGGGGTGTCTTCCGTTGCACCCAGGGCAGGTACCTTGGACAGGACCGCTTTGGGGGCGTAAAAGTTGTGCCCCCGGATTTTCCGGTTCGGCTCAGTAAACTTCACCGGCGGCGCAGGAGGTCCGGCGGCAGCCAGTTCGAGATCATGAGCTTTGGCTGCGCTGAACCCTCTGCCGGCGAACGGGATCTGGATAGCGAAGTTGTCACCGCCAATGGAGCCAAGGGACCGGCCGTGATGTTTCTTGCCGGTGGACGGGTCAGTCCAGACAACCGGGGTGTCAATCGGTGAGATCGCATCCCGATGCTTTGAGGTGGCAGCCTCATCGACGGTGAGTTCGTTACCGAATACTTCAGCTTCTCCGCCGGAAGTCAGAGCCACCGTGACGATTTCGCCTTCGGCGGCAACCACCTTTCCGGGATGGACCGCGCAGCCGTCCGGATCAGTCCACAGGACACGGGCGCCGGGGGAGGTGACCAGCTTGAGGCGTTCATTCTGTTCGGTCAGTGCGGCGACAGCAGCGGTCTCCAGCGCCGACCGGTCGGCAGGGTCCGCGTCGTAGGTGAACGAGGCGACCTCACTCTCGTCGGAGTAAATCGTGTAGCGGCCGTTACCATCGCGTTCGATCTCATACTCGTCATCGTTATGGCTGAAGGTCAGGTCTTCGATAGCAGGCCGTTCCAGTGCTGCTACCGAGTCAGAATGTGCCGTAGCGGCGAACTGCCCGCCGACTGGTACGCCTTTAGGCTGGCGGGTGGTGGTGTCAGTGGTCATGAGCATTCCTTCATAAGGGTGCCGAACTTACCGGCAACGATTGCCTGCGCCAGGGCGGCGAGGGTGATGGTGCAGTTGATCGTGCCGGTAGCCATCATGGTCAGGATCTCGGGGACCGTGTACCACTCGGTGACGGCGCCGGATTCGCCTTCAACGTAGGCCAGGTCCGCCGCGGCGGCCGGGACGTGTGCGAGCCAGGTGGAGCCGGTGATCGGGGAGGATCCTGCTGCCTGGTAGGAAACACCAAGGAGTTCAATGGAGTCAGGGATGATGCCGGTTTCTTCGACAAGTTCCCGCAGGGCTTCCTGCGGTGCGATCGCTGAGGCGCCGCCCCCGGGAAGCTCAAGGGTGTAATCGTCAACCGGGTAGCGGTGCTGGCGGACCAGAGCGATCCTGGCTTCGCCGTCAATGACAGCTAAAGGGATGACCGAAACGGCGTAGCGGCAGCCCGTGTCGACCAGGACGTATTCGCCGTCCCGGCCGTCGGGGTGGACGATCTGGTCCACTGTGACGGTCAGGTTGCGGCGTTCGAAGACCTTCTCGCCATCGAGCCGGCGGATCGGCCGGGGGCGGGTAACAATACTGATGCTCATACCTGGACTGTGTGCGGCTGCCGGGAAACACAGCAGGCCCCGGCACTGTACCGGGGCCTGCTGTCAAAGAATTTGCCGATCAGGGGACGCCGGCTGCCTCGCGCAAGACGAAAACAAATGCCGCGGCACGGAGGGAAGGTACTACTTGAACGTCGCCACGGCGTAGATCATGTCGTGATCCGACGGCTGCCGGCCACCAATGATCTGGTTGCCGTAAGCCGTCCAGTTCTCCCAGTAGCTGACTTTCAGGTCTTTACCTGCCGGTGCTCCGGCGTAGACCTGATCGATTCGTGAAGAACCCGCAACTGGCCACTGGTATCCGTTGTATGTCTTCATTTCCGGGTGCATCCGGTCAGAGGTCATGGCGTACATGTCCTTCAGCCCGATGGCCGCAAGGTTCTTTGTCTGAGGTGCGTTCTTGGAGGCACTGGCATTGAAATCCCCGGTCACGAAGACAGGGAGACCACCTGAAATGCGCCGGACCTCATCGGCCAGCAGGGCGCCTTCACGGTCCCGGTCAGCCTGCTTGTCAGCCCCGACCTGGAAGTGGGTGTTGGCGACGAGGAAAGACTGTCCGGTGGCCTTGGAACGCAACTTCACCCAGGTCATCACCTTGCCGTAGTTCGGGTAGGGCTTCTGCTCGAACACCTTGTAGCCTGACCCTGTCATGTCGAAAAGTACGCTGCGGTAGAGGATCGGATCAAGCTTCGCGGCAGGGTCTGATGGCTGGTACATCTTGAAACCGGTCTGGCGGCTGATGTCGTCGCCCTGATGGTAGACGCGCCCGTCAATGTTGATGTCGGGAGCCTCCTGAATGCCTACGACATCCGGATTCGCTGTGTTAATGATCCGGCCGATGCCCTGGACGCGGGCGTCCCAGCCGGGGATGGACGGGTCAACCTTCTGGCGCCAGGCGGAGTCGACATTGAAGGAGGCGACCTTCACGGAGGTCCTGGCCGGGGCGGCCTGCGCAGGTGCGGCCACCGCAAGAATAGAGGCACCCAGCACAAGGACTGCCAATGATCGGGTAACGAGAGAAGGGCTTTTCACGGATCTCCAAAAACAAAGAGGTGGCGTGCCGGCCTTATGGCGGGCCTCTCTGAAAAACATGCGTAGACGCAGGAACTGCAGTCCCCGGGGCCAATCCTGGGGCTGCAGTTCCGTGGTGACGGTGACCTTGGTCTAACCGGTGCAATGACGGCTAAGCGAGCTCCAGGGTCTGGTATGCGTCCGACTTTGGAATGGTCCGGCGCTCCGTCCACGGCATTTTCCACTCCTGCTCTGGGACCAGAATGGTGCGGGCGTTGACGGCAGGGCTGTCTTCCTCATCGCGGCCGTCCGCAGGGATGTCATGAACGTCGACGGAAACCATGCCGGAATGCCCTTCCGGCGTCAGATTTACTCGTTCGACCCGGACATGCGTGTCGGCACGTGCGGCCAGGAATTCGCGTGTTTCGATAATCGACGACTCGGCAGCGGTGATCGGCTGAAAAGAAGCGAGACCGTATTTGGCGGGATCCTTGCCGACAATTGCCGTGTACTCATCCGGGTAATATTCGCGTGCTGCTTTGTGAGCCCCGGCAACATCGGCCGGCTTCAGATCCTGATGGTGGGTGATGATGGCCTTGGCCCACGCGCAGTCCTGCTCATACCAGCCGGCAACTTCACGCCAGGCCGGGTCTACCTCCGCAGCGCGCTCCGGGGATAGTTTGAAACCGCCATGCCGCTCCGTCCAGACGGCGTCAATGCCGACCGCCACAGGGTCGACACCCTGCAGCTTCCCCCACGGGGAGCGGGATCCTTCCCCGATGTGGTTGTGCTCGTAGCTGTTAGCCCGTTCCCGGATCGCTTTGCCGTGCGCCTTGGCTTCCTCCAAGGACTCATGATGGGTCCGGTCGCCAAGGACCAGTGGGCGGTTCCTGCGGAAGTCTGTGACTGTCGCGTAGGCGCCGTCTTCGCGGATGTCAGTGGTGATGCGGACCTCGACTGCGTGCTGAAACGAGTTGTAGACGTCCGTGTACTCATCCCCGCCGAACTCCCAGTCGGTGCCATCCGCATCGTGGAACGGGGTAACCGACGTCAGAGGAGACAGTTCAGGTTCGGTATGGGTGGTGGCGGCGAACTGGCCACCGACCGGAACCCCCTTGGGCTGGCGGCTGATATTTTCGGTCATACCTTGTCTGTGTGCGGCCCGACGAAAATCCGCGCAAATCTGATGGAAGCAAACCCTCAAAGACGACTCGCCCGCGTCGGGACATCCGGCGCGGGCGAGTTTTGGACAGAGAAATATCAGAAGGGGGCGGGCTTTCCGAAACCGACGATTTTGATTTCGCCCCTGAGCAGGGCTGACGCATCAATTGAAGCGGATTTCAGATCACCGAGGACGTGATGCGCTGGAAGGGGAACGCCGTAGGGGACATTAGCCCTGATTTCGAACTGCAGCGAGCTAGCGACAGAGGATCGACTGTCATTGTTCATGAACATGGATTCGTTGGCGTGATCCCTGACTTCATCGACATGCAGATACCCCTTGTCGTCAGAGGAGATGCTGACAGTTCTGGCGTTCAGCAAATGAGACGCGTACTTCTTAGCCGCGGCGAACACGATGTTTTGGCTGGCCTCGCGCTGTTGGAGGTCAGCCGCAGCAGGACTGGTGGGAAGTCCGCCGGCGGTTGGGCGCTTGGCGGGAAGTCCGACAGCGGGGTAGGGAGAGAGGATTATGGGATCTTCGGGGCTGTCGAGGAAGTCGTTCGCGGGCACATTGCGCGAGTAACCGTCAGTGGTTGGTGAATCCGCAAAGATGTCCGGCTCATTGTCCGCCTCAGTGAAGATCGACTTCTCATTGGAGGGCAATGTGACATCCGGTTCGGCATGTTGCGTGGGGACAAATTGCCCGCCGGTGGAATTGGGGGCACCTGCAGGCTGCTGATTTTGCACAGATTTTTTCTTGAAGAATGGCTGCTTAGGTAGTGGCATACCTCTATCGTGTACGGCTTGGATGCAAAACGCGCAGCGCCACACCGGAAAGCTCAATCGTCCATGATCCATCGGGTTCCCGAGGCGCGCTCCACTATGGCTTTCCACTCGTCGACGCCGGCGACGTACGGGAAAGGAAGCTCGGGATGGAACTGCCGGGCCGTGAAGTCGATGACGAACTGCCCGTCCCGGTCCCCGGCAAGGACAGCAACATGCTGGCCTCCCAGCCGGGCCCGCCTGATCGTGATTTCATCCAGCCAGTCGACATCGAACTCGGACGCGCCCACCTGTTCGATGAGTTCGCCCGTGGCGGCCCAGCAGTTGCCCAGGGCCAGTGCGGGATCCCCGAGCTCACCGAGTGTGACGGTTTCGCGCCCGGCCGGGGAATGGTCCAAAATTTCCATTTCACGGTAATCAGCGAGGACCATCTGGGCTGCTTCAAGGCGGCGGCACTGGATCGTATCCGAAGGCTCCGGCGCGGTCAGCGTGGTCCCCGGTTCGGCGTGGACGGTGGAGGTGAAGCGTCCGCCGAATCCGCGCGGGTGATCGTTTGCGGTGAAAGTCATACTAGTGCTGTGTGCGGCGGTTGCCGGGAATGGCGAAGCCCCGCAGTCCAGGGGTGCGGGGCTTCAGGAGGTTTACTGCTACGTGGTTCCGGGCAGGAACTCTGAGGGACGATCCGGTCTCGACGGAATCGGTGAACCATCCTCCTCGTGATGCCCTTCGACGTCCGGAGCGGGATCACGCTGGCTCGCTTTTACCGGGGTTCCTAGTTCTTGTTCCTGTGGAGCAATTTGGGGACCAGCTGATCCCAGCCGAAGAAGTTGCCCTCGCGGCTGGCCGGAATCTCGCGCAGGACGCTCACGATGATCGCTGGGTTGCGAGCAGGTTTCGGCACAGCTGGAATGCAATGCTGTCCGCCGGCGTGACGCCATGGATCGCGGCGTCCAGCTTGTCGTCATCCGTCGCGGCCGCCATGACGGCGTCCACCTCGTTGCGGTTCCGGTTTCCGGCCATCCGGTGCAGCAACCCGGAATCGTAGGCCCCCTGGACCAGGCGCGCTGTTCGTTCTTGCCCATCTTGTTTTCCGTGTACCGGCGGTACACCTCCGCTGAGGCCATGCAGGGGGAGAGGGTCAGTGACGGCTCGGTCCGCACGGTGGGGCCGAACCGTCCGCCGGCCCGCGTTCCACGGGGGTGGCGGGTGGTGACACTCATGCGTGGCTGCCACCGTCGCTCATCCACGACTGCATTGCCTCGATCCGGGCGGCAAGTTTCCGGTCCGGGGAGACGGACTGCTGGTTAGCCGCGGACGCGCGGGAGAGTTCCAGGTCCACGGCGGTGTTGTCCAGATACCCGCGGCTGGCCAGCCGGCCAACGGCCGGGTAGGCGATCACACCACGGGAGGTGCGGATCCTGTTGAGCTCCCGTGCGATGGCAACGGCTGTCGCGTCGGTGACCGGACGGCTGCTGCCCCGGCTCTCCTCGATCATGCCGTCCATCTCGTCCGCACTCAGGTGCAGGCCGGCGCTGCGGGCCGCGTACGGGTTGGTCAGGACGGTGGCGTCTTGGACGCGTTCAACGATGAGCCGGCCCAGGTTCACCGACCTGAAGGAGCCGTGATCGGATTCGTTGTGCAGCTGGACGACTTTGGTCCAGTTCCACGCTGCGTCCACGACCTGGGCTTCGGTCAGTGGTCCATCCGGAAGCTGAGCGGTGCATTCAACGCTGACCTCGTCCCAGCCTTCATCGGTGGTGACGTCGGCGTCGTAGCGTTCGGCGAGGAAGTCTTCGATGACGGGGCTGTTGCGCTCCAGCCAGTCGTCCAGGGTCTGCCCGTGCAGTCGTGGGTCTGCGTCGGTGATGAGCCCTTTCAGGTTGATCGTCTTAGCCGGGGAAACCCAGTAGCCGAAGCCGTCATCGGACCGGCTCACGTTCAGGGTCTCGATGACCTCACCGTCGGCCAGTTCCGGGAAGGTGTCGCCGTCGCCAGGGGCGAGGGTTACAGCGCGGTGGGCCGGGTCAAGCAGGAGGGTGGATTCCGCATGGGCATCAGAGGCGAATTGCCCTCCGTTGGTGATCCCTTTGGGCTGCCGGTTCTGTGATGTCGTCATGCCAGCTATGTGTGCGGCTGCCGGCAAAACAGGCTTCGGCGCCCTGAGAGATGCCCAGTCGGGCTAATTTGCCGCCCTACCGGTCGTTCCCACCAAACGACCGTCACCCTACCACTTGGTCGAGTGGGAAAATCCCCGGAACGGCGGGGAATATAGGGCCCCTACTACTACTACTCTACTTAAACGACCTTAAGAGATATATATATATAAGGGGCCCCTTGCTCTCTGCCCTTCAGCCCCTCCCCCTTATAGAGAGAGTACTTTTCTCTCCATATATATGTCCCTCCCCAGGTAGGTTTGGTCGAGTGAGGGTCCGGCACCCGGCAAAATCCGCGCCAGCACTGGGATGCAGGCCTGTTGTGTTGTGCGAGTGAGGTCCGTTTCACCCGTGATCGGGCCGTTTTGGCGGTGGAGTGGCTTCAAAGGTGAGAGACCACAGATTTGGTTTCATGTGATAACCTGAGGAACGGTACCGACCCCTAGAGACGAGGGTTATCACATGGCTCCCAAATAGGGGGCCATTTCGTGTTTTGGGGCGTTGGAGCTGTGGACACGAAAAACCAAAAAATCGGGTTCACGGGCTCTACGGCAAGCTCCGGAACCGGAAAGGGGGGACTGCTTTACGAGCCTTTTCCTGATCCGGATACACGAAAGGGGCCGCACCACCGTGAAGTGGTGCGGCCCCCTGATGCTCTAAACGGAGACAGCCCCCAGCATCGGGTAGACATGGCCGCGCCATTCCCGCCAGTCTGTCATCCGCGGGGTTCCTGTCACGGAGCGGTTATGGGACTGGTCGTGGATGAGGTGCTTCCAGGTCGGCACTGCAGCCCCGGTGATGACGCCTTTATCGTCGGCCAGGACGTCGCCCCTGACCACGGTTTTGTCGTAGGTGAGGATGAGCCGGTCAGCCCATTCCGGTCCGAAATACTGATCGACGGCGGCCAGTTTTCCTGCCACGCATCCGGGGTTGGTCCACGTCGGGGTGGAGCAATGGAAGACGTTCCATCCTTCATCCGCCATCTCAAGAATTGCTTCCACGGCGTAAGGGACAGGGTCCAGTCCGGTGTACAGATCCGGGTGGTTCATCGCCGCTTTCAGTACCTCCGGGTTGGCGCCGGGGCCGGCCAGGTCATCCCATCCAGTACGCTTGTCGTCGTCGACGATCGGGAAGGAAGGGTCCAGCCGTAACAGGATCTCGTTGAGCCGGACACCCCACTGCAGCCAGGTGCCGTCCATGTCGATGAGTGCGATGGGCTTGTCCGGGTTTTCTTTCATGTGTCTCATGTGTAAGGAACATGCGTAGACGCTCATCGTCCCAGGCACGCAGAAAGGGCCGCCCCGTAATGGAACGGCCCCTGGTTGGAGGGCTGCGGATCAGGCGACCGCGGCGCTGCTGTGCTGGACGGAGATGGCGTTGCCTGCAGCCACGGCGTAGTGGGCGGCCGTGTTGGCCAGCAGCTCCCACCGTTCCCGGTTCTCTTCCTGGCCGTTGTCGAGCAGGTCATCCTCACCGGTGTAGTCGGCTTCCTCGATGAGCAGCTCATATTTGTGTTCCGGGTTCAGGACATGCCCGCTGTCCGCCCAGTGCTTCATCTCTTCATGGACGGCGAAGCGGATCAGCTGCATGTGGTGCTCGCGTTTGTCACGGGGAAGGTATCCCAGCGCTTCTTCAAGGTCTTGCACAGCCTCTGCGCGGGTCCGTGGAGCGCTGTCCTCCCCGGTCCAGTACACGGCGTAGGAGTCCCGGATCAGGTCCGCGACCCGACCGGCACTGATGGCTGCCTTTGCCGGGATTCGCGGGAGTGCCTGAAGCTCTTTGGCCAGGCCCGGCCCGTGGTCGGCTTCGAATTCATAGTCGAAGTCCGGACCGTCAACGGGTGCCGGGATCAGGGTCAGTGCGGGCTCATTATGCGGTGTGGGGGCGAACTGGCCTCCCGTAATGACTCCGGCCGGTACACGGTTTGCTGTTGTTGTGTTGTCCATAACCCTTATGTGTGCGGCAGCGCAGGGGTCTGGCGACAAACCCCTGCACGACGATGTATGGCTTCAGGGTCCTAAGCTAGTGTCCGATTGCTGCGGCTTGGACGAGTTCGTGGAGGCCGGTCTGTCCCATGCCGACCAGGGTGGCGCCGACGCCGAAGATGGCGTACGCACCGATCGGGACCAGCAGCAACCATTCCCGAACGGATCCGGCGTGGCCGAGGACCGGGATGGTCATGTAGCCGTTGGGGTGCCAGCAGTCTTTGAGGATGGGCAGCTTGGCGATCGCCTTGGGCGGCTTGATGGCGAACGGCCACGCCAGGTTGCACCCCTCGGTGGTCATCATGTCCCCGAGGATGTGGATGATGACGCCGATACCCATGGCAATCGGAAACCAGCCCTGCTCCTGCGGGGCAAAGAAAGTGATGAACGCCCCGGTGGTGAGACCCACCGCCCACGGGGATTTACGCATCCGGTCCGGGATGATTTTCAAGGCTTTCGCGGCGAAAGCAACAAGTAGGACCGACAGGATTCCCGCGCCCGGGTAGATGGTGCCGAAGCCGTCCAGGTTGTAGGTCCACAGTCCGGCAAGCCAGGCGATGAGGACGAACACGGCAATCCCGGCCACTGAGTGGGTGCCGTGCCGGTGGCCTCCGGCTACTTTGCCGATTCCGGTGCACATGGCGTTGGACAGCGGCGGCAGGGAATGGGCGATCGTCGCATTATGATGGTCAGCGTCCGGGAGCATCGCAGCGCCCGCGGTAACCAGCGCACCGGTGACAATGCCGACCGGGCTGACATCGAACAGTCCGAAACCGAGGTCCAGGCTATGCGGCAGGAAAGCAGCCTTCTCGGCAACGGCTGAGATGTCCACGTGGATGTTGGTGGTCAAGGCAACCCAGGCGGCGGCGCCGCAGGCTGCGTGGTGGGCTCCCATCATGGCGGCGGGCAGTCCTTTCACATCGGAAGAATTTGGTTTCTTCCCCTCATGTGTGCGGCCAGGTACCAAAGGGTCCCCGCCGCCGCCGCCGCAGTCGTCCCTGGGATCGGAGAGCTCCTGTGCAGGCCCAGGTATCGGCAAGGCCGGCCGCCGCAGGCAGACTCATCCCGAGGCCGCGGACAAAGGCTGCACGGGTCGAAAGAAGGGTCTCTGCCAAGATCCTCGCACCCCCACCTCCCTGACCCCCCAGCCATCTGGCGGCGACGGTGAGGGAACAGAACGACGTGCACGCAAAGCCTGTCTAGGCGAATGGATCGTCATCATCTGGGACGAAACGCTTCCGTGGGGCAGTCTCCGCGAACGGATCATCAAACAGGTCCGGCACGGCGGTGACCGGTGCCGGGACCGTGAACGGGTCCTCGACGCCGGACTCCTCAGTGGCCGGTGTGGCGACGTCCGCTTCCATCTCGGACCAGTCCAGCTCGTCAGGCACGGCGGTGACTCCTGGCGCCGGTACCAGATCCGCAACCGGAGCTTCTGCAGGGACTTCTCCTCTCACAGCAGCACGTGTCCTTGGGGATGACGTGTCGAAGAACGCCTCGATCTCATCCAGCTCAGAGTCGGTGACACCCTGGTCCGCGTTGGGAACGACGAGCAGGGCCTCCACCCCGGCAGCTTCGAAGGCTTCCGCAGCGATGTCCTGGTAGGTCAGACTCAGGATGGGATCTTCGGAGCCGAGCTCGTCATCGATCCAGACCAGCCGTCGGATCCGCGGGTTTTCACGAAGCCAGTCCAGGGCGGCGTCAATTTTCCACCAGCCGGTCTCCTCAGTGTCGGCAATGAGCGCCTCCACAGCCCGCGGGAGCAGGTGCCCGAAGTTATCCGGTGCATCATCCTCCCAGGGGCTCAGCCACGCCTGGAGGACGGGGAGGGCTGCCATCCGGCCAAGGACGGCAGGGTCAAACATGACGGTTCCATGCCCGGGTGCCGCCATATGGTCCAACCCTTCCCGGAACGTGAACGGAGAGATGGACCCGTCAACGTCGAAGAACACCACCGAGGTTTCATCCACGTCGGGCTCTGCTTCGTCCTCAGGCCACAACAGCTCATCATCACCATCGTCATTGACTGTGGTGACAGTGTCCTCGACCGCGTCATCCTGAACAGTCCCGGCCGCTGCCGGCTGGTCCTCGGTGAGTTCCAGTTCTGACCAGTCCAGATCATCGAAAGCCAATTCGATCTCGCCCAGGTCCACGACGGCTGCTGTGGCAGGTCGGCGTACAGCAGGTGCCGGAGCAAATATACCCCCGGCAACCTCCGGTATTTTCATCATGAAAGGGGTCAGCTCGAGTTTGGCGGATTCGGCCAAGGGCTCGATTCGCTGGGACAGTTTTTCCCGTAGGACGATTTGCTCAGCCGGGTCATACCAGGCTTGGATGGCCATGGCCGCGCCAGCAGTAGTTTCGAAGAGTCCGCGGCCGGGCGGGATAGCGTCACCAAGGTCCGGGGCATCCTGCGGAGCCCGAAGAGCGGATTGCTTGTCCCCGTAAGTGGCCTTGCCCATCAGCAAACGGGAAAGGTTCACCTTAAGATCCCCTGCCCCGGGGATGGTGTCGAGCATTTTTGCAGCCAGCTTCTGTGTCGCGAGAATGAGGGTGGCTCCGGCCGAGCGGGCCTCACGGGCAATCTTTCCGGCGTAGACGCCGACCTCTGTCTTGGCCCTGTTGGTCGCGATGATCATGTCCCGCTCGATATCCATCTCCGGGTCATCGCTGGCAGGCGGCACTGGGTCTTGACCCATCAGGGAGGTGAACTCATCGAGGAGAATGACCATGTGCTTGGGCCGGATGTCCTCCGGTAGGTCACGGTAGTTGCCTACCTCGTGAGCTGTGTTGAGGTTCTTTCGCCGGACAACCTCAGCGTAAATTCCCTTCATCATGGCAGCCGCCTCGAAAGGCGTAGCGGTGAAAGCCTTCGCATAGGGCTCCGCGAATTTGAAGTCGGCACCCCCTTTGGTGGGGTCGGCAACATAGAGTTCGTACTCCCGAATCAGGCATCCGTAGGCCAAGGATTGAAGCAAAACCGATTTGCCCCCACCTGATGCCCCGGCACAAAGGAGGTGTGCGTCGACGCGAAAGTTGTACTCCACGGGCTCTCCGTCAACCCCGGTCGCGAACGGAATGAAATCAGACGAGTCGATGTAGTCCCAGTCGTAGCCGGCCTTTTCCGGCATAGGGTTCACTTCGCAGGTGAGCAGCTGGATCTTATTGGAGGCGTTCTTGATCCGGCGGGGCTCCACGAAAGAGTTGCCGGAGTTGGATTCAAGCTTGGTGCGGACACCGGTGAAGGAGGTGAAGTCCATTCCGGTGGGCAGGTCGAAGTCCAGGATGGAGACCTGCTGGTTCCGCGGCATGTGGTCAACGTTGGTCAGCACGGGCATCATGCCGCCGATGCCGGAGATCCCGGAGTCCAGGAACACCTGGTCCCAGTTCAGGGATTCGAGGTACTGCTCGTGGCGGGGGCTGGCGAGCTGGACTTTGGAGGGGCGGGCACCGACGACGATGGTGCAGCCGTCTTGGGCGGCGGCGACGCGCAGCCAGTCCGAAGCCCAGTGCTGGCGGATCCGTTGCGCCATGCCGCGGACGTCGTTGAGGGTGACGCCGCCGTACAGGCGCAGGTCGATTTTCCAGATGTGCTGGCGGGATTCCGGTTTGGTAAGGCAGGTGACGGCGGCGATCTCGGGGCGGTCGGACAGCTTGGCGGCTTTGAACGCCTGGTTGACGAGGCCGGCGAGGACCCATTTTGGCCCCTCGGAGCGGGGGACCGGTGCCAGGTCGTCGGGTTTGGCGGGCACGGACTCGGTGGACCAGTGGACGCTGAACGCCTGCGGGTGGCGTTCGCCCGGGCGTTTACCGGTGCCGGGGAAGCCGGTCATGGCGACGAACGGTGCGGCGTTCAACGTAGACGGCAGGGCGGGCTCGAATAGGAAGAAGTCGTGCGGGGTCATGCCCTGGCGGGTAATGAAGGCCAGGTGGTTGATGGTGACACCGTTTTTGAGCCGGGCGGTGCTGGCGGTGGAGGCTTCCATGACGGGAGGGTTTGCTTTGTGTTTCGGGGCGGCTTCGGCCCAGCGGTTGTTCCATTGGTCTTCGTCAGCGAGTTTTTTCATGTCCTTGGTGGTCAGCCCGCAGGACGGGTCCCAGTTGGTGTCAGGGTCCAGTAGCGCACCCGCGTACGCGCAGCCGTTGCCGTTTTGTGCCCGGTGGTCGACGAGGACGTGGGCTTGGAGGGCGTCCTGCATTTCGTTGCGGCCGTTGGCCCGGATGTAGGAAGGGGGCGGCCCGTCCGGCAGATACCAGGTGATGGCCCATGCGGCGCCGCCGGCGGGTGCCCGCTTTTCGTCATCTCCGGCAGGGGCCGGCGGGCAGGTGAGCAGGTGTACGTCGTCGATGACGGGCCGGGAGTAGACACCGTCGGCGGCCCACGCGATCGCGCAGCGGACCAGCTGGTAGACGACCTCTTTGGGGGTTTCCGGGTCGGTGATGTCAGGCATCTGGTCGGAGGGCCAGCGGACGATCTCGAACCGCAGCGGGTGTTTGGTGCCAGGGACGGGGGAGTTGTTGGAGTCAAGGTTGGGGACGTCCAGGACCGCGAATTTTGCGCCCGTCCCCAGGGTCGGGTTGATCTTGTCGGCCATGACGAAGTATGGTGCGGCGCCGGTCCCGGCCGGGGCGTCGAAGGTGTCGATGATGGCGGAGCCGACTTCCTGCCGGTCAATGAGCCGCGGAGCCGGGTCCTGTTTGAGCATCTCCCACCGGCCTTTCCATTCTTCGCGGGCTGCGACGACGATCCTCCAGTGTTCGAGCGCTTCAGTGATCCACGCCCTCGACAGCAGAGCTAGGGGTCCGCCTGTGAGGACCAGCGCCCAGATGGCCGGGTCCGGGATGGCGTGGACCCCGAACGCGGTCGTGGCCAGCGGCAGCAGCACCGTCGCTACCGTGCCGACGATGCCGCCGACAACAATGCCTGCGATGGTCAGACCGATCACTTTTGCGACGTTCTTCTTTGCGAGGGCGATCAGCGAATCAACGCGCGCCCCGGGGTTTTCATCGTCGGCAACCTGGGTGCGACGCCGGGACGCGGAGTATTGGACGATGGCCAGGAACGCGGCGGCGGCATTGATCCACGGGCCGTACCCGTTGGTGTAGGTTTCGTCTTTGACCGGGATCAGGTAGGCGGCGGACCCGGCCCAGAGGGCGACGAGGAAAGACAGGCGCGGCTTGAGTCCGGGGAGCCAATCCACGTTGGGCAGGACGAGTTTGAATTTCAGGTCCTCCCAGTGCCGGTACTTGTTCATGGTCGCCTGCTCGCCCGGATGCGCCGGCGACGGGTAGCCGCGGGCGTCTTTCTTGCCGGTGAACATGGCCGGCGGGTGCGTCCACGCGGAGACGAGCAGCCCGGCCCAGATGAGGGCGATGCCGGGGTAACCCTGGTAGATGGCGTAACCGGCAGCGGCGGCGGCGCCGAGCATCACGAGCGGGGTGATCGGTTTGCCGGGTGCCTGGTTCCTGCGTGGTGCAGCCATGATGGCCTTTCCGTCGTGAAAGCTTCCTGCGTTCTCTATGCGCCGGGCGCCCCAGCGGCGGTCTCCGTGAGGGGCGGCCGCCGGTGCGCGGTTTAGGCGAACGGGTCGTTGTCTGCGTAGACGTCGACGCGGGCCGGCCGCGGCGGCGGGGCTTTGAACTGGTCGGTGTCTGACCAATGCGCGGTCTGCTTTGCTGCGCGCGGGGCTTTGACGAGCAGTTCTTGGAGCCGGCGCACGATGGCCGGGTCCGCGGAGCCGCCCCGGACGAAAGATTTCACAACGGGCACGATGCGCAGCCCGTTGACCACTTCGGCTCCTGGAACGGTGAGCATCCAGGTGCTCACCGGTTGGTTGTCACGGGAGGACCAGACAACCAGGCGCGGAGTGAGGACGCGGGCACCGGTCCCGTTCAGGAACGTGTTCATCGCCTTGGAGACGTACTCCTGGGATTTGCCGACGTGCGGTGTCTTCTCCCAGCCGCGGCGGTAGCCGAGCATGGACCAGTAGAACCCGGGCTTCCACATTTTGGAGTCAATCAGCAGCACCGACCTGCCCGAGACTATGGCGTGGTCGATGTTGGCTTTGAACCCGGGGATCGGGATCCTCAGGTCGTGCAGGACGGCAGCTTTCATGGCGAAGCCGTTCAGCAGCGCCTCGGTCTTCTGCTCACCTTTAGCGCCGATTTTCGCGACGTTCTCATTCACCGCCCAGGACGTGTCCTGCAGACCGGTGGCGGCCCGGCCGTAGATGCCGTTGCTCATCAGGACCAGAACAGACGGACGACGGTCCAGATGCCGAGGAGGACCACGATGGCGCCGAGGATCTTGCCGCCGGAGCCGAACATCCAGTCCTCAATGTCCTTCTTGTCCTTCGCGCTCTGATCCAGGACGCGTTCTTTCATATTCTTTTCGCTCATACCCTGAAACATGCGTAGGCAATGCAGCCACGGGTGCACTCGGACAGGCCATTTCCGTTGACCGTCCCCACCACCGGGGATAGCCTTGGTTGACGCGGTTTACACACCGTCGGTTGGAATGGAAGGGGAACCTAATGCCGGGAACGGCAGAGATCCAAGACCTCGCTCTTCGGATGGCCGAAGAGATGGAGCGCCAGCACAAGTCTCTGCGCGGTATGGACATCGGCCTCCTCGCTCAGAACGTTGTGAGGACATTCCCTTCCGTTGAGGACAACAACCCCATGATGGACGCCGTAGGCCCTTTCTATGACACGGCCGGGCTGCAGCGGTGGCTGGCCACGACACGGCAGAACCTGGGCAAACGGTCCAGTGCGCTCCAGATTCTGGCCTGCAAAACAGAGGATAACCATCTGCTGTACCCGACCTGGCAGTTCCGTCGGGACGGCACCGTGATCAACGGATTGACCGAGGTGTTGACTGTGCTGGCGCAGGGTACGGCATCGCCGTGGACGTGGGCGCTGTGGCTGACGTCGAAAATTGATGACGAGCTGGAAGGGATGTCCCCGGCAGAGTGGCTGGGTGACGAACGCACCCTCGCTCCGGTGTTGACTATGGCCGCATCAGATGCCGCCGTCTGGGCAGCATGAGCGCGGACCCCGGATTGTCGGACCCCGGTGACCTGACCGGGTTTCCGGCCACCGACTTTGAGGAAGGTGAGGAGCTGTACCGGGCCGTGGCTGTCGGGCAAGGGCCGTGGTGGTTTGGATCTGACGGCTCGCAGCGCTTTGACCTGAAGACCCCATCCGGCACCTGCTACACGGCGCAGAATATCGAGACCTCGGTCCGGGAGAAGGCCCGGCGCCCGCTCCTGGCCCACGGGGTGATTGACCCGGCGTTCGTGGATGGGATCAACGTCTGTGAGCTCTCACTGCAGGGTGCCGGCGCCTTTGCTGAGACGGACTCGCCGCGGTCCACCTCTTTCGGTGCCAACCGCGAATTGTCCACCTGCCCGGATTACGGATTGTGCTGCTCATGGGCTGAGGCCTTCAAGACAGCCGGGCTTGGCGGCATCCACTACGGCTCCCGGTACACGACCGGACCGGCTAACAGTCTGGCCATCTTCGGGGACGCCGGTGAGCGGGAGAGCTGGGATGTGGTTCGGCAGCTGAGCGGCCACCGGGCAATGGAGGAAGCGGGCATGCTGCCCCTGATTGCGCCGCGGACAAAACGCCGGCACGCCAACGTGGTGGAGCCTCCACCTACCCGCTGATCACCAGTGGATGCGCAGCCGGGCAGGGAGTTGCGCGTCGCCGCCGTTACCGACCGCCGCACCAAGGGGGCGGCCCTTGGACAGGTGCGGTTTGGCCGGTGCCGGGTGCGGAACCTCGACGCCGGCGCGGTCCATAGGCGAACCGATCAGGTGGGTGTGGTCACCTTTGCGCATCCAATGCGGGGTGGCGGCGAGCAGCTTCGAGTTCTCCAGTACTGCGGTCGCATCGAACGTGTGCCACGGCGTGAAGGGGTAGTCGCCCAGCAGATCCCGTGCTGCCCACCGGTCCGGACCGGTCGCATCGTTGATCGCAAAGTCGGCCCGCAGGCCGAAGAATTCTTCGCTCATCAAGTGCCGGTCCGGGAACCAGGTCTCCCAGTGCGCGACGCCCATCCGGGCTGCAGGTGAGTCCTGGCCGCGGCCTGGAAATTCCCGCAGGACGGCTGCCATCTTGCGATAGATTTCGTGCCGCGGATCGGTGCTCGTGTGCCGGGGACGATCCGGGTGCGGAGCGGCGATAAACACCACCGTCAGACCTGATGTTTCCAGCGGCCGCTCCGAAATCACCTGAGCCCAACGGCGGACCTTGTTCTCGAAAGCTGCCGAGGCCGTGGCGGTCAGTTCGAACACAATGCGCATCCCGTCGGTTCGGACGATCGTTCCATCGGCCCGACGGCTGTCCGCGCTAGCCAGCTTTTTTCCCAATCCAGCGCCTGCGAGCAGGTCAAACGATGAGAGCTTTTCGCCCAGGACTGCACCTACGTTCAGATGCTCGCTGACCCGCAACCCAAGCTCCGTAGCCAAAATATTGTGCCTGTCGTATTGCCCGCCGGTTGACCACGGGTGCCCGGCGGTGACGCTCAGCCACTCAGGGCCGGTGAGGGTTGTTGCGATGATCTTGCTGAACGATTCCGAGTTGGAGGTCCGGAAGATGACGTTGCGGTTCATTCCGGGGCTGGGCCGGGTCTTGTTCGGGTAGGTGCCGATGTCGATGATGTCCAGGGCGAACGACGCGGCAAGGGTTGAGTAGTTCGGATCCAGGAAGTAGCGGCAGCCGGTGAAGGCAGCAAGCTGTTCCGATGACACTGTGCGCCATGAATCCATGACACCCCATGCGGCCAACCTGTCGATGCGGCCTCGGTTGGATGTCAGTATCCGCAGCGCCTCCTCCGGGTCCAGGCTCAGCTTGGCGTTCCCGTTGCTTATCCCTTCCTTTCTGTGGTGCCGCGAGATCGAGCCGGTGATCCAGTTGGCTTGTGACCCCGGCGCCCAGAGCCTGTCCCAGTACGGGTCCGTCCGGTTGTGCATCGCCAGCTCGTCGTCCGGGTTGGCGGAGGGCATCATCGCGGCGTGGATGCCGTCTTTGACGATGCGGCGTTCGGGTGCGACGGTTACCACGGGTAGGCTCCTGCGGGTTCATGAGTGTACCCCTGCGTGGTGGCGTAGGAGGACATATCGGCTTCGAAGTTGGGGAGCTTGACGATGAACGCTGACTGCCGGCGCTGGTCCACTTCGGCGCGCACCACCACATGGTACGGCTCCAGATGCTGGATGTCTTCGGTGGTCCATTCGTTGTTGGAGCCGACGTTCGCTGCGACTTCGGCGGCGGTCTGGACGTCGGTCTGCGCGAAGGAGATAAGGGTTGAGTAGGTGAGGAAGTTGTTGCGCAGCGCGGCGCCGAGCTGTTCGGGCCGCTGGGTGGCGAGCATGGCCCGGATCCCGTAGGACCGGCCCTGGTCGCGGATCCACGCAACGATTTCCGGGGAGGTACCGGCCAGCAGGGAAAGCTCATCCGCGAAGATGGACACGGACCGTCCCTGATCCAGCCAGCCGGAGCAGGTGCGCTTGAGTGCGTTCTGCAGGGAGTACATCAGCAGTGAGGAAATCTGCTGGTTCTGTTCATCATCCAGCAGGATGCCGGACGGGGAGGAGCCGGTGTTGATGACGACGGAACGGTGGCCTTCAAGGATGTCCGTCCAGCTGACCTTTTTGCGTGACGGGGTCCACCAGTCCTCCAGGATGAGGAGCTGCTCGAACTTGTTCCGGGGTGGCTCCAGGAAGGGCCGGCGCGCGGATTCGGTGCGGTCCTCGAAGAGGGAGGAGATGGCAATGTATGCGTGCTCGAGGGTTTCGTCCGGTGTCCCGCGTTCACGCAGTTTGATGCCCAGGGCTTTGATGCCGGTGGCGAGCTGGACGGCGACTTTATCGGAAGTGCCGGCGAGTAGCTGGTACGCGTAGTAGAGCGGGGACATGCCGTGTTTGAGGATCCGGTCGTCCCGGTCTTCGATGGAGTCGATGACGCGCGCGTCCACGGACAGGGCGGCGGTGAGGATGGCGACAATGGTCGGGAAAGAACGGGCACCGATCGCGTCGGCGCCGAACGTGTATTTGAGCGCGTTGGTGAAGAAGACCGCTTTGGCCGCGTTGTCGCCCGGTATGGCGAACAGGTCGATCGCCGGTGTGCGGGCGTCGGCGACGTCGATGGTCAGGACTTTGTCGCCCAGGGCGTGCGCCCACTGGACGTATTTGGCGACGCCGTCACCTTTGGATTCGAAGGCGATCAGTGCGTTGTTCACGCCCGGGTAACCGGGTTTGTCGGACGGGTTGACCCGCTCCAGGCAGTGCCAGCCGAACAGGGAACGGATGAGAAGACTTTTTCCTGAGCCGGGTTTTCCGACGATCGCGCAACCAAAGAGAAGCGCAGCTGCGGACAGGTGGGCTGATCCGTCGTCATTGGTTCCCAGCAGCGGACCGATCGGCTGCAGCATTGCTGGTGGGGTGGCGCGGGCACGGGTGGCGGCGACACCGGAGACAGCCCCGGCGTGCGGGGAGACCATGCCGACAACAACGTTGGGCCCGACCATGAACGCGTCCGGCGCCAGCGGGTAGTCCCCATCGGAGGCGGCCACATATTTTTCAAAGGGCACCCGGTCACCGTTCGCGTCCTTTGTGTGTCCTTTGATGTTCTGTTCTTTCCGGGGAGGCCGGGGACGTCCGCGCCGTGTAGGCGGGGCCGGGAAGTTGGTGCCGGCCAGCCGGTTGCGAAGCTTCGAATCCGGGGAGGTGACACGGCCGGTGAGTGCGGCCAGTCCGAGGGCGGCGGCGATACCGGACAGTACGAACAGGAACGGTGTTGCTGCGGCGGGAATGAACTCGGCGTACTCGGCGGGTAGCTGCGGCAGACCGAACATGGTGGCTGCGGCCAGTACCAGACCGAGCGGGAAACCGAAGAGGAGGCCGTGATGTTTCGGAGCGAAGCGCACACCGGAGTCCAGGTCAAAACCGGGGAGACCGGCGGTGACCTGGGAGAGCAGCGAGGTCACTTCCGCTTTGGAGGAGCCACCTGCGGTAATGGAGACAACGACGGATGTCGGGGACGTGGAGTGATGGGTGGGGACCGCGGTGCCGAGCCGGTTGCCCAGCCACGGCGTGTAATGCTTGCGTTCCTTGTTGGAGGGTTTGCGCATCGTGACGGATACCCAGGAACCTTCCGGCAAGGCGTTGGCCAGCAGCCGCGGAAGCTCGGTCGGGTCAATGCCGGACTGGGTCTCGCGCAGTGCCGGGGACGGCTTGTAGTTCAGCGTCCCGATCGCCGGGGTATCGCCGAGATCTTCGGGCATCGTTGTTTCTTCGGCACGGGCACCGACAGTGTGGGCCAGGTGCAGTGAAGCGTTCGTTCCCAAAGACGCGGCCGGCAGGATCAGGTATCCGTTGAGTCCGGTTTTTTCACGTCGGGTCAGAAGTGTGGCCTGCCCGGTGTTGGTGGCCGCGGATGCGAAGGTCCCGGCCCGCTGGGTGAAGGTTGTGGGGTTTGTGTCGATGCCGCCGGCCCGGGCCAGACGGAAAATACGTTGCTCCATACCCTGGAACATGCGTAGTTTTCCTGAATGCGGCCCTGCAGACCCGGATAGGCGGATTTGGGGGTTTTTACAGCTTCTCGCTCGCTGCAGATATCCCCTAATCGCCCCGAGGCCGGATCGGAACCCCGCGCCCGCTTCTGGCCTATAAATCTTATGCACGGCTGCGAACATGTTTGACCGTCATGCGCAAGCGTTTTGGTGTTCCCTGAACTGGCCTGCGGCTTTGCTGCTTGTACTTCTTCTGTGTGCGGCTCCTTTCTGGAAGTGACGGTTTTTTTGTTGACTTCCACCAAAAACTTTTGTGTGGCTGGGTTGGGCGGTTTTGTTGCCGGTGTGTCGCTTGCAGCGGGCTTTTACCACGCCTGCGGCGGGCGGTGGGTGCGTCTGGGGTTGAAGCTGTCGGCTTTTTTGGGTGCGGGGTTGTGGCGGCTGCGCCGGCGGTGGTGTGGGTGGAGTGTTGGGATGGTTGCTGGTTGTTTTGGGGTGCCTGCGGCGCGGTGGGGGTGGTCTGTTTTGTTGTTCGTCCTGGTTCGCCTTTGTGGGAGACGAATTGCTTCGTAATGGGTTTTTGCGTGGACGGTTTGTATCGCTGCTCCGGTTATTTGCCGTGGCTTCCATTGGCACGCAGTGCATGATGTCCTTCTCGTTCACCGGCACGCAAACTTTTTGTTCACCTGGACGCGCGCAGCCCAGTGAAACTCGACGTGGAGCGTGTCGGGACGAGACGGTCACCGCCCGTCGCAGGCGCATACTCCGCAGGAACAAGAACCCTCGGATGAACCACCTGCCCCGGGGCGAAGCCCCGGTGAAACACGTCGAAGACCGGGCTGGACAACGAATCGAAAAGCGTGGCGGCGCAGCCGGCGGGAAACACTCCGAGTTCCGCCGTGAAAGAGAAGACGCCGCAAAAAGAAACAACACCGCAGCCGCAGCAGCCTGTGGCGCAGCCACCGGCAGAAAAACACTCCGTGAACCAGTACGCCCAACAAGCCGGACAGCCGGACCGCCCGCCGCAGGTGCCACCACCGGTGAACCAACACCACCAAAGGCAGGACCACCCGGCCCAGGGCGAAGCCCTGCGAGAAACACGACGCAGACCGGACAGAACAACAGGAGGCGAAAAAGGAACCAAGGGGGTGGCGCAGCGAAACGGGGACGAAGGTGGAGCGCAGCGACAACGAAGACCCCGGAAAGCGGGACAAAGACAAGGCCCCGGCCGCGCAGCGGCCAGAACCCCCAAGAGGAAAACCAGGACGGGAAACGGGGTGGACAACACAACGGGCCGTGCGCAGCACGGACGCGCAGCGCAGCGAAGCACGACCAACAAAACGGCAGCCGCAACGACAACCAGACCGCCAAGCTCACGGCCGCCAGGCCGGGAGCTCGGGCCGCAGGCCCAGCAAAACATAAAGAAGAACCACAACGCGGAAAACACGACGACGGACAATTCGAAAAACATGCCGGATCACATCAAGGGCGAGGGGCGCAGCCCCGAGTCCTCTTAATATGCCAAACCCGCAGACCGCCGTCACAGATTTTCACACCGGGGCTGCGGCTAACGCCGGCCCGTAGCGCTACCGCGCCCGAAACGACACCGCGGGACGGGTCGGGAGATGGGCGTGAGGGGGTCAGTCTGCGTCGGTGATGTTGGCGGCCGCGGAGAATTTTGTGGACCGGAGTTCCCCACGCCACGGGTATCGGGTGCAACTATGGCTGCATGGATGCATCCACTCCGAGTCCCACGGCGCCGGCAACACCTGTTCACGTTTCGAGGTGGTTGCGGTTACGCAAGGCTGTCTGGCCGTGGCCTAAAACAGTCTGGATCAAGGTGAAGCCGTGGCGGACCAGATCGTCACGGTGGATGCGACGGGCGAACCTCCTGACCGCGGTTCTCGTCGCCGTGATACTGGCTATTGCCGTTGCCTTTGCTGCGTACCTGTTGCTGCACCTGCTGTTGCCTGCATCGGATCATCCGATTGATCCCAAGGACCTGACCCAGTTCGCTTTCACCACAGTGGTCGGGGTCGGCGGGGTGGTCGCCTTGGTGGTCGCCTACCGCCGACAGGTTGGCATTGAACTGGGCCGATTTGTGGAACGGTTCGGTGCCGCGGCAAGCCAGTTGGGTAACCCCGATGTGGCTGTCCGTCTCGCTGGCGTGTACGCGATGGCTGGTGTCGCCGACGAATCGACGGACCACGAGCGGCAGCAGTGTGTCGACGTCCTGTGCGGATATTTGCGACTGCCCTACTCGCCAGGGACGGGAGCTAACCACGAATTCCAGCTCGAGCACAAAACCCCGGGGCGCGGAGGCGGTGACGAAATGACCCACAAGTATCAGTACCGGCAAAACGACAAAGAGGTTCGCCAAACCATCGTCCGGGTGATCGCCGCTCACCTACAGAAGGATGTCCGTGAATCCTGGTCCGACTGCACCTTCGATTTCACCGGAGCAGTCCTTGAGAGCGCCGACTTCTCCAAGGCAGTGTTTCAGTCCAGGGTGGACATTCGTGGTGCGAGGTTCAGCGGGGAGTGGACTTCGTTTAGTGAGGCGATGTTCAGCGGGGGGCAGACAGTGTTTGGTAGTGCGACTTTCAGCGGGGAGCGGACTTCGTTTGATGGTGCGACGTTCGGTGGGAAGTGGACTTCGTTTGATGGTGCGACGTTCAGCGGGGGTTGGGCCTCGTTTATTGGTGCGACGTTCAGCGGGGGTTGGGCTTCGTTTGGTGATGCGACGTTCAGCGGTGACTGGACTGTATTTGCTAGTGCGACGTTCAGCGGGGAGCAGACCTCGTTTAGGGGTGTGGCGTTCAGAGGGGACCAGGCCTGGTTCGATGATGCGACGTTCAGCGCAGTACACACATGGTTTGATGATGCGACGTTCAGCGGGGTCGTGACCAGCTTCAGAAGGGCTGACTTCGGCACGGGAGAAGTTTCGTTCGACAACCCGAAACAGTGGGATCCGGCTCCAAAGTTTGACTGGGACGCGTCCTTACCCGAGGCGGAACGGACGGTGAAACCTGCCAATGTTAAGCCAGAATCTTGGCCTCCAACGGTGAGACCGCCGCAGCCCTAACTAAAGGGGCATGTTCGGTCCGACGTCGCGTCCAAGTCCATGACCGGCGGCCAAACAGCTCAGGCGCCGGGCGGGCGCTCACCAGGGCGGGAACTTTCCGGGGGGAGGCGGTCAGTCGTTCCTACTGTGCGGAGAAGTCGAGTATGTCCACCGTCCAGATGACGGCTTCACCGTCGAGGATGCAGCCGGCAGAGACCTGCAGGATGGAGGTGGCGCTCACCAAGTAAGGGGAAGTAGCTGGTGATGTCTTTGCCGTTCCAGGGCCAGGTGGTGGCTGTTCCGTTGACGCAATGGACTGCGACCCGGAAGCCGTCCTGTTTCGGTTCGTCATGGCAGCCGCCGGGCAGTGCGGCGGACAGTGTGGCGGGCTTTGGGATGGAAGCGACTGCTTTGGCCAGGACAAGATCCAGGGGCGGCGCAAGTCTGCCGGCATCCGTGGGTCGCTGATCCGCTGAGTGCTCACCTGCTGATCGTAACGGGACCGCGATCACGGCCGTGTGCCCTGGCGCAGATCAGTGAGGGGAAGCGCTATCGCTCGGCACTGTCTTGCATGATTCCCAGCAGTCGTCGCACTTCGGCGGCCGTGGCCTGCGGATCGTAGCTGCCAAAAGGGGTGGAGGGTCTGTTCAGGATGTGCTCGACGGTGTAAGGCTGGCCGCGTTCGATGCGGACGGTAATGTGTTGCTGCCATTGCTGCCAGACGAAGGTTGCGACCCTGTCCCTGGTGTGGAAGAACACTCCGCGCGGGATGTCCAGATCTGAGGCGGCTTGCAGGAACGCTGCGGTGCGTGTGGCGACATCCGTGTTCTGCTCAGTTTCCCTGAAACGCTCAGCCACTACCTGATCAATGTACGTTTCAACGGCCTGCGCCTGGTGCTCATCGAGTGAGAGGTGGATTCCAAGAGGGGCTCCGCAGCGGCAGGTCGACTGCACGTAAGTGCGGCCGTCGGCGTCGTCGAACTCAATATCATCACCGTAGTCGGAATGTGTGTCGAGTAGTTCCCGGACTGCATGGAGCCGTCCGTCTCCGGCGGTACCGGTGTATGGCGCCGGGGCAAGTGGTCGGTCGTAGCTGCGCCGCCCAGGGGTGGTGTCAAGATCGGACTTCCGTGTGGTCATGCCCACCATGTGTGGGGAAGGCCTGGTCGCGCTCACCGGTAGCAGGGACGCCTGACCAAGAGCAGTCCAGTTAGCCTTCCAGGACGCGGAGGAGAGTGATCCGGTATTTGAGCGGAAAAATTATGCTCGCATGCCCGGGCCGGGGGACCATGACAACGATGTCGGTCAGCTTCCCGTTGGTCGCAGCGTGGCTGTATGCGGAGGCGTAGTCGACGAAGTCGAATCCGTTGACCTGGTATGTTGCATCGCTTTCAACACACACGCCCACGGTGCGGATGACGAAGCCTGCGCGGATGTGGACTGCCGCGGCCGCAAACGTCGGATGGATAACCGGAGGGGTGGCGACCGTGTTGATCCATCGGCGCAGACGGAAGTCCCTTCGGCCGGCGGGGACGAGAATGTAGCCGACGAAGTTGACCATCGGGGTCTGCCACGGGGCACGCACTGCCGGGGACAGGTGGTGAAGTGGTGACGGGCTGTGAAGTTGTTCGGTGAGGGTTGCTTCGCTGAGTTCCATATCCGCTATGTGTACGGACATGGCGGAGAATGTCACCACTGCATGACGCGGTGAAGTTGACCGGGCCTGCCGTACACATGGGGTCCATGAAGAATCACACAGAAGCTCTCGAGCCTGCTCTGGATATACGTGACGGCTCGGCTGTCACTTTCAAGGACCGGTACTTTGGGAAGCTCGCTCCCTACCTGGGCCAGAGCACACTGCTGCGCGTCGGTGTGGCCGTCATGGTGCTGCTGAACGTAACTGCTTTGACCTTCTCCATCATCAAAGTCTGTAGCGGTATGCCGTGATCGTTAACACCCGGTGAGACAGGCGAACTCCGCCGCACACATGAGGTCCATGAAGAACAACAATCTGCTGGATAGCCGCGAACCCCATTACCGTCTGGCTGAGCATCCCGAAACGGGCCAAGTCGTCGCCGTCGAGGTCCAGAAATTTCATTACCACCTCTATAAGTTTGTCAACGATGACTGCTTCGCGGACGAACAGTCTGCCGCCGCGGAGGCCCGCAAGCGTAACCGGCTGCCGATCCTCTCGCCATGCTGTGGTGCGCCGATTATCGCCCTGGTCAACAATGACGACTCCGTGGAGATCCTCTGCTCCGCAACTGACTGCCCCAACGAGTGGGATCGTACCGGCCAGGTCAGTTACTGGCAGAACCTCGATGTCTATCCCACCCTCCAATCTTTGAAGGATTCCGTCATGAGCCACCAACCAGCAACCCCTGTGATGCCCGCGCCCAAGGAGGCAGCGAAATGAAGCAGGGACTCACCCGCGCCGAGACGATGGAGATCAAGCGGGCACGGCGTGCTGAGCGACAAGGACGCCTGGTCCACATGGACCGCCATGTCCCCGGCATCATCGGGGTCAAATACGTTGTTCTCGTCGCTGCACGGGAACGCGCCGGGGTGGCGGAACGGATCTCGAAGACCCAGGCAAAAGCATGGCGGGACCAGGTGGAGCCGGCACCTCCATGGCTGGAGGAGCTGCTCCCGGAACGTCAGGCTGCCTAAACGGCATGTGGCCGGCTGACACCACCGGTGAGACCGATGGCTCCCGCCTCACACATACGAGTGGCGGGCACTTCCTGGCCGCGACACAAGAAGAAGGAACCACGGTGAAGTTTTCCCGCTCCAACTACGACAAACCACACCGCTGCCCTGGCTGGTCCGGTCCGGCATGGAAGTCCGGACCTGGGGAAAGCGGCTGCGAAGGCGGGTCACTGGCCGTCCAGTTCGGTGACGACTCCGACAAATGGGAGCGCCTCTACAAGCCGCACTGGACAATGTACCGGTGCGTGACTTGCGGGATCTACGTCCTGCCGAGCGTCCTCAAAAACCTGGATCCGTCGTGGTGGACGTTCGTCGTCGGACGGAAGATCAGCAACGTCAAAGACATGCTCCGACGGAGAGTCCGCTGATCTTGAGCGACGACATTCGCGAGCGGATCATGAGCGCCGAAGAAATCAGGCAGGTCAAGCCTGCCCTCGCTGCCCTCAACAAGGTGCGGCGATCCGCCCACGAGAACACCTCGGACGACATCGTCTTCGACGAAAAAACCCTGAAGCATTTTCAGGTGGGTGCTGGTAGCCCCGCTAAACATTTGCGGCACCGCCTCGACTACAACAAAAGACCGCGAAGGAGGACCCATGAGCGATATGTTTCCCGCTTCACCCCGTACCCCGGTGATGACAGCGCCCGCCATCTTGGAATGGCTGGCCGGTGAAATCGACGACGTAACCGCCACGCTGGAAAAATCGGATGACCCGATCACCCGTGGTATCCACGCAGCCATCCGCGGTCACCTGGAGGATATGTCCGCCCGGTTCGCCGCCACGACGATGCGCGCGATGGACGGCGATACCAGCGCCGGCCGCCGCCAGTTCCCGACAAACTCCTAAAGAAGGAAACCATGACCAACCTCATCCTGACTCCCAACGAGATCCCAGAGAAGCTCGACGCAGCGGTTGCCCTGCTCGACTCCCTGCCGGTTGGTTCGATCATCAAGGCGCTCAATGAGCGCAGCAACCCTGCCTGGCCGTCAGTGTTTATCAGGACCGGCACTGGCAGTGATCCGTGGCTGCTGCTGGATCCGGGCGGCCGCAACGATGAATCAACGTATTCGAGTGGGCCCATCGTCCGCTATTTCGGCACCGCGAGCATCAAGGTGCTTGACCGTGGGCCGGAGACTGAGGGGTCGGAGCCGGCATGAGTGGTTTCCGTCTCGTTCGGGCGGTGACGGTCAACCCGAGCGAAACAAAAGCGTACCGGGTCCAGTCCGTCGACCTGGTCACTGAAACAGCGGCCACCGCGCTCCTGCAGTCTCTCTCCGACGGCTCTGTCCTTCACCGGGTCGTAGGCGTTATGCTCGGCACGGGAATGGCCCGCGCGTACCGGGTGGAAACCCTCGCGCTGATGACCGAACCGGAAGCCATGACGGTCATGAGGAACCTCGGGTCACCCTATAGGGGCCACAAATATCTTCCCCAATAGGGTCGCGAACCGGTGTTGGCGCCGGGGGCACCAAGCTACGCAGCTGAAGAATATTCGTCGTCGGTAAAAATGGTCTGGCGTTTGAGGGCGCGTTCAACCATTAGCTGCCAGGTCCACCGATCGGTAACGAGCGGGAACGCAGCTTCCGGATCAAGCTGCCTGGCTGTGAAGTCGATGATGACCTCGCGGCCGTCACTGCCGGTCACCGCGGTTGCGTAATGGTCTCCGGCCGGGCACGTCACCCCAAGCGCCTTGTGCACCGCTGACGCAACGGCCTTGTCCCGTGAGATATGGTCGACAGCATCCCAGCAACGGTTGCGCGCCACCGACGGCGTCGCCAGGTCGGCGAAAGGTGTGCCGTCCGGCAGCGACGAACAGAGTAGGCGGTATGTGAGAGCGGGGACATCCATGCACTCTATGTGTGCGGATCTGCACGTGTAACTCTCCACCTCCCTCCATGCAGGAGGAATCTGCCGGGCACCGGCCGGTGCTACTGTCCTCTGAGCTTTGCGGCTTGGGAGCGAAGCCAGTGGACGCTGATGCCGCTGTGCCCGGCATTCGTCTCGGAGACGATCGCCGGCTTCCTTGCCGCGCCAAAGTCGAAGACCCCGGCAAGTCCCAGACCACGTCCTGTGGCTTCTGCCCGCTCGGCAACAGGGCTCACTGCTCTGCGTGCTTCGTGGGCAGATAGCTGAGATCAGCCAGGTAGACGCGAATCTCATCCGCGGCGCATGGACCCCAGTATCCGTTGTCGTTGCTTTCGCGGCGGTAATAGTACGCCACGGAAGCTCCGGTCGGACTCTCCGGGTCCAGGACTGCTTCCATTACCAGGTACAGCCTGGTGGTGCAGGACTTGTACGGGCAGCACTGGCGGACGATCTCGGCTGGCAGTTCGTCTTGTGGCGTGCTCACTTGGCTCCTCGGCGAAATCCGCGGACTGTTATAGCGCCGCCACCCAGGGCGTGTAGACGACGGATTCCGGGACGGTGATTTTCTGCCGGCTTGCTGCGTAGCAACTGAACTTGGTGTACAAGACTGCGTCAGCAAAGCTTTTCGCGATGACGGCGTCGCCGTCTGTGAACACCGCTCCCCACTGGATCTCGGTTTTGGCGTTGTCCGGGTTTGCGGCCAGGATGACGCGGAGGTCGGCAACGTTGACGCTGGCTGTGTCGCCACGTCTCCCTGCCTGGTTTTCGGACAGGGTGCAGAGTGCTTCAAGAGCTTTGTGCAGACCTATCGAGTCCGTATCGTCTAGGTCCGGATTGGTCTGAATCTTCATGCTCATCCCTGTTCACCGCCGAGCAACGCGGCCACGGCTGCGCCGGCAAGGTACTTCGCCCATTCCAGGGCTTGTTCTTCGCCGGGGTAGTCGGCTGGTGCTGCCAGAATCGCCTTGGCGGTCCGTTTAATTGCTGCCTCACCTGTCAGGTAGGCGATGATTGCGTCGGCAACGTCCAGGTCTTGCTCGCACGGGCACTCGTCACTGTTCTCGCCGTACGCGGCGACGATGACGCGGGCTATTGTGTCCCGTGCGCTCAGCTCACGCTCTCCCGGTCCGTCGCCACCGGGGGCTGGCACAGGATGCTGTGCGAGGGTGTGGCCACTTCCGGTCTGCGCAGTGTTGTTCTTCTCGATGTCCATGTCCCCTATGTGTAAGGAGCCGGGCGTTTCCCTCTCCGGATATCAGGCCGCTTCCAGGAGGACGGCTGCGGTGATCTGTTGGACGGGGACACGGGCCCAATGAGTGCCGGCGATGCGGGCTGCTTCCGGACCGCTGACAGCTGAAGCCAGGGTCAGGTAGACGGCGGAGGCTGCCCGCTGCAGCCTGGGGATGACGCGCGAGCCGTCCAACCCGGTCAGGTGCGTTGGAGCGCCCGGAAAGCTGGGCCCGGGAAGCTGCAGACCGGCGAGAACCGCGGCAGCTTTCTTCCCTTCCGGTGTACGCAGCGCAGGAACAGCCGAATAGCATCCGTCCCGCCGCCAGCCGGCCGGTAACTCTTCCGTGGGAGACAGTAGCCGCATACCGCGCACCATCTGGTCTCCGGAAGAAAAGGTGTCCACTAAAGGGACCCGTCCGCCGATAGTGATACTGTAGGCGGCCACTTTTGCGTTGAATCCTTCTTCAGCCCTGGCACGTTCATCCAAATAGGCTTCCAGTACCGCGGGCTGAAGTGAGCGAAAAACCATCGCGGGTAGGTATATCTTCGACGATTCGGGGAGGGTGCACAGTTTTTCGTTCATCGCTCTTTTCGTCCGGTTCGTTCATGATTGCATAAAAGTACTGACCACCCTTTTAGGTAGTCTTGATGTATGGCACAAAAGATAACAATTCATTTACTCGATGATCTCGACGGCACGACCGCCAGCGAGACAATTCAATTTGGCCTCGACAAGGTCTCCTATGAGATTGACCTGACAGAGGAAAACGCACAGAAGATCCGGGACGCCCTGGCACCTTTCATTGCCGCAGCCAGGACTAAGCCTGTCGCCGCGGCACGGAAACCGTCCACCGGGGGTCCAGACACGAAGAATGTACGACGCTGGGCTCTGGCCAACGGCATGAACGTCAACCCCCGCGGCCGTATCAAGTCCGATATTGTCGAAAAATTCTTGGCAGCCCAGGCCGCATAAGCCTCCAGGGGTGACAGGTTTCTTTTTCGGCCGGAGCTGGTGCTGCCGGTGACAATCCCGGATTGGGCCAGGAGATGACTGAGGCTATATCAACAGCCAGTTATTTCAATTTTTGGTCATCCGGCGATTTTTTCACCGGCACCGCCCCATAGACTTTCGCCGGGAACAGCACATCGCTTAGGTCGGCTGAGCGGACCGGGGTTTTCAGGAATGAAGTCCAAACGGTGCCGTCGGCGTCGGTGCCTTTACGAAGCGACCGCCCTTCACGGGTGAGAATGATCGTGCCATCCGGGAGGTCCTCGGCCTCGCCGATGGTCTGAACGAAACGGACCGGGACGGGTTCGCCGAGGGTAAGTTCGACGGCGGTTTCGATTTCTGTGTCCCCGACGGAGAGGTGGTAGCCACCGACGGGGTAACTGCCGTGGCCTTCGACCACAACGACGTCCCAGCCGCCGTTGTGGTGGGTGAACGGGACGACGACGAGTCCGCTGGAAGGCAGCAGCAGAACTTTCCCGCGGGCTTCATGGGAGTAGCGCTGGCGGAGCAGGAGCTTGCAGTAGTCGTTGGTGGAGATACCGTTGGCGCGCGGGTCAGGTGTGTGTTTCATGACCCTCATGTGTGCGGAACGGGTACGGGCCCTCACCGAAGCTGCTGGGTCACGCCAGGACGGTGATCCGGCTCTGGAACGATATGGGCTCCCAGACCACGGTGTCACCGAGCGCCACTTCGACCCCGTCCCTGTTCTCCGCGGTGACTACTTGAACGCGGGCACCGGCGACAGCGTGACGTTGGCCTTCTTCCTGCGGCGTCGTTCGGCCAGAGAGAATCCGAGGTCGCTGAGCAGCAGTGCTGCCACGAGAGACAGCGCGTACCATTCGACCGGCCACCGGAAGGTGAGGTACCCGCCGAAGCTGACGGCGATGATGCCCAGGGCAACCGTGTAGACGCTGACCGGGAAGCGGCGCCTGGCCGGTGTCATCAGTAGCCGAGGATCCGCTCGGCACGCTTGAACAGGGACGCGGCCAGTTCCTCCATGGCGGCCTGTGAGTCCGTGGCTGAGCCGGTCGGGTTGGGCACGTTGGAGCGCCATTCGCTGGCAGTCAGTGACAGCAGTTCGGTCCACTCCATCGACGCACGGTTGAGGACGCTGATCTTGGCGTGGGAGTTCTTGTCCAGGGCCGCGTTGAGAATACTAACCTGCAAGATGGTGTGTCGGGCAGGCTGCCTTGGGTGGGGGATCTGGGCGTGCGCGGTTTGGGTGAGCCGGGCGGAGAGGCTGTCGCGGCCGTAGCTGGTGTCGACGATGTTCAGGTCCATGATTCCTTCTAGTCAGTTCCGGGTCGGGTGGCCGGACGGTTGAGGAACCGGATGCGCCGTGGAAGGGAGATGGTCCGCCATGTCGTGTTGTGGCCCATGATGACAGTCGTGCCGTCGGCGGCCTGGGCGGTAACGTTCGTGGAACCGTCCTGGGCGACGATGACGATTTTGGCGAGGCTGCCCTGCTCCCCGCTGCCCATGGCCTTCCTGTAGGCGTCACGGTAATTGAGGAAATTCCCGCCGTCGCTGGCGCGGTAAAAGCCGCGGACCTGGAAGAACTCGCCATCGTTGAGGACGAGCTCGACGTCGTTCTCGCCGGTACCCGGTCCGCTGTCCGGGTGCACTGCACCATAGGCGTCGTTGAACGGTTCGAACTGCAGCTGCCCGTCGGGGCCGTAGGAGAAGAACCGCTCGAGAGTGCTGACATTGCCGTAAAAAGTTTCCATGCCTGGTATGTGTGCGGAAGACATGTCCGGCGTCACCGGGTGAAACCGGTCACTGGGTCCGCGACAGGTTAGGTCCATTCCTCCTGGGGTGCGAACAGGTCGGCAACCCGGTAATCGGTGGCTTTGCGTTCGTCGAGCTCCATCAGCGCCCGCTCGTGGAAGAACGCCAGATGAGAGCCGTCGCCGACCCCTTTCAGGATGGTGATGGGGTCCATAGTCTCAGCTTCAAGGCCGGTGCCGTCGGCGCCGCTGATGTGGGAGCGCACAGCGATTGCCTCATAATTCAGGGTCCCCGGCAGGTGGACCGACCAGAGGGTCACAATGTCCTGGTCGCCGTCGGCCCCGGGTGTCAGAGGAAACTCCGTGCTGATCCGGTCATCGGCTGTCATCTTCTGATCGTTGCACCCGAGCAGCGCCAAGGGCAACCACGCACCAATCAGACACCTGCGATGGCGGCGTACGTTGCGCATGGCCAGCGGGAGGCTTCCATGGACAGCTCGGTACCGTCCTGCTCATCGTCATGATCGTCGGGGTAGCGGTCTCCGCCAAGGTCGAACGAATTCTCCACACGGGAGCATTCGGTGCAGACCTCAATGAAAGGTGCATCCTCGGCACGGCCCAGGGCGATGGATTCGTAGCCGCGCATTCTGTCGTTCCAGTTCATCTGGTAGGCACGCTCGGCAGTCGGGTAAGTGATCCGGTCAAGGGATGAGGCCTGGTAACGACGGACGGGGGAGTGCAGGGCCAAGACTGCGGACAGGCTGGCCGGCTGAGTACCGAGGGGTTTGATGGCAAGTTCTGCCGCGCCCCGATAGCCGGCCGCGGTTCCTGAGTCGATGAGAGCCTGTTCGCGGTCCTCCGTGGACCACCGGTCTGCGATGCTGTCATGGGCGCGTGCCTTGTCAGTGAAGGCCCTAGCCAAGAACCGCAGGTCTCCCCAGCCTGCTGCTGTCAAAGCTCTGTTGATGCTGAAGGCCAGGTCGAGGTCCCCAGCTTCGGGCTCGTGTTCAGTCCTGCCTGTCGCGTCGCTGAAATGGCGGGCCACCGCATGCCCTATCAGATTGCTGACCGGGTCAAGTTCGTCGGTGGCGGTGGCCCAGACGCGGGGGTGGGGTCCTGTCACGGCGGTCCTCAGGCTTTCGGTTGTTCCGGATGGGTGATTTCGTGCCACAGCTGGTGGGCGTCCTGGACGGTGTCCGGGTCGACCCGCAGTTCGGCACCAATCTTTTCGGCTGCAGCGATGTCAACCGCGCGGGCAGCGTCCTCCTGCGGGACCAGCAGCATGGCCGCGAAGAGATGGGCTTCCAAGTGGTCTCGGCGAGCATCGCCCAAGGAGAGATCCAGGGGCCCGTGGTTGTAGCAGTCCTCGTAGGTTTCCCATCGCAGCTCCTGGACGGCGATGGTCAGGGCCACGAGTTCGCGGCGACGGGCTTGACCATCGCCGTCCTGAAAGAACAAGGTGATGTCGCCGGGCCCGTGGATTCGGGCGGTCCGCCCCGGAAATCGTTCGGCGTCCCGCTCGGTAAGCCCGCCAGGCTGGATGATGATGCCGCCCATCGAGCGGAACAGCGCACGTAGACCGACGGAGCCGGCTTCCTCATGCAGGTCCTTTGCTTTGATGAAGGCCCGCGCAGCCAGGGCGGTCCGGTACCGCTTCGACCTCTTCACGAGGACGGCGACCACGGTCGGGTCGATCTCGTCGTTGAACGGGTTGGTCGGGTACGGGGGGACCATTTCCCAATCGTCGTAGGGGAACTGGCCGAACGCGGGGTTCATGAGCCAGCATCCGGGGCCGCCGAACTCAAATTCGCCGTTGCGTCGAACGTCCAGCCGCATCGTCTTGCTGTCCAGCTTGAAGGGCACTCCGTTGCGGAGCTCGATGAAATCAGACATCTTCTTTGGAGCCTTTCTGGATGGTTCCGGCTGACAGGAGATCGTCAGCGGCGCGGATCAGGGAAGGTACCGAGCCGAGGACTAGGAACTGGGAGGCCAAGGCGGACAGTTCTTCGGCGGTGGCTTCGCGGCCTTCCGCGCGGGCGTCCTCATGAACGGTTTCGGTATAGAAGTCCAGCTCGCGCTGCAGATCGTTGACCAGCACGGCGGCCTGGTGCCGGTACCAGTCGTTGAGGTTCAGGAAGATGACGCCCCTGCAGACGGGGTTCTTGCAGGTCGAACCGATGCCATTGGTGCGCCGGACAGACCTGTGTTCGGCGATGGATCGGGCGATGCGGTCCATTGCCCGCATCCGGGGTGTGTACTCATTATCGGTCATAGACCCCATGTGTGCGGACATCCCCGGTTCCCTCACCTATTCCTCCCCGGCGCCGGCAGGCGTACCATCCAGCTACCTTCAAACGCAGATTGGTGATGGTAGCGATGGGTTGGAAAGATAGGGTTTTCGGCAAGACAGCAGAACCACGTGGGGAAACTGCGGTCCCACCGGCTAAAGGGAGGTGGGGGCAGATTGAGGAGGGAACCAATGAGGCCGGCCGTTCCGCGAAGGACTTCCTCAACGTCCTGCGCGGCAGAGCTCCACGGGCGCAGCTGGTCTGCTCAGAAGGTCACGCGGTCGTGCGGGGGAGCACTACCTGCCCGTACGGGCATTACGTCGGCTAATCCCACCATGGAGGTCTGATCTGGCGTAAAGGCCAGCGATACCTGCCGGTTTCAGCCTCCGATGCCGACGTGCTCGGTGGCTTCGGAGGGTTTCGGTATGGCGAACTCGTGGCTCCCCGCGGCCGCCACAATGATGAGCTCCTGAAGGTACTTCCCGGCACGCTCGTTCAGGTTGATGTACCAGCCGCCGACGATGAGCTGGTTGTTGTCCACCCCGGCCCCACCCTTGATGACGGTGCCTTCGACGGCGAAGTCCCCGTAACGGGGATGTTTGAAGGAGGCTGTGACCCGGTCACCTTTCTTGACCTCGGCGATCGTCGCGGCCAGCGCCTTCGTGTCGCGGCGGATCTTGAGTGTCTTTTCTTCGACAGCGGTTTCCACGGGTTCTCCTGATGTTTCGTTGATTGCCGGATTCGGCACACGGGCCGGTTCTGGCTCGGGTTCCACGGTGCCCGCATGATCAGGGACCGGCACAGCGGTCACCGGTGCGGGTGTTTCCGTGCCGAAAGGGGACGGCAGCTGCTCGGCCTGGTGACGGGCGAAAACCAGGGTGGCGCCGTCATCCCCGCCTGCTGAGTCGAGGATGGCGCCGCAACCCTGGCCGACACACCGGATCCGGGTGCCGGATTTGTTCCACGTGTATATCGGGTGACCGGCGAGGACGACGGCAGCGGTGTCAACGAAGTCGAGGACTGCTGTCATGGGGTGCTCTCTTCGGACAACGCGTCAATGAAGTCGGCGATGGCCAGGGTCGCCCCGGCGCTCATACGGAGGAGGTCCGTGTCCATCGTGGACGGATAGACCTGTGATCCGGCCTGCACCGTGCCGACGTCATCAACTATCGCTGCGTGGGGCAGCATGGTCCTGGGCACGAGGACGAACTCTTTCAGGACGGCGGCCGCCAGGTCCTTGTCGGGCAGGATTTCCTCAAGGAGGGCACGATGGTGGTGCACGGGGGAGTAGCTGAGCTTGGCGGAGTGTTCAGCGTTTTCGGCGTTCCGCCAATGCATTGTTCCAGACGTCGGAACGTTACCGATAGGTCGGATCATCCACCGCTGCGGGACGGTTCGCTTGGTCCCGACCCAGTCTTCCAGGGTTGTGTCGGCCAGAGCGTACCAATGGTCCCCTGGCGCCCACAGCCAGTGGGTGGCCGGCGTCGGCGTCGGGGCGTGGAAGCAGTAAAAGGAGAGGGTCACGGGGGTTTCCTTCATCTCAGCCGGTAGGGGGCGGATCGCACACTCCTCCAGAGGGGTGATCTTCGGAAGGGCGGGGTTAGAAGCCATCATGGTCTGCTTGTGTTGCCTTGGACTCCGGCCAGACGCTGCCCATGATTCCGGCGACGTCGCGCAGTGCGGCCTCGCCGTCACGGTCGTTAGCGCGCAGGACCACACCGATAGCGGGCCAGCTACTGACGATGATCGCCTTATTGACGAAGTCAGCCTTCGGCCACAACTCGAAGACACCAGTGGTGAAGCCGCCGGGGACGGTGTCGCCGGGCCTGCCAAGGTAGCCGAGCAGATCGGTGGCGTATTGGCGGACCTCTGCGTTGTACGGGCTTGCCATTCTATTTTTCGGCTTCATGCCACTCATGTGTAAGGCAACGGATCGTTCTCTCACCGGAGCGACGAGAGCGGTCAGAGGAGAGATGAGGATGCCTTGTCTGTTGTGACCTGGGACGACGCGATGCTCTCCGGGTCGGCGGCGGCAGGCCTGGCCTTGCGTGCGTATTCACGGACTGCGAAAACTGCTGCTCCCGCGGCCTGTCGCGCTTCAGCTTCGGCAGCCGGGGATGCCCCGTCTGGGTCGCGGATCTGGTCGTCGGCGGACGCGGTTTCGTTGCGCATGTGCTCGCTCATGACGGGGAGGTCGATGTAGAACCCGATCGCCTGCCGGGCCGCGGCATCCAGACGTTGTGCCACAGGATCGGCAGGGTCAAGCTTTTTCAGTGCTGAGTCGAGGCGGCCGGCGAAGGTTTCGACCGCCTGTTTGCGGTTGGTGGGAAGTCCCTTAGTGGACACGACACGTCCGGCGTATCGGGCCCACGTTGCTGACAGTTCGACACCCCACTTCTTCCAGGCGACGAAGTCTGTCACGATCCCTGTCGCTGCTACGACGATGGCCAGCAGACCGAGCCACCCGGACACTATGGCTGTGAAGGAGAACAGGGTGTTAAGGAGTCCCGGGACTTCCTGCTCTGTGATCCATCGGACATCGGTGGCGTCCGCGATGGTGGCGCCGAGAAGGACTTCAATCCACGTCACCCCGGGGATGAAACATGAGGCGAGAAACGAGTAGCCGCCGACGAGGCGGAGCGTGCGGCCAGGGACCGGGTAGCTGTCGGTGAGTTGGCGGAGCTCTTCGCCGGTCAGGTCGCGGTTGAAGATGATTTCGCGTCCGTAGGGCGGAATGATCTCGGTTCCGGAGGGTGCCTTATAGCCGTACGCCAGGGCTCGTGCGAAAGCGGGCTTGGTCGCGGGTGACTTAATCATGGACCTCATGTGTGCGGCGCAGGCCGTTATGCTGCCCGCAGCGGGCGGACGTGGGCCGGTGCCTCACGGGGAAGGCCTGCGCTGTTCACAGGGCGACCATCTCGGCCGCTTCGACGGCGGCGTGGAACGCGGAAAGCTTAACGGGTTCCCACAGCCCGCGATCGACAGCATTGTTGGGCTCATCCAGCGGGGCGATGCTGAGAGTCAGGAAGTGGTCCTTGCCGGCAGTTACGATCCGTGGGAACACCGCGTGGTTCTCTGCGTGGAGTATTGCCGGGACGCCCGGGTAGTGGTTGCCGGGCAGGCGAAGTTCCGTGAGCGTCGCGGCAGCAGCGCGGCCCTCCGGGGTCCGCTTGGCGAGGACAGCCTTGAACTTGCCCTCGCGGCGCCAGCCGTCCGGGATTTCTGCGAAGGAATTCGGGGTGTAAAACCCCTGGACGGCCCAGCCACCGTCGAAGAAGGCCGTGCCGTGGATTTCATGACCGCCGACGCTCTCTTGGAAGGCATCGACGCTGGTACGCCAGACGGCCACGATTTCCTCCCGGGCCTGAAGGTAGGTGTCGACCACTGTTGGTGCAGTGGATTTGTACGCAACGGCAACGGTCATGGTGTGATCCTTTGTGGGGAAGAAACGGGCGGGGGAGGTCAGCCGTTCAGGTATCCGCGCTGGATATTGACGGGCGCGTCGATGGTCGGGACGGTGCTGGTGGAGTCGTGCAAACCATCATGTGTGCGGAGGCGCCGCCGGCCCTCACCGGCTCAGGCCTGTTATTCATCCGGACTTCGGCCTCCGACAAACGGGGGAGATGTGCTGCGCGCGTCGGCAGGAGGTCAGGCGCGGTGCTCGCCCTTGTGCTTCCTGCTCCTCCGCCGGTCTTCGCGGGCGACGCGGCGGGCGACTGGAGCGATCAGGTTAACCGTCGGAACCTCGTCGAGTCCTGCCTCGTGCCGGCGGATTGCTTTCCGGTGCGCGTCGATCCGACCCCGGGCTATGTCCGCGGCCACCGGGTCCAGGGCGGATTCTCCGCGCTGACGTTTCCCGATCGCAGCGATGGCCTGCTCATGGCGTTCAATGACACCCGGGCCCCGGTCTTTGGCGGCCCGTTTACGGCGCGCAAGATCGGAGGCACCGTCATCTTCAAGCCGGTACATCCGGGCGCGGACGGCAACCTGCGGAAACCAGTCGGCAAGGTTCTCATCCGGTTCGATAGGTGCGCTGTGGTAAGCATCGGTCCCGGGGGATGGCTCAACTACATGGTCCAAGGCTCCGGCGTCACTGATACGGCGCGTGGTGGTTGGCACGGGGCTTCTTTCAAGGTCTGGGGCGCCGATTCGCGCGGCTGCTGCGAGGGCACAGTGAGCGGTCCGCATTCAGGGGTCGCCTTACCAGTTATGTGTGCGGAGCCCAGAACAGTCCTCCCCGTCTCCGGTGGGTTGCAAGTGCAACGGCGATCCACGATATTCACTCACATCAACCGCGTTGGCGCCCACGGGCAGTGAACGCGGCTGCTGGTTGGGCACAGTGAGCGGTCCGCGTTGAAAGCCCGCCATATCGGTCAGATGTGCGGAGCCCAGAACAGTCCTCCCCGTCTCCGGTGGGTTGCAAGTGCAACGGCGATCCACGATATTCACTCACATCAACCGCGTTTGCCGCCCACGGGCAGCAAACAGCTTACGGGCCCCGCAAACATTGCGGGGTCCGCTTTTTGTCCCCAGGACAGATTACGAAAGGTTCCACCATGCGCAGCAACCATATCCAGCCGATCGGCTTCCCCCTCGACAACACGTTCGACATGGATTTTTTCACCTCCGGCCATGACGAGGAGGGTCGTCCAGCCCTTGAGGTCAATCTCTACGCCCTGATCGTCAACGGGCCACACGACGAGGACGGGTCCGCTCCGGCCTCCATCGATAAGGACCGCAGGACGGGACAGATGACCGTCACCTGGGAGAGCATGGGAATCTACGGGGAGAAGCTTGAAGCGGCCAAGGCACTGGAGGGCTGGTACACCGTCAGCGGAGATGGCCTCGGCGTAACGGCGCACGCTCTGGAGGAGACTTTTGGGCCCAGCGTAGCGTTGGTCATTCTGCAGGCCATGATGGCGGCTCTGGCTAACGAGCAGGACGGTGTCGACGTCGAGGGCCGGTCATACCGGCTTTCCGGAGGCGTCAGCGCAGCCGCACTTGATGTGGCCATCGAGGTCACCACGGATCTCGCAGACCGCGTCCTCCGCCAGGCAGATATCGACATCGCATTCTGGGAGATCGTTGGGGGTGCCGCAGGCTGACAGTCGTCCAGTTGCCCGCCGGGGCCGGAGTACCGATGGAGGACTCCGGCGGGGCGGCCGTTTCCCGGTCCCGGTGAGCGGAACAACCGGGGCGCCTCCCGTCAGTTGCCCAGCTCCTCGTCCCGCTGCTGAGGGAACCATTCGGCGAGACGAGCGTCAACGCGCTCGGCCCGGTGGGCGGCATACGCTTCAGCTCCGGCGTTGTTGTGTCCGCGGCCGACTTCGATGTCCATGTACTGGCTGCAGGCCCACGCGTTGCATCGGATCAAAGTGGAGTAGGAATGGCTGAATCCGGGATGTTCCAGCTCGATCTGGCGGACCGCTTCAGTGACTGCCTCAGCCGTTGCGGAGAATTCGGCTACAGCCGTATCGCCGACCACGGTGGTGAAGTCTGTTAGTTCAATGCTCATGGTGTCCGCCTTCGTCGTGCCATCCTGTCCCTCTCTATGTGTGCGGCATCACAGATTGGCCTCGCCACGCTGTCAGGATTAGCGAACAGTTGCCAGTGCGTCGCGCAGCGCCTGGGCGTTCCCGGACAAGGCGCGCGCCCTCATCGCGTACCGGTCTGCCAGCAGCGAGGTTCCGTGGATGCGGGTGTATCCGGCGATGTTCTGGAGGTTGTTGGCTTCGCTGTCCCAGCCGGCGGCCAATTCAAGGGCGGCATCAATGGCGCGTTGCTGATCGAGAACAATCGGGGGCAGCACGAAATGCTCGGTAACTGTCACAGCCCAGGTTCCCAGAAGACGGTCAGCTCGTACGGGAGCTGGTTGACGAGGAGGAACTGGAAAACCTGGTGGGACGTGATCTGGCCTTGAGCCTCGGGCGCGCACCAGCCGGAGCCCCCGGTCTCCAGGGATCCTCGCTGGAAAACAACCACCAGGGGGATATTGCAGACCGCACTGACACATCCGATAACGCTCATGGTCGGCAAGGCTTCCAGCTCGTCGACAGTCGTAATGACCCTCAAGCCATTCCTTGGACGGCGCCGGAGTCCTGGCCTGACTTCCACGGCGCGCAGCGGTGCAGGTCGGCGAGGTGCCGGTCGATGGCCCGTTGTCCGTGCCGGAAGCGTGCCTCCATTTCGCGGGCCTCCCACCACCATCGGAGCCGGCCGATGATCCCTTTCCCCTCGTCAGCGTTGGCAGGTGGAACGAGTGCGAGTTTGACAGCATGGACCCGGTCACCGTCCTCGAGGCGCCCGGCGCAGATGTAGACGATCTCGAGACGGTTCAGCACCATGGAGGTTTCCTCGTAGCGGCCCTCAAATTCAGTCAGCAGGATCTGCAGCCGGGCTGCCTGGTGAGCGCAGACGAGTGGGTTGTGGGAGGAGAACGGCGCAACGGTGAGACCGCCGCGCTGCCCGAAAGGCCAGGGTGCCATCAGGTGCCCTCAGCTTTCCGTAGGGATGGTGGCGCCGACGGCTTCGATTGCCTCGACGAGATGTTCGGTCAGGATGAAAGACGCCGTAATGAGTCCGGTGTTGGTGAGCCGGTCGGCACGGTCTACGACGCGGCCAAGTGCGCCGAGCAAAGCGGTGTGCCGGTCCTCGTCGATGACGGCGCGGGTGTTGACCCGATAGTAAGGAATCCGGGTCCCGGCATCGAGCTCGTCGGCACGGGTCCTGAGCCAGTCGGCGCAGCCGCGGATCATGATGCGCATGAACCTGGGCGAGACACCGGGGTCAATGTCCATGTCGGCGGTGACGTCGGCAAGGGAAGCGTAGTCGAAGGTATCGGCGGTGGAGCGCAGGGCGGCGGCGGTCCGTTCGCTGATCAGGGAAGCCATGGCGCTTTCGTGGTTAGCGGGTTCGAGATGGCTACCGGCAAGCTTTGACCGGAACGCTTCCATGCAGTCCGGGACACCGGCTGCCTGTGCGGAGGTGAGTTGGTCTGCATCCCAGTCCCGATGCAATGCGTGGCTCAGATCCCCGATAGCGTCCGCCTTGATGGCATGGAATTCGGGTATGGTCAGGCGGATGCGGTCATCAGCGGCATCGATCGCTGCGATCAGGACCGCCGCGCGGGCAAGTGCGGTGGCCCGGGGCTGGCCTCCGAGTTCGTTCCAACTGGTTTCATCGTTGGGTTCAAGACCCTGGGCGAGGTTGTATTCGGTGCGGGCTGCAGCTTCAGTGCGTGCGCTGAACACGTTACCTCCCCGACCGGCGGGCAGGGTTTTCGGCCGCGGTCGTGCGACGGTATGCGGCTCAGTGTTTGTGTCCATGAAACCCATGTGTGCGGAACCACCCTTTGACCTCACCATGTGGCCGGTTCCTGACGGGAGGGAATCCTATGCCTAGTCGTTGCCGGAGCCGTCCCGGTCACGCCGGGGCAACATATTCGTCGTCCTCGGCCATACCGGGTGACCACCCGTTTTCGGCCGCCCGCTTCAGAGCACGGCGGACACGCATCCGTTGCAGGTGTGTCTGCTGAGGTGGAGTGCTGCGGCGCAGGTCCCGGTAGAGGGCGTCGATCATCTGGCGCATTTCCTCAGTAGTGGTGAAGCCTCGCAGCAGCCGGCTGAACGTCTGCCGGCCCACACCACTGAGCTCGGCCAGATCTTCAGGACACCAGCCTGCCGCGGTAAGCGCCATAGTCTGAAGCCGGGGGCTTTCCCCGTCGACCCTGGTGTCATCGCTGACAGTACGGGCTGCAATATCGCGGTAGCTGATGGCGTTCAGCGAGTCCAAGGTGCTGGCCAGGACGCGGCGGACAGTCCGGCCGCCCGGGCCGCTGAGGACGAAGCGCAGGGTTGAAGCATGTACTGCGCACAAGTCGGCCATGGTCTCGATCGACACCCCGGCAGCCCTGAGTTGCAGGATCCGCTGGCGTGCGTGCTCAGCGTCAGCCCATTTCCGGGTACGGGTCAGGTGAGCGGTGGAGCGGTAATATTCGCGGTTTGCTGTCGCACAGGGGATGCAACGGCATTTGTGGTAGCCGTACATGTCCCTGGTCCCGTGACTGTGCCGGGCCCTGGGGCAGGTGCAGGCGGCAAACTCGGTGGGGGCGGCGGCAGTAGGGCTGGACGGCATGAGATCAATGTGTGCGGAGTGCCCGGCAGGACTCACCGGTTAGTGGACCCTGACGTACTGGGAGTATTCAAGATCAGAGGAGGTGTCCGGTGTCCAGCCGTTAGCATCTGCACGTGTCCTGGCTTTGCTGGCTCTGGCCTTTTCCGATGTGGTGGCCGTGGGTGCTTCCATACCGTGAAGTTCCGCATGGACCCGGTCGATGGACGCCCTGAGTTCCTCGGTGGTCATGAAGCCTTTCAGAATGCGGTTCAGCGTCGCTGCTGTGGCGTTTGCCCGGGAACCGATTTCGAACATTCCCCAGCCGAAACTGTGCAGTGACTGGATCTGCCGGCGGGGGATGTCGCCGTCGACTTTACGGCCGCGGGGGCGCTCCACTGAGGCAATGTCTTTGGAGCTGATGGCGTTCAACGCCCGAAAGGTGCTCGCCTGAACGGTTTTGGGTTTCCGGCCGTTCCGGCCGTGGACGGCGAAGTCGATGACTTTGGAGTTGACGGCGCACATGTCTGCGATTTCGCCGAGCGTTAAGCCTGCCGCACGAAGCTTGGCGATCCGCGCCCGCACCAGATCTGCATCCACCATTTGACGCCGGGGGCGGTATTTGGTGTTCTCCCGGTTGTAGTCGCGGTTGGCGGTCCTGCATGGGGCGCACCGGCAGCGGTGGTACCCGTACATTCCCCTGGTCCCGTGCTCGTGCGGCTCCCACGCTTCGGTGCAATCGCAGATGGGAAGGCCGGTCGGGTGGGTGAGGGTCGGGAGGGAAGGCATGGCGACTATGTGTGCGGACCGGCGGGTAAAACTCACCAGATAAAGGATAGTCCCCGCAGCGGCTGCACCTCTGCGGGGACTATGTGGGCTGGGGTGTCGGTTTAGGCGGATTCGGGTCCGTTGTAGGCGCGGGCGACGCGGGCCAGTGCCCGGATGTCTGTAATGCCTGAACCCAGGCAGCGTTCGAGCTCCTGCGCCACACCGCCAAAACCCATGATGACCTGGATAGCATCCAGCAGTGCCACAGAGACGGCAAAATGGTGGCGATGCGCGAGGGAGCCGGGGGTCCGGGCCTCACCGGCACGGTAGGCAACGACAGCTTTGCGGAGCAGTTCGTGCAGAACCTCGTCGGTGACCTCATATGCGGAGGTTCGCGGGGTCGCCGCGGTTTTGGTGGGGAATGAGATGACTACGGTCATGGTCTGGCTCCTGCCTGGTTGTGCCTGTGACCGCTATGTGTGCGGCCACAGGAAACCGCGTCACCGGGTGCATTCGTCCGTGATAGCCTGCGGGGCGAACCCACTGCTAGGAGCTGCCGAAGTGAAGACTTTCTCGTCCAAGAAAATGCCGGACAGGCTGCGGCGCCATTTTATGATTTACCGGTCCAAGATCAGCATGTTTCTGGACACGGCTGACTTTGACGAGCCACTTATGGTGGATGTTTCTGATGCGCTGGAGATGACGCCTGACAATATCGACAATGCTGACGCTCCGGAGTTGTTCGGCCCATCGCGCCCAGGGGCAGAAGCAGTCTGGGTAGAGGGTGTAGTTCACGGCTCCGTGTTTTCATCCCGCGGGGCTTCACGCATCGGAGCCATGATTCACCACAGCACGACCCGGACCTCTTTCCGGTCCCAGGCATGGACCGGCGCCAGCGATGAATTTCTCATCGAAACATTCGTCAGAGACAGCGAAGGGTTTGCCCGCAGTGCCGGCCCTGATATCCGGTTCAGGTTGGGCACCGATGGTCGAGTTGTCGGCATCGAGTTTCTGGACGAGAAAACGGAGGCGGGGGAGAATGCCCGAAAAAAAACGGTTTTCATTTTCTAACACCACAACCCGTGTCGACTACACCGCACAGGACCCGGACTATTTTCTGTCCAGAGCAGTGGCCAACCGGGCACTGTTCTGCCTCGCCCTGATGAACTGCAGAAACATCAGGATGCGGGAACGCAAATACGGTGCCAATGCCGGTCCGGGCGTGGAAGGGGATTCGTTCCACGAGCTTCTCATAGGCACCCCCGGTATGAACGGCACAGTAAGACCTGAGGCAACAACAGTGGAGGGACGGCAACACCTGGCCCGAGGACATTTCAAGACCTTCACGGAAGAAGCTCCGCTCCTCGGCAGACACGTGGGCACCTATTGGTGGAGCTGGCAGGTCCGAGGAGATGGCCTCAAAGGTCGAATATCAAAGACGTACAAGCTTGCGGGGCGCCGCGACAGCGAATAGTGGTGTCAACTTCACGGAAAACCCGTGCGGCCGGCAGCTCTGCCACTCAGGTGAAGCCGAGTGCTGTCTTGACGTCAGCGGACCGGTACTTCGTTCCGGTGGCGCCGCCGAACGTCAACACCTCCATCTCCTCGGCTGAAGTGGCAGGTAGCCTATCTGCAGCCGGAGACGCCAAAACCAGGTCGAGGAAGACCCCCTCCGGCAGCCATGCGCCGTGCTCCTGCACTGCCCGGTCAAAAGCTTCGCGGATCGCAGTCATCGACGTCTCCTACGGCTTCGGCTGAACAACAAAATGGTCCCTGCAGATGATCGGTGTCTTAGCCTGTGCCTGCTTCAGGTTGGCAAGACAGGTGTGGACGGTACCGTCCACAGAGATCCCGTAAGCGTGGGTGCCGACGTTGAAGACTCCAACCCCGTTGGTGCGTCCGTCACCGTCCCAGCCGATGCCCTGGATTTGGTAGTTCCCTGCGATGGTGTTCTTGATCGTTACCGGGTCTGGCCCGGACAAGCCGGAAGTGGCGTAGAGCCCTATGCTCAGAATGGTGATGCCGGTAATTGCGAAGGATCCAAGGACCATCCAGCCGATGAGCTTGAAGTCGAGGCCGCTGCGTTCCTGGGCGTATGCCTCCCGGGTCTTGCTGTTGGAGGAGCGGCTCATGATTGATCCTTCGGGGCGTTTCGTCGAGCAATAGGTTCCTGGTGCCGGCTGTCATTCCGTGGAGCGTCCGTTCGGGCGCGCCGGCGGAGCGCGCGTGCATCGTCCACCACGTCGATCAGAAAGACGCAGAGGGCTATAACGGCGGCCGCCATCAGGCCGCGTGCGATTCCATATTGGAAAGAGCTAACGACCGCCGGGACTGATGCCACGAACACAGCTCGGAAGAAGTCACGGGCCCTGCGCTTTTTGATTGCGGCAAGAAAGGCTGACTTCCAGCTCATACCGGAACCCCTGTCACAGCTTCCCAGTCACCGGCGACGAGGCTTCGCTCTACGGCGTGCCCAAGGTCCAAAACGATACCGACCTGCGACCGGTCAAGATCCATCCAAGCTGTGTCCCAGGACGGGTGATTGCGGTACTGGTAGGTGGCGGGTGTGCCTGTGTACTTGTCGACAACCTCCTGGAGACCGTCGTGTAGCCTGGCGCATCCCCGGTCGGTGAACTGTGAGGTGCGTTCAAGGAGACTGGTCAGTTCAGCGAGAAGTTCATACATAGTCGTGATGTGTGCGGATAAAAGAAATCCCCTCACCGCGGACAGTGAGGGACTTCCGGAGGGGATCGGGGTTGTTCCTAGACGGCGCCGTTGGCACGGTCGAAATCGTCGAGCAGCTGGTGGATAGCGGTCGAATACACGGACGGTGGAACCGGGGCCACAGGCGCTGGTGCCGCGTGGATATAGTACTGGAGCTGGGCACTGATCTCAGCCCTAGCACCGGGTGCGGCGTCTTCGGTCATGGGGTTCTCCACTTCAGGTCTATACAACTTTTCTTGCTGATGAGCCTAATGTGTGCGGAGACCGGTCCGGTCCTCACCAGTATCAGGCCGCGGCGGCCAGCTCCGTGCCCTCCGACAAGATACCCGGCAGCGTCCGCAGGACCGCTTCCCGCTCCGGAGTGAGTCTGCCGTGCCGGTACTCCCGGCGCTGGACGGTCAACCAACTGAAAAGATCCTCATCCCAACTGCTTGGCAGCTCCCCGTTATGGGCTGTGGCGTACATTGTCAGATCCTCGAAGTTCCGTTGCCAGCGGAAGTCGACGGGGTTTGGACTGGAGATAACGGCTCTGAGCCGCGCGGCCCGGATGTCGTTCAGACGTGAACCTGCATGGAACGGCCCCTGGATCGGGTATGTGCCTTGGATGTAAGCCTGCAACCAGGACCAGGCTTTGCCGGAGGGCCGGTAACCGTGGTCGCGGACGAACTGTTCAGCCAGGGCGATGCGGTCATCAAATTTCTTCTCAGCAAAGGACGGGATGCCGGCAAGGATGGACTGGATTTCCTCGTGGCGGACGCGCAGACGCGGGCTCTTGCGGGAAGGGTCGCAGTAGACATTGTTGCTGATCCAGGCCCGGAGGCGGACCTCATGGTCGGGGACTCCCCGGCGGGAATACCTTGGCGCGTGACCGTGCACCTGTACGAAGGCGGCCAGCTCGGTAAGGACCTTGTCCTGATCAGGGTGCGTGTCCAGAGTCAGGGCGCCGGGGATGAGTGCGGCCCGTTCCCGGATGGCCGGCGGCAGTGTCCCGCGGCGCTCCCGCCGGCGCAGGGTTACGAAAAGGAAGTTTGCCAGGTACTTCTCCGCCGGGTCTGTGGCAGTGGCTTTAGGCAACCGGCGGTGCTCGTGCTGGAAGGCGTCCAGCATTTCCAGTGCCTGGGCCGCGGGCCGGCGGCGGGCAGCAGCCATTAGCGGACACCGCCCAGGGGTTGGGTGCGGTTAAAGAACAATGCGTCCGGGGTCCAGCCCCAACGATTGTTGCCTGGTTCCTGAGAGGCGAGGACGGAGTCGATGACCCCGGCTGCCGGGGCATGGTAGATGTTGGAGGACCAGGCGGCGTTGGCTTCAATGACAGACCAGTCACCATCGGCATCCTCGCCGACGTCGAGCGTGTAACCGGGCGGCTGGTCAGCACCCATCGCATCGACGACGTCTTGGGCGAACGCTGCAGCGCGGGAGGCGTCCGGTGCCTGTTCGCCGTTATAGGCATCCCAGGTGATGGTCGCCGTGCTGTCGTTGACGCCGGGTAGGGTCGCCAGGTAGAACGACGCAGCGGTCACCGTCCCGTGGGCGATGAAGCACCGGTATTCACGGGTGTAGCGCATCGGTGCGGAGCCGACGAAGTGAAGCTCATCGACGTGGTCGGCGGTGGCGAAGACGTTACGGACGTGCCGCTGAAAGGTGTCCTCAGTCAGGTAAAGGCCGGCGGGGATGTCCCCGTGTTTATGCTCGGCAAGTTTGTAGAACATCTTTCCCTCACCCCGGTAAGGCATGCGTCCGATGGTTCCGGCCCAGACGTCACGGCGCAGGAATTCGGCTGGAACACGGGTCAGCCAGTCAGGACCGGCGGAGAGGAACGGGTGCTGCACTCCTGCTTTGAGCAGCCGAAGCGCCCACGCACCGGAGCACCAGAGCGCGGTCCTGCCATCGAGCACCGGCGCATCCAGTCCGAGGATCTGATCGATGCCGATGGTACCGGCGGCCCGAAGATCATCGGCCAGCCAGCGGGCGCTGGTGACAACAGTGAGGTGGTCATGGCTCACAGCTGTTCCTCCTTCCGTGCGAGGGTCTTACCGGAGCGGCGTGCTCTGCGGCGCAGGATGGGTTTCTGGTCCCCGGTGTGGCAGTAGATGCATCCGCCATTGGCTGACTCAGGGGATCGTTTGTCTGAATGCGGCCGACCACGGCGGTCCCGTTTCGTACCGCTCATGACCAGCGGCGGGCGATGACGTCCGGAATCTCATGACCTCCAGCGACGGAGCGCCATGGGCCTTCACCGAGGTAGGTCATCAGTTCGAACTCGATGCCCGGTCGGGCGGCGAGGACACGTTCGGCATAGCGGAGCGCCCCGTCTTCGGTGGACCAGACGGAAATGCCGCCGATGGCTGCGGAATACGAAGACAGAAGGGCACCCCAGACCTGGGTTGTCTCAAGGGTCAGGCGGGGCGCTGCAGCGCGGCGGGGGTGGGTCATTGTGGTCATGGCCACTATGTGTGCGGAGATCGCGGATCCTCTCCCCGTCGCGGCGGCAGGTTTTGCAGAAGATGCGGCAACCGGCTCTGGAGAATTGGCGCCTCGAGCCCTAAAGCACTTCCGGTCCGCGTCTGTTGGCGATCTTGCTAATGACAGCCTGTGCCTTCCTGCCCGGGCTTTGTACATCCGCCAGTCCGTGCTCGGCGGCTGCCGCACCGCTGTCAAAGAGCGGCACATTGGTGGTGTAGTCGAGGCAGCCGAGATCCAGGCTCCCGCGCATGAGCCCCAGGCGCACAGCGAGCATGTCACCGGGCTCGGACCTATGGCCCAGCCAGCCGGAGCATACGCAGCCGTCCTGCTGGTGACACATGAAGATGGATGCAGTTTTCTGCTCATGAATCTCACCGTCGTAGCCGGGAAGCTTCTGGTACTCAGACCCATCCCAGACACCCGAGGGCACATTCTTCCGGTACGGGCAGGAGGCACACGGGCTCTTCCGTGGCTTCGCCGGATCAGGCCCGCTCGTGATTGCCGAGTTTACATCGGCACCGAACTGGCTTCGAATTGCTGGCTGCATGGCTTCCATCGGTCTCCCTGCGGGCAAGTCTCAGGCCGCGTTCGAGTACGGGACGCGGGGTTTGTGCCTCGGCCGCGCCGGAATGTGAGCCACCTGGGGAACTGGGATTTCTCTTTCTTCAAGACGGCACTCATATGCCGCGTTGACGGTGTTCCAGGTAGTCCGGTACAGGACGGAGCACAGCCAGAAGAAAATGGCGCTGGCCAGGAGCCAGGAGGCGTAGTTCAGGAGCAGGGCAGTGATCATCATGCCCCTCATGTGTGCGGGAACTTACTCTGCCGTCACCGGTTGGCTCCGATGCGTAGGTGGGGAAACATTGATCAACCTCCCGGGCCTGCGTGCCGGAAGCGTAGGATCGTTCGATCAGCCAACGGCATGTCCGACCCACACTTATCAGCCGTATACTTTTATCGAAGCAATGTTCATATGTGAACAATCTTTGGGGGAGTGGTTCGAATACGAGAGGTGTGAAGGCTGATGGGCGTCATGGTCGTATCCGCCCTGGATCTGGACGGCCTGAACCTGCAGGGACCGCTGTGTTCTCCGGTTGCAGTGCCCGCTGGTTTCCCGTCCCCGGCCCAGGACTACTTCACCGGCCGGATCGACCTGAACAAGCACCTGATCCGCGACATCACCTGCACCTTTTTGGTCCGGGTCTCCGGGCACTCCATGGACGGCGCCGGTATTGCCGACGGGGATGAACTCGTCGTGGACCGGTCTCTCACCCCGGCTGACGGTAACGTCGTCGTAGCGATCATTGACGGGGAGTTGACTGTCAAGCGTCTGCGCCTCGAGCATGGCCGGGTCCGGTTGGCGGCCGAGAACCCCGAATACCCGGACGTTGTAATTTGTGAGCTATCCGAGCTGAGCATCTGGGGCGTCGTTACCCGCTGCCTGCACCACGTCTGATCTGCGCCATGCCTGAAATGGGGGCCGGCAAGGTCGAGCGGTTTGCCCTCGTCGACGTGAACTCGTTCTACGTCTCGTGTGAGCGCGCCTTCGATCCGAGCCTTGAATTGAAACCGGTCGTCGTACTTTCCAATAATGACGGCTGCGTGGTGGCCCGGTCCAACGAGGCCAAGGCGTTGGGCATCGAAAACGGGGATCCCTGGTTCAAACTCGCAGCCGACGCCAAGCGCACCGGACTCATCCAGCGCAGCTCCAACTACGAGCTGTACGGCGATCTGTCGAGCAGAGTGATGGAGCTCCTGGGACGGTATTCGTTCTCCCAGGAGGTCTACTCCATTGATGAATCCTGGCTGGTCCTTCGAGGAACCCCGGAGGAGCTGGTCAGGACCGGTGCTGAGATCAAAGCAGCCGTCGCCCTTCATACAGGCCTGCCGGTCTGTGTGGGCATCGCCCCGACCAAGACATTGGCCAAGTTCGTGAACCGGGTTGCCAAGCAGAACCCGGCACTGCGCGGCGTCTGCTCCTGGGATACGCTGCCGTCCGCCCACGCCGAGGCCATCATGTCCCGGGTTCCGGTGACTGGGATCTGGGGGATCGCCGGCCGGCTCGGAAAGAAGCTGAACGCGTTGGGGATTTTCACGATCGCGGATCTGAAGGCTGCAGACCCGGTGGTCATGCGTAAAAAGTTCTCCGTCCTCATGCAGCGGACCATTATGGAGCTGAACGGAATCCCGTGCATCCCGCTGGAAACCGAGGTAGCGACGAAGCGGCAGCTGATCTTTTCGAGGTCGTTTTCAACCCCGGTGACTACGGCGGCCAGAATGCACGAAGTGATGGCAATTTACGCCCAACAGGCCGCGATCCGGCTTGCCAAAGACAGCCAGCAGGCAAGGCTGATCACCTGCTTTGCCGGCACCTCACATTTCAACGACAGGGCCGCGTCATTCCCCTCTGTGGCCGTCAAACTGCCGGCGCCGACCGCTGACCCGGTTCTGCTTACCAAGGCCGCCACAAGGGCCTGGAGGGCCGGATTGTGGATGGCGTCCCGTACGCCCGCGCCGGTGTCATGCTGACCGACCTGTCACCTGCCGGCGCCGCACCGCAGCTGGAGATTTTCACCACCGCACACGAGGAAAAGCACATCGGGGCGCTCCTGGGCGGGGTTATGGACAAGTACGGCACCGGCTCGATCGGCCTTGGCCGGGCCGGAATGACAGCGGCCCCGGACTGGGGTATGAAACGCCAGGCCATGTCCCCGCGGTACACCACCGAATGGGATGAATTACCGCTGGTGAAGTCGGGTTAAACTCGTCGTCGCCCGGTCCTTGATGCGCACCTCAGAGAGTGCGGACTGACGGTCACGGCCTGCGGGGAAGGGTCGGCTTAGAGGCCAAGGTCTTTTTCGGCGGTCACCCAGTTGGTGGCGATCGCTCTCTGCGCAGCGGCCAGTGCGACTTTATGCGAGCAGACCGCCTTGTTCAGCCGCGTCTCGATGGTGTCTTTCGGATTTGTGGTGCCCGGAGCGCCGGCACGGTTCGGTTCCGGCCACAGGTTGGACACCGCATTTGTTCCCCCGAGCTGGAGCGAGATGAGGTGATCGTATTCAGTGGACGCAGCTCGTTGCTGGCCGTACTGGGTCAGGCTCAGGGCCTTGGTCCTGTCGGTGTCAGAGGCCGGCGCCCGGACCGTGGTGGTGTAGCCGGACTTGCAGATCGTGGAAGCCAGATTGTCCTGGGTAACGTCCGGGTCGACGGCGCCGGGGGTGCAGGACGGGTCCGGCAGGAACAGCCCGGCAGTGGCGTCAACGGTGCGGACCGCGCATTGGCCGGCGCTTAGTTTAACGTCGATGGCGACTTTGTCGGGAGAGTGGATGGATTTCACACCCACAGAAGGCCCGTGCGCTGCGGATGTTTGCGCCGCGGCGTGGGATTTCTGCGAACTGGCGTAGAAGAAGCCGAAGACCACGAGGGCGACGACGATGAGTAAGGCAAACAGTGCGAGGCGGGTGCGTGAGAATGCCATGGTCCTCATGTGTACGGCGGGCAGGGAAAGCCTCCCCGGATGGAGAGTAAAACAGAGGACGCAGGCGCTTCCCCCTCAGTGTTTTTTATCCTGCGGCATGCTTCAAAACCGCCAGGCGCGCCGATCAGGTTCAGGTGGCGTCAAGTTCAGCGAGCAGACCGCTGTCCGAGACGTGGAAGGCGGTGCGCCACGGACGGCCGAGCGGGTCCGCCCCGGAGGGTACGGCGACACTGTCCAGGACGTGCTTGCCGTTCATGTACCGGGTCAGCTTGATGCCGATGCGCCCATCGGGCATGGCCTTCGCTGACTGGAAGTTCCCGGAGATAAGACGTCCGTTATGATCGGTGGAACCTGTTTGAATATGCAGGCTGTTCAATCGCGGGGAGAGGGTAAGAATGCTGTCGTTGGGGATATTACGGATCTGAATACTCATGGGTCCCATGTGTGCGGCAGCAACCGGGCGTGTCCCCGGGACAGCACTCGGCTCCGGTCTGAAACGGGGCCAAGCGAGGTCAGGGAAGGGTGGGCACTGCCGGCTCCGACTGCTGTGCCGTCGAGCAGGTTGCCAGCTTGAGGGCATTGCTCAGCCCTTCGGAGGTTCCGGTGACCGCTGGTGATGGGTCCGGATCCTTCGGGCAACGATCCGCCAAAGAATGCGGTAGCCGCCTCTGGGGTGGACGTGCGCGGTCCGACCAGACCAGACCAGACCAGATCGGACCAGATCGGACCAGACCAGATCGGACCAGACCAGATCGGACCAGACCAGATCGGACCAGATCGGGACATCGTCAGGGGATTTAAAGGTGACAGTGGTGCCGCCGGACCGGACCATTTAGCCGATGACGGTGCCGTATAGGACGGTGTACTGGGAGATCGGTCAGCTCTTCGGTGTGCACTGTGGAGCGGGGTGCCGCCGGGCACTACTCGGCGCGGCCCTTCCTCACACAGTCGGGGCAGAAGTCGTCGGTGTTGGAATGGGCCCAGCCGTCCTCCAGAACGCCTTCGATCTCATTGGTACCCGCTTCGAAGGAGGTACTTGTCTCTTCCGTCAGGTCGCAGCCATCACAGCTGATGGAAACCGTCATGGACATGTCAGATCTCATCCTTCGGCGGGAGCTCGTCCAAGATGCCGAGCAGGTAGTCATGCCGGGCAGCGTCGCGTTCCAGCTTGGCGACCCGGTCCTTCTTCTCCTGGAGGCTCGCCTCGAACGTGACCAGTTCCTCGCGGGCCTCAACCAAGCGTTGCAGGACGGCGGTCCGGTCTTTGGGGATATAGCGGATCAGGTACCGCTCGGCCGCGGAAGCCTTCCGGACGTCATCGCCGTGGAGTTCCAAATTGGATACCCGCATCCGGTTGATGACCTCATGGTCCGGGATGCGCTGGAGGGATGGGCCCTGCACCGGCGCCAGGTTGGTGGTCCTGATGACGGCGAACCCCTTGACCATCTCGACACCGGTGACGGCATGGAAGCTCACCTCATAAGGGATGCCGACCCACATCGGCGTCTCCGGCCCGGCCGGGTAGCGGTCAAGGAAGCCGTCGTGGCCGCGCCAGGTCTTGTCCGGTCCGGTCTCAACGAGGAAGTCGATGAGCTCGGCTGATGTAAGGTCCAGAGCTGCACGGGCAATAGTGGGTGTGATCGCCAAGCCGTCCACGAACGGCCGATGCCGGAACAGGACTCCGGGGTTGTCGGCCGGACCGAAGCCGACCAGCTTCACGATCGCGTCCTGCGGCACTGCGGCGAGGGCATCCAGAAGTCCCTGGAAAGTCAGTTGGGTCATCATGCACCTGATGTGTGCGGAAGGGCCGTTCCGGCTCTCCGAGACGGCCCTTCCTTTTGTCGGCCTGCGGGATTCGAACCCGGATCTCCGGGACTATTCCCGGTGTTCTGGAGCTTGCATGTCGGCGGTGCCGTGAGTGACTAGTATCCGGCCCTATGCCCTGCTTCGCCCGCACCTGATTTAACTATCAGCCGTTGGGTGCCGCCAGGGGAGGTGCCGGCGGCCGGTGGTGCTAAGTGTCCTATCAGGGAACGAGGCGGACGGTGCTTGCCAGCCACGGTAGTCCTGCAGGTCCCCGGTGACGTTCGGCGGTGATAGTGGGCAGTCCTATCCGTGAGCGCCCAACAGGTGGAGCCCGGCCCGGTAGTAGCGGAGTTCGTCAACGCCGGCACGGATGTCAGTCAGCGCCGTGTGATCGGACTTCTTCGCCGGCATGGCCTTCCAGTACCCGTAATCCCAGCGACGGACGAGTTCGCCGATGCCGGAAATGTCGATAACGCGGTAGTCCATTCCGCTTCGTGTGAGCGGGAAGAACTTTTCGATGACGTCGAAGTCGAACTTCACCGAGTTGCCGCCGATCACGATGCCGCGGTACTTCTCGCCGTCTTCCAGGATTTCACCTTTAGCCGGGAAGAACGGGGCGGCGAAGCTGTGGAGGATGTCATCGAATTGGCTGCGTGTGTACGCCGAGGCGTGAACCCGTTCGAGCAGACCCGTCGTGGTGTGCATGTTCAGCACGAAGTCCCCCATATGGGAAAGCTCTTCCTCTGTCGCTGTGAGGGCGATGCTTTGCAGTGTCGCGAGTTCGTTCAGCTGACCGTCAGTGATAATGGCTGCGCCTTCAAGCGGCACGGTGTTCGGGTTTGTCATTATGCCGGTGGTCTCAAAATCGAGCCATAGGATGTTGTCGGCGTTCCTGATGCTGGACATGTGGTCCTTCAATTAGTCGATGTAGGGGTTCGCGGAAAGGTCGGCCAGGCCATCCCAGTCACGCAGAGTTTCTGTGCCTGCGCGCCATGCGGCAGCCAATTCGGGGTCATCGTAAGGGCAATCGCTGGAGTCCACATCACCGAAGATGTCGGCGCTAATCTCGGCTCCGTCGATCCAGGCACTGGAAAGGGCTGCAGCATCGGCCAAGACGGTCAGGGTGTTTCCGGTGCGTGGACGTAACCGGAGCGGGCCAGGACCTCGGTGAGATCCTGCAGGGGCTCATATCCGCAGCCAGCCTCATGGCAGCCGCTGTACGGTGCGTCCATGGTTGATGCAGCGCAGTTGCAGCCGTCACAGATGTGGAGAAGATAGCCGTTGTCGATGATCATTCGGTTTACTTCGACCGGCTGCGGGGGCTTGGGCGTCGGGTAGCGCTTCAGCAGGGTTTCAAGGTCAGCTTTCGTTACGTGCCCAGATGCGTCAATCAGGGACTGCAGTTCTTCGTGCAGGGTAGGGAGCGGTTTGTCCCATCCATCGGTGAAGTGATCAGAGGTGCTCATAACTCTTATGTGTGCGGAGGCACCGGTCTTGCTCCCCGGTCCGGCTAATCGGTTGTGGCGGTCGGGTGGCGCAGATGGTCAGCTGCCTGGGACCAGCCGCGGGTGGTTTCATTCCATCGGGTCCGGTCCAGGGTGTTCCTGTGCGCTACCTCTTCGTCGAGTTTGCCCGCCAGCCGGAGACGTTCGTTGGCGACAGCGTCGGCCGTTTCTGCGACACCGGCCTGCTCCAGTACATCCGCGACATGGTAGGCATGTTCAGCCCAGATATTGTCTCCACCGACCAGGTCGGCGTGACCGGATTGGAACCCGCACCCCGCGGCCATGCAGTCGATAATGATGACACGCCCGTCGGCCACACTGGGCCGTCCCCAGTGCTCGATGAGGGTCCGGGCAACGAGGTGTTTTCCGGTCGCGCGTACCGGACGGTCGAGCAGGTTGTTGGCTGCGTTCGTGACCATCAAGCCTCCTTCGAGGCGGTCAGTTCGGTGAACGTGACACCGTAGCCCGTGGGAAGTTTCTGGCTGTAGTAGACATCCGGCTTGGCCGAGTTGGACTCGGCTCTACGGTCGCTGTCCGCTGCCTTCCAATAGCCGGGGCCGTCATTGTGGCACCCGTCCCAGTCGCGGCTCCATTGCGTTCCTTCGGCGTCCACCGCCTGGTAGGCGTCCCGGCACGGACTTTGAGGTCCGGAGCCGGACCATCCTTCCGTCCACAGGTCGCGAACCATTTTCGCCTCGACGATAGTGACGGCGAAGCGCGTCACAGGCACCACCGTATGAACGCACAGGAATTCGCACCGGGCTTCATAGGACTTGCCCCGCTCATCGAGGGTGATGACGGACCCTACCTCCAGCGTCCTGCCCGCACCCCGGCAGCGGACTTGATGGCGGCCACCAGTTCGGTGTGCGATACGCAGTCAGTCTGGATGCCGAGGCGTTCGGCCGCGCAGAGCACCGCATGCTCAAGCTTGACCAAGCGGGCACGATCACCGACACGGTCCACCGGGGGTGTGGCATGGATACGCACTTCGACGGCCGCGAACACTGCAGTGCTGCCCGGGTTCCGCTGCTGAATGTCGGCGTTCAGTGCCTCCAGGTCAGTCAGGCTCTCCCAGATGCAGATGTCGTGCCGCTGTGGGCTGGGCTTCGAAGACCAGCCGCCCGGACCGCGCATCATGAAGCCGGTAGCGGTACCTGCGCCGGATGCGAAACGATAGTGGAAGGACGAGACGGTGCCGACCGGTGGCTCCGTCTCAGGGACGAAATGCTCGAGGACTGGCGTAGAGGGTAAGGCTTTGGTTGTCATGCCACTCATGTGTGCGGATGGGTGGGTCCTTGTCTCCGAAGCACCCAAGGCTAGATGTGGCCGCCCTTGAAGTAATCCGTGCGGTCCTCCAGTTTCATGCTGATGTGGTCCCGGATGTACCTGGAGGTGCCTTCGGCCGTCCTGTCATCGAACACGCTGTAGTCCAAGGTGAGCACAGAATAATCCTGCCCGTCGACTCCTGGATACGGTAGGAGTACCTGTCCTGCCGGAACAGCCTCTTATGCGTCAGAGCTTTGATCTCAAAGACTTACTTTCCTACCGTTGCTATCTGAACGTCAGCACTGATCTGCCGGATGTCCATGTCGATCGGCTTCGGAAGACGTGGCCTGTAGCCATCAGCAGGACGCTTACCGAGGATCCAGTACGCAGTCACAACGGTCTTTCGGATCGGCAGCGAGAGACCTCCCGAGGCCATTACGATAAGGATCGCGAAAAGCACCCCGTATCCGAAACTTGCTACCGCTGCTGCCACCACCGGGTCATTTTCCGGGAGCCCAGAGAACCTAACCTTCACGAAGGGGACGGTAGTTTCCATGATGATCCAGGCAAGTGGGCCGAGCGACAGCAAAGCCCACACAGACACGGCGATCCATGAGTTCCGGGCGTAGTAGCGGCGCTTCTTATCCCACGCGGCCTGCTCCGGGGTGGGTTCCTCGGTCTTCTGGGTTGTCATTTTGTGCTCGTTTCTATCAGGGTTTTGGTACGCGCGCCGTGACCTCGGCGCGCTCATGGCGAATGACGATCTGGTTTACCGACATGTTCCGTTCCACTTCAATCCGTTTGCCGGCGAGGTCGATCTGGACGGAGCCGTCGGAGAGGACGGTCATCTGCAGGAGGTCTTCGACGGTGACCTGGGTGGAGCCGTCGAGTGACTCGACTTTGATGGCGGGGTGAGCCATAGTGATGCCTTTCGTTAGAGGCCGAGCTCGGCGCGGATCTGGTCGCGGAGTTCCGGGGCAACGTACGCGAGCCGCGGGTGGTAGGGCGCAACTGTGATGACGTTGGCCGAGTCGTCCCGCTCGACGTACACGTCCTTGCCGGCCAGGTGGATGGTGGCGAGGCCGTTAACGACGGTCATGCGGAAGAGGCCGTCAATAGTGACCGTCGTCGAATTGCCGGTTGTTTCGGTGGTGACGTGGTGCAGGGACATAGGTGTCTTTCGATAGGGGTGAGGGCTACTGGACTTCAAGTGTGCGGAAACAGCTAACGCCCTCCCCACAGAATGGGCAGAGCGTCAGCCTGCATACGGCTAGTACTACAGCCGCATTTATGGGTGTCCGCGGGCCTTGTAATGACAGTATCGTGCACGCTGTTGGTGTTTCCGCCGCCAGATTGAATGCTTCAGGATCGGCTCGGGGCGTAGCGGCCGGTACCAGACGAGCCGGACCAGCAGGCGTCTGATTTCCGGCAGGGAGAGCCGGATCAGTTCCCCGGCTCCGGTGGCAGGGCCCCTTTTTTAGAGCGGATGACGGTCAGGAAGGCGTGGGCGAACATGGAGAGGGTGATGTGGCGGTACCAGCCGGTGTATTGGCGCACCTGGTAGTGGTCCAGCCCGGTTTCGCCCTTGGAGGTTTGGAAGGTTTCCTCGATTGCCCAGCGGGCGCCGGCGATCCGGACCAGCTCAGCCAGCGAGACCCGGTTTGGGCCGTAGCAGATGTAGTAGGCCAGGTCGGTGGGGTCCTTCAGGGACCGGCGGCCCAGCAGCCAGTGTTCGCCGGTTTCGGCGGGACCGTTGATGCGGGTCCTTGCCCAGGAGTAACGGCGGTCGCCCTTGGTTCCGGCCCCCGCGGACCGGGACCGCCAGGCGTTGGCACGCAGGGAAGCGATGAGTTTATCGGCGCGCCATTGTTCCCCGATCCCGGCCGTTGGGGCGATGATGTTTTGGTTCATGGGAACGGCGAGCACGTAGTGCAAGCCCTTGGCTTCCAGGCGGCGGCGCAGTCCCGTGTGCTGGCCATAGACCGCGTCCCCGGTGGCCCAGCGGGCCGGGATCCCGGCCTCCAATGCCCTTTCGATCATGTCCGCGGCCAGCACCGGCTTCGTGGCGAATTCCCGGGTTTCGGGAATGCCGGCACTGGCGCACCGTTCCCGGTCATCGGCCCAGGTTTTGGGCAGGTAGAGTTCCCGGTCCAACAGAGTGCGCCCGGCCGGGGTGGAGTACGTCAGGAACACCCCGATCTGGCAGTTCTCCACCCGCCCCGCGGTGCCCGAGTACTGGCGTGCTACCCCGGCCGAGGCGGTGCCCTTCTTCAAAAATCCGGTCTCGTCAACGATCAGCACTCCGTCAGGGTCACCCAAGTGGCGGTTGACATAGCTGAACAGGTCATCCCGCACAGCATCCGGGTCCCAGTCGGTGGTGGAGAGCAGCCGCTGCATGCCGTCAGGGGTGCGGTGCCCGGCCCGTTCAGACAAGGTCCAGGAGTTTTTGCGTTCCTCATCCGTGAGCAGTCCACGCACGTACCCCACAGCATTCCGGCGGGGTTCGGAACGGGCGAAACGGTGTCCGATCAACTTATCAATTTCCGCCAGCCCCTCGGCCCACTGCTCTACATCTGTCACACAAATATCATCACTCATCAACAACGATTAACAGATCGCGGACGGGAAGTCCGATTAAAACGCCGACGACGCCAAAAATAAACGCGGCTGTAGTACTAGGAGTGTTTTACCAGCCACTTGTTGTTGATGGCTTTCATACCGGTCCGGCCCTGAAGCTCCGGGATCCGGGCGCCGGCGGTGTTGTGCCAGACAATGCCTTCGGCCATGACATCAGGGTTCAGCACCGACTTCATGCCTTCAACCTGGGCAACGGCCTCATCGACGGTGGCGGGCAGTTCGAGGTCCAGGACCGGGGTGCCGATCTCTTCGATCGCGGCCGGCCATTCGGAGCGGGGCACGAAGACGCCGTCACGCAATACGTTGAAGGCCAGGAACTTCTTACCGGCCTCCTTGAGCGTATTTTTGGCAAGGACCCCGGCACCGTAAAGTTCGCCCTGGACGGTGTAGCCCGCCGGGAGACGGTCGAGGATGTTGTATTCGGCGGCCACCTTCCACGGGGCGGTGGCCTCGGCCGGGCTGGCCGGGGTGGAGAACTCCCATTCACGTCCTGCGACCCGGAGGGTCCCGCCGTCGTTGATAAAGGTTGTTGACTCGCCGTCTACCTTTTCCGTGGCGATCCAGTCATAGTCGGTGCGGAGTTGGGCGAAAACACCGGTCAGGTTCTGGACCCGCTCGGCGCCCGTCCTGGGGGCGAAACGGGTCGGGAACTCACCGGACACCGTCCCGGCAATCTCATCCGGGATCTGCTTCTCGTACTTGGTCACACCGAGGACGGTGGCGAGGTCGTCGCCTTCGGCCAGGGTTTCCAGTTCCGGGAACAGGGTCGCAGGCATGGCCAGGCCCTGGGAGTAGATGCCGCGCATCCGGGCGGTCTTGAGGACGTGGCCGTGGACGCCGTTGAAGGTCCGGGCGCCGCGGGGTTCCAGGAAAGCGAAACGCGGGTCCGCCAGCGGGAGGTGCGAATCTATTTCAAAGTAGATCACTCTGTCGCCGACGTTGACCTCGTCTTTTTTCACCACAAGATTCCAGCCGCGGACCTTGGCGCTGGAAATAAGGTCGGCGTTTTCTATCTCGGTGATGGAGGTGACAGTTTCAAGGGTGACGAGCGCGCGGACGGCTTCAAGGGTTTCCATGCTCATCATGTGTGCGGAGGAGGAGAGTTAGCTTCCCGGTAAGCGTCTGCCAGAAGCCCGGAGTGGCTCAAGACCGGCGATCCGTTCGGATTGTGTTGCACTAAGCGCCCCTACCCGGTGGGAGCGCCGGTTCCAGTTGAGCCAGTTCGCCAGTCGGAGTTCGTCGGGATCATTGCTTCTGCGGCGGGGGAGGCACCCGTGAGCCTTGAACCAGGCAGTGACTGAAATGAAATTGGTGTCCCATTCGGTGGAACGCAACGTATCCGGGCACTCCTCCATAAAGGCACTCAGCTCGGACGCGCGCTTCTCGTGCAATCGTCCCTCTCGGAGTCGGGCGATGTTGTGATCAAGCCATGTTGCAGCCGCTGTATTTTCCGCGTGTGTCGGCCGCCGTCCGTTGGCGGCAATGAAGTCTTGGAGCTTTCGCAACTGAATGCTCCAGGCGTCGTGGTCGCGGCGGATACTTTCGACTTCCTCACGGACCTGGTCGTATTCCGGACGTGCGGTGCGGGATGAAAACAAACTGCGCATCCACCCTGCCAGAGATCGTTCGGCCTTGTGCTCTGCGCGTTCATTTGGCAGTCGGCCATGCTCGGCAGTGAACGCTTTCAGCTGCAGTAAGCGTTCAGCGCGGCGGCGTCGGCGGGCGTTCTCATCAGACCGGCTGGTGCCGTCGGGAGCTCCGAGTTCGCGGTGGATTCCCTCGATTTCTTCGCGCACCAGAACGTAAAAGGGATCGGTGGTGTGACCCTTGAGCTGATGGTACATCCACGCAGCCAGGGACCGATCTTCCGTAGTTCGTGGAAGACGGCCGTTAGCCTCCACGAATGATTTCAACCCCGTGAGCCGTTCGACAAGCCGGAGCCTACGCATTTCGCTTCTGCAGATTTTGTCAGGGCGGTGCTGGCTGCCGGATGCTTCCTTTGTGATGGTCATCGATCCCAAACTTATCTGTCCACCTGGGCTGGGCCTGCTTTGCGCAACCAATTTTCAATCCTTCATCTCGGGGTGTTCGTGACAGGCATAATGCCGCCGCGCGGGAAACCTGTCGTTCAAGGGCGCACGGTCTTAGGCTTTCTTTGCCAGGGCGGCGTCCGTCAGGCGTTTTGCGTGCTCGGCAGTTTTTTCGCCTTCGCCATGTTGTTCTCGCACCAATTCTCGGAGCCGACAAAGAGGTGAATGTTTGTTCCATCCTCATACTGCAGCCTCCAGCGAACCATGCCGGTGGGCACCCTGGTGTACTTGATCTCAGTGGTCATGGGCTCTTATCCTCGTGTCTTCCGTGCCTGTAGAGCAGGAAGGCGACGACGTCGTGAACGGTGATGGTAGTCACGGTGTCTCATCTCGGGGTGCGTCCGACATGTCGAGGTTGGCGTACGCCCATGCGAGGGCCCCCGGGTCTTCCACTGCGCCGTAGTTGGCGACCTTGCTGAGCCGGGTGTACATGGCGCCTGCGGTCTCATCGTTGCGGCGGTTGCGCATGGCTTTGAGATGTCCGATGAAGTACGGCCATTTCGGGTCGTGGGCCTCGCACCGGGACTTCTGTTCGACGTCAGGTTTGCGCTGGTCGTCGAAGAGGATATGGAAGGTGGGGGCGCCGCAGACAGTGCAGGCCAGGCCCAGCTGCTCCGGAGTGAAGACTTTGGAGCCGAACTGGCCGCAGTGTTTGCAGATGCCCCCGCCGTTGCGGTATCCGCGGACCTCCCATTGATGCTCACAGCTGGTGAAAGATTGGAGCTTGGCCCAGCACGCGGCGTCGGCCTCGGCAAGGGTGGCGCCCTCGCCCCGGAGGAAGGAATTCTCCGGGAAGCATTCGATGTAGGCGGTGATGTAACTGCCGCCTGCCTGCACAAAGACGGTGCCGCCCTCACCGCCCTGCACCATCATGGTGCCGTAGTCGTGGGGGGAATCAAATGATCCTGTGCTGCTGAACGAGAGCGGGATGATTGTCATGTCGTCTTTCAGGGGAGGGCCCGACCGTCCACCTAGGAGGCGAACTGGTGGGGGATGTCGAGTCCGGCGCGGCGTAATTTAGCGACGAGGTTTTTCTGGGCGCGGTGGTCGCCCGGAGTCCCGGAGTAGAAGACCGGCTGAGTGGTGCTGTAGGGGCTGCAGAATTTCACATGACCGCTATGGGTGCGACCGAACTCCCAGCCTTGGGATTCGGCTAACCTGACTAAATTCCGGAGGTCTTTGGGAGCTGCTGTATTTGCCATACTCCTGATGTGTGCGGAGGGGTGGACGGGTCTCCCCGTTTAGGGCATGCCTGAAAACCCGCCGCCCATAGGAACGGTGACGAGTTTTCCTGGATATGTCAGGAAACGACCAGGACCTCATTGCGCTCGTAGTCGTCATCGTCCTCAACTTTGGGGCTGAAGCTGATGGCGACGTTGGTAAGCATTTGCGGAGTGGTCATCGCAACGGTGGCCGGGACGCCGACACCAAGGGACGGGCTGATCAGCTCGAAGTCGACGGAACTCTCTTCCTGTCTGCCGTCTGCGCTTTCCAGCGTCAACTCGGCACTCCACTCAAATGTGCGGAAAGGCGACGTAACGGCGTGGACGCGTTCGGTCAGTAACGGAGCCGCTTCCTCCAGCGAACTGAAGGCCTCCAGATCCTCGTCCGTTACGACGTCGGCGATGAGTTCCTGAAGGAGTCCGTCACCGTCTTCATGAAGGTGCTGGAGGGCGGCGAGTACGAGTGTGTACGTGACGCCGGTGGCGTTGAGTGTGATGCGCGGGCGGGTGCCGTCCGGGTTAGCGGGCACATCAACCCCGGTGGGGACGGCAACGCTGAGACTGACGACAGCCTTCTCTGAACCTGAAGTGTGGGTGGACAAATAATTTCGATCCAGGCTTCTCATGGAACCTATGTGTGCGGACACAGAAATGGCTCTCCCCGAGCCCCTGAAGGGTAGCCGGGCACAGCAGCAGCGGTCAGTGGTTCACCCGTTCAGCGGTCGATGACTTACCGGCTGCTGCCAGGTCTTCGTACTGTGCATCGACGAGGTCACGGATCCAATCCGGCAGGTCGGGGCCCTGCCAGCTGCGGGTGCCACCCCACTGGACAGATGTGCGGTCGCCGCGACCGGCCGAGTAGGCGTAAACGCTGTAGCGGTGCTCGTGCTCGGGACGGTCAGGGTAAAAGCTCCACGAAATGTCCAACTCGGCAGGAACGGTCTCCTGGCCTCGGGTATTCGTGACCGGTGCGGCATCCTCAACAGCCCAGCGGCGGTCATTGCCGTAGCCCCAGATGTCGGTGGTCCCGCTGCTCGGGGTCATCCGGTTGTCCGCCAAATCAGTGCGGACCACCTCAGACATGTCCTGGACCCACTGCGGCATGGCTGCCGGGTAGCTACCGCGGACGTCGCTCCAGGAAGCGAAAGTGTGGTCCGGGTCGTGGCCCTTGGCCGGCCAGGCATGCGCCCTGCAGGTTGTGGGCCTATGGCCGTGGGCGGTCTTCCACCAAATGCGCAAGTCCACAGGGGTAAATTCCCGTGCCGGCATCAGCGGGTACGACATGACGGGTTCGGCGTCGGTCAGGTCCCAGTGGCGTTCCAAAAACCGGTCGGACGCCTCGCTCATCAACGTCAGCTTCATGATGCTTCAGTGACAGCGTCGGGTTTGGCCGCAGCCCTTACGGTGGTTTCCATGCCATCCATGTGTGCGGACGGCCGGGAATAACTGCCCGTAGCACGCGAGGTCAGATCAGCGGATGTTTCCGCAGATACTCGCGCAAACAGGGGTGGCGAAATTGACCTTGCCATGGTCGGTGGTTTCGACAAAACCGGCGGCCAGAAGGCGGGCCCTGTTGTTAGCCACAAGGTTTGACTGGCCTACCACGCGCCGCCTGATGTTGCCGGCAGTTGAGGGGCCGCGGGCCAGATCCTAATCGGCACCAAGCATGACGGTGCTGCCGATTCCGCGGGCGCCAGTGATGAAGCCCAGATCTTCCTCAGCCAGCGTCTGAGGAGCACAATGAAAATCTCACTGCACCGTGCGGGCGCAGCCAGAGGAAACTGCACAGCATCCCGGCAAGGAACCGTCGTCAGCAGTCCTTGCCACAACGACAGGAAAAACGGAGTGGGTACTTGAGGCCTTTTATACATCTCGCCCTGCTCATCATCGTTGCATATGTAGTGTGGGCGCTGAAATATTCTTTTACTACTTCTGTGGCAACCTTCGCTGGCTACCTGGCAATCCTGCTCATCGAATCGATACTCGCTCATTACCTGACCAAATCTGCACGTGAAGCTGCAGGGAGCTTCACTGCTGTCATACATCGGCGGCATCCAAGGAAGCCATCTCGGATCGGGAGTCGACCCGCTCCCGCTCAACTGCCTCCGGTACAGCCAATAGTCATGGAACCTGCAAATAGTATTTCCACGGTCGATGCCCACTACATTTGGTGGAGTTTATGGACTCTTATGTGGGGGTATGGAGTCCTGATAGTCACCGACGCGATCTTGTTCGTTTTCTTTCATCATGAAGATGCCTTGGTGCCGGCGACCATCGGCTGGTTCTATGTCCTGGTTCCGATCGCCATTTTTATCGGAGTTATTGCGGCTTACACGCTTCCCATACTTTTTGCGTTCGTACTTTCCGACAGCTTGAGGCGAGGGTTCCCCCGTAAATTGAGTCGGGCCGGGTATGCCGTCGGTTGGATACTGGGCCTTGGAATGTACCAGCATTTTTGGACTGGCTTGGATCTGGGGCAATGGGTCCTCACGCATTACTACCCGTAACGTCGCTGGTCGTATCGACTCGAAAGAGGTTACGCTGGGCTTTTTGTCGGCCGGGAGTCTCAGACAGATCGAACAGCGACCATCCTCCTTTACGGCTCTCGCAATAGACTCGGACAGCAAAAAGGGGTCTCCCGCCGAAACGGACAGACCCCTCTGCGATGTCGGGACGAACTACGCTTCGCCATCCTCCAGCATTTGTGCAAACTCTTCAGGGGTGACGATCCTGATGCCGAGCTCTTTTGCTTTGACCCACTTCGATGAGCCATCTTCCGAACAAACAAGGAGGTCCGTGGTTTTGGAGACAGACCCGGAAGCCTTGCCGCCGTTGGCTTCGATGAGCTCTTGGACTCCGCTACGGGACAGGGACGCAAGAGTTGGCGCACCCTTCACGCTGCCGGTGACGACCACAGAAAGGGGTTCACCGCTCGGCTTGGCCAGCTTCGGACCCTTAGCACCGGCTTCGGGTTTCGGCTTCGGGGCGCCCATGTTCACGCCTGCAGCACGGAGCTTCGCGATGACTGGCTCGTTCTTTTTCAGCTGCTCGTGGATGACCGCAGCTTTTTTCTCACCGATGCCTTCAACGTTGGCCAGCTGGGATACCGTCGCTGCCTGAAGGGCCTCCATCGTTTCAAACTGGGATGCCAGGCGACGGCCGAAGGTGCGCCCGGTGAACCGCATGGACAAGGACGTGATGACCCGATTCAGCGGCTGGGCCTTGGCCTTCTCAATTTCCGCCATGATCTTCGTAGCATTCTTCTGACCCAAGGTGCGGGTCCCGCCGGTGGAAGTCGCGCCCATGTCCAGATCGGACAGCTGGTCTTCGGTCAGATAGAACAGGTCTGAGACATCTTTGACCAGATCCTTCTCGATCAGGGCGTCGCCGATGGAGCTTCCGAGACCTTCGATGTCGAAGCCCGCGTCACGGGAAACGGCGTAGGCGATCCGGCCGCTCACCGAACACTCGGGTGTGTGGCAGCGCCAAAGCTCCGTGCTCTTGTCGAACGGTTCGGAGCACTGCGGACAGACCGCCGGCGGCTGCCACGGCTGTGAGTCTTCCGGGCGCAGGTCAGCGCGCGGCAAATGAACCTGGGGAATGACGTCGTTGGCGCGGAACGCGCTGACGGTGTCACCGATTCGCATATCGGCAGCCTGTAGGTGCCCGACGTTATGCAGAGAGGCATACTCGACGACGGAACCGTCCACCTCGACCGGGGTGAGCCTGGCTCGGATGGACAATCGGCCCGTCTTGCCGATGTTGAACTCAATGTCCTCAATCACGGTCGGTTCCTCCACCGCCGGGTACTTGTAGGCCACAGCCCATTTCGGTGCCCGGGAGCCTTCGCCCAGCTCGGCACGTTCCGCTGCGGTGTTCACTTTGAGCACCGCACCGTCCATGAGGAAGCCGAGGTCTTTGCGTTCGGCGCCCAAGGCGGCGATGGCGGCCATCGGATCCGCGGCGTCCAGGACCGACTGCGGGAGCAGCGACCGGGCCGTGGTGAACCCCATGCCCTCCAGCTGCTCCATATTATCCAGATGATCGGCTTTTTCGTCGATCGTGGTGCTGTACGCGGCGAAGGAGAAAAGCCCCTTGTACGAGCCGTCCTGTTTGTTGAGCATCCCGGCGACCCCGTTGCGGGCGTTCGCGAAAGGCTCCTTCCCGGCTGCGGCACGGACGGCGTTGGCCTTGGCCTTGTTCTCGTCGTTCAGGTACAGCTCGCCGCGGACCTCGTAGTCGCCTTCCCCGGCCATCTCCGGCAGGCCGTCAACGCCGCGGACCCGGTCGGTGACGTCCTCGCCGGTGTAGCCGTCACCGCGTCGGGCCGCACGGACCATCCTGCCGTCCTCGTATTTGACGCTGATCGCGAGTCCGTCGATCTTGGGCTCAATGACAGCTTTCGGGTGTTTGGCGGCAAACTCGATGACCGCGTCTTCGCCCGGCTTGTCCAGGGATTTCATCATGGTGGCATGCTCGACATCTCCACCGGCGGCACCGCCGTGGCCGACCGAATCGTGCAAGTCATGCGCGGGTTGGATCCCGTTCGCTGCTTCATGGGAGGCGATCTTCGCCAGGAGCCGGTCGAAGTCGGTGTCCGTCATCTCTTCGATGTCGGTCCTCTCGTAGGCGCGGGCCGCCGACAAGGCATTGGTGACCGCTGCGTCATACTCTTCGGTGCTGGCGAATGTGCCGAGGCCGATACCTGGCTCTGCGTGGTTGGTGGCCGCGAACTGGCCGCCGACGGGGACACCGACCGGCTGACGGTTCTGGGGTGAAAGGCTCATGATTTTCCTCTGTTTGCTGTGAAAGTCCTACACCTTTATGTGTGCGGCGAGCCACGCGGAAGTGCCCGTACCGGTGCGCGGAACGAGCACAATTTTGGGGCTCGGCAAGGAGCCGGCATGGTTCGGCGGAACCCGGTGATCTCAACGGTAATCCCTCACCGTCGCCCACGCATGGAACTTCTTTGCGTATTCAGCTAGCCAGCAACAGTTCGACGTCAGCCCAGGTGAAAGGAACGAAGTCGTCATCTTCGTCGTCGCACCAGATGACGTGGGTGTTTCGGACGACGCTGATCAGCTTTTCAAGCGTGTCGGGGTCTTCCGGATTGGCGGCTGCAGTGATCAGCCGGAGCAGGTCGTAGACGAAGACCCCGGGGACCAGGGAGTTGTAGGCCAGCAGAATGGACTCGTCGTCCGTGTTGAGTTCGCAGTCGAACAGTCTACCGTCTGTGTGCTCGTCGAGGAGCAGGAGGTATCCGCGGCTGTCCTCGTCGTCAACGATGACGAGTGTCTCGTTAAGTCCGTGCTTTTTCAGGAGGTCCTCAACGGCGGCGCGTTCCTTCTTCGCGAAAAGGTCCGGGCACCCGCCTTTGAACCCGATGAGGGTCTTGCCGGATGTGCCCTGGAAGGGCCACGGCACGATGGCGGGAATGTTATCGAACACGGTTGCACTTCTTCCGTCGATGGTTGGTTTGCGGCCGGCTTAGGACCAGTACGTGTAGTGGACCGGGACGAGGGACTTCCAGGTGTCCGGGTCGGTGAACAAGTGCCCGAAGGAGGCCAGTTCGCGGACCTCGGCCGGCACGAGACGGACCAACCGATCCTCGGCCACGTCGGCATCATGGAACAAAGGCTCAGTATCGGTCACGGGTTTGCCGGTGATGGTGCCCGCCGCCAGTTCTCCCAGGGTTTCGTCCGCGTCGAAGTTTGGGAGGACGGCGATACTGCGGGCCGCGGCCAGCAGCCGCTCGGGAGAGGGGTCCCCGGACTGGAGCAGGCGGCGGAACATGCCGAACTTGTGGAGCTCGGCCCCTGTCTCCCTGTCCATCCAGAGTCCGTCGAACGGGGTAATGCCGGTCCGGAGCTCCCTTACAACCGGTTCCATGTCCGGCTCGTCGCCGAAGTGGGCCTCGAGGTAGTCGAAGGTGTCATCGGACCGCGACCAGTCGTTGGCCCGGGACGGCGGGACGAGGACCAGTACGCTCTCCGATCCGCTCTCAGCGTTGTGTACGACACAGGAATCCAGGCTCCGGTGCGGGTGGGCGTCGCCCATCCGGCGGACGCATTCGGCGGGTTCGAGCCAGCTGAACTCCCGCCCCTTAACAGTGGCGGGGTGGTCGGCGAACTCCGTGAAAGTCGGCGCTGCAGTGAAGTCGAGCAGCGGTGATTCCCAGTTCATGCGGTCATCACCGTGTTGGAGGTCGGTCAGGCCGTAGCCGAGGACTTTGCAGATCATAGTTGACATGCCTTTTATGTGTACGGAGCGCCGGCTAGGTGTCTCCGCCCTCTGCCACCGGCAGGGGAAAGCCGTGCGTCTTCGCCGGCAGCGCGGTAAAGCCGCCAAGTGGAAATCCTGGACATCCGCCGCTTGACGTCAACTGCGATCTGGGTGCCCTGATGCAGCGGCTGCCCTGTTCTCGGCGTCAAGGCGCCGGCGAATTTGTTTGGCCACCCGAGTACAGCCAGGGCAGGTGATCCCGATGAGGGTACGGATCGGGTTGCTGGAGGTGTCGCCGGTTTCGCGGCCGCAGAAGCCGACGTGAGCGAAGATGCCGGGGGTCAGGTGCTGAACGAAACGGCCGGCACCGAACCAGGGCTCGCCGCCGGGTTCGTTCTCCTTACCCCAGCTATCGATCAGAAGCCTCTGCCATTCGCGGCGGGAGACGCTCAGCGCGCTGTTTTTGCCTGGCATGTCAGTCCTTCGTTGTGAGTTTCTTTCCGGTCTTCTGGTCGATGCCGAGGCGCCGGTAATAGCGGTCCTTGGAGCGTTGGCGGATTTGCTCACCCCTGACATCAGCACCACGATGGACAGCGCAGATGTCTCTGCCGTCCTTGTCTTTGGCCACGGCGGCACGCCTGCAGATGTTGCCACGGGCTGAGTGCATTTCGTGGACCGTGTAGGGGAGGTGCCGGGTGCAGGTGGCTTCAATGGCAGGGGAGGCATCGGTGCTCATAACCCTCATGTGTACGGAGCGGGAAGCCCCGCTCCCCGTATCAGGGCTCCACGCCGATGAGTTCGCGGATGTCGAAACTCAGCTCGGCCTGCCAGATTTTCGGGATTATCCGCCGGATCTCGTCGGATTCAGGGCCCTCCATGCATTCGCCGCCATGCCGACGCCGCAGATAGGACGCGATGAACGCGCGGTCCTCGTCCTCGCCCTCGGAATCAGGCCGGTAGCTGAAATCGGCAAGATGGCGGCAGGCAACGAGATACTCCCAGGCGCGTCCGACCTGTTCGTCCGTTTCGAACGGCAAAGCGATCTCGACCTGCCCGACGGCGCGGTGATTGATATTGAGGATCTTCATGACTGCCATGTGTGCGGCGGCGCACGTCAGGCTCCCCGGACGCCCGGCTTTCTGCTTAGGCTGTTGCCGCCAGGCCCATCTCATAGCGGAGGGCCCTGCGGGTCAGGTCCAGCTCGGTCGACCGCCGGCGGCGATGCCCTTGGGCTAACGTGCCGCGGGGGCGCTCATAGTTGTGATGTGTGCGAACGGAGCGGATTCGTGCCTGCTCAGGAGTTGAGGGCCTGGTCGCGCAGCGCTGCGGCCCGTCCGGTGGGCCGGAAGTGCTCGGCGCGGCCGAGCCGGCCAGGAACTTTCCTCAGGCACAGTTCGCAGCAGACGTACTTCATGCGCGCCCGCTTGCGACGGCGAAGTTCCTTCCTGCGGGCGCCGTCCGCTGCAGAGCGAAGGTTGCGCTTCACTGGCCCGCGTTCAGGAGACTGAACAGGTCCAGTGACGGCAAGGGTGGTTCAGTCGGCAGCGGGTGCTCACTGAGGGTTGTTGTAGCTGCCAGTTCTTCCGGACCCCACTGGCCAACTTCGATACCGCCGCCCTCTTCCAGCTCTTCGCGGAGCCTTTCATGCCAGGCGGCGGGTATGTCATGGGAGACGAGCTCAGGCTCACCCGGCTGAAGGTAGGTGTACACCTCAGGGATCTCCCAAGACTCGCTCTCTTTGATGAGTCGGATCGGCACACGCAGCGTGATGTAGCCAACCAGGTCAGGTTTCTGCACAGGATTCTCCTCAGGTCGCTGGCCGGCGGGTGCCGGCGTTTCACCATCCATGTGTGCGGCAGAAGCTCAGGCTCTTCCCGACTCCAGCTGTCGAACGTAATGGTCCAGAAACACCGGCGGAAACGCCGCGGCATCGGTCGTGGCCGACCAGCCCAGCCAGAAAACGGCAGCCATGCGGGCCCAGCCTTCGGTTATCGGCTCAGGACGGATGAGCTCGCGCGGGTAGCCTTTCCGGATGGACTGGTCGCCGAGGTACCGGCTGACCTTGGTCCGGTCGATCCGTTCCGTACCCGGCGTAGTGACCCATAGGTGCTTGCCGTCGGTTTCGAAGGCGTGTCCGTCAAGGGCGAAGGTGAAGGGCTCGACAGGGACGGGGCGGGTGCGGTGGTACCCGCGGCGGCGTTCCGGTGTGATCGTGCTACCCATTCGGATCCTTCCGGACCTGGAGCAGACGTTCGGAGTGCTTCACGACAGCGAAGACAGCCGCGACCACCAGGACGCTGCCGATATGGTCTGCTTTGAAGTAGGCGCCCAGCAGATCAGCCACGGGCCGGCTCCTGTGTCTGCGGGGCAGGGATCGAGGCAGGGTCGAAGGCTTTCCCGGCCCGGGAGGCTTCGTTGCAGGCGTCGTAGATCAGCTCGGCCCACTCCTGCGTCATGGCAGTGACCGCCTCGAAGTAGTCTTCCATCGCGAATTCATTGCGGAGCCGCTGCTTGTTCCAGGGGTTGTCACCGCACGGGTCTTCCGTGGAGCGCCACAGGTTCCGCTGTTCCAGGGTCGCCTCGGTGGCTTCTAGGACGCGGTAGATGGCCGAGTTAGCCCTCATGATGCCTATGCAGGACGTGCAGATGAGCAGTTCGAGGTGCTCACCGCCGAAAACCGAATCAAAAGCGGTGGAGCCGTAGTGGCCGGTGGTGGTGAAGATGTTCGCCCCGTACGGGATGTCAGGGGCCCCGTCCACGCGTTCCTGAGGGATCAGGCACACCGCGCACGGCAGAGCGGTTTCTGTAGGCGATTCGGTCTGGGGTTGGCTCATCGGGCTCCAATCAGTTCTGAGACTTCACATGTGTCGATAAACGTGCCCAGCTCATCGAATGAGACGGGCCGCTGCCAGGCGTCGAAGCCGGCGGTCTGGCGGCGGTCAATAATGGTCTGCAGATCTTTCATAGGCATCATGTGTGCGGATCGGAAAATTCCCCTGAGCGGGACCTGTCGTGGGCATAAGTGGGGCTGCTGACAATGATCCGGACGGTCCGGTCTCTTAGGCGGCTGACTGAAGCTGTGCATCGTCCGGAATGATGGAGATGACGGTGGCGTCAGTAGCGTCAGCGGAATCCGCCTCGTCCCGGCCGGCGTGTTCCTGCTCTGCGGCAATCAAGGCGGCGACTTCCTGGCGGCGCAGTATCTGAGCGCCGTGGATGAGGGCCCAAACAAAGAACGCCCCGACCAGCCAGGCGATGAGGACGGAGATGACGATAAGGAAGGTGGTCATGGTGTGGTTCTTTCAGTTTTGGAGGGGAGGGTCATCGGCTGACTTCCGAATCGGACTCGGGGTTAGCACTGGTGCTGCTGAGCACGTAGCAGCGGAATGGCTGGCGAACATCCTTGTCGGCCTGCTCGCTGCCCACATAGTCGTACGGTCTGACGCCGTTGAGAGCTGCTTTGACGGCGCCGGAAGCAAACGAAAGGGAAGCTAACCTCTCCGCTTCGCGGACGTAGTCGTCATTTGTCGGGCCACCCCCGTAGGTCTCACCGATGAGGTCGTCTAAATAGACAGCAGCTTCACTGACCAGCTGGACCTGCTTTTCGAGTTCGCGGATCCGCTCAACCATGGCCAGGACAGTGTCGGCGCTGGCGGCTGCCAGATGCTGGGCGATCGGGTTACGGACGTCAACAATGTTGCCGCGGTAAATACCTTCATGGGTTCGCGGTGTGTCATCAGGAAGCCCGCGGTGGCGTGCCACCTCGTATACGGCCAGGTCGCGTACGGGCTGTTTGACGTTGCGTTCATCGGTGACGGACAGCCGGGAGTCGGTGTTGGGGAGATCGTAGGCCTGATCGGCCCACAGCCAGTCCGCCATATGCCTTTCAGCCTCATCGTCGGTCACCATGAAGGTGTCTTTGAACTCGCGAAGGTGCTGGCGGGCTTCGAAGGAATCGGCGACGCGGTCGATCGGGACGTGTCCGAGGATTTCGACCCTTCCCAGGGAAGGGACGATGCAGTTCAGGGATGGCTCTTCGTGGTCGGTGTTGCCGCGCCAGAACCAGTTGCCGGGTGCCAGTTTGGCGGCAGCGCTGGCCGTCGCTTCGAGTGCGGCCAGGTCAAAGGACGGAGCAGAAGAGGTCTCAGGTGTTTCGGTCATGGATCTCATGTGTACGGCGGTCCCGTTTTCACTTCCCGCAGCCGCGGATCCTGCCCAGTTACGGCGTAGAACCCGTTCACCGGTCTACTTTCTAACCGGCATTTCTTTGGCGTCCTTGTCGACCAGGATGATCTGGCCTGCCGCCGAGGTGCCGTGGATGAGGGAGCCGTTGAAGATCACCGGGTTGGTCTCATTGGAGGTGACCATGAAGCCCTTGTTGGTGAGCTTCTGCAGCTCGGAGGCCTGGATCCCGGTCAGATCAATTTTGTAGCGACCCTCGGCCCAGGTGGTGAATTCGCCGTTCTTATCCGAGGTCGTGGCTCCCGTGGCCAGGCCGGCGAAGTTCGGCACCGAGTCCCCGGAGCCTGAGGTCAATTCCATGACACCGGAGCCCAGGATCGGAACGACAAGCAGCAGCCCGGCAGCCCAGAAGGAGCGTTTCGCCCAGACCGCCGGGAGTTTGGATTTATCCACCCGCCGGACCACGTACACCATGATGCCGGCGGCCAGCGCCAGGAACCAGCCACCTGACATGATAATTCCGCCCAGATTGTCGTACGCGGTGTTGTGGAACTCCGTCAGACTGGCATAGTCAAAAGCTTTGAACGGGTCCTGCGCGGTGGGTAGGCTCATGGTCCGGTTTCTCCTAGTCGTGTCAACCGGACACATGCGTAGAGACTGCGTTCTCCGTCCCCGATCTAGCCCTTCGCAGGATCAGCGGGCCTGACTGGTTCGGCCGGAACCTCTGGTGCTGACTGATCCAGGATCGCCGGACGATCGGCCGGGCATCCCGGTTGCGGGGAGGCACTCGGGGTGGGTGTCGGAGACGGGGATGCCGAGGCTGTCGCTGACGGTTCAGCGGACGGGGAAGAGCTCGGCGACGCAGACGGTGAAGGAGACGGTGCAGGGCTGGGAGACGGGGAAGGCGATGGTGTGGGAATGACTGCGCATTGGGCGGTCTTCGTGTCGTAAGCCTTCCGGGCAGCGTCCTGGCGGGTGATGAAATCTGCCCGCACCGCTGCTTTACGGTCCCGGTCCTGCACCGCCGCGTTGTAACTGGCCCAGGAGTTGCCGATGACAGTCCAGGCCTTATTGACCTGAGCGACCTGGTCCGCGTAGGCGTTGTAGGCAGCGGCCTGCTTCTTGTATGCGGCGTAACCGGTCCAGTAGGTGAGGACGCTGTCCTGCCAGGTCTTGGCGTCCGCCTCAAGCTTCGCTTTGGTCCCGGCCAACAACGCAGTACGGGTCTTCGTTGCGTCGGCTTCATCAAATTCGAGGGGCTTCATTCCGGTGAAAGCCCAGCCACAGCCGGGGCCCTGGGCGTCATTGGTAGGAACCTGCTCGGTCGCGCTGAGGATCGCTTTTGCTGCGGGCGCTGTCGGGGGTGTGGGTTCGGCAACAGGTGCCGGCATGTCCGGGGCCACCGGAAAAGACGGCCGGTTCATCGGTGTCACCGTGCGGTCCACGAGGTCCGGAGCTGGGAGTGGGACGCGCTCAAGCGTCGCTGCCGGTGACGGCGTGGGATCCGGAGCAGGGGACGTGGCCGGGGTGGAGAGTGCGTTTGTCGGCTCGGTGGACGGCAAAGGGACCTCAGCGATGGCGACAGTGGCCTCCTGCGAATACTGCGAGTAACCGGCACTGGACCATGGGGACCGGGTAGCGTCAGCGGTCGTGGATTCCTGGTCCACGCAGACCGGGCTCAGGCGGCGGGTCAACCCGTCATCGAAGGCTTTAGCCAGGGTCTGCAGCGGGTCGGCGGGGGAACCGGTGACGTAGGTGATGACGTCGCCGCGGCGGAAGGACAACACCGAGGCCCTGACCCCGCCACGGGATGTGGTCGCCAGTTTTGCGTCAGTGCCCGGACCGTTCACACCGCCCAGGGTCAGCCCAGTTTCGGAGCCGGCGCACACATAGGCGTTGGAGGCCTGCCGGCTCATGGCTTCGGCACCAATCCCTGCCGTGTACGCGAGGGTGATCACCTGCAAGCGTGAACTGCCTGAGGTGAAGGTCCGGGCTAACGACACGGACGGGGCCAGCCCGGGCTGCGGGCATGAGTACGGCAGAGGTGCGGTCACCAGCTGCTGCAGCTCGCCCTGTTTTGCCCAGCCTGCCGGCGGATTGTTCAGCACGTCGGTAAGGGTCATGGTTGCCGGGGACTGCTTCCAATCCGCGACGGAGAACTTCGGATCAGCCGGTGCCTGGCGAGCCGGTGCGGCGGCCGGCGGCAGGCCGATCATCACCATCGCCAAGGTGGTCAAGCCCGCGATGGCGGTGATGATGCCGGTCCCGGTGAGGACAGCTGTTGACGATTTCCGGGTGAAATGCTGAATTCCCATGGTGGTCCTACTTCCGTTCCGGGAGCTTGATGGTGGTGTCGCTGCCCTGGCTGAGGGTGATGCTGACTTTCTCCCGATAAGAGAAAGTGCTGCCCGCCGCCGGGGTTTGGGCGACGACAATGTCCTTGGCCAACAGCGGGTTAGGGTCAGCAGTCCTCTCGGCAATGTCCGGGGTCAGATTGTTCTGCAGCAGCAAGGTTTCCGCTTCACTGACGGAGAGCCCGCGGACATCAGGGATCGTCCGTGCAGTACTGGAGCTGGTCGCGACGTCGTCGGCTTTCGGCAAAGGAATCACGGGCAGTCCTGCTGTCAGCTGTGTCATGATTTCTTTCCAGACCGGGCTGGCAACTTCGCTTCCGGTGAGGTTGTAGAAGTCGCGGCCGTAAGCGTGCACCATGTTCAACGGGTACTGGCTGCCGCCGCGCGGATCACCGAGCCAGACAGCCGTGACGTATTGCGGGACGAGCCCGACAATCCAGTTGGCGGCGTAGTCGTTCGTCGTACCGGTCTTGGCGCCCGCCTCGCGGCCGGGGAGCCCGCCCATCTGGAACAGGGTGCCGTCGGGCCCGGTGAAAGGCATCTTGAGGATGTCAGCGACCGTGTGCGCTACGGCCGGTGCGATCGCCTGGTGGCAATCCGGGTCCGGGGTGGTGATCTTGGCGCCGGTGTCCGCGCGGATGCCGGAGGTCACCGCAACAGGGCGGCAGGCGACGCCGTCGCCGGCGAACACGGCGTAGGCATTCGCCATTTCCAGCGGGGAGATCTCGTACGCTCCCAGGGTCAGGGACGCTTCCTGTCCCTTGATCGCGTTCGGGCCGGTCCGGGGGAGGGAGGTGATGCCCAGTCGGGCCGCCATGTCAGCGACCGGCAGGACGCCAGTACGTTCAATGAGCCTGATGAAGTAGATGTTCAGGGAAAGCTGGATGGCGCGGCGGGCATCCACGGTTCCCCAGCTGTAGTTGCCGTAGTTGATGAAGCCGCCCGGCGGTGAGTCCAGCGTCGGGGACGTGTAAGGGCTGTTGGCGTTGAGCCGTGTGGTTGCCGGGATTCCCTGCTCCAAAGCCGTTGCGAGGGTGATTGGCTTCATGGAGGATCCGACCTGGAAGGGGGATTTCGCGTAAACAATTTCGGTCTGGCCGGGGCCGTCACCCCAGGTGCGGTTCTGGGCGATGGCTGCGATCTGGCCAGTACCGGGTTTGATGACCGCGGTGGCCAGGGCTGCCCGGTTGTCGTTACCGAGCGCGTTCGTCACAGCGTTCTGCGTCGTGTTCATAGCCGCCGGGTCCAGGGCTGTCGTCAGGGTCATGCCGCCGAGGGAGAGCTTTTCGGCGCGGGCTTCGGCGGTGGCACCGAACGCCGGGTCGGAAAGGATTTCGTCACGGACCAGCGAGCAGTAGTACGGGTACGTGGAGCTGGCGCAGCCGTTGACCAGGACACCTTTTTTGATGCCGAGCGGTTCGGCTGCAGCCGCAGTGGCTTCAGCTTCAGTGATCTTTCCGGTCGTCCGAAGCCGTGACAAGGCTGTGTCGCGGCGGGCGAGAGCGCCGTCCGGGTTCGTGAACGGCTCATAGAGGGATGGGCCTTTGAGGATGCCGGCCAGGGTGGCTCCCTGGGTGCGGGTCAGGTCTTTAGCTGTGGTGTCGAAGTAGACTTTCGCGGCCGCCTGAATGCCGTAGGCCCCGTTGCCGAAGTAGACGGTGTTGGAGTACATCTCCAATATCTGGTCTTTGCTGAGCTTTTTCTCCAGCCCGGCGGCGTATTTGAGTTCCTGAAGTTTGGTGCCCAGATCCCGTGAGGGTAGAGCCGTTTCGCCGGACTGGGCCACGAGAAGGTTTTTGACCAGCTGCTGGGTGATGCCGGAAGCGCCCTGGGCCTGGTCCGAGCGCGCATTGTTGATGGTGGCCCGGACAGTGCCGACAAGGTCAATGGGTCCGTTTGTGTAAAAACGGGCGTCCTCGGTGGCCAATAGTGCGTCGGTGAAGGTAGGGGAGACGTCGGCAAGTTTTACGTCGATACGGTTCTCGCTGAAGAACCGGGCGAACTCTTTGCCGTTCTTATCCAGCAGGACGGTGTGCTGCGGCAAGGCTACGTCGAGGGGGATTTCGGATGGGAGCTTATCCCAGTAGTCGACGGCGGTGCCGATGCCACCGGCTGCGAGCATGCCGACCGGGGCGGCGAGGAGACCCGTCAGGGACACCAGAAGCACGGTTGCGATGAATCCTGCGAGACGGACCGCGAACGGGCGTGCGATGGACTGATCTTCGTGCATGGACGATTCGAGCAGCTGCTCGATGCCGCCCATCTCGGTGCGTGCGCGTCTCAAAATGTGCTCCTGGCAACGCTCATGGGCAGCCGGCGGCCGCGTTGGATCATGACGATGTCTGGCATGTGTGCGGACAAGGCTGAAGAGCTCACCGTTCCGGTCGGCACTTCGGTCTACGCATGTTTGCCAGTGAGTCCGCAGCACACTCCACCGAAAGGCGCCATGAGCCAGCCAGGATATGACAACAATCAGCCCTCTCAGCCGTATACGGCGCCGCCGACTTACCAGGGGGTGGGCGCTGTGGGTTGCTCACCGGAATACGCTGAGGGTAAGAAGGCCCAGCAGAACTCCTTGCTTTTCGGGATTCTGGGCTTGTTCTTCTTCGGATTCATTTTCGGTCCGCTGGCGATCATCACCGCGAAGAAAGCAGAACGGATGGGGTGCCCCTCCAACGCCGGCAAGGTGCTCGGCTGGATCGCCTGCGCTATATGCGCCCTGGGTGTGTTGCTGTCCTTGATCATGGTGATCGGACTGGTGGCCTCCAGCATCCAGTAACTTTGGGTGCAGCAAAAGAGCCGGTGCGGAGGTCTGCACCGGCTCTTTGATTTGTCCACCCCACGCAGCGGGCAGGACGCCGTGCCGCGCCCATCCCGGTTATTTGGACAAAGCTAGGGCGTTTCCGGTTTCGTCAACGATTTCGACGAGGTACGTTTTGCGCAGCGGTGCGTTGTGGGTTGCCGAGATCTGTTTCAGCATGGACGTGAGGGCAGAGTCCCGGCGTTTGGCGCCGACACCGAGGACCAATGCAACGATGAGGGTTGCCCCGATCAGGAATGCGGAACCTGCGACCAGCAGGAGAGTGTCTCCGGGGAAAAGGGTGTAAACGTTCATGAGGGTGGCTCCTGCAGTCTTCCCGGCCGGCGGCTCCGGTCCTAGTGCCTCTCATGTGTGCGGGAAAGCCATTCCCTCTCACCACTGCTTTATAGGACAGCGACCACGGCCGGTTTCATCCTGCAGATCACATATTCGGGGTCCTCCGCCACACTAGGACCACTGCTTACCGTGACCTCATACGGGTGGAAGCCTCCGGAACTATGCAGGAATCTGATGGTTACCGGCTCTTGGGTCACCGTGGTGACCGCGTACCGGAACTCCTCGAAATCATCCGGGTGGATGACATGGGGAAGGTACCCGTATTGGGGGGTTTGGATGCCAAACGCCGCCCAGCTGTTGGAGGTCATGAACGTCTGCCAGCGGCGGACGTCGACGGCGAGCAGTACGGCATCGGTGGACAGGTCAAACACAGCGCGCATCAGGTTGCCGGTGTCTCCGAATTCCGGGTTGATCGCTGGGATCAGCTCCGGTACTTCGCGGGTCAGGGCACGCAGGCGTCGCAACGGAAGGACCGGGTCCGGGTTGGAGCTTGAGGAGACCTCGAGGTTTTTGACTCCAGTATCCGTGGTGCCTTTGCGGGTGACGATCCGGTAATGCACGAAGTACCGGCGGCCGTTGGATTCTTTGATCCCGGTGTCGATGGTGAGCTTCATTCGGGCACGGTCTTCAGGGGCGATGAGGCTGTTCACCCACTGGTTCATATCCCCTGTTGGGCTGGCAGATCCTGTACGGGAGATTTCATAGATGGTGAACATATCGTCATCCCAGACCGTTTCGATGCGCCCGTCATCCCAGATGACCCATTCCAGGGCTCCGGTAACAGGTCGGCTTGGGACCGGCTCACCGACGGGGACGTATATTGCCCGGACGGCGACAATTCCACGTGATGAGGGGGAGAGGATGGGTTCGGCGAGGACACGGAATTTCTCTTTGCGGCGTTCCACGACCTCGTCAATACCGATGCCTGTGTCCTCTACTGCGCGGATCCGGTCAACGAGAAGTTCACGACCATGGGCGTCCAGGTTCTTGCGGACACTTGCGCCATGGAAATTCACTTCACCGATGCTAAGGAGCCCGGACTGGTCTTTGTCCAGGTAGTCCACAAGGACCCACTTGCTGCGGGTGTCAGTAACTGTGTTCATGACTGGTTCAGCCTGCCGATCCCTGGTGACAGATCATGTCCCCAAATAATTATTTGTCCCCTCTAGCCCCTACGGAACACGCTGAGATATTTTTGCACCTTTCCGGTACTTGTGTCACTTCATATTCTACGTGTTGACAAAATAGGTGGTGAACTTCGCCACATGTGTCATGTGTAAGCGTGCGGCAGTTAGCTTGACTTGTCTGAGCGTCAACCAGATGGCACTATAGGAGTCACAAGCCCTTCTGGCGGATGCCCGGCAGGCTGTACAAAAATCATCTGATCAATCTTCAGGAGTACAGCTTTTGCCCCCCAATACAGCGCGCCGCCAGACGTCTGGCTGGCAGGCCTCCTCTCAGGTTTCCGAACCGGCACCGGGAGTCTTCTTCGTCGAAGGTCCCGCGTCCAACTGGATCATCGTCAAGGACCAGTCCGGGTTCATCCTCATCGACAGTGGCTACCCAGCAGACCGCACCCTTGTCATTGAATCCATCGAACACGTGGGCCTCGTCCCGTCCGATGCACAGGCCCTCCTGATCACACATGGACACGCTGACCACACCGGTTCGGCCGCCTACTTCTCAGACACCTACGGGACACCCGTCCTGTGCAGCCCGGAAGAGCTGCGGCAGGTTCAAGGGGTTGTAAAGCACCAGATCGGGTTCGCTCAGGTCCTGCCGCGAGCCTGGAACCCCCGCGTTTTCCGCTGGGCCGCGCATGCTATTGCGGCCGGATCGTTGACCGCGAAGCCGGCCACCGCGGCCCGGGCCTGGTCGGTTGAAGAACTCCGGGGCCTGCCTGGCAGTCCGCAGGCGATCGTTGTTTCCGGCCACACCCCGGGAAACGTCTCACTCCTGCTGGCGGCGGTTGATGTCATCGTCACCGGGGACTCGTTCATCACAGGACATGCGTTGAGCCGGCATACCGGGCCCCAGATGCTTCATCGCATGTTCCATCATGAACCGGTGCGTGCTGTTGCGGCGCTGGAAGCCCTTGCCGGTGTTGACGCCTCCGTGATTCTTCCCGGACACGGCCCCGCCCTGTCCATGCCTCTGAGTGACGCTTTAGCGTCCCTGCGCATCTAACGCGCCGCAGTCTCACCTCCTTCTTCGTCTCCGCGCTCCGATCAGCGCACCCCTTGAAAGCCGAAAACCTTGCCAATTCTTGCCATAGCTGTAACCACTATCGAATGCGACGGACGCGACGGGAACCCCTGCCCGGGCAATACCGTCATTGAGTACCCGCACCCTCAGAGCGTAGCGATCAGGCTTGCCAAGCAGTGCGGCTGGACCGTGTGGATCGAGACAATGTGTCCTGAATGCACTGGTGCACTGGTCTTGGCCGATGCTCCGGCGCCCGTTGCACCCGTTGCGCTCACTGCAGCCACAACCGTTACCGCACCAATATTGCTGGCTACCGATACCAGGGAGGACGGATCAAAGGGATGCGCCCGGATGACCTCTGGCCGCCGCCGGGTACTGTTCAGCGCATAAGGTCCTAAGCAACACCATTCAGCACCAGGTCAGGGCGGCCTTCGACCGCCTGAAGGACGGCCAGGCCGGCGATGGGGGTGCCCACGCTCGGTGGCTCGTTCACAGCACTCATGCGGCCGTCCCATATAGGCCCGCCAGTGCGCCGAGGCGACGGCCCAGCACGGAGAGCTTGAGCTCGATGTCAGCGTAGCCAGCTGCCGATACCAGTGCACGGATTGCGTCCTTGTTGGTGTTCAGCTCGGTCTGGAAGATAGCGACCAGAGGGTGGTACTTTGCGATGAGGTGGCTGATCATCTGTTCGTTTCCACCTACCGCGTTGTGGTGCAGTCCGCCGGCGTTGTCCATGAAGTCGGTGAACTTGCCGATGAACGCCCCGGCGTTGCCGCGGATCTTTGCTGCGACCCCGACTGCGTAATTTTCACGCTTCTGAGCTTTGGTGAGGTGTTCGACCTCCGTGACGGGGTTGGTAAGGGAGCGGACCAGATCAGAGGACTCCTGGCCGAACTCACCGGCGATCCACCCATACGCCAGCTCCCGCTGCGCCGTTTCGTTCAGCCCGCTCCAGTCGCCTGGCACAAAAGCGCCAAGGATGCGGGTCAGACAGTCTTCGACAGTGTCATGGAGGATGATTCCGGTCAGGATGGCTTCAGAGGCCACACCCCAGCGCAAAACTCTCACCGTATTTCTTAAAGGATGCTCAATATAGGACGTCCGAGGGAGGTCTTTCCGGTTGGCCCGAGTCTGGTGCAGGTGCAGGTATGCCGCGGCGGAGATGGCTGATGACACTTTGGCGTTGTCGATGGACGGTATGTTCCGGATGTCGGCGAAGATGGCCATGGTCAGCGCTGAAGGATCCATATCCTTGAGCGGGACGTTGTCAAAAAGTGTGGTCGTCATGCTCGCCATGTGTACGGATATGCCGGATGGCGTCACCGGCTACGGCACCGGGGTTACTTCTTCGTCAGGGCAGCTGCCTGTTCGGCTACGGCGCGCACCATGATTCGGGCCACGACTGAAACGCACAGTGGGCACTGCAGACGGGTGCGGGTGATGAAAGGCTGATCGGAGACGAGCATGACCGAACCGCCGCAGAGGGCTTTAGGGGAGAGCCGGTCCAGGGCATAGTGCTGAACGAACGCCCCTTTCCCGTACAGCCGCTCCGGTGCCGGCTGGTTGGGGCGCCCCCAGGTGGCGACGACGTCGCGGCGGAAGCGGCGGGATTCCGCCAGATCGTCGATGATTTTCATTAGGGCCTTTCGATAACGAACGCCGTGGCGGTGTCCGGGGCGATTTCGGTCAGGCCTGCATCAACGATCAACGGGCCGGCGGCGCAGGTGCGCAAAGTAATGAACTCTTCCGCGGAAGCGATGATCAGGTCCGTGGAGCGCAGCTGCAGGGACGCCAACTCCGGATCGTCGAGCCCGCGGTTCAGTTGCCAGGCGAACAGCGCATGGGCGGCCTGGGCCGCGGACTTTCCCGTGGACATCCCGAGGGCACCGTTGAGGACGATGATCGGGTCCCCGCTGCGCTGCCGGGACGAGGTGGTGACTGGCTCGTGGGGGAGGTCGGTCCCGGAGACCTGCAGGCGGGTCAGGGCTTTGGGCATCTCCGCATAAGACTGCGGCAGGTAAGCCATGGCTTTCGCTTTTCCGATCGTGACAAGACTCTCATTTTTGCGGGTGTCGTCGGCAGCGAGCCTGGCGAACGCTTTCAGGTCGGCGCGGCGGACCGATTTGGTAAACCGGCCAGAAAGCCACTGCGTCCACGACTCATGACAGACAACGGACGGGCCCAGGATCTTGGCATAAGCTTCCACGCTCGCGACGGCGGCGGCCAGGATACTGTCGCGGTGGCTGGCGGGATCGTTTTTGTCCACGAGCAGCACAATCGGCTGCACAAGGCTGTGTGTGGCGTTCATCGGTGTTCCTGATCTTTGGAGAATGGGTCGGTCACTATCTTTGTGTGCAGAGCTGCGGTACGGGGTCACCGTTAGGCTGCGGCAGCATCGCGGGCAATTTCGGTGACGCCGCGGGTCAGCGTAACGCCGATACCGAGACGCTCGTAAGCGCGGGCCACATCGGTACGGTCCTCGTAAGCGTGGACGATCTCGTAACGCTCCTGGAGAACGGATACGAGCTCTGTCTTAGTGAGGGCGTCCGGGCGGTGGTCACTGACACTGCGCAGATGCATTTCATCCACAGCGAGACCGTTCAGGTCCAGCCATGACTGAATATGCGGACGGTAATGGTCCCGGTCCGCGGCGACCAGCACAACAATCCGGCCAACACCGCGTTCAATCTTCAGGAGACGGGCGACCTGCTGTACCGGCGGACAAGAGACCACCTCGAGCTGGAAGAGATCCGCAGCAGGCGCGTCACACGCAGGATGGTGCCCGGCAACAAGGTGGCTGATCCGGGTTGTGTCGACTAGGGTGCCGCTGAAAGAAAAGATGACGGCTTCCGGAAGAGATCGCATGATCACTATGTGTGCGGACGAACCGCTAACGCTGCCCGGGGCGGTTGAACGAGAGTTTCCCCGGCTGCTCTGGCCTCGGGCCCCCAGGACAGCTATGATCGGCAAATGTAAAAGATGTAAAGGATTTATAAACATGTAAAGGATCCCTGTGCAGAACCCGTTCAAGCCCACCGCTGGCGCACGTCCGCCACTGCTGGTCGGCCGTGAAAACCTCCGCCAGGATTTCGCCGAAAGCCTGGAGAACGGACCCGGCGCGCCAGGGCTGCTGTCCATTTTTACCGGCCCCCGCGGGATCGGAAAGACCGTCATGCTTGGGGAAGTCGAGGATGAAGCGATCGAGCATGGGTGGATCGTTATTTCCGAAACGGCAACGGCAGGGCTCGTGGCCAGAATCGCCGACGCAGTTCGCACCGCCTCCGAAGAAATGGGGGACGGACCGGTCGGGCGCCGGGTCACCGGGGTGACGATTGGGCCCATCCGTGTGGACACCCAGCTGCCGCCCCCGCGTGAAGTCCACTGGCGCCGACGCGTGACCGATCTGCTCACCACTTTGGGAGAATTCGGAACCGGACTGCTGATCAGTGTTGATGAGATTCACGCCGTTGACCGGAGCGAGCTTTCCGAGCTGGCCGCCGTCGTCCAACACCTTATCCGTGAGAGCCTTCCCGTCGGCCTGGCGATGGCCGGGTTACCCAAAGCCGTCGACGACCTGCTCGCGGAGGGCGTTTCCACATTCCTGCGCCGGGCCGAGCGGTACAACCTTCACGCCACGTCCATTCCGGAGGTGAAAGAGGCATTCCGGGAAACCTTCCAGGACAGCGGCGTTGTCGTCGACGATGAGCATCTGGATATGCTGGCCGCTGCCACCGGCGGATACCCGTTCCTCATCCAGCTCGTCGGATACCACGTGTGGAGTCAGGCACGCCGGGCCGGCGGTACGGTCACCGCTACGGCCTTAACTGCCGGTCTGGAGAAAGCGAAGCGCCGGATGGGTGCGACCGTTCTCCAATCCGCCTACGGCGCCCTGTCTGCGGTCGACCAGTCCTATCTGCTGGCCATGGCCGAGGATGACGGGCCCTCCAGCACAGCCAAGGTTGCGTCGCGGCTTGGCGTTGATCTTGTCTACGGCGCCCAATACCGCATCAGGCTCATTGCCGCCGGCGCCATCGAGCCGACCGGGCACGGGTACGTGGATTTTGCGGTGCCCACCTTCCGCGAATTTCTCCGCGGAACCCCTGCGTACGGGCTGCGGGTGCACTCGCCCGGCCGCCCCTGAACGATCCCTTCGCTGGCATCACCGCACAGTATTGATGTGGAAGGGCGCTCATTGGCGGACCAGGAAGCACAGCAGTGAGATGGTCAGCCAGGGTGGACGTACCGGCAACGGTGCCGCTGAAAAAGCGGATAACGGATTCCGGGAAAGACCACCAAGGCACCCCTATGTGCGGCACCCGCGGTAACTTACTCCACGGACGGATTGAACTGCCGGTACGTTCCCGGCTGGACCCTGTTCGCTTCGAGGTGCCGGGCTGCGCGGGCTTCATCCCACGGCTCCCCGCTGGTCATTTTGTCGGCGCGCTGGATCCAGGCGAAACCGGAAACGTGCACGAAAGGGTCTTCGAGACCATAGAAGAGCCGGCGGCGGTGGATAGCCCAGCGCAGCGCCGACGCGGCGGTCTTGAAAAAAGCTGCACCCTCTGATGGGGAGAGCGTCGCCGAGGTGACCAAATTTGTCTCGCACCAGGTCAAGGTGGTGTCCCACCCTTTAGCGGCCACAGCCAGGAGCTGGGCGGCAGTCTCACCGACCGGATTCTGGAGCGCGGCCAAACCGAGATCGGCACGGATGTCCGCTATAGAGACATGGACGATGTCACTGGCATCAACCCAGGTTCCGAACGGGCTCTTGTCCGGATGGACCGTCCGGCCGTCGACGACGGACAGGTTCCGCCACGGGTCCTCAGCATCCAGGGAACGGACGATGTCCGACAGGTAACCCGAGAGCCAGGCAGCAAACCAGTGAGGATGAGAGGTGACGAGGTCAACCATCTGCTCTTCAATCTGGACACGCGCGTCGGTCTCAATCAGGGGTTCACAGAGCGCAACCAGCCATCGGGTCACCCACCCACTGTCTAGCTGGCTCATATTATTCCCTGGAGGCTCGAACATCTTGTTGCGCACGATAGTCAAATGTACTTGGAGTAAGGAACCTTAGTCCACATAGATGCCCCGTCGGCAGAGTTGACGCATAGAGCTGTTTGTGAACACATCAGACAGCGCAGCAATCACCCGTGGCCGCATCGGGTTGATTGAGCTGCCGGCCCTCGCCGAAACATTGACGCAGTGCGGCTTGCAAGTGGTGACCGGTCCAGACTTCAGAGCTGCCGCCACCTCCATTATTGCCGAATCAAAAACCGCCGGCGCGTTCCCCATCGTGGTCGCCGACGTCCAGGCGCCAGGCCTGCGTGCCTGGGTCGGCCACCTCCAGACCAAAACACCCGTGAAGGTCGCCGTGGTGCGCGGAGACGGGGACCCGGTCGCTTTCGCCGACACCGTCGCTGAGATCCACCTGCCGACCACCGTCAACGCCATCCTGGCCTCCGTCGGGCTGGCCCCGCTGGACGGGCCGGAGGGCTCGCGGATCTTCCCGCCTGTTGCCGAAATGACCGAACCGGTCGGCATCGAACTTCCAGACTTCGATTTCTTTGACGACGAGCCGGCCCTGCGCGCTGCGGAGATCATTACCGCTCCCACAGCAGTACCATCTCCGGTTGAGGAAGACCCGTTCGCGGAAACTGCTCCGGTGCCACCTGCCGCCCCGGCGTTTGACGATTGGGAATCCCCGGCGCCTGTTGCAGTGCAGGCCGTGCCCGCTGTGGCACCGGCACCCGCCCCGGCTCAAGATGACTGGGACACCCCCGTCGTGGTGACGCCGGTCTCCTTTGAATCTGCACCTGTCCTCGCCCCGGTCTCCCTCCTGGCACCTGCTCCGACAGTCGATGCCGTGGCGGCACCGGCACCGGTCCAGGATGAGTGGGACACCCCTGCGGTAGCCGCGGTCCTCCAGCTCCCGGAGCAGCCAGGTTCACGACGGGCCGCCCGCGCTGCTCAGCAGCTGCAGCAGCAGCAGGCCATGGCGGCCCCGGCCCCGGCTGCAGCTCCGGTTCTCCTGGCCGCCCCGCAGATCGTCAACGAATGGGACGCACCCCAGTATCAGCCGCCGGTGATGTCAGCGCCGGTGATGTCAGCGCCGGTGATGTCAGCGCCGGTAGAGGAATACGGGGACTGGGACACACCGGAACTTCCTGTCGTCCCTGTTCAGGTTGCCCAGCCGGTGCCGGCGGAGAACTTCTTCGGCCCCGGTGCACCGCAGGCCCAGCAGGCGTTTGTGCAGGCCCCGGCCGGCACTCCGGCCTGGTACGGCGTCCAAGCTCCTGTTACCCCGGCCGCGGACTCCACCGGCATCTTCGATGACTTCGAAGCTTCCAAGCTGATCGGCACCGGCCGTTCTTCTGCAGGCCTGGGCGCGTTCGTCATTGACTACTCCGGCAAGGGTGGCGTGGGTAAATCGACGGCCTCACTGCAGCTGGCCTGCGTCGCCGCCGAAGCGGGCCTGCGCGTCGTCCTCATTGACGGCAACTCCGGCCAAGGCGATCTGCGGACCTACCTTCGCCTGAACCGCACCAACCTGCCCACCATTTACGACGCAGCGATCGGCCGCATCAAAGATGCCATCCTCACCCCGGCGACCATCAACGCCAACCGGGAAGAAAACCTCGGCGAAATCAAGTTCGCGTTCATCGGCGCCCCGCCCGATGACATCAACGATCCGTCCGTTGTCACCGACGCCCTCTACCGCGACGTCATCCACTTCGCCCGCCGGAACGCAGACCTGGTCATCATGGATACCCAGATCGTGGAATCCACTGACCGGACAGGGGTCGTGAACACGCTCCTGCTCCCGGCTTTGGTCCATGATGCATGGGGTATCGGTGTCGCCGACATGTCCACCGTCGGGGTCAACAACCTGAATAACCGCCTGCGCAAATTCATCAACGAAGGCGTCCCCACCGCCCGCCTGATGGTCCTCATCAACCAGGTCCACCCGGAGCAGATGGAGATGGCCGCTAAAGCCGTCAGCTACTTCCGCAACCTCGGCACCTTCCTGGGCGCAGTTGAAGCGGACATCAACGTCAAACACGACATGAACGCCGGCCGGATCAACTCCAACAATCCCCAGATGCGTGCCGTCATGTCCAAGGCGCTGCTGCGCATCACCGGCAACGAGGCGTTCCGTGCCGCAGCCGAATACAAGCCCGAAGCAGCCAAGAAGCAGGGCATGTTCGCCTGGCTGATGGGGAGGAAGGCAGCATGAGCCTGAACCTTGCCTCTGAAACGGCTGTCGCCCTCGTGGTGGACGCGGCCAGGTCGGTTGAAGGGTGCAACCGCAAGCACCCTTCCCTGGAGGTGTTATGTGCACGCCTGGAGCGGATCATGCACGGGCTGGCCGCCAAAGCCATCCTTAAAGCCGGTGACCTGCCTGAACGGGCCGGCATCGTCACACTCCCGATCTGGAGCTGGGAGCACCCGCTCATTGATGTGGGCCGGAAAGACAAAGCGCACGGCACGGGCGAACGGATGCTCATGCCGGTCCGTAACGGCTGGGACACCCCTACGGTCGTTCTCATCACAGAGGAAACCGTTCCGGTCAGCTACCGGGTCCGCGGTATGGGTCACGCGACAGCGGGACAGTCCAAGCTGGTCCGCCGTCTGGGCGAAGCGCCGGTCACTGCTGTCACCACCCTGCCATCCCTGGCGGAGCCGGTGTTCGTCGGTTCAGGTATCACGGCCCGGAATATCGCGCACCTGAAAGCGCTGGTCAAAGCCGGTGAAGCCGCGCACTGGGAGGTTCTCACTGACTTGGAGCCAAAACTGCGCAGCACCGTCTTCCAGGCCCACTCTTTCGTCTGCTACGAGATCGGGCTCAGCACCGGTATTGTCGAGCCGATGCTCGATGAGCTCGGTCTGGAACAGATTGTGGACGCCATGATGTACGGCGAGCTCAAAGATGAAGAAGCAGGGGAGCGGGAGAAAGGCAAGCTTTCGGCCATGTTCCGGCTCATCGAGCTGTGCCTGGAGGAGGACTGCTTCCTGAAAGTGGATCCGCTGAAATACATGACCAAGCACATGCGCCGTGACGCCGAAACGCAGATCCGCCGCCGCCTTGGCGATCCTCACATCGGACCCAAAATTCGGGAGATCGCCCGCCGGCACCCGCGTGCGGAGATCGCCGACATTGTTGAGGCCTACCGTGAGGTGTATCCCAAGGACCGGCTATCCCTTCCACGGGCACGGGCAGCCCTATCAGTGAGCCCGTCTGCCTCAGCACGCAGCACACTGCTCATACCTGACAACTTCACCGGCAGCACGATCTTCGAAGGGAGTCAGGCTGCATGATGTCTGCTGCACCGACCCTGGAAACTGCGAACGAGGCACGCCGTGGTGCCGACACCTACCGGGCACAATGGCTGATGCTGGTCCACGAGGGAATGGTCACTCCCGGTGACGTTCTGACGGACGCGGCCGGCACTCAGGCACGCCCCCTACTGAAGCTGACACTGCGTCAGCTTCTGCTTGCCCAGCCCGGGTGGGGAAGGACCCGCGCGTACGCCATTATTGACAAGGTTTTGTCAGTCGCAGACGCTAGTATTGACCGTAGGCAAGTGACCATAGGCTGGCTCCTGGATCCACGCGCCGGCGGTCGTCGATTTGCCGCTTGGCTGGATGCAATCGACCCCCGAAAAGAACTCTCCGCACCGGGGTTCCCGCACGCAAAGAAGGAGCAGTGATGTCCGAAAACACCCATGACGCCATTCGCTCCATCGCGGGCGCCACCGGCCGGACCCGGGACAACCTCATCCACGAGTTCATGCGCGCCAGGATGGGCTTGTTCAAGCAGGTCGCGTGGGGTTTGTGCCGCCGCTTCGGCCATGCACCGGACCAGCACGTGGAAGACTTCGCCTCCATCGTGTCCATGACGGCCCTGAAAATGCTGACCGAGGAACTTGCCGACGGCGAGCTGCTGGACCGGATTGAAAACTGGGAAGGGATGCTGCGCGTCCAGGCCCGCTCCGCGGTCAGGGACTTCATTGACAAGGAAGGCGCGCCGATGGCGGAGATGACCTCCGCGCTACGGCGCAAGAGAGTCCTTGACGCAACCCGGGACGAAATCCGCCGGGAAATGGGCAGGGAACCGTCCGGCCAGGAAATCGTTGACTCCCACAACGCCAAGATGTGGGAGAAGCGATCCAACCCTGTTAAACAAGGGGTTATCGCGACCGTGGAGGACCTCCGGGTCAGCCGGGTCCAGGATGACATCGACGACCACGACTACTCCGAGCCCATCGACACTGATTTCGTGCTGCACCCGGTGGAGGGTCCGCGGTTCGTCCAGCTGATCGTGGAACGTACCAGCGCCTACAACGAGCGGCTGGGGAAGGCCGCTGAGCTGTGGCTGTCTGGCCTGTACAGCGACAACCATGAACCACGGATTGCGACGGTCGATGAGATCGCCGACGCCCTCGATGTCAGCCGGTCCACGGCGCGTGCCTACGTCCGCAAAATCAAGGAATATGCTGTCCTGGTCGCTCAGGAGGAGTTCGCGATTTCCGAGGACGACCTGTAGACCAGAATGTTTGCTGCCAGGCGGGCAACAAGACCTGAGCTCACTTATTGTCTACCAGGAATCCGGTGTCGCGCCTGACCGCTTTCAGGACGGCTTAGTGGGCCAGAACGTTTCCAGTATTCTGTGTGTTTCGGCCAGGGTTGTCGCCAGAGGTGTTACAAACCCGGCCATTTTCTGCAGGATCCCGGTGAGAGCAGCCCTGTCCGGTGAAGGTTCTGCGGATTTCTCCTCCAGTTTGGCTGCCAGGCTGCGGCCGTAAGCCTTGTCGTCTTTATCGGTAAGTGCCGCCAGTTCCTGTCTGAACGTGGCGATCAGGGCTTCCAGGTCTTCTGTTTTGGTGGAGCCGGTTTACATGTGGACGTCCGCTCGTGATCCGCCGCTGGTTTCTACGTGGTTATAGTCCCTGCCGACCGTTGTTGTATGCGTGCTCGCGTCATAGTGGATATCGTCGCCTAAATGGGTACCATGCCCGACAATAATCACGTTACGATCCTCCAAAAGTTTTCGGGCCGAAAGGTGCCCGTGCTTCATTGCTTCCCAGTCCAGGTCACTGAGGTAGACCTTCGGTGGAGGCCTAGGCACCCACCACCTCATAAAAATTTCCGCACGCGATGTTGACACCTGCACGATCACGTCGGTGTTGTCCTGGCTGGCTTTGCTGGTGGGTACGGGAGCTTCTTCCCATAAGATGCCTTCGCGCAGCAGCGGCCGTACCACAACCCACCGCGCAGTCCGGGTGAGGTGCCGGCCCTTCCAGAAAGGTTTGAGCGGTAACAGCTGACGGCGGTTTCTACTCTTGGCAGACATGTAGTCCACGAGTTCTTCACGGAGTTTATCCATGTCTGCCTTGCTGAAATTTTTCCGTACCCGCGCCAGCCCCACAATCCGGAAAACCAGAAGAAGCCCGAAGAATGCGACGACTATGCCTATCCACAGCATCAATATCTGAAAAAGTCGTTCTTCGTAGATCATGGTGTGGCCCCGTCTGGGCCGGGGATTTCAAGTTACACCCGGGAATGCGCGGTGGCAATCATGCGGACGCTTTGGCCCGTACCCTATGTCCCGCCGTTTCCCTGAGGTACCCGAACCGCCAAAAAGTGACGCCCGTGCCTTATCGGTCCGCATAGGGATTCACCATGGAAGAAATTACAGACCAGACTGCCCAGGATTCTGGCACACAAGAAGAGCAGACCACGGCGACCCCCGTGAGTATCGCTGCTGCCGCAATCAACTCCCTCAACGACCTGAACGTGCTCGACCCCGACTTCACCGGGCTACCCCCGTGGAAACCTGAACACTACAGCTCCAGCATCACCGGATCGGGCGCCTACAAACTCGCCGACTCCGGTGTCGCCCCGCTGGTCGCCGCAGCCCGCGGGTACGCCCGGATCGACAAGACCAACTACGACCAGATGTCCCGCAAAATGCAGGTCGTCGGTAACTCCGGCCAGGGCAAGCGGTTCAAGCGGACCCTTTCAGCTCCCGGCAAAGACGGTATGCTCATGCCGTGGTACTCGCTGGCCGGCATCATGAAAGCGGTCCGTGAAGGGGAGAAGCCGGTCCCACACACCTACCAGGTCCGGCCCGAGTTCCCCGAAAACAACGACGCCGGCAAGCCGCTGAAGTACGAGTTCGTCTCCAATATCGGAACACCCCTTGACGTTCACCCGGCCATCCCGACCGGCTGGATCGACACAGCCCCGGTGGTCATGTTCGCTGAAGGGATGCTCAAAGGCGACTCCGCGCTGTCCGCGTACCTGGTCCACAACGGGATCAGCTACGCCGATCTCCGCTCCGAAGGGGTAGACAACCCGGTCGAGAAGCTGCGAGAACTGCTCGAACGGGTCCCAGTCGAGGAGCGCATCCTCATCGTCTCCATCGGCGGGGTCTACAACGCCTCCGGGAACGCCGTCGACTGGCGTGAAATTTCCCTCAAAGACAGGATCGGCTGGATCGCCTTCGACGCCGACATCGCAATCAACCCGGCCGTGCACGCCGCCGCGAACAAGCTCTCCACTCAGCTGCTGGACAAGTCCAAGATGGCTGAGGTCCTGTACCTGAACCCGGAAGTCACCTCCGGTGATGACGGGTCAACGAGCAAGGCCGGCGTCGATGACTTCCTGGCCAAGACCGGTAACTGGGCCGCATTGATCAACCAACTCGATGACGTCATGCCGGACGCGCCCGCTAAGAACGCCGAAGACAAGGCAGGGAACTGGAGGGTCGGGGACACCGGCCAGTTCGTGGAAGAGTGTGTCGCCATTAACTCCGGCGCCGGGGGCACCATCGGGGAATACCGGTGGGAGAAGCGCGTCGACATCGGTGGCCGCATCGTAGCGCTGGAAAAGCGCCGGCAACCGACCGACCAGGAGCTCAAGACCGGCATCTTCAACCCGGACGTCAAGGCCGAGGACGTCGATGACGCCCAGGTCGAAATCGAGGTCTCCTTCAACCTCAACGGGCGGGACCAGAAAGCCACCATCACGGGCCCTGAAACCATCCTCGCCTATCGGCCCGAGGAGTGGATCCGGCAAAAAGCCACACTGCCGGCCACCCTCCTCATGCACCCGGAATGGCCGCCGCGCGGAGCCACGGGTGAAAAGTGGCTCTCTGCCATCAAGTCCAACAGGCCCGAGGAGGTTGCGTTCAAGACCCGCTGGATGCAGATGGGCTGGGTGCCCGTCCAGGACGGTGATCCGGTGTTCCTCATCGGCGACCAGATCGTCGGCGACGTCGAGTCCAACGCCAACGTCCTGCCCGGCATCAGCGCCCGCGAAATCGACGTCATCCAGAAATATGGTGTCGGGGAGAACATTTCCGGTGACTACGATGACGATGACTACCGCGAAGAGGTCCGGAACAACTTCCGCACCATCATGGGCGCCTACGTCCACTCCAACGCGTGGACGGATTTGTCCACGGCGGCCGTCGTCCTGGCCGGTGCCCTGCGTCCGGCCATCCCGATCAGGCCTAAAGCGACAATTTATGTATGGGGACCCAAGGGCAAGGGCAAGGCCATCGAAAAGGACGCGAAGGTGCCCGTTCCGGTGAGCGCCAAGTTCCCGTCCGGCTGGGCGCTGAACTCCGAGCTGGAAATCGGGGATATTGTGTACTCCGCTGACGGCACGGAAACAGCGATCCGGTCCTTCTCGGATGATTTCGCTGACGACGTCTACGAGTTCGACCTCTCCGACGGCCGCACGGTCCGCTCCAGCGCCAAGCACTTGTGGAAGGTCTCCACGGCGTCTTCCCGCGCAGCACGGGCATCCTCGGTCAAGAAGCCCAACGGTCATCACATCCGGATGGGTCAGGCCGAACGCCTGCGCGGCTTCGCCGCCACCCTGGCCTCCGGCCACGCAGCCACCCTGGTGGATCTGGCAGCCGCCACAGGTTTCAGCCGCGAGCAGGTCAATGCCGCGGTCAAGGCTTACGGGATCCAGCGCCAGGACGTCCTGGTTCCGGCCGGTGCGGCAGCAGGGGCAGCCGTTATTGATCTGCCGCTCGGCGAGCTGGCCGACTTTGTGCAGGGCCGCGCAGCAACCCTTGGCGAACTGGCCGCCGTCCAGCAGGAAGTCTTCAACGGCGGCCACCTCACACCAGGCCGGTTCGACACCGCCCGCGTCTCCAAAGCAAGGCTGTACCCGATCGCCGAGACGCTGACGGCCCTGGCCGACCACATCGAATCCGCACGACCGGCACCCATGCCGCTGGAAGCCACCATCACGGCCGAGGAGATCGCTGCAGGTTTCACCGGCCAGCGGTTCGGTATCCGCACGATCGAGCCCGCAGACGGCCCGGACGCGACTCTGCCCGTGCCTGCCTATACGCTCGGGGCCTGGCTCGGCGACAGGACGTCCCGCGAGGGCGCGTTAACCAACCCGGACCAGGAAATCATCGACTGGATCCGCGCCGACGGTTACGATGTCACCGACTGCAACGCCGACCACACCCGGTACATCCGCGGGCTCATGACGGACCTCCGCGACCTGGACGTCCTGGACAACAAGCACATCCCGGCCCGTTACCTGCGCGGCTCCCGCGCCCAGCGCCTGGCCCTGCTGCAGGGGCTCATGGATACCGACGGGACTGTCAGCACCCAAGGCCAGTGTGAGCTGACGTTCACCAACGAACGGCTCGCCGCGGACGCCCTGGAACTCGTGCATTCCTTCGGGATCCGCGCCCGCATGTCCGACAGTGACAACGTAATCACCGAGCCCGACCCGGTACGCGAAGGCTTCAGTATCCGCCGGGTTGTCGGCACACGGTACCGCATCCAGTTCACCACGACGGAGCCGGTGTTCCGCCTGGACCGCAAGGCTGCCCGCCTGCCGAAAGCCCAGCTGGAACCGTGGCTGTTCATTGAGGATGCCAGGCTGGTCGGCACCCGACAGGTGCGTTGCCTGACCGTTCAGCACCCGACCGGAATGTTCGCCCAGGACGACTTCGTGCTGTCCCACAACTCGTGGACTGCCGAATGCATGATGCGGTTCTGGGCACGGCGCCGCGGAGACTGGCACGAGGAACTGCCCGGCTCGGCGAAGGACACGGCCGCGGCCATGGAGAACGCCGTAGCGCGTACCCCCATCTGGGTGATTGACGATCTGGCGCCGTCCGCGGTCCGCCGGCAGGCCGAGCAGGAGGATGCGAAGCTGGCAGACATCACCCGCGCCATCTTCAACAACGCCACGAAGCTGCGCATGAACGCTGACATGACAGTGAAAAAGTCTAACAAGCCGATGACCCAGTTGATCATGACCGGTGAGAACGAGCTCAGCACTCCTTCCGCCAAGGAGCGGCTCATTCCGCTGTACGTGGGTAAAGGCAAGCTGAACGAGAAGCGCACCCCCACGGACGCTCTGAACGAGCTCGCCAGCCGTGCCGGAACCCCAGCCCGGTTCACGTCCCAGCTGATCAAATACGTCCGCTACGCCGCCACGACCCACCCGGGTGGCTGGGCTGCGTATGTGTCCGCCATGGAGGATGCCCGTACCCAGCTGAAGGACCAGATCAGCGGGCTCATGAAGGAGATGGGGGCTGCGTCAGGATCCCTGGAGCGCACCTCCACCCTGGCCGCCGACGTCATGCTTACCTTTTTCATCCTGGAAAACCTGGCCCGCGAACTGGACATGGATGACGAGTTCATCGAACAGTTCGCCGTCGACGGAGCCATGTCGATGGCCGTCATTCAGCTGGTCACCAACGCCCATGCAGAGAACCAGCAGGCAGCTCCGGGTATCTCGCTGGTCAAGGCCTTGGCTGCCCTGTTGGCCTCTGGGGACGCGCACGTGATCTCCGGTGATGACCCGTCGCGCCCTCCGATCGAAGGCACCGAGCAGTCCGAGGCGATGGTCAACAGCCGGCTCGGATGGGTTGTCAGCGGCGGCGGAGACGGCGGCCTGCGCCCCTCCGGGAAGAACATCGGCACTGTCGTGACCGTCCAAAACAAGTCCACGCAGGAGTACCACAAGGTGGTGTTGTTCTCCTCGGACACCGCCTTCAGCGCAGCCCAGAAAGCCTACCCGTCTCTGATCCAGTTCGGTCAGGGACCGACGGCGGCATGGTCCAGTGTGTGGGATGAGAACCTGCAGCCGCCGTACATTACGCGGATCAAAAACAACCGTGGGACGCCCCTGGTGACTTGGCGTAAAAGCAGGATCACCGGTGTCCCGGTTGAGGTCAGCAGACTCCTGGACGGCGGTCTGTCCCTCGAGGATCTGCCTGAGGCGAGCACCGAGGACTAGCCGCCCGGCTGGACGCATACAGAAAGCCCTGTCATTACGGCGGGGCTTTCTGTATGTCCGTGAACGGTAAACGCTCGATATGAGGGTTTTGTAAGCGACAACTGGCTACGCACGGACATTTCGGCAATGGGCCGAAGCCGCAACAGAAAGACCCTTAAACGCAAAATGGCCCCATATTTGGGAGCCATGTGATAACCCTCGTCTCTAGGGGTCGGTATCGTTCCTCAGGTTATCACATGAAACCAAATCTGTGGTCTCTCACCTTTGAAGCCACTCCACCGCCAAAACGGTCCGATCACGGGTGAAACGGACCTCACTCGCACAACACAACAGGCCTGCATCCTAGTGCTGGCGCGGATTTTGCCGGGTGCCGGACCCTCACTCGACCAAACCTACCTGGGGAGGGACATATATATGGAGAGAAAAGTACTCTCTCTATAAGGGGGAGGGGCTGAAGGGCAGAGAGCAAGGGGCCCCTTATATATATATATCTCTTAAGGTCGTTTAAGTAGAGTAGTAGTAGTAGGGGCCCTATATTCCCCGCCGTTCCGGGGATTTTCCCACTCGACCAAGTGGTAGGGTGACGGTCGTTTGGTGGGAACGGCCGGTAGGGCGAGAATTTGCGCCGGCGGCCCCGCTTTGATGTCGAAAGACGACACCCGTGGCACGGGTTGGTGCATAGAAATTTTATGAACCAGACCACGCCACTGCTCCGCGACAAGCTCGCCTGGGACGGTAAGAAACTCGTCGTCACCGATGCCGCCGTCATCAGCAAGATCCGCCGCAAGGCACTCTCGGCGTCCACCTCCAAATCCATGCAGTCGTGCGCCGCACGCTGGGTGGGGGAGCGTCTGCTGCGCAACGAGATCGAAGACCCGTTCGCTCCCGCCCCGCTCGGGACCAGCGCCCACTCCATCATGGAGGACCTGTTCGACGAAGAAGTCTACGAACGCAATGAACGCACGCTGCGTCTGGCAGAGGCTTTGACGATCCGGGACGCTGACGTCATGTGGCCGGACGCGGAGGCCGAGCCGGACGGCGCACGGGCGCTCACCCGCATCAACCGCCGGCGCTGGATCGAAGACGTCAAAACCGCTTACGAGGGATTGTTCGTCATTGAGGACCCGAAGACCATCGAGGTCTACGCCCGTGAACTGCAGATCGACGGGCTCACTATCAACGGCGTCCCGACCAACGGTTTCATCGACCGGGTCCGCTACGGTGTCAACAAGCGAGGCAAAGAGGGCCTTGTGGCAGAGGACTACAAAACGGGAAAAGTACCGACTAAGTTCCACCTGCGCTACGGCGACGACCACGGGGACCAGCTGCGCGTCTACGCGGCAGCCTTGAAAGAAAAGACCGGGGAGATGCCGGTCGGCGCCACAGTGCTGTACACGAAGTTCGGTGAGGCCCGGGACGTGGACCTGAGCCAGGGTGCGATGTCCAAGACACTGAAGACGTTCGAGCTTTCCTGGAAGCGTCACAACCGCTACATGGAAACCCGCGAGTTCCCCACCAAGGTCTCGGCCTTGTGCGGCTGGTGCCCGCTGATCAACGCGTGCCCGGTCGCAAAAGAGGAAGGCAAGTCGGTTTCTGAGAAGGTCGCCGACCAGATGCACTCCGCAACCCACTTGGGCATTCCTGCCCTGCGTCCTGGGGCATCCGTTGCCCCGATGGCCTCCACCGAGGACACCATTGTGGCGCACCACGGCCAGGACGTGGCGTTCTACATGCCCGATCCGTTCAGCTACGGCATCCCGGATGAGGAGATGGCGGAAGTGGAGAGGGCTTCAGAGCTTGCCGCACACATGTATGGCAGCGGGGAGAACCCGATCGTTTCAAGTGACAAGGACTACGCAATGACGAGAAAGATCACCGAAGGCAAGCCCTGGGAGCCGTACACCGTCGAAGGTGAACTGAACCCGATCTCGTACGCAGCCATCGGCCTGTTCGGCACGGCAGAACTCGCCGTCGAGGCACTCCACCGCGCAGGGCTGCCCATCAGCGGTACAAACGTCAAGGCCCTCGCCTCCACGTTCCAGCACATAATCGCTGAAGCCCAAGAGCATTGGACCGGCTCCACTTCCGCCTCCGACGGTGCCAACTCCCGGATGCGCGGCGCTATCCGCACAGTCCTGGCTACGTTGCCGATGCCGTTCGGTGAAGATGCCGCAGCATGGGACGCCTGGGTTGCCGGTGCGATCCGCCGCTGCAAGTCCATCACGGCCGTCGCTTTGCACTTGTTCAGCGAGGAACGCCCCGACGCCCCGTGGGAAGCCCTCGCCAACGTCACTCCTGGCTCCGCCCCTGTCGCTGTGGCTGCCGCAGCACCGGCGCCCAAGGAGGCTGCCAAGGCTGCCCCTAAGGCTGCTGAGAAGGCGGAACCGGTCCCCGTGGCCGAAGAACCCGCAGAAGCCCCGGCAGAGCCTGCCGAGACCCCGGTGGAAACTCCCGCAGCGGAGCCCCGTCGTGTCGTCCGTAAAACGGCCACCAAGACTTCCGCCCTGGCCGATGACCTGGACTTCCTTCCGGACAGCTTCGCCACAGACGCCGACGTTTTCGCCTAACCACACCTTCCCGCACCACCACTGAAAGCAGGACCCCATGGCCCTTGACGCCAAAGAACGCAATGACATCATCCTCGGCGCCGTCGCAATGACCGGCCCCGTCGGCGACAACCAGTCCGACTGGGAAGCCAAGCTCAAGACCAACGCCAAGTCGCTGGCCCTGATGCTCAACGACAACTCCGACGTCGCCCGCTCCATTGCGATGCTCGCCGACTGCAAAAACTTCACCGGCACCATCCTGGGTGTCCAGAAGGAAGCTTCCTCGACCCGAGGTTTCATCGCCTTCAAGACGGTCGAATCGAAGTTCGCCCTGGACGGCATCGAGGTTGCCCGCACCGAGCGCACCGACTCTTCCGAGGAAGCCAAGGCGTTCGCGTCCCGGCTCCGCAACGAATTCACCGGACACCGCGTGCTCGTCTGGATCGAAATGCAGGAGACCAAAAACGGCCAGAAGGTCCGCATCCTCCAGCACGTCCAGGACCTGGGTCTTGACCCGGAGTTCGACCCGGAAGAAGGCAAGCGCATCACTTTGGAAAAGATGAAGCGCTAACGCAGCGACCACACAGCCCCTGTCACCCTAAACGGCGGCAGGGGCTGTGTGGTCGGGACGGCCGTCACCGGATTGTCTACGCATGTTCCCAAGTGACCGCATCTGCACCCGCTGGACCCCGGCATCAAACACCGCGGACCGCACGCCTGAAGGAGCACGAAAACCGTGACAACAACCCCGTACGAAACTGACAGCCACCAGGCGTCAGATTTCAGCCCGTCCGACGAGGACCTCCTGAGCCCTGATGCGGCCATTGACGCTGAACTCAGCAGCGACCTGGAGGCTGACGACGCGGGAACGGGTGCAGGCAAAGCAAAGGCGTCCGCGAAACCGTCCCGTGGACTGTACCGCCGGGTCGCCAGCAAGACCATCGAAGTCCAGGAAGCCTCACCCACTGTTCGCTCCCTCGCTGCAGCCCAGCTTGGATCCTCCGATGAGGTCATCGAACTGGTGACCTCGATTATGGTCGCCGGCCGGGCCTCCACCTCCCCGTTGGGCGATATCGAAACAATCCAGCACGCCATCAAAAACGATCCGTGGTCCGTGGGTATCACCGCTACCGCGTTGGGCCGTACCCGGCTGAAGTCGATCTGGTCCCTGCTGCATGCCCTCGGGGCCGTCGGCACCCCAACGCCGCCCGCCTCCGACGTCAAAGCCGGCATAGCTGTCGCGAAAGCCGTGAACGACCTCTCCGGGGACAACCGGCTGGAACTGATCGCTTCGGCCGAACTGCTCAAGCGCTCCTAACAACTTTTTCAACGAAGGACGATGATGGCCCGCAACGCCAAACGCACCACCAATAAGCAGGCAGACGACTTTTGGGGTCATGATGCCGAGGAGCTGCCTCGCGCCGACGTCGAGTCGATGCAGCTGACCGGTAAGCGGATCAAGCTGTACAAGGTCTGGGTCGTCTCCAGCGTGGTGCTCCTGCCGGTGGCGCTGCTGGCCATTATCTCCTTCTTGCCGAAGTTCCTCGAACCAACCGTTGTACCCCCTGTTCAGGCCAACCAGCTGGATTCCCCGACCAAGGCGGCCGCGATGAAATCGGTCCAGGACTGGCTGAACAAGCAACCCTCGCCGATGCCAGGGGGCAGAATCCTGTCCTGGGATGGCGCCGATGTTCAGGCCGAACCCAAGACGACAACCAACGACAAAGGCGACGTCGAAGAAATTCAGGGGCTGCAGCTGAACAACCTGACACTGATCAGCCCGTCCGGTTCGCTCTTCACCACTCAGGTGCAGGTGGCCTATTCACCGATCCGGGGTGCCAAGGTTATCGGTGACCCGACCCTGATTCCTCGGGCACCGGACGACAAGCAGAACTGGCCGAACCTGAAGGCGTGGCCTGACCTGGTCCCAACGTCCAAACTGGACCCCGTCGAGCAGGCCGCCAACGCCTGGGCAAAAGCTTTCACATCAGGGGACCCGGATGCGCTGCGCCTCGCCGTCGGCGACACCAACGCCAACCGTTCCTATGTCCCGCTGGTCCAGGTGGCCGCTACGAGTGTCTCCATCGGTGACGTCGCCGCCCGCCCGCTGCCTCCGGAGGCCGCTAAGGATGCCAAGCCGTCCCAGGTCATTGCACGCGTTTCCTTCGGAGTCACCTGGGAGGGACAGGACATGGGCAACAGCCAGACCCCGTCACGTGTCACCTACGACGTGCTTATCGATAAGGCAGACACTGCGGCTCCGCAGATCGTTGCCTGGGGCGGCGCCGGTACCGGCGAAACCCTGAAGCCGTATATGAACGCCGTCGAAGGACGCAAGATCACTTCCGGAACCATCGACCAGGCCCTCCCCAAGGCAGCAGGAAAGTAGACATGGCACGCAACTCCAAAGCCAGCACAGCACAACCCCTGATGGACGTCTCCGTCCCCACCATGATGCGCACACTGCTTCCGGGAGGCCGGATGCTCGGCGTTGACGGGTCTTTCTGGCTGGTCCGCAAAGTCCCGCTCGAGCCGGTTGTGGACGCCAGGTCCATTGAAGAGCGCATCAATGTTTTCACGCCTTTGATGGCTGCCTACGACGAGTTGTCCGCATTGACGCATACAACCTCCAATAGGCGCGCCATGGCCCGCAAGGATTACCGGCAGACGAAGATGCTGATGGTGAACATGGAGAAGATGTACAACCCGGAAACCGGGCATCCCATCGCCGGGTTTTTGAAGGAATCCTTCCCGCACCAGATCACGGAGAAGCGGCTCTTGCTGCTGGCGATCAAGCTCACCGGAAAGCTCGGCGGCAACGGCGGGCTCCGGCATGCCATCGAGTCGTTCACTGAAACGCTCGTCGTCGGCGGCACGCCGTTGAGCGACTTCGACAACGACCTGGCCAAAGTCGATGCCGCCATGGCCCGCTGCGGTCTCTCGGTGCCGTCTTCGCAGGAGATTGCCATCGCCAATTCCTGGTGGAACCAAGGACATTTCCCGGACACCGTGGATCTGCCGCATTCGGATCACCTGCACATTTTCGCGGACGCCAAAGCGGTCCGCATGGCCGACGCTGCCGGCCGTGAAGACTGCCACTCGTGGCCGGTCATCCCCAACCACCGGGTCCTGACCATCGCCACCCTGGAAGGCTTCGACTTTGATTTCGTCCAGCCGACCAGCACGGAGGCGCTCTGGGCGGCCGGGCTTGTCGAAGACGGTGCCGTCGCGATTTCCATCAGCGCCGGCATTGAACCTGCCAAGATCACCCGTGCTGAGCTGCGCCGCCAGCGCAAACGCTACCTTGACGACATCAACGAACGCATGAAGCAGAACAAGATGGAACTCTCTGAACAGGAGGAGATGGTCAGCACCCTCGAAAACGTGGAATCCGTCTATGCCTCCCGTGAAGGCTCACCGACGCTCGTGGACTGCTCCGTGCTGGTCGCGTTCAACGGTGAAGTTGAAGACATCTCCCAGGCCGGCCCCGGTTCGGCGGCGAACCTGCGGATCATGAACTTCCGCCAGCGCCAGGCCCTGGCCGAAATGATGCTCTGCTCCTACGTCACCGCGAACCCGAACCTGCACGACATGCCGACCCAGAACGTGGCCGCGTCGGGAATCCAGTCGCTCTCCACCGTGGGGGACAAGACCGGTGCGCTGATCGGCTTCACCGAACGTGACCGGCAGCCGGCGTACGTTTCACCGACCGCGGCGTCCACCGCCGACGGTCTTCCGCTGATGCTCGTCGCGGGTGGGACGGGTAGTGGAAAGCTTTTGTCGTTGCCAACCAGGATTCCGACACCGTCAGGATGGACGACTATGGGCGAGCTCAAACTCGGCCAGGAGGTGCTTGGCCGCGACGGCAAGCCGACGAAGGTAACGTTCGTTTCGGATATCAACGAGACACCTGATTTGTACCGCATCACGCTTTCTGATGGGCAGACCATTGATGCTGACTTCGAGCATCAGTGGATGGTCAGCTCGGATTACGACCGTCAGGGTGGCAGCAAACCAAAGAGGGCTATTCGGGACAATCACTGGGACCGCTCGCGCGTATTCCTCTCCGATCTCGAGGCTCTGCTTCCCAATTTCGGGCCGGAACACGAGAGCGACCTGAACCAGATAATGGCTGTCCTTGACGCCGGTGTCACCGAAAATCCTTGGAACAACACCTGGGGACTTCGGGCAGCGCTGGACATGGTCGACACACCTTTCCACTATGTGTGCACCGGCCACCGGAACGGTACGTCTAAAGGGGGAAAGACCCGGATTTACAGTACCGAAATCGCGTTGAAGTCACTCCACCTCCGCGTGAGCCAGCAGCATGCGCACCGCGACTCGTCCAAGCATGGCGAGCGGAAGATGAGCACCGGGGAGATGCTGGCGGTCGGACTGACGAAGGCAGCGGGATACCCCCGCTTCGCAATCCGGCTCACCAAGCCACTGGAACTGCCGACAGCGGACCTGCCCCTTGACCCGTACGTGCTCGGGGCCTGGCTTGGTGACGGAACTACAGGTGAAGGCACGATAGCCTCGGGTACGGCTGCCTCCTGCACGGACAGCAACGGCGTCACGGATCAGGCCTACATGATCGAGCAGCTGCGCGAATTCGACCCGACCCCACGCCTGTCACGTCCGGAATATGTGCTCGGCACACGCGGTCTGACGGCCAAGCTCCGCGACGCCGGGGTGCTCCACGACAAGCACATCCCGAGCGGCTACCTCCGCGCGTCCTTCGAGCAGCGGCTTGCATTGCTTCAGGGCATTATGGACACCGACGGTACAGTCCTTCCGGGCGGGGACATTGTCATCGCGATGAACCGAGAGGGACTCATGGGGCAGATTCTCGATCTGGTCCGGTCTCTCGGCATCAAGGCCACGTTCATCACACGACGGAACACGTGGCCGAAACCGAATGCGGACGGGACGACTACGCGCACAGAGACAGCTCCGTTGCATTGGGTGACCTTTCGCACCGAACTTCCGGTTTTTCGGCTGCCCCGCAAGCTCGAGAAGACTCGCGGGCGATACGGCGAGAAGATCAATTGGCTGTACATCGTCTCCATGGAAAAGATCGAATCAGAGCCCGGACGCTGCATCCAGGTCGACAATGCAGACGCAACCTACCTTTGCGGCGATTACGTCCCGACTTCAAATACCCAGGCGCTCCTTTGGTTGGCCACCCAAATGAATAAGATTCCTGCCCCACGCTCAGATCGTTCGCCGCAGGTTATCGTGGATCCGAAAACTGGTTCCGATCACTCACCGACGGTCCTGGCCGCCGGAGGACAGGTCATCTCCCTCGATGACCTGCAGCACGCTGACGGAATCTTCGACCCGATCCGCTTCGCCAAGAGCCCCGATGTGGGTGTCGAACTGGCAGCCTCCATGCTCGGTGGCATCAACCCGTGGGGCGACAAGAAAGGCGAGTACGAGGTCGCCATCTACACGGCGCTGCGCTACGGAGTCGCCAACGGCGCCAACTGTATCGGCCAGGCACTGAAGATTGCGCTCGGCCACGGAAAAGCGTCCCAGGGGATGGTCCAGCCGATCCTTGACCTCGCCGAAGCGTCCCCGATGTTCCGCGGCTGTGTCGGCATGAACCCGAACTCCCAGGCGCTGAACATTTACGACGGCATCACGCTGATCAAGGTCGGCAACTCCCACCTGGACCTTCCAGAACCCGGCGCCATCGAGGGTGCACCTCTGATGCAGCGCGTGTGCCTGGCTCTGGTCCGCATGATGGTGTTCGGTTCCGCGATGGCCCTGACCGGCCGCGGCGGGGTCATCCACCTTGATGAGGCGTGGGTCTTCCTTGGCGCAGGGAAGGCCGAGGTTGAACGTCTGGGCCGTCTGGCTCGCTCTCAGGGCGTGCTCCCGGTGCTTTACACCCAGCGCGTCTCTGATGCACTCAAAGCCGAGCTGACCGGGTACATCTCCCGTGGTTTCATCCTGCCGATTGAGGACCGCATCGAAGCCGAAGCCGCTTGCCGGCTCTTCAACCTCGAACCGACTGCTGAACGCATCGGCCGGATCCGGGCGAAGGCCAATGTCGGTGAAGGCGAATCGATCGCCCCGAACAGGAACTCAATGAAGGCTCTGCGGGATCCACGCACCGACAAGGTCATCAGGGGTGCGATCGGCATTTATGCGGACCTGACCGGCCGGGCCGTCCCGGTCGAGGTGGTCCTGCCGCCGACGTTCCTGGCCATGGCGTCCACCAACTCGGAGGACATCCGCCGCCGGCAGGAAGCAGAGATGGCCGTCCTCGTCTGAGGCCTGAAAGCCCCGGTCTCCGTCAAAGGGGGCCGGGGCTTTCCGCTTTCATCCTGTGCAGCCGTACACACTTCTGATGAACCCAACCAGGTGACTACTTCCGCTGTTGTCTGGGGACCGGTGACCAGCACGCTGGAAAACCTCGCTGCGTCCGCCATTGCGCAGGAACTTCATCTTCGTTCAGGACGCCGGGCTGAAAGTCCTGCTAGATTCCGGGCTTTTCCTCCTGTGTCGGACGTTACACGCCTCACTCGGTGACGTTTGTCAGAACAGCCGCACACATAACATCTGTGCACCTGACCTCCCAGATTACTGACTCCGAATGCCACGACATCCTGCAGCGCCACGCTGACGGTCTGGTTGGTGCGTCGGAGACCCGCCGGCTTATCGCCGAGTCCCTCCACCGCTCGGGTATCGCCGGCGCTGTCTCCAAAGAAAAGACGGTTCTCGGACTGCAGCTGATGCACGACCTGGCTACTGAGATGGATGAGCTGCTCTTTCAGAAGGTGATGCAGAACGAGCCGGGAGGCTTCGACCTGGACCTCGGCCTGGACGCGTCGGTCTCCGGTTGGGCCCGGCAGTTGCTGCGGGCAAGCCGCTTGTCTATTCTTCGCAACATCCAGACGCGCACGACGTCGAAGCTAACCCTTGTGGACCCGAGCCCCATGCGTCAGTGGCAGGACAGTGGATGGGTTGCCGGTCCGTACGCGGCTTTCCATAACGCGACCAGCGTCGACCGTAACGACCCGATACACATCAGCCAGACCATGGAAGACGCCGCTGACTGGCTGCGGTCCAAAACACGGCACCTGCGTGACAGCTCCAAACTCGCAGCCCAGGCCGCCACCATCATGCACGGTTACAGCGTCCCTGCGCTTGTCCGCCCCCAAATCCTGGAACGCAAACGGCTCAAGACGATGGTTGACGCCGAGCCGGGTCTGGCCCACCGTTCAATTGCCGCAATGCGTGCCCTGATTGAAGGCGAACCGTACGAAGTGATCGACGAAGGCCTCATGGCTCTCTGGGATGACTACAGCTTTGACCAGATCGACGCCCTCACCCGCGCCGCACCGCGTGTTGCCGGGGTCCTCGTTGACTCGGTCTTGGCCGATCGTGCCCGTCCTTCCCGCACGGTGCTGCGTTCCTTCCGCGCTTCCGTCCGTGCCTTGGGTAAAGGGCGGGGATGGGCCCGCCTGGCTGATGAGACCTGCGAGGCGTTCATCGCCCTGGAATTCGAGGCGTATTCATCGTTCGACACCACCGGCTCCGACTACCGCGATGAAAGGGTCGCCGGCCGCAGGATTGCCATTTTGAAGGCGCCCGCCGTTTTCACCCGCGCCCTCGCCTTCAAAGGCCAGCGCCTGGGGCTGAATGAAACCGACATGTACGAACAGCTCGACCGGCTCATCCGGTCCCTCACCGATCTGGAAGTCAAGGTGCCTGACGCCGCATGAACATCATCGACAAGATTAAAAACCGTTTCAACCGCACAGAACTTCTCCCCTCGCTCCGTTGGGTCGGCTTCACCGCCGTCACGATCACGCACATCATTATCATCGCTGTGGTGCTTTCCCTGGTCCCTATGAGCCTCGCATGGTGGATGGTTCCCTTGGCGATCGTCCTTCCCGGAATCATCACCATGACCCTGATGCCGTCGGGGTGGAGGCGATGGTACCGCTGGGTTGCGCTGCTCGGCCTGGTCCTCATGGTCTCCGAATCTTCGTCAAATCCTTTCGTTGTCATCCTTTTCGGTGAAACGTGGATGCTGCACCGCGCCTGGGTCACCGAACGCACCATCCCGGTCAATGACCTGTTCCGCCGCGGCAAGGCCAAGGAGCCCTCCACAGCATCCGCAAGGAAGCCCAAGGGCTCCAGCCGAACCAAGACTGCGTAAAGCCCGCACAGCCATACGCACCCCCGCCGGTCCGCACCGGCACGGACCCGCCACCACCCCAAGAGGTGGGCGGGTCCCCCCATCTCAGGACGCCCGCAACAGGGCAGGAAGCATAGAGGCTGCCATGATGCAGAAGACCCTCACCGAAACAGTCCGGCTCGCCACCGGAATCCCTGACGCCCAAGGACGCCCCGGCCAGGTCTCCCTCGTCGACCACATCGAGGAAGCCATCCGCACCACCGGTCACGTGGTGGGCGCATGTCCTACAGGCGTAGGAAAGTCGTTCAGCCTGCTTGCCCCCGCTATGATCGCTGCGGCCAAGTATGGTCAGCGGACCGTCATCAGCACCGAATCCCTGGCACTGTTGAGCCAGATCCTGCTCAAGGACGCCCCCGTCGCGGCCGCCGCGTGCGAGAGAGTCACCGGCACCAAACCCAAGGTCGCCGTCCTGAAAGGGTTTTCCAACTACGTCTGCGGGCAGTCCGCCCGCGACTCGGCGGAGGCCCTGACTGACACGGTCGGCCAGCGGCCGTCGCTGCCCTCGCTCCGGTCCAAGGTCAAACGCCTCACCAACCAGAAGCGCCTGTACTTGGACGGCCGGCCTTTCGACCCTGTCAACGGTGTACCACTGCTGCTGTGGGCGTTGTCACTGACAGCTGACCAGGCCGGAGACAAACAGTCCTACACCGGGAACACCACCACGGAACTGTGGGATGCCGTCTCCGTCGGCCCGTCCGAATGCATCGGGGACGCCTGCCCTATCTTCGATCTCTGCAAGCCGCGCGCTGCACGCGCCAAAGCCGCCGACGCGGACATTGTCGTCACCAACCACTCCATGCTCGCCGTCCAAGCCGCCAAGGGTGTCCCCGTCATCATCGGCAACAAAACCCTCGGCGAATTCCACATCATCATGATCGACGAAGCCCACGCCCTTCCCGCGAATGTGCGCTCCGCCGGCGCCAGCGAAGTCTCTTCTGCGGCTGTGATGTCCTTGACCAGATCCATTTCCCGGACCCTGGATGAGTCCGATCCTGCTGTCGGCAGGCTCATCAAAGAGGGCAACGCCCTGGCTATCGAGCTGGAAGATGAACTCTCCGAGATAGCCAAGTACACGAAGTCGGGCGAAGTCTGCAAAATCAAGGAGGACGCCGACCCGGTCGAAACGACCGGTGACATCCTGATTGCCTGGGCCCGTAGCGTGAAAAGTGCCCTCGATGGGATCGCCAAGTCCAAAAACATGCAGGCACGGCTCAAAGCCAAGCGTCTCTCCGGCCGTCTGGATGCTTTCATCGGCGCGGTCGGCCAGGTCAAACTCCACCGGATCGGTACTGCCCGGTGGATCGAATCCAAGACCCCTCCTGTGAACGCAAAATCGCAGACCCCGTACTGGTGCGCGAATGCTTCACCGGTGAACATTTCCGGGCTCCTGCAGGCTAATTTGTGGACTGCACCAGTGATGGTGGATGAGGAAGACGAAACCGTTCAGGCCATGAAGGAAGCCGGGGAGCCTGTCGATGAGGAGACAGAGACGTACCCGATGACCGTCATTGCCGTTTCCGCGACCCTGCCGTCCCGGTTCGGGTACCAGGTCGGGCTGACCGCTGAGAACGTCAACTACCCGTCACCGTTCGACAAAGCGTATGACGATTCGCTGCTCTACATTCCCAAGCTGACGCCGGCGGAGATCCCGGAAATGTTTCCCGGATGGCGGCCAGGCACCAAAGGCAAATTCAACGGTGCCCTTCACCAGGCGTGGGCGACGAAGAGGAACGTCGACCTTGTTGAAGCCAACGCAGGTTCGGCGCTGATCCTGTCAGCGAACTCCGCCGCCGGCAAAGCGTACGCCGCCGCCCTCCGCCGCGCCGCGAAAGGCCGCTGGACCGTCCACTCCCAATGGGATGGCCTTTCCACACAGCAGCTGACCAACCTGTGGCGCGACGATGAAAAATCCGTCCTGGTCGGCACCAAATCGTTCATGACAGGGGTGGACGCTAAAGGCCGCACCTGCTCGCTGGTCACCATTGACCGGATCCCGCGGGCGGCCGGTAACCCGGTTGATGATGCACGCGTCGAAGCGATCATGGATGCCCTGCAGACCAGCAAATGGTCCGCGGACCTTTACGTTTACGTTTCCGATGCCGCTCTGCTCCTGGAACAGGCTCTGGGCCGGCTGATCCGGTCCGTGTCCGATTTCGGGATGGCTGCCATCCTTGATCCGCGGATGCTCAAGACCGGGCCGGTGTCCTATCCGGAGCCGACCCGCAAGGTTTACAAGGACGCCGCCGGCCGGTTCAGCAAGGTCACAACCAGCCAGACGGTGGCCGAAGAGTACCTCCACCGGATCAGTGACGCCGCGTTCGCTCTCGCGTCCTGACACTTTTCGCCGGCGCCGCACACAGATTCATTACCGGCACACACACCACCGAACATCACCCACCAGCCCGAAAGGCAGACATCATGTCACCCGTCACGCTCTCCACCTCACCGAAGTCCGTCACCATTTTCAGCAAGGAAAAAGGCTGCGTCCAGTGCAACGCCATGGACCGCGCCCTTGCCAAAACCGACCTGCACGTCACCAAGCTGGACGGCACCACTGACGAGAACCGCGAGTTCTGCAAAGACCTCGGCTTTACGCAGGCCCCCGTCGTTGTCATCTACCAGGACGGAGTCATTATCGACAAGTGGTCCGGCTTCAACCCGATCAAGACCGGCGAGCTGAAGAACGACCCTTTGGTCGAGCGCACAGCCCCCGTCGAGGTCCGCGAACTCATCGCAGCCTGACCCGCCCCACGCAAAACCCGCCGCCCATCCCGGAACGGCGGGTTTTTTGCTTGCCCGTCAGGAAGGATCCTGCCTTCGCCGGAGCGGCCGTGCCAGCGATCTCTACGCATGCTTTACCGTGTGAAGACATTGACGATCCCGGCGCCACAGGCTGCACCGGTAAGCCCCGCCGCCACCGGTGACGGAAACGACCCGTGGACCGAGATGGCCGCCGTGGTTAGCGCCTTTGTGGAACGCTCCGGTAACCTTCCAGGACCCGGCGCTGAGCCGACTGAAGACGAGATGGCCGGCTGGCTGGCCGTCCAGCGCCGCGCCGCCCAGCAGGGCCGCATGACGGAGGTCCACCGCAGCTTCCTGGACGCCCGGATTCCCGGCTGGCGCCAGTCACGGCAGGAACGCTGGAACTCCCAACTGACTTTTCTGGCGGAGACCCTCACCTCGGGCACCCCGGTCAAGGGTCAGTTGAAGGTCTGGCTCAAATCCCAGCGCCGTGCAGCCGCAGCTGGATATCTGAGTGCTGGCCGCCAAGCAGCTCTGGATTCCCTCGCCCACGGGTGGGACCGACCCGCGGCGGATCCGGAATTACTCTGGCTGGGCCGAGCTGAAGATCTCGCCAACTTTGTCGACTTCTCCGGTCGACTCCCGGCCAGCATCGGTTCCTCCGCTGAGGAATCCGGACTGTACCGGTGGATGAACTACCAGCGCGGTCTGGCACGGGCCGGAAGGATCACGAAGGCGCGCCGCAAATGGCTGGACAAGAACGTTCCGGGCTGGCTGCCAGACCTTGACGGCCGGGAAATGCTCTGGTCGACGCAGGCCACGGCCGTGGGCCTGTTTCGGGAAACCGAGGGCCGGTGGCCGAGCGTGGGCGCACCGGCAGAGAGAACCCTCGCCCGTTGGTTGGGCACGCAGCGCGCCTCGGCCAGGGCCGGCCGGCTGTGTGCTTCCCGTCTGGAAACGCTGGACACCGTCGCCGCCGGTTGGCTGCGGGTCAAGCAGAGGGTGTGACCGGGATGCTGGATGAAAAGAAAACCATTGAACTTGTGGCAAGTTTCTATGCCGAGCACGGCCGCTGGCCTTCGGCAGCGTCATCGTCCAGTTACGAGTGCGGTGCCGGTATCTGGCTGAACCAGCAGCGTGTCGCGGACTGTGCTGGCACCATGGACCCGTTCCGCACATCATTCTTGGACCATCATCTTCCCGGCTGGAGGTCCTCGCCGGAGGACATCTGGCAGGAACGGGCACGGGAAGCTTCGGACTTCGTGCTCGCCTACGGCCGGCTACCTGACATGGGTGCCGAAGCAAAGGGCGAGAAGCTCATTGCCATCTGGCTTAACAGCCAACGGGCACTGGAGCACAGCGGGAGCTTGCCGCTGGTACGCCGTGCCTGGCTGAAGGCGCACTGCCCGGGTTGGCTGGAAGCATCACCTGATCGGCCAGTCGGGAGGGCCATTCCGATGTTCGCGCTTAAACGACACCCGTCGTAAAAGTTCCAGCATAGGGGCTGCCATGAACCTACTTTTCTGCGATACCGCAGACAGCGCACTGGCAGACACCCAAATCCACAGCACCGTCAAAATGGCCTATCTGGACGCCCCGTACAACACAGGCCGGAAGTTCGCCCAGTACAGCGACTCATCCCCGGTGAAGGACTGGTTGGACATGCTGGAGCGCACCTTCACCGGAGTCAGGAACACCCTCACCGAGGATGGAAGCATCTTCGTCCACTTGGATGACCGGTACATTCACCGCGTCCGCTGCATCATGGACGACGTCTTCGGGGACCGCAATTACGTCGGAACGATGATCTGGGAAAAGAAGAACCGCGGATCTTTCCTGCACGCGCACCTCGCCGATGTCACCGACCATGTCCTGATTTACGCGAAGGACAAGTCCAAAATGGCGCCCTTGGTTCATTCATCCACTGAAGTCGGCAAACGGATCCCCGTCCACAACAAGGGCAACAAACCGTCCGTGCTCGAATTCCCGGCCGGGTGCATGACGTTCAATTTCCCGGACCAGACCATCCCTGCCGGCCCAATGAACACCCCGACCATCATCTCGGATCTGCTCGATGACCTGACCGTGGAGAACGGCACCAATAAGAATTCCTTCCGGATGACCGGGCCTTTCCGGTACGGCCAGGACGCTGTGAACAAGATGGCCGAGACCCCTGGCGCGTTCATCAGCCCGCGGCAGATGCTGCGCCCGTCCTTCGTCTCCCAGGAATCCAAAGGCAAGGTCCTGACCAACCTGCAGTCGTTCCGGATCAACGGCTCGCCTACTAACGAGGATGCCCGCGCCGAAAGTGAAGCCATTTTCGGCACCGAGATGGGTGCCGCATTCGACACGCCCAAGCCCGAAGCTCTGCTGGAACGGCTCATCGCGGCGGCCACCGAGCCCGGCGACACTGTCCTGGACTGCTTCGCCGGCTCCGGGACCACCCTGGCTGTTGCCCAGAAGCTTGGCCGGAACTGGATCGGTGTGGAACTGAGTCCTGAAACGATCCAGAACTACATCGCGCCCCGCATTGACGGAGTCCTCGCCGGCACCGACCCGCTGCCGATGAGCGGCTACATAACCTCAACTGCTTCCTACTCCGTCCGGGCGCCGTCCATGGCCGCCGCATAAAGCTGCTGCCGCCCTTGTGAGCACAAGCGCGCCCCACGCACCGCAAACCGAAAGACTTACCCGATGACCGTTCACACGCTGCCCGCCACCCTTTCCGAAGCGCCTGAAGGGCTCCTGATTGTGTTGCAAGGCCACGCTTCTCCTGCCGCCCTGGCCGCATTCGCCTCTGCCGCCGGAAGCGCCGGAGAGCTCATCGACGGCTCCCTGCCGCATCTGCAGGAACTGGTCCGCCTCGCTGTCGTCCACCTGACTCTGAACCGGCACGGGATAGATGTCGGGGGAGAGCTGAAGCGCCTGACCGATGGGACGGCCAGCCCTGAGGACATGGACGTCCTGAACGCAGACAAGGCGAAGGAGATACTCCGCTGGGTCCTGGACGGCGACTGGGATTTCCCTGGCTCGTTTGCTTTGGCAGCGGACCTCTACCTGGCTAACAACCCGGCACCCGACATGGAGGTCATCGACGCCGCCCTCGAGAAGCTGACGGTGTTCCTGGACGATCACACCGCAATTGTGGCCACGCCGGCCGGTGAGCGCGGGATCGTGCTCCTGCAAGCCGACACTGCAGAGGTGGTTGCTGCAAAGGCCGCCTAAAGCCGGAAAGCAGATTTCTGCCGGGCCAGCCAGATGGCAGACCCCCGTTGTCGCCAGTCGAGAACTTCACGGCTTTGGTCGCTTTGGACCTCATCCAGATTGATGGAAGCCACCCTCTCGGCAAGGGCCACGGGGTCGATGATACCGACATCGATGAGGGCAAGGACGTATTCGAGGTCTTTCTCCCGATGAGCCATGAGCTTGGCCGCGCACAGATCGAGCGGTTCCAGACACAGACCGGTGGCATAGTTAGTGTCCTCGTTACGGACCCCGACGAGCCGGTACTCCCAGCCCGGAGGGAGAATTGCTGTCCGCTTTCCCACGCCCTCGATGTAGAAACCATTGAATGAGTGGAAGGCGGACAGCTCACCGACATCGAAGCTGAGCTGGTCTGCAAGGGCTTCTGCATCGTGGTCGCTCATAGGGGCTATGTCGACTTCCGGCGACATCGTCACGGAGGCCGGTAACTGGTCCTCTGTGAACGAGCCAAGGATCGACTGGCTGCCGATGATGATGACCCGGTCCTGTCGGAGGATCGAAGCGGCGGCACGGATGGCGTGCTCGAGCTCATGCCTTTGCAAGGTGTTGTGCCTTCCTCATCGCAATCAAGCGCTCATCCGGGTCAAGGGCGCCGGCGAAAGGGCTGATCTGTCTCATATCCCGGCCCTCTTCGTCATCCCTCAACATCTCCCGTTCCATCTCGGCGACGGGGAGGCTGAGAATTTCCTCCCACCTGTTGATCCAGTTCTCGGCGATCGGTGCCCGTTGTGTCTCACGCATGCGGGCAAGGTTTTCCCTCGCAAGCCGCCGAAGCTGTTCCGGGTGCTCGCGGAGCTTGGCTCCGAGGAGTACGTGAAGCTCGTATGGGAACCTTTCTTCGCGTCGGGCGGCACGGGGGTGCCGGGATACGGCAGTCCGGAGGGCGTCCTGCACCACAGACGGGCTGCTGCCGAGGCGTGCCGCGATGGCTCGCACTGAAAGGCCGGCTGCTTTTAGGGCCAAGATTGTCTCCTGTCTGCGCCGTGCCGCTGCCATCATGACATTGCGGGCAGATTCGGTTTGTCTTGCCAGTTCTTTGGCTTCGTCAACCAGGCAGTCAATCAGCTTCTCGTCCATAGCTGTATGGTACCCCCGCACATCGGCCCGCTTATACACTTTCTGCATTGCCGAACAGGGCTGCGGTGGCCTACAGAAAGGGCTTAGTGGCCCATGCTTCCGCCGCCGTCGACCGGGATGAGCGCCCCGGAAATGTAGGCCGCCTCATCGCTTGCCAGCCAGCGGACCACGTCGGCGATCTCCTCGGGGCTGGAGAAGCGTCCGGCCGGGATGCCGGCCAGATACTTGGCTTTCATCTCCTCGGAGACTTCACCGAACATTTCGGTGAGCACGATGCCGGGCATGATGACGTTCGCAGTGATGCCGCGGCCGCCGAGTTCACGGGTGATCGACCGGGCGATTCCGATGAGGCCGGCCTTCGACGCTGAATAGTTGACCTGTCCGGGGGCTCCGTAGATCCCGGAGACAGAGGAGATCAGCACGATCCGGCCCTTGCGCAGCTTCATCATCCCCTTGGTGGCGCGCTGCACGACCCGGAAAGCGCCGGTCAGGTTTGTGTCAATGACGGATGTGAAGTCGTCTTCGCTCATCCGCATCAGGAGGGTGTCCTTGGTGATGCCTGCGTTGGGAACCAGCACTTCCACCGGGCCGTGAGCGGCTTCCACGGTCTTGAAAGCTGCGTCAATCGAGGCAGCGTCGGTGACGTCAGCCTGTACCCCCAGGATTCCGTCGGGAAGCTCTGTTTTGGTCCGGTATGTGACAGCTACCTTGTCTCTGTTTGCCAGGAATGAGCGGGCAATAGCCAGCCCGATTCCCCTGTTTCCTCCTGTGATGAGCACACTGCGTGCACCGGTCTGTTCCGTCATTGCGTTTGCCATGGGTTTTTCCTTCCGTTTTAGGACCGTGACAGCTTACCGGCTGGATCTGCACGGCCTTCCCCGGCACGTCTACGCATGCTTGGGAGTAGAAGCGTCCGCACTGACAGGAAGACCAACCATGGCCCCGACCCGTACTCCTCAGATCACGATCGACCAGCTGCGCAAACGTGAAATCGTCACCGTCGATCTGCTCGACTCCGCAGCGCCAAACGCCGGTGACCGCCGGGACATCATCACCGCACCCGTCCAGCCGTTGTCCGTTTTCAGCCGCAAAGTCACCGGCCACGACAGCTGAAGTCCCGGCACATATAAAGCCGCCGTAAAGTACCATGCGGCGGTTTTTCTGTGCCCGGAAATGTTTGTCGGTGAAGGGCTAAAACGGGGACCGGCAATGCTCTTTCCGCACACATAAAAGGCAAGGAAACCAACCGCAAACCACCCAGGAGATTCTCATGGATGTTTGGATCGAAACCACTGCAGGTACCCTAGTAAAGGCGTCGGCCACGACCCATATCTCGATGCGTCAAACCGACAATTCCAAGTGGTACGTCAGTGTTTCCGCCTCCGCTGCTCCGGCCGAGTTCGCGACCGGGCTGGCCGATAAAGAAGCTGCACGTACTGTCCGCAACACACTCGCACTGAGCATGTCCACCGCATCCAGTGCCGAGGAACCACAGGTTGTTGTCTACGACGATCAGGACCGCTCTGTCACCAGCTACACCCTCGCCGCATAGCCAAGGCGGGGAGGGCTCCAAGGGGCTCCGTACACATATTGGCCATGAAACCTCATCAACTGGTCCGGACCTGTAAAACGGAAACCACGCGAAAACACCGCCACAAAGGACGAGCCGCGGCCATCAGTGTCGCCGTCGCTGTATCGCTGGCACTCCTGGGCAGCACCGCAGCCCAGGCCGATGACGGACCTTCACCCGATCAGCCCATCACGGCCGCCAGCGTCACCCTCCAGTTCACCCATACCCTGGTCACAACCCGCCCGGCCCCGACACCTGATGAAAAGCTCATCCAGATGATGTCCTCGACCGGAGGAACACCAGGCCCGACATCCACCAAGGGCACACTATCGGCCCCGCTCACAGTCCTGACACCCACATCACCATTCGGCTCAAGGTCCAGCCCGATCCCCGGTGCCGAAGAATTCCACCGCGGCCAGGACTTCTCAGCGCCGTGCGGAACTGATGTTTTTGCCGCAACCGGAGGAACAGTCGTCTTCGCCGGATGGCATCCCTACGGCGGCGGTAACCGGGTCGAAATACAGCACGCTGACGGGCTCAAAACCACGTACAACCATCTCGACTCCTTCGACGTCACCCTCGGCCAGCAACTCCGGCGTGGGGACGTGATCGCCCATGTTGGTACCACCGGGGCCTCCACCGGCTGTCACCTGCACTTCGAGGTCGACCTGAACGGCGACGTCGTAGATCCGCTCGGCTGGCTGTAAACCGCCGTCGGCCGGCTGCCCGCATAGGAAAAGCCATGGCCCTCACCGCTGTCCTTACCGGGACCTACCGCAACCCTGAACTCCGCTTCAAATTCGGATGGGGTGCCACGCTGCCCAGCGGCAAGTCCGCCCAGGACTGGATGAAGAAACTCCCCGGCCGCCGCTGGGACAACTCGGAAAAGACCTGGTACATCACCGGAACCGGAATCAATCCGGACAAATTCTTTGCCGCCGCCAAGATCGACGTGGACTTTTCGGAAGCTACCGGGGACCTGGCGGGGCTCACCTCACTCGAAACCCTATGGCGCCCCATCATCCAGCGGTCACAACGATTCCCGCACATGGCGTTCGTCCGGCCCCGGATGGCCGGCTTCGAACGGGTCAGTATGATCCTTGGTCCCGGCGCAGTCTGGGACAAAACCCGCCAACGTTTCGAGGTCATGCTCGCCGACCTGGTCACCGACGACGGCGAACCCAAAAAAGGCATGCGGTTAGACCAGGACACCCTGGACGCCGCTGTCACCGCCCGGCAATTAGAGGCCATCCCGGCCAACGTCCGCGCCGCGGCACGGGAACTCGCATCCTCCACAGGAGTCGAAGGAGATTTCCAGCACGAGCTCTCCCCGCGCACCCAGGAACTCATTGACATCGTGGCCACCCACTCCGGCTATCTGCCCACATGGTTCGGTCTCGCCCTCTACCCGTTCCAGGTCGCCGGAGCCTACGCTATCGCCGGCGGGCACAGGGCGCTGGCGGATGCGCCGGGGCTCGGTAAATGCGTATTGCCTGAAACCCGTGTACTGGCTAACGGCTCCTACGCGCCCATTGAGCAGCTGTGGAATGACGCAGCCTCGGCGTCGAGGCCGACACCGGACTACGACGGGATTGGCGAAATCATCGCCCTGAGCCCGGGTCAGATGCGCGTCCAGGCCCTCAACGACAGTGCCACGGTTGCCCGGACAGTGGACGCATCGCACCTCTACCGGGAACGGATCAGCGCACCGGTCAAGAGCATCCGCACCGCCTCTGGCGCATCCATCACTGCCACACTGCCGCACAAGTTCCTGACACCCAGTGGGTGGACGGGAGCTATCAAGGCCGGAGACACGATAGCTGAACCCGATGACGATACACCTCTCCGGTGGACCCGTGTCATCTCTGTTGAGTACAGCGACTATGACGGCTGGGTCTACGACCTGACGGTCCCAGATGGAGCCAACTACATCGCCGAAGACCTCTGGTGCCATAACACCCGGCAAGCCCTCGCCGCAGCTGCGATCGCCCGTTCCCGACGCACTGTCATCATTGTCCCGCCCCTGGTGGTGGAGAACTGGTGCCGCGAAGCATACGCCGCACTCGGCCCGGGGCTAAAAAGAATCCAGCCACCCGTTGATCCCGTAGTCGAGCCTGCACCTTCGAAGCGGAAATCGAAGGCTAAGCCCAAAGCGCCGCCAAAGAAACCAGATTTCCCGGCGTACATTGTCCCGATCAGGGCCGGCAAGAAAGTCCCGCCGTTCCCTGAGGCCGGTGTTGTGGTTGTTGCCGATTCCCTGCTCGGCTCCCGCCCTGAGCTTCTGGACGATCTGGTCGCGTGGGCGCCGCAGGCCGCCCTGTTTGATGAAGTGCACCGTTCCCGCACCTGGGCCGGCAAACGGGCCACCGCCAACCGCAACCTGGCGTGCTCCGTCGATGCCCTGCGTCTACCCATGACCGGCACTCCGTTCCTGCAGAACCCGGCTGAGGGTACCAATATGCTCGCCATCGCCGGCCTCCTGGATCCTGTGTTCGGCGGGGCGTCCAAGTTCATGGAGACCTACACGACGCAGAACCACTTCGGCGCGTTCCTGCCCAACCGCAAAATGCTGCCCCAGCTTGAACAGATGCTCTCCCACAGCTGCTGGGTGCGGCGGAACAAGAGCGCCGTCCTCAAACAGCTCCCACCCAAGCTGCGCACCACCCGATACGTCGAAATCGATCCGAAAGGCTTCAAGGCCGCCCACGACACCTTGTATGAGAAAGTCACCGAATGGATTGACGAACAGCGCGCTGCTGGTGAGATTATCTCCAAGGAATCCATCAAGGATTTCGCAAGGTCCAGGGTCGATCTGATCACCCCGCTGCGCGCCGCCGCGGGCATCGCCAAAATCCCGGCTGCCATCGAGATCATTTCCGAATGGATGGAAGCAACCACCGAGGTCCGTAACGGCAAACGCGTCTATACCCGACCGCTGATTGTCTGGGTCCACCACCAGCCGGTCATGCAGGCCCTTATCGAAGCGGTCGAAAAGGCCGGGATCGCCGACGCCGGTTTTATCGACGGGGGAGTGGCCCAGCACAAGCGCCAGCTCGTCGCCGACAGGATGCAAAACGGTGAGATCGGGGTCATCTTCTGTTCTATCGGGGCCGCCGGCTTCGGCATCACGCTGACCGCCAGCTCCGACACGATCTTCATCGAAACGGACTGGACACCGGCGAACATCAGTCAGGCCGAAGACCGGGCGCACCGCATCGGGCAGCAGAACACCTGCATGGTCACTACCCTGCTGGCCACCAACACTCTGGATGCCCATATGCGTGCCATCCTCCGGAACAAGGCAAAAGACCTCGACGTCCTGATGCCCGGTGCGGACAATAACGTCACCCGCATGACCTCCGTGCTGAATGAGCAAACCAATGCGTACGAGGTCCTGACCGAGGAAGACAAAGAACTCGAAAAGAGCTTCAAGTCCCTGGGCGACATCGTGGAAAACATTGTCCAGGACATCCTGCTCATTCGCGGGTACGAGCTGGCCGCATGATGAGCGCTGAGCCGGATGCCGCACACATGATGAACATGAGCCTCATCGCGAGTCCCTGCTGATGGCTGGACTGAAGACGAAACCCGAGTACAAAGGCTTGGCCGAAGCGGTCAGCCTGGGTATCGCGCTGCTCAAAAAAGCCAAACAGAACACCTGGCCGGAACTCGTTGACGCCATGGGTGCAGGCAACCTGCTCGTCGTCAAAGCCTTCAAAGCTGTCGACCTCACCGATCCTCAGCTGGACACCATCAACGCGTGGCAGCCGGTCCTGAACCTCGTCAAAGTCGCCCCTGCCGTCATCCCGGTCATCTGCCCGGTCTGCGAACATTACGTGCTGACAGCAGACACGGCACCGTCCCGGTGTATGGTCACCGCAGGCTGCGAAGGCAAACCCTTCAAAGTCGCTGCGGCCACCGGCATCACCGCCCCGAAGACAGCTGCGGGCACTGCGAAGGCGGCTACCGCTACCCCTGCAGCCAAATCCGCGACGGAACCAAAGGTACCGGCCGCGGCCGCCAGAAAAGCCACGCCAGCCAGTGCTACCTCGAAACCCGCACCCGTCCTTGAACACATACCTGACGATGTACCTGAACCTCGCCAGGTATTGGAGGCAGAGCCCCCGGCAGGTCCGCAGATCGAATCCGCACCTGAAGATATTCCCGCAGCTACACCGACCTCCGCGGAGCCCGTCTACGACGTCGTTGATGTCGCCGATGACGAAGACCCCTTCGCCTGATCTGAGGCAAGCAAGCCTCCCCGAACAGGAAGCAGTCCATGAACAAGAACATGTACCTGGTCAACAAAGAGACCGGTCTGATTCACGTCTACTTCAAGCAGGACCCGCGGCTCATGGCCAACGATCCGGTCTCAGCGCCGTGCTATTTGAGCGGCAATGTGTACATGGCCGACGGACTGGGGCTAACACTGGACCGCCTTCGCGAGCTCGACTTCAGCGGTGAGAGCGAATACGACTACAGCGAGGGGACATCGCTGAACGAGTTCTCCGGAGACAGCACGCCCTTCCTGTTCATTCAGCACGTCCACTACGCGAGCTACAAGGGCTACCGGATCATCCGCTTCGCCGACGGCATCCAGGTCTACGACGATTTCTCCAGCAGCGACATGCTCGAGGTCCAGGCGTTCATCGGCCTGCTCTTCGAACGGCACCTTGGCCTGGACGAGATCAAGAAGTGGGATGACGTGGCTTGGGACAAATACGGACTCCTGGCCCGCGTCGCGGAAGATTTCACTATCGAGGGCGACGATGACGAGCTGATTTTTGATTCCGAATCGTTCACCAACCGACCCCAGCTCGAGACACCCAGCAGCGAACGGTTCGAGGAGAAGCGCGCCCGCGACGCCGAGGAAAGCGCTCGGCAAGCCGCCCGCTAGTGCGCTGGAACTGGATCACTGGAATCTGAGAGTGCCCTGGCAACAGTCGTTTTGGACACCCCGAGGCGCTGCGCAATGACTCTCTGACTGAGCCCCGTTTCTGCCATTTCGCGGACCTTCACCGGGTCCACTTCGGCACGTGTTTTAGGGGTGGTCCGTGGGTGGTCCATTAGTGGTCCTTTTACTGGTCCACCCAGTGGTCCTTTTCGTGGTCCACCCGAAGTGGTCCACTGGTCCTTTGAGTGGTCCATTTGGTCCGCGCGGACCACTTGATCGCGGGCCCGCTTGCGACGTTGGGCGACCGTACCGTGCGCCGGAGCCACCACCAGATTCACGGTTGTTTCCGTCGCGAAGAACAGGCTGACAGGCATGATGGCTGCCAGGAAGGCCCCAAAAATGACGGTCGAATCAAGGTCCCTTTGCACCCCTGCAGGTGCCAGAACATGGGCACCGTTGGCCAGGACGGAGACGAGTGTGAAGAAGCCGACGGCCAGCCAGGAAAGGCTCGTCGATTCCCCTCTGGCCCTTTGAACACTGGCCGCAACGGCATATACGAGGATTGTTGAGTCCACAACGATAGGCACCAGCCATCGCAGATACTCGGGAATCCCAGCCCAGGATGCCGCCTGGATCAGGCCTAAGAACGAGAGGGTGAAACTTGCTGCCGCCAGGATCCCGACCAGGGTCAGTGAGAGCAGCACCATCGTCCGGCTGTCGGGTTCGATTCGTGAAGTCATTCGTCGCTTCCTCCCTTGCCAAGGGTCCGGCTTGACCGTTGGAAGGCCCAGTCTAGGACCGGCCTACGACAACGCGGCCGGCGATGACATGGACCACTAAAAGGACCACCGTGGACCACCACGATGGACCACCACGATGGACCACTAAAAGGACCACTAAATGGACCACTTAATGGACCACCTCGGGACTGCGGTGAAAGAGACCCATGCGCCCGCACACATGAGGGCCATGAGCAACCATCGAAAGACCCTCCTCGTACTGGCCTCCGCAGCACTGATCCTGACTGCCGTTACTGGCTGTTCCGACGGGCAGAGGGGCGCAGCTGTAGACCTCACTCCTGAAGGACGCACCGCTTACGAGGCGGCACGCTTCGGCACCCCTGACGCGAAGATCACCGCTTCACTGGAACTGGCCCAGATGACCGCTGATGCCAAGGCGCCAGGTCCAGCGGCTGACGGGGTTGCTAACACTCTGCTGAACCCGAAGCAGTGGCCCGCGGAGGCCCACGCCACGCTTTGCAAGTACACGGCCACCCTGATGGATAACGCCGACCGTGATGGAACCGCGGTGTCCGAGCGGACCCGCTCGTTGGCCAAAAAGATCCTGGACCGGTGCTGACCTGACGATCCTAAACATGTGATCCGGGACATTTTTTACCGGATGCTGCGCGTTTTGCAAAGTTGCCGCACACACATCAGACATGAGCAACGACATCGCATCCTCAGCCGGCACGATCCGCGTCCCGAAGGGCATCCCAACAGGTGGCCAATTCGCAGCGACAGCGCACGCCGAGCCGACCCTGAGCCTGGCCACACAGCGCCTGAACGAACTCACTTCCCCCGAGGAAGTTATGGAAATCAGCTACAGCTCCACTAAGGTCTGGCGCCGCCGCTACAACCAGGGCGAGAAGTCGATCATTGTGGACGAGGACGACATCGCCCAGGAGACGATGCTTCAGTTCCTTGAGGCAATGAACCGCGGCAACAAAGTCACCGACTACAAGCAGTGGCTGACGTCCACCGCCGCCAACCGGACCGTTCAAGCGACCCAGACAGTTTTCCGTGCCGAAGACCGCCGCGCCTACCGTGTTTTCGAGAAGCACCGAGAAGAAATCGAAGCCGAAACCGGGCGCCCTATGACGCAGCGTGAAAAGGACAGTCTCGCCCAGACAGTACGGGACGAATGGCACGATCCCCGTCACAAGCCAGCTAAAGATTTCCGTATCGCCCGCACGTTCGACCGCTCCCTCGACGCACCTAACGGAGAGGCCGGCGGCGTTGAATCGACCCTCGGAGCAAAGCTCATGAACCCGGAAACCAGTGGCCACTACATTGAGCCGGGCTCCTACATGGACCGCGCTCACCAAGCTATGGAAGAGACGGGCGCTGCACACAAAGCAGAAATGAAGCGGCTTGCCTGGAATGCCGTCGCCGAAAGCACCGGCGTTCCGATGTCCCAGCCGGGCAGCCTTTCGCAGCGCCAGGTCACCAAGCACCGCGGCGTCATGGATAAGCACGACGACGGCGTCCTGGGCGCCTGCAAGGCATGGTCGCTCGGAAATGACGGTGAAGCCACCGAAGCACTTTTCGCACCGTTCGGTGACATCGGTTTCGAGGAGCAGGAAAAGGTTGTCGACACGCTCGAGCGCTTCGGCACGGACCGCGCCCAGACCATGTGGATGTCCGCTATGGCAATCGCCAACAACAAACACAGCAAGAACATCTAGGAGCCCTGAAGTGTCCACGAACCGAGTACCCAAAGGAGTCCGAGGCGGCGGCCAGTTCGCCGCTTCGGCGCACACGGAGCCAGCGCTCCACATTGCGGACACGGATCTTCCCTCAGTAGGGGATGCCGACGTCGAACAGATCCGCACGCTGGCCCAGAGCAGCGATCCGTTGGTCCGGGCGGAGGTGACCTCCAGCATCCGGGTCCCGGATGACGTCCTGGAGCGTCTCTCCGAAGCCGACCAACCGACGTCAGTGCGCCTGGCGGCCGTGAACACCGGTTACGCAGGCACTGCCGACAGGGCAGCTGAAGATCCCCACCCCCTGGTGCGCGCCGCTGCACTGGCCGGCTGGGACTTGTCGGACACGAACCGTGAACGACTCACCAGCGACCCGAAAGTTCAGCGGGTCATGGGGCTCATTTCACACTGAACCGCCGTCCCGCCAATCTCTACGCATGTCAATGAGTAGAAGTACTCCGCAGCACAGAAACGACATTCGCCACCGGCGGGTGCGTCCAAGAAAGGTACGAAATGATCGCACTTCCGATGGCCGTCCCGGCGGCAGCTGACAAAGTGAACCTCAAGGGAGGCTGGGACGCTTTCTGGGGCGCCATCACCACTGGGTTCCCGGGTATTACAACTCTCATGACCATCGTTGGTGTCTGCCTCGTGGTCTTCGCCGTCATCAAATGGGCCTGGGACCGGCGCCGTGGAGGCGGCATGGGCCAGGGATCCCAGCCGCTGTGGGGCGCACTGATCCCCGGTGCCATCCTCGCGGCACCGGCACTCCTGTTCCCGTTGCTCCTCGGCATCCTCGACTTCGTCGCGAACATTGCCATCAAGCTTGCCCAGACGGCAACCTCAGGCTCCTAGCCCGGCCTTCGGGCATGAACCATCGATGAGCCGGGGCTTTCCAGCCCCGGCTCACGACTGAAGGGACCACCTCTTGGCCTCCATAAATTCCCTGTACCTGCTGACCCCGATGACGGGACGCACATCAGGTGCCGACCGAACCACAGTCATCGGCACAGTGGAAATGAAATGGAGGACCTTCTGGATCGCCGTATTCGCGATGGTTCCGGGTGGCATCCTGACAGCAGTATTTCTCCCGATGCTCAGCACCTGGGCGCTCCTGTGGATCCCTGCAGTGGAAATTGCCGCGTTCATGCTCATCGAACGCCGCTCCAAGGAAGGTCTGAAGCTGCGGACCTATCAGGCCATGTTCGACAAAAAGCGTTCCAATGTGAACACGTTCTACCTCTGTGGCCAGCCGATCGATGTCAGCGGCGAAAATTTCGGCACCATTCGCCAGATCACCGTCCCCGTCTACCGCGACGACGATGACTCCCGGCCCAAGCAGTCCAACCACTTCGAAGATTTTGAGGCGCTTTCCCGATGAAAAAGTCCTTGTTCCCCCGCCTAATCGGGACGCTCATCGTGATGGCCACACTGGTCCTTGGCTATGCGCCGGCAGCCAGTGCTGCCGCACCCTCTTTTGAACGGGCGTCTGTGGCGGTTTCCGCGCCCGCCAAGATCGTCGACGGTAGCCCTAGCATTTCGACTAATGCCTGCGGGACCTCATCTGACAGCAGTGGCAAGTACGCCTCCACTTCTCCGCTGCTTCCTGTGAACAGGTGGGCGGATGCGACCGCGAACCTGCATTCCCGGCTCGATAACACCATGTTCTCCGATACGGCCACACTGCTGCAGCGCCACGCACTTATCGCCGGCGGCATGTCCACGGGTAACTTCATGTGGTCCCTCGGCACAGGGTTGTCCTCGTTCGCCATCAACTTCTGCATGCTCGACTCCATGGGTGGTGCCGCCGACAAGGTGGGTGCGACCGTCGGAAGCGCAGTCCTCGGATCCGGGCTACTGGCCGGCATCGTTGTCATCTCCATCGCTATTCTGCTGTTTCAGGCCCGCCGCCGCGGCGGTGCCGCATGGAAAACCATCGTTGCCAAGGGTGCCATCGTCGGCCTTCTTGCCCTCATGGTGGGCGGCGCGATGGCCTCTACAGGCGGAGGTGCGGACGGCAGCACTGCCAGCTACAAACCAGGCCTGATGTCCCCGGGCTGGATTGTCACGACACTGAACAAAACGGTCTCCTCACTGGCTTCCGCCCCGGCCGCCGCACTGGCCATGCCGACGACCCCAACCGGAATCTACGACACCGCCAATCCGCTCGGCTGCTCAAACTACATCCAGTCTTTGAAAGCCGGCTACCAATCGACGTACGGGACCGGCGCCGACAAACTCTCCTCCGGCGTTCCAATGATCATGTCCACCCTCTGGGAAGGCACCGGGCTCAAAACCTGGCGGACAGCGCAGTTCGGTACCAGCGGATTGGATGACAACACGTACTGCCACCTGCTGGATTGGAATTCCGGAGTCCCCGTCATGGGTGATGAGGCTACAGACGCCGGCGGGGCCGGTGCTTCCAGTGTCCGCGGCACCATGACCCGCTTCTGGGGCGACAACGGCTACAAGGTGTCGAACTACTTTTCCCAGGCATGGCAGCCCACTGACACAGTCAGCCGGGACCGGTCCATGATCGGCTGGTCGACCTGCCGTCTGAACGACATGCACGCTAACCCCGGTGATGCCGGCAGCTGGACCATTCAGGCTAACTTCGCCGACGGAGACAAGGACCACAAAGTTTCCCAGGATGATTGCCGGACCTGGTTTATGGAGGGTGGAGACGTGCCGGGAGCCATGAACTGGCCTTCCAGCACGGGCGACGTTCAAAAACGCATCCCGTCGGATTTGAAACTGCGCGACTACATCCTGACCCTGCACGGCAACTACAACTTCCAGGGCATGACCTCGGTCTTCGCTTACAACCTGTCGGCGCTGGCCATGCTGGGTGTCTTCGGTGCAATCGCCATCGCGATCATCGTCGCTAAGGTCGCCATGGTGATCATGATCATCACCGCTTTCTTCCTCGTCATTATGTGCCTGCTGCCAAGCGCCGGCACAGACAAGCTCTCCTCATTCGTGAAGATGCTCCTCGGGATGAACATTTTCGTCTTCGGTATTCAGATGATCTTCGCCCTTGTCGCAGTCCTGTCCAAGATGCTGCAGGACATGGGCGCCACGTTCCTTGGCGGTGACGGCTCCCTGGTCTCGACCTTCTGGACCGGTTTGTCACCCCTGATGGCCGTCTATCTGCTCCACATGATGTTCACGAAGGTCATGAAGGTCCCATCCCCGTTCAAGCTATCCGCCGGACTCGCCTGGGGCGCCTCCACGGCTGCTGTCGGCGGCGCCGCTGCTGCAGGGGTCGGATCTCTTCTGGACGGCCAGGCCCGCAGGCACGGCGCCAAAGCCATGGGTGCAGCCAAGCGTGCCAGCGGACGCGGGCTGAACAGCGCAATGTCTGCCGCCTCCGGCGGTCGGCTTGGCAAGGGTGTCCCGTCCTCCCGAAGAGGTTCTGCCGCGCCAGTCGGTGCCGGTAACCGCGGGGCTCTTCCTGCAGCCGGAGGTCTTCCGGGCGGGCTCGGTGGCAAGGGTCGCCGCGGCGGCGTCAGCCTTGGGGGTGCATTCGGTGCAGGAGCAGCGGGAGGTGCAGCCGTCGGCGCTGCCAAGCCACGTAAGGGCGAGGTCACTGAGAACATCGACTCGACCACCGATGAGCAGGCCACTGTTGAGCAGCCGACGACAGATGAGCAGGCCACCGAGCAGGGCACGGTTGAGCAGTCGACGGCAGAACAGGTTACGTCAGCTCAGCCCGCGACAGGCCGGACAACTGCGGGAATGGTTAACGCCGAGCAGGTCCGTCGCGGATACGCGGACGGCAAGCTCGACCACGTGGACCTCATCAACTCCAACGTGGCGAACTCCAGGTTGGCCAGTGGCCGGATGAGTGCCACAGATCGGAAGGCGATGCGGTCCGGTGCCGCGGACGAGCGTGTCGAGGCTCGGAAGTTCGAGAAGCAACGCCGGGTCGAACTCGGCCTCGCACCGCTACCGACCACGATGCGTGAGAAGGCCATGGCCTCGGTGGCGAATTCCTGGTCCGCCGCCGGGCAGCAGTTCCGGGAACGTCCTGTCCGCACGGTCGCCAAGTACGGTGCCGGGGCTATCGCCGGAGGTGCGCTGCTGGCTCTGACTACGCCGGCCCTGGCTGTGGTTCCAGTCGCAGCGGGTGCCTGGGCAGCTAAAAAGGCCATCGGCGCTGGAGTAAACAACCTGCCGAAGACGCGGCGCGCGATGGACGATGCACGCACCGAGACTTACCGTGAGGCGATGCGTCACCAGATGAAGCAAAAGGCACCGAAAGAGCCGAGGGCGCCAAAAATCAGCACGAGCCAAAACGGCTCGGAAGATATGACCGGGCAGTCGGCAGGGACGCCTCCGGCGCCCAGGGCCACTCAGAAAGAGGCACGCCCCGACAGTGGAGCTGTCGATGGGGCCAGTAGTGCCGTTCCGACGACAGCGCAACTTCCTATCGTCTAGTTCGTCGAAAATGCCTCCTGCCGGACACAAGCTGGTAGGAGGCATTTAGCCGCAGTACACCGTCCATGTCCAGTAATATTGACGCCGAGCACCCGCGACGCGTCGCAAGCATCAAGGGAGCTCACCGACCATGACATCAGAAGGCCTCAACCGTCAGCCGCAGGGCATTACTGTCGGCGGACAGTTTGCGCCAACCCAGCACTCGGAGGCACCCATCCGACTTTTTGACCGAGCCGACGGTTCGTTCCTCAACCCTGCCCCGTCCGCAACAGCTGACCACTGCATTCAGTTCTGGTCCAGAGTGGAGATCCCCGACGAGGTCATTGATCAGGTGGCCGATGCTTACGTCAAGTACCGTTCCGAGGAAATTGACCGTGACTTGGACCAGACGATGGCCCGGTGGCGGGCCAACTGGGAGAAACAGAACCCAGTGCCGAAAGACAGGCACTTGCCGGAGTACCAGCAGCGGTTCAAACAAGAATATGAGCAGCACCGTCTTTCGGCACTTCCGGGCGTTGTCGCTAAGCGCCCCGAACGCCTCGGCGAGTATGACACCCGCCAGCTCATCCGGGCAGCCAAGATGCTCGCGCACCGGCCTAACTCGCAGCGCTTTCCCGGCGAGGGAGACAAGGTCCTCAACGAGCCGATTGAGCTTTTCGATGAGACACTCACCGTCCTCGAGATCGACAAAAAATACAGCCTTTGGGATGTCCGGTACTCGATGGAGAAGATCTTCCGGAACGATGCTGAGGCACTTCTGAGGGCGGTGGAGAGCCAGTCTGAGCAGCTCTCCGGCATTCACGAACAACTCGTTCACCAGCGCTCGGACTTCGCCCAATACTGAGCCGCCCAAAACGAAGGCCCCTTCATCTTTCGGAGGGGCCTTTTGTGTACTCCTGAGCTTCCATGGTGCATGAAGAAGGACCGCCCCAAGCCGGAGCGGTCCTTCCCGTATTCCTGCTACTTCTTTGGTGGTCCGACCTGGTCAACGATCCAGGTGCCGTCCGGCTGGACGGAGACCCTACCCTCGAACATCTGGCCGTTCATGGAGTAGGCGCGGAACGTCTTGGATGCGAGGGACTCCTCGGCGAGGGTGATACTCCTGTAGGTGGCGGCGGGCACTGAGTTGAGGTCCGTCCTGGTGAACCCTGCGTACAGATCCGCGCTGACCATAGGCTTCAGCCGAGTGAGCCAGGCGTCTTTGCCATCTGCGGTATTCACCCATGCTTTGGAGAACTCTTCGGCGTACGGACGCCAGTCTTTAGCCGATACGCCCTGGGGTCCGGTGCCGACGACGACGTGCTCGACCGCGGTAGGCGATGGGGAAGGCTGCGCGCCGCCCTGAGAGCCCCCTGGAGCTGTGGACGAAGCCGTGGAGCCTGAGTGATCTTCTGTGGCTTCTGAGGTGCTTGTGGCTCCTGTGACTGGCGCGCCCGTATCGAGCGCAGCGGTCGGAACCGCCGTTGGTGCCACCGAGGCGGCCGGCTTCGCTGCCGGTGCGTTCTGCGTGAACGCGAAGATCACGATCGAGACTGCCACGATGACGACCAGAGAGATCACCACCACGTTGTCTTTCAGGTACTGCAATGCGGGGTGGAGCTGCTTCGTTTCAGCGGCCATCAGTGGTCCTTCATGATCGTTCGGGTTGGGGTGCTATTTGCTGATGTCGGCGACGTGAATGAAGCCGCTGACATCGGAGGCCGGAATTTTCCTGGTGCCGTAGGCGAGAGGGTTGAAGTTGTACTCCTCGACGTCAATCGTGCCATCTCCGTTCACTGCGCTGACAACTGCGACGTGGCCGGCATCTCCGGTCCAGGTGCTGCCGGTGTGGATGTTCGCATCAAACCAGGCGACCGCACCAACCTTCGGGGTGCTGTCCATCGGGAATTTGCTCGCGACAGTGTCTTTCCAGTCGATGGCGCTACCAAAGAGACCCAGACCGAGCTTTGCCGGGGTGAAGGGGTATTCCTGGCCTTCCTTCCAGCCCATCTGAAGGTTCATCCGCCAAGCGACGAAGGAGACGCACTGACGTTTGAACTCTGACCACGGGTCCGCTTCCGTAGTGAAAACGCCAACCGGGTTTTTGTACGGGTAGTCGTCACCGGCGCCGACCGTGCCAGTGCCGACTCCGCCGCTCTGGCAGCTGGTAACGGCCGCACCCGCCGGTGCGCCGGGGCCAGATCCAGGGGTCGAAGGAGCCGTGTTGGTGGTGGTGCCGTAGCTGCCTGACTTGGGTTTCAGTTCGCCCACAAGAGTTCGCGCCGCAACCTCATCATCGGCATACGCGGAAGGGAACGCCGACCCTTGGACTGACTGGGCTGCGACGGTCACCGGCAGGTTCTGCCAGCCGTTGATGGTCATCAGTCGGTCCAGGAACATGTCTGCAGATTTGGACGGGTTCATGGCGTCCTGGACGGTGCCCCAGGAAAACATGGTGCCGTTGACCTGCTGCTGAAACAGGCCAACCGAGTAGGAGAATTTGCCCGGTCCCAGGTCGAAGCCACCTTCCGGTCCGCCGTCAGCGAGTTCCTTGGATCCGGGGACATGGGAATTCCAGTACATCCGGAGGCCCGATTCCTGCAGCGCTGTCGCTAAGGCGATGACTGCAGCGTTTTCGGGCATACCTTTGGATGCCACCTGGTCGATGATCGCCTGGGCGTAAATCTTCTTTTTTGCATTCAGGTCGGCGTTACTGACGTCTCCGACCGTGACCACATTGCTGGGGCTGCACTTGTCTGGCGCCGCGCCGGCCATCCATAGGAGCGAGCTCGCAAAGGCTGCTTCGGCGGTGCCCGGGTTGCCCTCCAAAGGGATGGCGATGATCGCCTTCACATAGGCTTCCTTCACCAGGTCGCGGGCAGCTTTTGCTTCGTCAGTGTCGATCGGCTTCAGGACGCTCTCGCCTTTGTCACCGCGGGTGTCCATGTAACCGGCGTCCAGGGTCGGGTTGGAGAGCGAATCGATCGTGGTGGCGGATGCCGCCTTCAGCTTGCGGGCGACAAACAGTGCCGCCTTATCGAAGTCGTTGGCATCATCCTCACTGATCTCGCCGCTGGCCGCGGCCATGTCGATGCCGAACGGACCGGATCCCTTAGCGCCGGTCTTACTCTTCGCTGCCTGATAGATGCCGGCGACGACCTGCCAGGGCACACCACCTTGAGTAGAAGCGTCCTGGATGGAGTTGAGGTCATCCTTGTTCTCGAACGCTGACAGAGCCGCGGTCTGGGCGATAGCTGCGCGTCCACCGGGTGTAGCTGAAATAGCTTGTGCGGCGTTGAAAATAAGTCCGGTAAGCAGGGAAACAGCGAGGATGGGGGTGACAATGACGGCGATCGCCACATTGCGGCCGGTCTTCGTCTTGACTGCACCTTTGAGCGCGCCCACGGCCGCACCTGTTGCTCCACCGGTAACGGCTCCCTTGAGTGCGGAGATTGCAACAGCAGCGCCATCTGCTTTGGCTTGGTCCGCCGTAGTGGGCTTGCCGTCAGAGTTTTCGGGGCTGGCGGCCGCCGGTTCGGCCGCTTCCGGCACGGCTGGTCCGGTGCTTTCAGATGGATCGGTGCTCATAACCTGAAACATGCGCAGATTTTGGCATCACGCTCATCGAGGGTCCCTAGACGGTGGCGGGGCGCAGCTTGCGGATCTTGTCCCAACCCTGTGCCTGGTAGGTGAGGATTTCCTCGGACCAGGTAATTCGTAGTCCATCGGCAGCAGCCAGCGCATCGAACTGGTCAGCCCAGTAGAAGCTGGCCGGCTGTCCGGGAGGCTTCGCTTCCGGTACGAGCCCGGGGATCTGTTCAAGTGTGTACTCGTCATTGATGCAGGACAGGACGTTCCATAACCCGTCACCGAGGAAGATCGCGTGTCTGTCCCCGGCGGTCAGTGACCATAGCTCTCCGACGTACGGTCCGGTACTGTCCGGAGAGTCTGCCGAAACGGTGTTCTCAGCGGTGGGCAAAACGCTCACCGGCCTTCACGGTCACACCCTGTGGGAAGTATTTCCTGCGGCGCGCTTCCATGCGCATGGTGGCCCAGGCGGTCGGAATCTTCGCGCCCTTGGAGGTATTACAGCGGGCGCAAGCGGCGACGAAGTTGACCATCGACGTGGAACCGCCTTTAGACCAGGGGAAGTGGTGGTCCCCGTGGTGTGCTTTGCCCTTGCACCGGGTGAAGAAAAACCCTTCGAGTTCGCATCGGCCGGCGGCGCGGGCGAAACCCTCAGTGCGTTGCACGGCGGAGAACAGGCGTGACGGGTCGGTGGCAACCGGCCGGTTTCTGGCCACGGCGCGGCCGACGTAGGCGAGCACTACGATTGCTGCGGCGACGACGAGCGGTACCGGGTTTTCTGTGGTCAGTGCCGTCACCTGAGAGGCCAGGCCGGTGATGAAGGCGGTGAAGGTGTCTGTGATGGCGGTGGGGGAGATCATGGGGCTTTCTCGGTGGTCGGGTCACTATCCGTAGGAAACATGCGTAGACGGCGCCGAAAGAAAGAGCCCCGCCCGGCCCGGTAAAGGGGCTGGACGGGGCTCTCGGGCATAACCCTGGCCGCTACGGCCTAGAAGTCGTCGTCACCACCGGTTGCGGCGACGGACACCTTCGGCTTGGTCGCTGCTACGCGCGGGGCAGGAGCTTTCTTCGCCGCGGCGGGGGCGGTAGTTTCGCCGCCTTCGCGCTTGGCAACCTTGTGGATGTCCAAGGTAGCGAAGCGGACCGGTGCGGAGATGTCGCTGGCGGTGAACCCGACCATCGAAATCTCCTTCTCTTCGAGCTCCTTTTCGGCGTTCTCCAAGTAGACGGTCTTCGGGTAGGTGTTGACCCGGCCCAGGACGATCATGCGGTCGCCCTTCTTGAAGGACTTCGCAGCGTTCTCGGCGGTCGTGCCGAACGCGGTGAAGAGGATGAAGTGCGTTTTTTCGTTCTCCGAGCCGCGTTCGCCTTCGTTGACTGCGAGGCGGAAGTTGAGGCGGGCGATACCTGAGGCCGTGTTGGTGTTGAGTTCCAGGTCGTGGGCCAGGTTGCCGGTGAAGGGAATGTTGTACAAGGTGTGGCCTTTCGTTGGGCCCATAAGGGCTGCTGTAGAAGCCCGGAATGTCTCCGGCCTTCTGGTATTGCTATGCGCCCCGGCGGTTGACGGGTGTCATTTTTGCGCTGGTCCCGCATCAGTTGGAAACCACCCGTAAACGGGGTTCTCCTTCTGGCTTATATGTGTGCGGCAACCGTCAGAAAGGTCACCGCACCAGTTCAGTTGACGGGCTGGAGGCCGGTGCCGAGGTGGCCGTCATGGATCAGGCCCATGACGGTTTCGCGGACGTGGACGATAACTTCGTCGTGGCGGGCATCGGTGGCACGGGCGAGCATGCCGGTAAGCATTCTGGCAACATCGAGAAGCCCCATGGCCAGTTCTTTGTTGTTCGTGGTGTCCAACAAGGCGTCAACGGAGTCGAAATCCTGGGTGGCGAAACGTTCAAGCACGGCCAGCGCGGCGAGGGTTGTGTCGGTCTGGGGCTTGTCGTCGGCGGGGCTCACGAGGGGCTCCTTCTGCCGCGCACAGCGGCGGGTGGGTAGATTCTAGGCGGCAGTTCCGCCTGTTCTTCCCTTATGTGTGCGGAGCACGGAGCCACCCTCCCCGGCTAGGCGGCTTGTGTGTCTTCTTCCTCGACGGCCTGCTCTGCTGTCTGCTCCAGCAGGTACCAGGTGTAGAGGGCGTTGGACCCGTCCTGCTTCGTCCAGCGGGGGTCCTCGACGGTGACGTCGTTGGAAATCTCCAGCAGCTGGCTGTGCCCAAGGGAAGGGGACTTCACCAGGAGGATGACGATGTCCCCTCCCGGGCACATGACCCGGTAAATGGACCCCGGCTGGACTTTCTTCGTCGGCCAGCTCGTACTCGAATGAGGTTTGACGACTGCAGGGTCGCCGACGAGGATTCTCCCGGTCAGGCCGCGGCCAAGTGCCGAGGTAGCAACGACCACGAGCCGGGACCGTGACTTCTTCCGGTGATCCTCCAGATCCGTGACTTCGGCGACGAATACTTTTTTGGGCTCACCGGCCGGGGCTTTGTCGGTTTCGTCATCTTTGCCGCCGGGGCCTTTGGGCTTGTCCGGATTGGTGGCGCGCAGCTCACGGTATTTGGCGGCGAAGTCGATGACCGCGCGCGGTTCGTTGATTTCCGGTGCGGTTGCCGATGCGATCTGCCAGACTTCAAAAATGGAGAGCTCCTTAGTGGTGATGGTCTCCTGGGTCTCGACGTCTTCGTCGCCGACTGAGGTGGTGCGGACGTTGACTTTCCCGGACACAGCGACGACGTCGCCGACCTTGGGGACCGTGCCACGGCGGCGCAGGTTGGACAGGGTGCGGTCCCACATGACTCCCTGGATGGTGACTTTGGAGGATTCGAGGGCGAAGTTGGCCCGCCGTCCGCCGGAGTAGCCTTTTTCCTCCCACATGGAGATGACGCCGACGGTCAGGACTGCTTCACCGTTTTCGTCCGCGATTTTGTGCAGCGGGGTCGCCCTGCCTCCCGCCGGGCCCTCCCATGCGAGGATTTCTTCCTTCAGGGACTGCAGCGGGTGGGTGCCGAGGCTGACGCCCAGGCGTTGGCGCTGCCGGGTGGATTCCTCTACGTCAGACCATTCGGCGTCGATAGGGGACAGGTCCGACTTGTGGGCGGCGCGCAACGTCATGAGCTGGCCGAGGCGGGGCCCGAAGGAGTCCATGGCACCGGCTTCGATGAGACCTTGGATGGCACCAACGGGCAGCTTGGTTGGCTCAGTGCCGTTCTTGCCAGGCACGGTGACGCGGGTCAGCACGTCGTGAAGGTTTTTGAACTCCCCGTTCAGGATTCGTTCGGCGAGGATGTAATGGCCGGCGGCGCCGACTTCCTTGACTTCTGCGAGACCCATCTGGACAGAGCCGTTCACCGGCGCAGTACGGGCAAGAGACAGGTTGATGTCAGGGGCGAGTACCGTGATCCCGTCAGTTTTCAGGGACCAAAACGCGTTCATGCGTTTGTCGTCCTTGTCGGCGATTGCCAGGATCGCTGCCGCGTATTCGACCGGCCAGTTGGCTTTCAGGTATGCGGTGACGAACGCCAGCTGCGCGTACGCGGCGGAGTGGCTCGCATTGAACAGGTACGACGCCGAGCCTTTCATCAGCTCAAACATGTGGGCTGCTGTCTTCGCCGAAAATTTCGGAGAAATCAGGACCCCACTCTCGTCGAAGAATTCTTGTTCGGCGCCGGCGGCCAGCATCTTGCCAACCTCGGCCATCTTCTTGGCGTCTTTCTTGCCGACAGCCTTACGCAACACGGATCGTTGAGAGGCATCGAATCCGGAAATGACCGTCCCCAGACGCATGAGCTGCTCTTGGAACACGAATTTTCCATACGTGTCATCGAGGACCTTGGCGATCCATTCCTGCTCCATCTTGTTCGAGGTGAACTCGTCGTAGTCGACCTCTTCTCGCCCGTTTTTGCGCGCAGCGTACCGGTCCGGGACCTTCGCGGCCAGCGGGCCGGGACGGAACAGGGCAACGATGGCGGAAATGTCGGTGAGGGATTCCGGAACGACGTCCTGGGCGATTTTCACCATCCCGCCCGATTCCATCTGAAATACCCCTCCGGTGTTTCCGGCAGCAATCAGCGCGAAAGCGGCGTCAACCTTCGGGTCGCCTTTGATGTCCGGGTGCGGAATGGAGTCCATCGTGAGGTGCTCACCGGTGGTCATTTCGATGTTTTCCAGCGCGGTGGAGACGATGTCCAGGTTCATCAGGCCCAGGATGTCCATCTTCAGGAACCCGTAGTCTTCGACCTCGGGACCATCCCAGCAGATGACGCGCGGGGCTGCCGGGTCGGCATCCGCGGCGTGGGAAGCCCAGCGCAGCGGGACCAGTTCATCGAGAGGTTCAGGGGAGACAACGAAACCGCAGGCGTGGATTGATTCGTTCTTGATGACCCCTTCGAATGCGCGGGCCAGTTCCAGGATGGCCTGGGCGTCCTCGCCGGATTCGTCAACGAGGTCCCGGAATGCCTGACCGGCCTGGTCTTTCGTATCGGTGAGCTGTGCGAAGTCGTACGCTTTTTCACCGGAGGCCGGGACCAGGTCAGACATCTTGTTTCCGAGCCGCATTTTCTGCGCGGCCCTGTCCGCGGCGACCTTTTCGGCGTCACGGAGCAACGTCGCACCCTTGCCGCGCTCACCGGCAATGAAGAATTCTTTGGCCTGGGCTTTGATTTCCTCGCTGGGGCCGGACGGCTTCAGGATGCGGGCGGCGTCCTTGATGGCAGCCTTGGACAGGGCGACACCGAACGTGCCGATGCGGGCGACGTTGCCTTTCCCCCAACGGTAGGCCAGGTAGGCGAACACCTCGTCGCGGCGGGCCTTTTCAAAGTCGACGTCGATGTCGGGCATGCCGGCGCGGCCCGGTTCGAGGAAACGCTCAAACAGGAGGTTGTTGTACAGCGGGTCGATACCAACGATGCGCAGGCAGTAGGAGACGGCCGAGCCTGCCGCGGAACCACGGCCGGGGCCGACCAGGATCGGCTTCTTCCGGGGCGCGTCCGGGTTGTCGAACTCGATGGGTGCATCGGTCCGGCACCAGTTGATGACGTCCCACATGATGAGGAAGTAGTCCGGGAAACCCATTTCGGCAATGATGTCCAGCTCTGTTTTGAGCCGTTCCTTCACCTCAGCGGACAGCGGGATCCGCTCCTTGGTCGCCAGGTCATACCCGTAGCGGTTGACGGCGCCGTCCTTGACGAGCTTTTTCAGGTAGACGTTGGAGTCGGTGAAGCCTTCAGGCAGCGGGTATTTGGGCAGGCGCTGATGCGGGGTCGGGATCACCTGGTCGTCACAACGGTCTGCGATGACCTGAGTCATGGCGCATGCGTCGGCCCATGTTTTGCTGCCGGGTTTGATGTCGAGCATTTCCTGCTCGGACTTCACGTAGTAGCCGCCGCCGTTGAACTTGAAGCGGGCCGGGTCATCCAGGCCTTTCTTGGACCCGACCGCGAGGAAGCCTTCGTGTGCGCCGGAGTCCTCGTCCTTTTCGTAATGGCAGTCGTTGGTGACAACCATTGGGACGTCGTACTCACGTGAGAGCTGGGCGATCGGTTTCAATACCGACTGCTCGGCGCCGATCCCGTGATACATGATCTCCAGGTAGACGTTTTCCTTGCCGACACAGTCAATCAGGGTATCCAGATTGTTTTTCGCTTCGGAGGCGAACTCGACGGACTTCTCCGCGTCTCCTGCGGCAGCGGTCGCGGCAGCACGGGACAGTGGACCGGCAACCGGGCCGGCGAGGCAGCCTGTCAGTACGATCAGTCCTTCGCCGTGCTCTTTGAGCAGCGCGTAATCGATCCGCGGCTTGTACCAGTAGGATTCTTCGGCCTTGTTGTGCAGGGCGAGGAGATTTTTCCAGCCTTGTTCGTTACGGGCAAGGAGGGTCAGGTGCTCGTAACGCTTCTCTTTCGTCTCACCCTTGCCGTCATCGGCATCGGCGGTGGTGTCGTCGTTGCGGTCCACTATTTCGGAGTTGCGCAGAAAACGGTCGCCGATGCTCATGTAGATTTCGATGCCGATAATCGGTTTGATCCCGGCGGCCTGGCAGGCTTTCGTGAACCTCCACGCACCGGCCAGGGAGCCGTGTTCGGTTTCGGCCATGGCGGTCTGGCCCAGCGCTGCAGCAGTTTTCGCGACGGTTTTGAGTCTTGAAAGACCATCAAGGCTCGAAAATTCGGTGTGATTATGCAGGTGGACGAACGCCATGGGTTCCTCGGGTTTCTATCTGGCTGGAAGTGGGCCGGCGGGCCCTGGTCATACAGGACAAAAGAGCTGTCCGGAGTCTCCTATGCGGGGACGCGGCCGACGGCCAGTGCCCGGTAGTGCTCCTCGAGTTCGTCCAGGAATTCCGGGCTGAAAATTCGGTAGCCAAGTTCCAGGGGTTCCAGAAGCGCCGCTGCCGGGGCGGCAGAATATGGGGCGCAGGATGCCGGGGCCAGGAAAAGTGTGTTCGCCATGGTCAGTATGTGTGCGGCATTACCGGCGATACTCACCGGAACCGAAAAAGGCCGCCCCGTCACTTGGACGGGGCGGCCCTCAGACAGCAGGGTTAGATCTGCAGTAACCCGGTCGCGGGGACACCCGGCGCAGGTAGTGCCCCGAGCATATGTGCAGCCGCGTTCAGCAGCGGCATGCCGGCCAATGCGACAGCCACCAGGACAAGCACGGTGATGACTAGGGCAATGATGATGCGCTGCTTTGTGCTCGCCGGAGGTTTCTTCGACGACATGGCCTTCTGGATGTCGGCCTCGACATCAAATTTCGGGATTGCCCCCTCACCCATCGTTACCCGTGTCGTGGCCGGAGCGGCGGCTACAGGCGGGGCCGTCGCGATTTCGGAGTACCCGACGCGGCGTTGACCGCTCTGCTTGAGGACCTGCAGTAGGGCCTCCTCGGAAGGATCAGCGGAGACGGCAGCTTTCACCGACTGTGGACCCGCCTCAGGGTAGAACGGCGTGATCTCTCCTGCCTCGGAAACCAGATCGCGGGTGACACTGCCGTTGGGGTGTGTGGTGGTCATCATCAGCTTGCCGTTTTCACGGGCATACCGCGTCAGCAGTTGCAGCAGAGAGGCCATGGTCAGGCCGGATCCACCCGGTACAGCAGCACTGTCGATCAGGACGTCGACGGAGCCGTCTGGATTGACCCTGGCCTGCAGCGGAATGTATTCGTCCATGGTGGCTCCCATAGGTCAGGCCGCCTGGGTGGTCTGGAGCGACTGAAGATCTTCCACGGACTCCCAATAGGTGTCGCGGGTCAGCGTGAGCCACCCGAGGGCTTCCGTTGCCGGGCCTTCCAGGAACTCCTGGACGGTGGCGTAGATTCCGTCGCGGGATTCGAGTTCGATCCGGGCCCAAAATTCTTCTGCGGGCTCCTCATCGTCGGTCGGAACTTCGTCGAGTTGGACGCCGGCCAGCGAAGCGACGACGGCGATCGTTTTCCGGACCTCAGCCAACGGGGTGTTTTCTTCGGCGTCGTAGGAGTCCATGACGACCTCCATGAGGGAGTCGGCCAGGATTGCCCACTGAGCCTGCGTGGCCGGCTCAGCCAAGGCCATCGCCGACTGGAGCGCCCAGTTCGGGTTGGTCTCGAGCGCCAGGTACAGGTCCAGGTCGATTGAGTCGAGCAGGTCATCAACACCACCGGACTGCCATTCCTCGACACGGGCCAGATCAATCTCGTTCTCAACGTCGATCCCGACGGTGGCGAGAATATCCAGCCAGCCGTCCTCGATGCTGTACAGTCCGGATGCGGTCAGCTCCAGTGCCACCCGGATGGACCACATGGTCGTTGACTCCACCTCAAGGGCGCCGTCCGGGCCGGAGGGCAGGTTGTAGCGGCCGGCGAGACGCGGCGGCAGCCAGAACAGCGGGTGCCACATGATCTCAGGTTTGACGGCGGAGAACTGCCGGGCGCCAGCGGCCACCTGCGTGTAGATGGGCAGTGGAACGGAGCAGATCGGGTCCGCTGTGAACCGATTCGGTGTCAGACCGGTCGCCTCCTGCCATTCCGTGAAACGGAAGGCTGTGTCCATTGAGGACTTGGACAGGAGGAGGGTGTCGCCTGGCTCGGTGAGCATCCGGCGGCGTTTGATGTCCATGGTGATAAACCCCTGAGTGCTTGTAGTGGTTGGCCTCTGCCCTGAAACATGCGTAGACGTTGCAGCTATAGCCGTGGGGCGTTTCCGAGCATAGGTCCAGTATCAGCCACCACACCCAGTGGGGCCCATCGGCCGTCTCTTAGGCCGCAGGCGGCCCGGGTTTAGGGCAGAGATCCCGCCTTTGCCGCACACATTGAGGAACATGACTACTGCCTTGACCTATCGACCAAGCGACGCATCGCATGGCGCTCTGCCGGCTGACGGACACATCAGTGCCGCCGATGACTATCCCGGCCTTTACACCTGGCAGCAGGAAGCCGTGGACTGCTGGCGTGCCGCTGGCCGCCGCGGAGTCATCGAAGCCGTCACCGGTTCAGGGAAGACGCGGGTAGGAATTGCGGCCGCTTTTGAAGCTGTCCGCCGCGGGTTCAAAGTCCTTGTCCTCGTCCCGACCGCTGAACTGCAGACGCAGTGGCTGCGCGCGTTAAGGAAAGACCTTCCTGGTGCCAGCCGGGGAGCCCTGGGGGATAACCACCACGACAGTCTGGACACGGTCGAGGTCCTGGTCGCTATCGTTCATTCGGCCGCGACGCGCCAAACCCTGCGTGACCATAAGGCCGGACTCATCATCGCCGACGAATGCCACCGCTACGCCGCCCCACTGTTCGCTGAGGCTTTGGAGACCGGCTATACGTGGCGTTTGGGATTGTCTGCCACTTACGAACGCGCCGATGGAGAGCACCTCGTCCGCCTCGCACCCTTTTTTGGCGACATCGTCTTCCGTCTCTGGTACGACCGTGCGCTGGCCGACAACATCATCGCACCCTTCGACGTCGCCATGGTCGGGGTTGAACTTACGGCCCCCGAGCGCGACGAATACGACGCGTTCACCGAGACGATGGCCAAAGCCGTCGGACCCTTGGAGATATACCTCCACATCCCGCGGAACCCGTTCGCACCATTCATCACCGCCGTCGCTCATCTGGCTGATAGCAAGGTCGACTCGCCCGGCCCGGCTCTGGCACGCAAATACATGGCCGCCATGACCGGGCGGCAGAACCTGCTCGCAGAGACGCCGACAAAGCGGATGGCCTTGGCAGCCCTGAACCCGGCGATCACAGCGTCCGGACCTACCCTTGTCTTCACGCAGACCAAAAAGTCGGCTTTGGCTTCCGCCCAGATCTGCACAGCGATGGGCAACTCGTCCGCGACTGTTATGTCCGGCATGGGTAAGGATGCGCGTGCAGCGGCCCTCGGTGCCTTCCGGGACGGAACCGCGAAAGTCCTTACCGCCCCGCGCGTCCTGGATGAAGGAATTGACGTGCCCGAGGCCGATCTGGGGATCATGGTCGCAGCCAGTAGTAGTCAGCGGCAACTTGTTCAACGCCTTGGCCGGGTTATCCGCAAGAAAGCTGATGGCCGTGCCGGGCGCTTCGTCGTGCTCTACTCCCTGAACACGGTCGAGGACCCGAAGGTGCGTGGGGAAGAGTACCTCGGCGCCGTCCTTCCGTATGCCCGGCGGCAGGGGGTGTTCCGGATCGAGACGGATGTTGAGGCGATCGAAGAATTCCTGGCTTACGTCGCACCACCGGTAGCGGTTAAAGCCCCTGAACGGCCAGTCACTGAACCGCCGGCAGAACCTTTCCTCCTCGAACATGTAGAGGGTGACTGGACTGACGAGCCGGTCCTGAGCGGGGAGATCGGTGAGGACATCCGCCAGTACCTGAACCAGATCGGTGACGTGGACCTGCTGGGTGCGGATGAGGTGACCGACCTGGCCATGGCGATTGAGGCAGGCTTGTATGCCGAGCACAAGCTCGTGACCACCACCCCAGAGGGCCGACGGGCCATCCTGGAGCTGGAGACTATCGCCGCAGAAGGACGGGCCGCAACGTTGACGCTCGTGCGCAGCAACCTGCGCCTCGTTGTATCAATTGCCAAGCGCTACACCGGATCCGGTATGGACTTCCTGGACCTCATCCAGGAAGGCAACATCGGCCTCTACCGCGGGGTCCAGAAGTTCGACTACAAGAAAGGCTTCAAATTCTCCACCTACGCAACCTGGTGGATCCGGCAGGCCATCACGCGCGGGATCGCTGACAAGTCCCGTACGATCAGGATTCCTGTTCACATCAACGAACAGATCCTCAGTGTTTACGGTGCGGAACGGGAATTCCTTCAGCGTGAAGGACGTGACGGAACTGTCGAAGAGATTGCTGCCGGCTCCGGCAAAACAGTCGAGGAGGTCATCCGTCTCCGGCGGCTGCGGGTCCTCCCTGCTTCCCTTGACTGGGAAGTCCCGAACGGGAGCGGCGGCCTTGAACTCTTGGGTGAAACCCTGTACGACCCGGATGAGCCAACAGCTTTCGACACAGCCGTCTATGACGCACTGCGTACCGCGCTGCACAGCAGGTTGGACCGACTGACCCAACGCGAGGCGGGCATCATCGCTTATCGGTACGGGTTGGCCACGGGGGAGGCAATGACCCTGGATGAAATCGGCAGGATCTACGGCGTCACCCGTGAACGGATACGGCAGATTGAAACGACCGCCATGGCAGCGCTGCGGGAATCTTCCTCCGCGTCCGGGCTGAGAGACTTCTTCGACGGTCACACTAGCCTTGTGCTCGGCAAATCCGGAAGGAGCCTCCCGGCACCCGCGGCGCCCTCCAAGTCGGCGAAAGCTGCCAAGCCTGCCAAGGCCCGGAAGGTGGCGGCAGGTACCGGGCCGGTGAAGCATCGGAAGAAGTGGGAGATGGCGTTGTCGAATCTGGTGTCCTTCGTTGCCCGTGAAGGTCATGCCCTGGTCCCGGTTAAGCATGTCGAAGCCGGCCACAACCTTGGCGCTTGGATCAACAACCAGCGCAACGCGCTGCGGCTGGGGACCATCACGCCGGAGAGGATCGCTGCGATCGACGCAGTGGACGTCTCATGGCGCAAAAATAAGCTCGCCCCCTGGGAATCCGAGCATGTTCTCCGGGCGCCAGTGAAGGCGGAACCGGCACCGGAAGATGCTGTCATCGTGCCTGATGGGGTGGACCCGTTTGCGGAACCCGCACCTGCGCCGCACCGTGCCACCACGGCTGCACTGGAGGTCGACCCGTTCGATGATCCAGCATTCGGAGCTGATTCCTTTGACGCCGTCATGGTGGGCGATGACGAGGATCCGTTCGCCTGATACATGAAGGGAGGCCCGTCGGGTGCGGGGACGCATAGGACTGTCATGGCTAACACCTCAAAAGATAAAGGCGACCGCTTCGAACGCGAGTCGGTGCCCATGGTGGTGAACCTTCTCCCGGAGTTCGCACTGGAGAAGGCAATGCGCTACCTTGGCGCCGGACGCAAAGAAGACGTCGGGGACCTCTACGTCCTGCCGGACGCGGCCATACAGGTAAAGGCATGGGACAACATGGGCGGAGCAATCCGCACCGCCGTGGCCGGGTCCGTCATCCAGGCCGGCCACGGGGACAAGGTATACGCCCTCGGCATGGTCCCTATCCTGGGCGCCCGCGCTCACCAGGTCCGCTGGCTCGCCTGCGTCGCGCCGGGCCGCTGGCCGGTGCCGGTGGAACCAGTGGCCGAATTCGCCATGGTGTCCAAAGCTCTCAAATGGGTCAAGGACGACACTGGCCCTTACGGTTACCGCATTTGGGAAAGGCTGGAGCGAATCGGTCTGCTCGGCGGACCGGGAGAACCGGCCTTGATTGCCCCTATTGAAGCCTGGGCGGCCGCCTACCGGCAGGCGCACACGAACACCCTGCAGCTGGCCGCCTGAACATAGCTCAACATAGCGGTTGGGCGTATTCTGGGTGCATGACTGACGACTGGGTCCCAGGGCTGGGGGATATGGCAGTAGAGGGTGCCGCAGAGGGTGACTCTGCGGCTCCAGAGTATGACGCCGCAGGCGCGGATAGGGTCGGAATCGACCGCGATGGACTCCAACTCCATACTCGTTTTCTCACCCACACCGAAGCTCAGACTGTGGGGGCGATTGCCGAGCGGACTAATATCGTTGCCGGCTCCCTCGGCGGCAGCGCGGAGCTGGCCCGGCTCATGGATGTGTCCAGCAGCCAGCCGCCTCGGTGGATCAGCGGTGAAGAAACCCCAGACCCGGAAAACCAGCGAATCCTGATCGACCTGGACTATGTCCTGGCGAGGGCAAACCTGCTCTGGCCACCCAAAGTGGCGCTCGAGTGGCTGAACGGACCCAACTCGTACCTGGACGGGGGCCGCCCCATCGACGTCGTCAAAATGCGCGGACCCTCACAGGTGATCGAAGCGCTGGACGCTGAGATGTCCGGATCATTCTCCTAAATGCTCGCGTATCGGGTGTTTCCGCACCTGGCTGCAGCCCGCATGGGAAAGACCGGTTCGGCGGACTATCTTTACAAGCGGCAGGGAGGTGGCCGGATTGATAACCCGGCGCATTACGACATGTGGTATCTGGCGTTGACTAAGGAGGGAGCTATCGGCGAAACCTTTGGCAATGTCCCTGTCTGGTCTGATGAGATGTTTGACTTCCCGGCACTTCCCGGAAGCAGGCGGGCTTTGGCGACGTTCAGCATCCCGGACGGTCTGGCCCTTATTGACCTTGATGACGCCCAGACGCTGCTGGACCGGCACCTGCGTCCCACTCAGGTCATTTCCCGGAACCGACCCTTGACCCAGACCTGGGCGCTGAAGATTTTCGAGTTCCGCAACGACGCCGGCGAACGAAAATGGGCAGGGGTGAAATGGTGGTCATTTCAACGGCCGCAATGGTCCATTGTCGGCATCTGGGTTGCGCCCGGAAGTCCACAGCCTCACCGGTTTGTAGGAGTAGAGGAACTGACTTTGTCGCACCCCTCAATCGTTGACGCCGCAACGTCATTGAGCAGGACTTTCCGCTGACGCGACGGGCTGTTCGCCTCCCAGCGAACTACTGGCGCTGCAGACCGGCGCAGCCGCACACATTCATGGTGAAAGTACTCCACACTCCTAAAAGGGACCACCATGAACGAGCACAACCGCCAACCCAAAGGAATCCCGTCCGGTGGCGAATTCGCCGCAACCGCCCACAGCGAGCCCGGAGTTGCCCTGGCCGCTCCAACCCTGGAACGGCCCGTCGAAACGCAGCGGAGCCGCCGTGGACACGATTTCTACCCGACGGCAGTCGAGATGGCGACTTGGCCGAAGCTGTACGCGACCGAAAACGATAGCCCCCTTGGCGACAAGCCACTCCAGGCACACTATTTCCAGGGCAGTATGGACTGGTATGTCGCGGAGTATGACCCGAAAGAAAACGAGGCGTTCGGGTACGCCGACCTGGGTGTCGGACACGGGGAGTGGGGCTACATTCCACTCGGCGACGTCGAGGAAGTGAGTGGCCAGTTCGGACTGCCCATTGAACGCGATCTGGACTTCAAGCCGGGCACGCTGGCCAAGGAATGCATTCCGAAGTACAAGGATGAGGCAGCGGTCAACACTGCCGAAGCAGAGGCAGCCTTGGCAGCCGCGCTGATTGGCGGACCGGACAGCGTCAACTTCGGCTGGGACGGTCCCGACGAGCCGGACCCGCTCAGCCCCGAGGATCGTAAGCAGTGGGACGAGCATCACAGTTTCGCGTACGACTATGGGCACTCAGTCTTGGGTGTCACAGGATTTGAGGACCGGGACACTGTCGAGCGGTTCGCCGGGTTCGCCGCCGACGCCTACCAGGAGTCCGGCTGGAACGGCAACATGGACATCCACGGCGTCGTCGATGACTGGATGCAGCAGGAACGACCCCTCGGCTGACGTACGCAGCATTGGTCCGGTAGCACCTCGTCGTGCCGCCGGACCTTTCGCTGCCCGGGGAGCGGCCGTCAGTCCTCCGTACACATGAAGACTGCAAGCCACATCCGACCCTAAGGAGAGATCATGCCTACCGAAGCCCGCAGTCGTGTCATCGCAGTAGAGAGAACTGTGAACCACCCGCTTCAGGACACGGCTGACGCCTACGCCGACGCTACGGGATACATCGACCAATTGCCCGAACAGACCGAAAACTTCCGTGCTGACCAGCTTCGCACTTCGTTCCGTCGGAACGGTTCCACACTCATGGGCCTTAGGGGCCCTGAGCGGGAGTATGTGATTGACAGGTCGATTCAGTCGGTGCTTGAGATCGGGTTCATTCTCGGCGATCTCCAAAACGACTGGCGACGGTAGGAGAGCGGGGAGAGACTTTCCGGAGTCCGCACACATAACGTCCGGCACCAAGTGCCGGCAGTTTGACCGCCTTTGACCGTATGCCTCCCGATGGGGCATAACGGTCAGCGTCCTGGGAGTCGGGACGGGGGTTCACCCCAGGCAGGGATGCTGCGCTACAAGGCCCGGTACGGACGCCACTGCGGCGCCCGCCGGGCCTTTCAGCTGGCCGGGCAAAGACACCAGCACCTCCGCACACATGAGGGTTATGGAACCCCTCCCCGGTCTGGACTTCACGGCCATTGATTTTGAAGCAGCTAACTCCGACCGTAGCTCCGCCTGCGCGGTGGGCGTCACGACAGTATGCGACGGCCTGATAACCGCCACCGAGTCGTGGCTGATCCGCCCGCACACCGGCCCGGAATCCTTCGACAAATACGCCATCCGGGTTCATGGGATCACGCCCGATATGACGGCCGATGCTCCCTCACTGGAAGAATCAATGCACAAGCTGGCTTCCCTGATCGGTGACGGTCCGGTGCTCGCCCACAACATCAGCTACGACGCCGGGGTGCTCCGCCGGTCGTTCACCATCGCCGGCCTGCCGCAGCCGCGGAACGAATTCCGCTGCACCGAGACACTGTCCCGGACCACACTCCAGCTCGGCAAACACAAACTCCATCTGGTGGCTGAACATCTTGGCTTGCCCTCTTTCGCCCAGCATGACGCCGGAGACGATGCGCTCACCTGCGCCCGCATTGCCGTGGAAATCGGCCGCCGCCGCGGCGCCACCTCGATCACGAACCTCTACCGCGGCTTGGGCATCGGATGACGATCAGAGCATCTGCCGCACACAAGGAAGATATGACCACGACCACACTGCTCGACACACCCGCAGTCGGCGCCCGTTACCGCCGGCACTCCACCGGACGGATCTGGCACGTCACCAGGATCTGCGACTCGGGGCTCATTGCGCTCACCGAAGACTTCTACGGCTGCGAGGCCAGAGACTACGTCAGCCTAACCGACTTCGCTGATGCGTACGAGCCAGCGACCTGACGTGGACCGTCCGCGGGCCCGCCGCACACATTGGGTACATGGAAAACAGCACGCCACGCCACGCCCGTACGGCACCCCGCATCCCGGTCGGTATCGGCTTCACCTACCGGGACACAGGAACCGGGAAAGTGTGGACCCTGAGTGGCCTGCGGTCCGGGCGGACCGTCGTCCTGGCCCGCGGCAGCACGCGCGAGCCCTTGGAGGTCCGCGACCGCGTCAGCCTTGACGACCTCGCCGATCACTACGAGCACGTCGGCTGCGACCACGACAACTTCTGCTGCACCCTCCATCACGAGCACGTCATACCTCACCGTGGCTGCATGCTGCGCTGAAGCCTGACCGGGGCAACCCGCCCCGGTCAGATGCTTGGTCAGTTAGCGGACGGACCGCCTGCACGCAGGAACCTAACGATGGCTTCCGCTTCGGCGGCGAGCCCCTGGGCGTTCAGTGCTGTGGTGATGGCCGCACCCAGCGCGGGCCACGTGGCTGGCTTCCACTTGTCTTTGGCGAGTTCCTGGTCGTCGAACGCGTCCTTGACGGTTTGGTAGTCGAAATCGCCGCGATGGATTCCCTTGCGGCCCCACGGTCCGTACAGGGCAAGCATCTCGGCGTCCACCGGGTTGCCCAGCCAGACGTACTTCACAGTGCCGTCCAGGCGGTCGTCGACGCAGGTGTGGAGGGCATAGCAGATTGCCTGGTTTGAGTAGCCCAAAGCGTCGTCAGGGCAATAGCCGTGGCCTCCGTTGACCATGGCGCCGAACTTCGCCTCGACCGCAACGACGGGGGTCCAGGACTTGGCCCCTTTGGTTGTTGGCGCGTCTTCATCGCGTCGACCGATCACGAGGTCGATGGACCTCTTATTGGGTGCTTCTGAGTCGAATCTGAATTCCAGCCCGGAAACGATCTGGAGCCGGTCCCGGTCCTCAACGCCGGCGGCGGTGCAGAGATAGCCAATCACGGCATCCTCAAGGTCTCCACCGAACATGGTCATGAAGCCTGTGACCTGGGCTTCGGTGGCGACTCTCCCTTCGCTGCGCAGGATCCTGTTGAAACGCTCGTGCTTGCCGCGGTGTTTGTTGGCGGCATCAGGGTGCAGGAGGCCCTTTTTGATGAGGTGTTCGACGGTGATTTTCGGTGCAGAGGTCATGGAGTGCCTTTCGGAAGATATTTGATGGGGTGGAGAATTGGGGGAGAGCTTAGAGCCACATGACTGAGCCGCCCTGGCGTGTCTCGTATCGCTGGCCGATGAGGGTGAACGCGAATATCTGCTCCTCCTCGGTGGATGTCTCCGGGAAGGTCTTCTCGTAGGACTTCAACTCCCCGGTAAGCCGGCCCAGCAGCTCGAGCTCAAACCGGGCCCTGCGCGGATCCCTGGACGGGACGGCCTTGATGACCTTAGTGACCCCGGAGATGACGCCGCCGAGCCCGATCAGCAGGTAGCCGACCTTCTCGATCCGGTCAGCGCCGGCACCGGTCCAGTCGCCGCGCTGGGCGTTCAGCCAGTCCTTGTCACTGAGGGTGGGAGCGTCACCCCACCACTTGCGCCAGTCGTCCGTACCTTCCTCCGCCGGGGCTGTCTGGATGAGGGGCAGTTTGCCGCCTGCGGAAACGAGGTCGGCCTTCCTGATCGGGGCCAGGGAGGACAGCGACAGATCTTTGAGGTAGCCGGCTTCCAGGAGCTTGGTGATGTTCCGTCGGGTGGTCTGCAGATATGCAGCTGCACCATTCGGGGTCAGCACCTCATCGAGTATCGGCTCGGCGGGTGTGATGGTGAGTTCGGGGAGGGTCATGAGTTCCTTCTTTCTCTGTGTCTTAGCGTCTGATCTACACACTAACAGAATTGTGTAAGTGTGTAAATGTTTAGAGACGAGAGGCTATGGGGGTGCCTCACATATATGCAGGGCCATCCCGTTCCGGGAGGCAACCGACACCGCCCCGGACCGCTGACACCCGTCATCTGCCGGAGCGCATAGGGGAGACCAAGGACCGAAGCAGTGGTCCACAACAAAGGACGGTGCTGACTGTGACGGGGAACCTGATCTATTTCTCCTCCGTCTCCGACAACACCCACCGTTTCGTTCAGAAGCTCGGAGTGCCCGCCGACCGGCTACCGCTCCACACATCCGATGACACCCTGATCGCCACCGAACCGTTTGTTCTGGTCACTCCCACTTACGGGGGCGGCCCTGAAGGCGGGGCGGTACCGAAACAGGTCATCAAATTCCTCAACGTCGAAACCAACCGGAACCTTATCCGTGGGGTCATCGCGGCAGGGAATACCAACTTCCATGACTCCTACTGCATTGCAGGGGATGTCATTTCGGCCAAGTGCCGCACACAACTGTTGTACCGAGTAGAACTGATGGGCACCCCGGAAGACGTGGAGCGTGTCCGAACTGAATTGGAGAAATTTTGGAAACGAACACCCTCGCGCCTGAGCGCGTAAGCAAGGACGATGCACTTCCCGAGATGTACAAGGGCCTTGGTTATCACGAGCTGAACGCCTACCTGAACCTGTATGGAGCCGACGGCAAAATGCAGTTCGGTGCCGACCGTGAAGCTGCACGTCAGTACTTCCTGCAGAACATTAACCAGAACATGGTCTTCTTCCATGACCTGCAGGAAAAGCTCGACTATCTCGTCACCAACAAGTACTACGAAGAAGGCCTGTTGGCCAAGTACAGCTTCGATTTCATCAAGAACCTGTACAAGCAGGCCTATGCACTCAAGTTCCGCTTCCCGACCTTCCTGGGCGCCTTCAAGTTCTACACCTCCTATGCGATGAAAACCTTCGATGGCAAGCGGTACCTGGAGCGCCTTGAAGACCGCGTCACGATGGTCGCCCTCGGACTGGCTGATGGCAACGAAGCGATCGCACGTCAGCTTGTCAACGAGATCATCTCCGGACGTTTCCAACCGGCCACCCCGACATTCCTGAACACCGGCAAAGCCCAGCGCGGCGAGCTGGTCTCCTGCTTCCTGCTCCGCACCGAGGACAACCTGGAATCGATCTTCAAGTCCGTTTCCAACTCCGGCCAGCTGTCCAAGCGTGGCGGCGGCGTCGCCGTCTGCCTGACCAACCTTCGCGAAGTAGGCGCACCGATCAAGCAGATCGAGAACCAGTCCTCCGGCATCATCCCCGTGATGAAGCTCCTCGAAGACACCTTCTCCTACGCCAACCAGCTCGGCCAGCGCCAGGGCGCCGGCGCCGTGTACCTCCACGCCCACCACCCGGACATCAACCGGTTCTTGGACACCAAGCGCGAAAACGCTGACGAGAAGGTACGCATCAAGACCCTCTCCATGGGTGTCGTCATCCCGGACATCACCTTCGAGCTCGCCAAGAAGGGTGAGGACATGTACCTGTTCTCGCCCTACGACGTTGAAAAGGTCTACGGCATGCCGTTCTCCGACATCAACGTCACCGAAAAATACCGCGAAATGGTCGACGACGCACGGATCAAGAAGACCAAGATCAAGGCCCGCGAGTTCTTCCAGACCCTGGCGGAAATCCAGTTCGAATCCGGCTACCCCTACATCATGTTCGAGGACACGGTAAACAGGGCGAACCCGATTGACGGCAAGATCATCATGAGCAACCTTTGTAGCGAAATATTACAAGTCAGCTCGGCCAGCACGTTCAACGAGGACCAGAGCTATGACACTGTCGGCAAGGACATCTCCTGCAACCTGGGTTCGATGAACATTGCTGCCGCCATGGACGGCGGAGACCTGGGTGCCACCGTAGAAGCAGCAATCCGCGGCCTGACCGCCGTGTCGGACCAGTCAGACATCAAGGCTGTGCCGCCGATTGCGAACGGCAATGCCAAGTCGCACGCCATCGGTCTTGGCCAGATGAACCTGCACGGATACCTGGCGCGCGAACGGATCCACTACGGCTCCGAAGAGGGCATCGACTTCACGAACATCTACTTCGCGAACATCGTCTACCACGCCATCCGGGCCTCCAACCTGATCGCCAAGGAACGCGGCCAGGTCTTCGAAGGCTTCGAGAAATCCAAGTACGCCACCGGCGAGTTCTTCGAAAAGTACGTCACCTCGGAGTGGCTGCCCGCAACAGGACGCGTCCAGGAGATTTTCGACAACGCCGGCATTTACCTGCCGACCGTCGCAGACTGGGAGCAGCTGAAGGCCTCCGTCATGGAGTACGGCATCTACAACCAGAACCTGCAGGCCGTCCCGCCGACCGGGTCTATCTCCTACATCAACAACTCGACGGCCTCGATCCACCCGATCGCGGCGAAGATCGAAATCCGTAAAGAAGGCAAGCTCGGCCGCGTCTACTACCCGGCTCCTTACCTGACGGACGACAACCAGGAGTTCTACCAGGACGCCTACGAGATCGGCTACGAGAAGATCATCGACACCTACGCCGCTGCGACCCAGCACGTGGACCAGGGCCTGTCCCTGACGTTGTTCTTCAAGGACACCGCAACGACCCGCGACATCAACAAAGCGCAGATCTACGCGTGGCGTAAAGGGATCAAGACGCTCTACTACATCCGTTTGCGCCAAATGGCTCTGGAAGGGACCGCCGTAGAGGGTTGTGTCTCCTGCGCACTTTAATGCGCAACGGCCCGCTCTGTCGCGCATAATGAGCAAAGAGTGAGTTCCTGACCGAAAGCCCCGGCAGACATCGTCCCGGGGCTTTCTGCTGCACGGGAGACGCCAGTGGGTGCCGCCTCACACGTAGCAGGTGAAGGACAAGTGCAGCCGGCTACCCCCGAGTCACTGACACATGTGGGCGCCATCAAGCTTCTGCGGGCCGAGCGGCCGGTGCACTCCGCCCGGCTCTACGCATGTTCCTCGGTGAGGCGCGAAACAAGCGCCACGGAAACCCAGCATCTCAGGACGGGGAAGCGCACCGATGCCTCTTATCGCACATTCACCGCTGCTCACTACAGCCAACCGGAAACCGGCCGCGCTCCTGGAAGCACCGACGGTCCGTCACGGCTCGTCCGGTGACCTGGCCGGCATCGCAGACCTGTTCCGGGAGCAACTGGACCGGGAACCGAGCCTGCGGCTCATCGAAGAAGCCCTGGAGAGCTTCCCGTCGGCTGTCGCGGTCTCCGAGGGCTATGTAACGGGCTTTGCCTACTGCGGCTACATGGCTCCAGACCTGGTCGAGCTGATGAACATCACCGTCCATGCCGGCTGCCGGTCCACAGGTGTTGGCACTGCCATGCTCAAGCTAGTCGAAGGACTCTTGGTTCCGGAGGCAAAGGCAGTGATGCTGACCAACAGCACCCTCTACAGCGACGGAAAGCGGCCGGCGACGAACTTCTACCTCCGGAACGGCTACGCGCTGGTGGCCTCCACCGGGTCAACGAACATGTTCTGGAAGGACCTGACGTGAACCACGTCCTGCACGTCACCGCTGATATGTTGCCGTACACCTACCGCGGTGGCTGCCCGGTGCCCGTCTCAGACCTCAAAGCTGTCATTTTCGACCACCTCGGCTTCGACGGCGCCGTCCACGAGGGCACCATCATTGTCCACCGGGCGATCGCCGGATCCCTGCTGGAAGGTCTGGCGGCTGCACTGGAGCTGGGCTTTCCGATCCAGCAGGCAGTGCCGGTTGACGATGATGCCTACCGCGGTGACGACCACGCCTCGATGGCCGCCAACAACTCCTCGGGCTTCAACTACCGCACCATCGCCGGGACCACTAGGGTGTCCATGCATTCTCTAGGGCTGGCCGTGGACATCAACCCGCTGCTGAACCCGTACCTCGCACGGGACGGAAGCTGGTACCCGGAGGCTACGCATATCGAACGCGTGGACCGTCCGGGCGCCCTCACCGCAAGCCACCACCTGACGAAAACTCTCACCGGCCTGGGTTTCGAGTGGGGCGGGTCCTGGGCCAGACCCGACTATCACCACTTTGAGTGGGCCGAGCCGCTGGGACGGTGACGGCTCGGGCCGGCTCCGCACACATAGGTGCCATGACCCGCGACATCAACAAAGCGCAGATTTACGCGGGGCGTAAAGGAATCAAAACGCTCTACTACATTCGTTTGCGCCAGATGGCCCTTGAAGGGACCGCCGTAGATGGTTGTGTCTCCTGCGCACTTTGATGCGCCCCGAGTAAGTTTCTAACAGAAAGCCCCGGCGGATATATCGTCGGGGCTTTCTGTTATCCGGAGATAGCAGGGCTTACTTCACCATCGCCATCGTCAGGTAATATCCTGCACTCAGGGCCGTTACCGACTTACCGGCCATACCGGCTGCTTTCACAGGTTGGCTCCGGTTGGTGGTGGTGCCGTCGCCGAGCTGGCCGAAGCCATTGAATCCCCAGCACCAGGTTTCCCCGTCCGAGAGCGCGCACGTGTGCGCATATCCGGTGGCCAGAGAGGTGATTTTCTTCCCGTTCAGGCCGGTGACTTTTACGGGAGTGCTCTGATTGGCGGTGGTGCCGTCACCCAGTTGGCCGGAGCTGTTTTCGCCCCAGCACCAGACGCCGTCATCCGCGGCCGCGCAGGTGTGACCGTATCCAGAGGCGATGGTGGTGATGGTCTTACCTGCCAGCCCGGCAACTTTCACGGGCCTGCTCCTGTTATTAGTGGTCCCGTCACCGAGTTCACCTTTGCCGTCGTTTCCCCAGCACCAGGCGGTCCCGTCCGCGATAGCGCATGTGTGGAAGGTTCCGGCGGTCAGTGCGGTGACATTCCGGCCAGTCAGACCGGTCTCACCCGTGACCTTCACAGGTGTGCTTTGGTCTGTCGAGTTGCCGTTACCGAGTTGGCCGAAACTGTTTTGACCCCAGCACCAGATACCCTCGTCCGTGGCCGCGCACGTGTGGGAGCCTCCAGCTGCCAGGGCGGTGATGGTAGTGCCGGTCAGACCTGCGACTTTCACGGGTGAGTTCCGTGTGATGGTGGTCCCGTCACCGATCTGGCTGGCGTAATTATTGCCCCAGCACCAAGTGTCGCCTTCTGCGGCAGCGCACGTCTGGCCGGCTCCAGAGGTCAGGGCGGTGATGGTTTTTCCTTCCAAGGCCGGAATTTTCACAGGTGTGTTCCGGGCGGATGTGTTCTCACCAATGCCGAGCTCGCCGGCGTAGTTGTTGCCCCAGCACCATGTGTCCCCATCCGCGACTGCGCACGTTTGGCCATTCCCAGCGGCCACCTTGGTGACAGCCATGCCGGTGAAGGCTGTGACACTAACAGGTGAGTTCCAGTGATCTGTGAAGGTACCGTCGCCGAGTTGTCCGTTACCGTCGTACCCCCAACCGACCAAGGGAGGAGACGCTTTAGGGTTACCCCCGATGGCGGCGACCAATGCCCGCTGGGCGGCGAGTGTAATGCATCCGGTGTCGGTGCCGGTTGTGTACGGCTGCGGGGAGCCGGTGGCGTTGGTGTCGTAGAACAGGTTCCCGGAACCAGCCACGGCGATCGCCACATAGCAGGACCCAGCAGTGTCAGCGCCTACAGCTACCACCGGGGACGGGTGCAGGTAACCGCTGGTCTGGAGCCCGGTGCTGGGCTGGTAATGGCTTTCTTTGGCTTTAGAGACTCCTTCAGCGGTCCGGACTGCGCCTAGGTCCTGCCGGGCTCCGTGGTCCTGCGCGAACGGGATGACCCCGAAAATGGCCGCCAGCACCCCCGCGGTGAGGATTCCGACGACGACCACACCCACGATGATGGAGGGCAGGTCAAAGGCACCCCGCTCATTGGCAAGTGCCCTTGCAGTCTGTAAACGCTGCACTATATGTGCTCCTCTTTCCGGCTTTTTTGGAACCTGTCAACATACAGAAGTCCGGCCCCGCGCAAAAACTGATCAGGCAGCTTCATTCGGCGGTAAAGGGCTGCACCCGATGCCACCGCGAGACCCTGGACCGGTCAGCGACCAGCGTGCCCCGACGTTGGCGATCGGGTAGCGGCCGATGTCACAGCGGCATGGGGTAGTCGCCGGACAACAGCTACATGGGCAAAAACTACGCATGTTTCAGGGCAGTCGAAGCAACCAGTTATCCGGTCCGAAAGGCAGACATGAGCTCAGCGCCCGGTTGGTACCCTCTAGCCAATGAACCAGGCATGATGGGGTACTGGGATGGCAACGGGTGGACAGGTCACAAACAGCCGCTGCCCCCAGCCCAGGAAGCCGTACCGGTGTCCGTGCACGCCCCGGAAGCTGCGCAGACCGTTCCGCAGTATGCGGCCGCCGCCAACCCCGGCGCACAGGCCTCACGACCGTGGTCCCCGGAGGCGCTGATCGGCACGGCCAGGAGATACGTGGGCGACCCTGGCGTGAGGGCGGGAGGAACTGCGGCCGCCGGCGGGGCACTGATCGCAGATGGTGTCGTCGGATTCGGGCAGAATCGGCAAGGCCTGAAAGGAGCCATCGGAACCATCATCTTCGGCGTTGTGTGGCTTTTTCTGTCGTTGACCCCCGGCATGCCCCTGCACAACGAGGTACCCCGTGCCGGCACCATCCATACACAGGCCACGGTCACAAATGTGCAGGTCAACGACAAAGGCAACTGCACGCCCGTCGCTGAGCTTGTTGTGGACGGAAAATCCTACGTCGTGCGCTCCAGCGTGAGCCAGAGTCCCTGCCCGTACATGAAAGGCGAAAAGATCGACGTCACCTACTATCCCGACGACGTCGCTGCTACAGCAGCCATCCCGCCGTCCGGTTTCTTCAAGGTGTTCCTGACGTTCGCTCCATGGATCGGGGTACTCGCAGTTATTGGTGGTGTTTGGACACTCATCAAGCGCACAGCCGAGATCGGAGGGGGAATTTTCCTCCTCCGAAAAGGTCTACTAGACCGGCGCGCCCAGAACGAAACAATGGACGCCGACGCCTGAACCGAGCACCCTATGCGGCCCTGAAACGGCCGTCGCTCTCCGGGCCGCATAGGGAAAGCCAGACACCTTGAACATCTGCCGGCATTACCGGCCCTGGTCTGGCCAGAGCACTACGAAAGAAGAACCCCATGGGATCCCTGAAACTGATTGACCGCGTTTCCGCCATCAACTGGAACCGCATCCAGGACGAGAAAGACGTTGACGTCTGGAACCGCCTGGTCAACAACTTCTGGTTGCCGGAGAAAATCCCGCTGTCCAACGATGTACAGTCCTGGGCGACCCTGACCCCGGAAGAGCAGCTGCTCACCATGCGCGTCTTCACCGGCCTGACCCTGCTGGATACCATCCAGGGCACCGTCGGCGCCGTCAGCCTCATCCCGGACGCCATCACGCCCCACGAAGAGGCTGTCTACACGAACATCGCTTTCATGGAGTCAGTGCACGCCAAGTCGTACTCCTCCATCTTTTCGACGCTCTGCTCAACCAAAGAGATCGACGAGGCATTCCGCTGGTCGGTTGAGAACGAGCACCTTCAGAAGAAGGCCCAGATCGTCATGGACTATTACGAAGGTGATGACCCGCTCAAACGCAAGATCGCCTCCACTTTGCTTGAAGGGTTCCTGTTCTATTCCGGCTTCTACCTGCCGATGTACTGGTCCTCGCGCGCCAAGCTGACAAACACCGCCGACCTGATCCGCCTCATCATCAAGGACGAAGCTGTTCACGGTTACTACATCGGGTACAAGTACCAGAAGGGGCTCGAAAAAGTCTCCGAAGCCCGTAGGGACGAGCTCAAGGGGTACACGTACGAGCTGCTGATGGAGCTCTACGAGAACGAAGTGCAGTACACGCACGACCTTTATGATTCCGTCGGACTGGCCGAGGACGTCAAAAAGTTCCTGCATTACAACGCCAATAAGGCACTCATGAACCTCGGTTATGAGCCGATGTTTGCCAGCGACACCACGGACGTCAGTCCGGCGATCCTTTCGGCCTTGTCACCGAACGCGGACGAGAATCACGACTTCTTCAGCGGCAGCGGGAGCAGCTACATTGTCGGATCATCCAAGGCTGCAGCCACCGAAGACGACGACTGGGATTTCTGATGTGAGACCCCGACCTAACTGAGCAATTGCGCAGTATTTGAGCAGTCAAAGTGTGACAACTTCGGTGGCAGTTGACCCGCAAAGTTGGCCCAACACAGCCCCGCAATACTGACGCCGACGACCCAGAAAGGACGCCGCTATGACGACTATAACGGAAGACCCCAGAGCAGCGGTAGAGGTATCCCCTTCGTGGACGATCTGGGCTGAGGGATTCGCGGCGACCGGCGAATCGGAAACTGCCTGGGCGTTGAACGAGTCACCCATCATGGCTGAAACCCTGGACGACGCGGTGCGCCAATACAGTCGGGCCAGCGACAGTCGCCATCTTTTCCGGCGGCGCAGGAACGGCACCTGGACCTACTGGGGTTGCCGTCTTTTCGATAACGAATCGGATGCCCGCGGCGCCTTCGGGTAAAGGCTCCGGCTCCAATGTAGATCCGTTCTGCCAGACCAATGACGGCAAGTGATCTAGTGGAATACATTTCCCGAAGGAAACCCACGATCGCTGAGAGCCGTATCATCACTCCACCGAAAGGCACCCATGACACAGCCCTATCCTGATACCAATGACGCACCACCGAAAGGCTTCGCTGGGCCATCTGAGCCGCCGTACCAAGGCGACCTTCCGGCGCCCTCATATCAGCAGCAGCAGCAGCAGATGTCACAGCACCAGCCAATACCCAACTTTCCGTACGGTTATCGGCAACCCAAGTCCAGGCTTGTCGCTGGGCTCCTAGGCATCTTCCTTGGCTGTTTTGGCATCCACCGCTTCTATCTGGGCTTCATTGGGGTTGCAGTCATCCAGCTCGTACTCGCGCTCGTTCTGCCCTTCTTTACATTCGGGCTTAGCCTCGTTGCCGTCGGGGTGTGGGGCTTCGTCGAGGGAATCATGATCATCGCCGCAGCCACCAGCTTCCGTCTCGACGCCCACGGTGTCCCGCTCCGCGACTGACCTTGGATCAACCCCGCACCCATCAACAACCAAAGGAGACACCTTGACCCAGATTATCCATGATCGGCCCGAACAGCTCGAACAGATCAACGCCGGCCTGCTCCAGGGCGAAACCGTTTATGCGGTCTACGACTGCATCGGTATCGGCACCGGCTTTGTCGGAATCACCAATATGCGCGTCATCTTGCAGGACAAGGGTTTTGTGGGCAACAAGCTTGCGATCACATCGGTGCCGTACAAGAACATCCGCTCCGTTTCCATGCTGTCCAACAAGTCGATGCTGGGCCGGTTCACCTCGACGTCCAGCATCGGTATCGATACCGGGGGAAGCACCAAAGAAGCCGAGTTCCGCGGCGACGACAAAGCTCGCCACGCGCACGACCTGATCCTCTGGAACGTGTTAAGCACCAGATAGCTGCAGTGCAGTAGGGGCGGCCCTGACTATCCCGGCCGCCCTTTGCTGTGCCCGGATCCTCTCCTGTCCGCACACATAGCCGGCATGAGCATACAAACCGAGGACCGCCAGGCCGCAACAGCCCCGATCAGCTCTGTCCTGTGGTCTATATCCGACGGGGAGTTCGAGAACCATTTCGTTGCTTCTCCGTCCGCAGCGGCGGTGTGGCTGACAGACACCGTAATGCGCCAGCATCGGCGAGGGCAGGCGCCCGTAGCGGCAGTGCATCTCCATGATCCGTTTCTGGGTGTCCTGTGGGACGCCACCGCGGACGTTACAGATGTTTTCACGGCCACCGGCTGGCCGGCACTCACCGGGGACATCCTGGTTCTCCGCGCCCATGTCATCGGAATCCTCACCGACATCCTCGTCTCCAACGACACGCCGCATGATGTAGCAGAGCCCGGTGTCCCCGAACCTCACACGGATACCCTCATCTGACGCCGAACGGGTGAGGGAAATACCTCTGCCGCACACATAAGAAGCAGAGAAACTACCCAATTTGGAGGACACCATGACCGTACACTTCGATCTTCAGCAGCTTGTCGGCCCCGCATACGCCCACCTGATATCCGACCAGGCCATGGTCACTGAGGATCAGCTGATCGGCCTGGCGACAAAGATTTTGCGTAACCACGACGTCCCGTTCACCGTCTTTCAGCGCGGCGACCTCATCACCGAAGACCTGGGTTCCATCCAGGAAGGCAAAGAAGACGCTGTCGCGGACGCGCTTTGGGCTGACCGCATCACGGCCCTGAAAAACCTGGGCGATGCCACAGACAACGACTGGCAGGCCATCAATGACGCCATGACCACCAAGGCCGCTGAGCTCGGGCTGGAAGCCTAAGGGAGCCAGCACCCGGGGCAGCGGGGGACAGCAACAGCCTTCTCCGCAGACACCCTGGTGAAGCGACTCGACGTATCAGAAGCGAGCATCCATATGAGACCGAACGAAACGATTGTCCACACCGTCTGGACCATAGCTGTGACAGCGGAGCGAAAGGTGACCCATTGACCTACACAGACGCAAAGCGTGCCGAATACCCGCAGCAGGACGAAACCGCGTTGCTCATCGACTTCGCCGCGGAAGTGCTGGCCCGACGCGAATTCGCCGCCACAGGCCACGCCAGCATGACCTGGGGTGAATGGATCGGCAACCGGGCCGAAACCCGTGAGTCTCGCATGGAGCCGTACCTCGAAACAGCGCGCCGGCTGTCCGCGATCGGGATGCTCACCTGGCCCACAACCGAAACGACCGGCATCACCTGGACTGTCGAAGGCCCGGGCCAAATCCGAGGTCTCAATGCCGCCCCGTCCCTGGACTGGATCCAGCCCTTCGGCCGAAACTCCCAAGGCGCCGTCGGCTACTTCCGCGCCTGCGCCACCACCGGCCAGCCGTGCCGGCTCTCCTGGTCGTTCGGGCCGAGGAAGGGGGGACTAAACGGTGGCTGAAACTCCCGAATCACAGCAGGAGGGTCACCCGGTCCTGGACTGGCTCATCGCCGACTACAAGGCCTCTGCATCGCGCCGCCGGAGCAAGGGCGAGGACGAAGTCGTGCGCTACCTGGAAATCGCGGCCCTGGAACCCACAGAGGATCTCGCCCATGCGCGCGCCACCGCCTTGGAAGAGGAGGCTGCCAGCCGCTATTTCAAAGCCTGCCGGGTGAAGCCTCCAGTCTGGAACCTGGTCGCGCGGCTCCGTGCCGCACGCACTGTCCGGCGGCTCGCCAACATCCACTCGGCCGCGCACCATGCCGACAGGATGTACTGGCTTGTACGCCGGAACCAGCGCCGTGCCGCAAATGCCCGACAGCGGGCAGAGGAGGCTGCGCTCGAAAGCCACGCCGCAGACTAGGACGGCGGCATCCGGCATCCTGTCTTCCTCATGCGGGGTGGCCGCCGGCTACGTCGAACATATTGCCCCTCTGCTCGGCACTGATGAGTCCGGCGCCGTGAGACCTGCGGGGGCTTCTCCGCCGTCGCATCCACATATCCTGACCTGCTTCGCGGCTGCAGGTCGCAACCCGACCACCGAAGGAAAGCAAATGAACGAGCACTATAAAGCCGCCGTTAACGGTCTCAACCTCATGAAGGAAATCACCGGAAGCGGTGCCCAGCCGACGGAGGCGATGACCATGACTGCCATCCTCGCGCAGGCAACACTCGCCGTCGCCGAAGAGCAGGCGAAAGCCAATGCGAATCTTGAGACCGCCAACCTCATCGCCTATACCCAGCTTTGCCGGTTAATCCGCAAGCAGGAGACAGCTGCTGCTGCGCTGGAACTGGCAGACCAGCGCATGTCCGCGTTCCCTGAGATCAAGGCAGCTCTCGCCGAGAATGCGTCGTACTGATGCCACCACGCCTGCTCATCACCGGCTCCCGCGCCTGGACCGATCGCGCTGTTATCCGTGATGCCCTCCGGAACTGGTGGGACTCCACCGGCAGGAACCCGGAAGCCGTCCTCGTCTCCGGGGCGTGCCCGAAAGGTGCCGACCGGATCTGCGAAGAAATCTGGACCCACAACGGGCTCACGGTCGAACGGCACCCGGCACAATGGAAAACGCCGGACGGAACCACCGACAAGAGAGCAGGTTTCACCCGCAATGCCGCCATGGTGGACACCGGCCCGGACCACCTGATCGCGTTCATTCTGGACGGTTCCAACGGCGCCACCCACACCCTGAAATATGCACAAAAAAAGAGCATTCCGGTCACAATCCATGAGGTAACCTCGGAAGCCGGCTGACATCGCCGATGAGCGAAACACACACGTCCCCACACATGAGGCATAGACACCCGGTGTAGGACCGGGGTAAAACCAGAAAGTACGGCATCGACATGGCACCGACAGTTTCTTCCCCGGCCAGCGCGACGTGGCAGGAACGCTGGGCGCGCAACCTTGCGGCCATTATCCGGTTCCAGGCAGAGAAAGGCCGGCTTCCCGTGCAGGGCGCAAAGGAAACCACCGAACGTAAGCTTGCCTCCTGGCTTTCAGTCCAGAGGATGCGTGCCGGTCCAGCACGTGCCAACACGTTGGACAAGGACCTGCCCGGCTGGAGGGGGGAGTCCCGCACTTCCCAGTGGGAGACGAAAATGGAGGCAGCAGCGGTGTTCGCAGCCGCCCATGGTCATCACCCCCGCTCCAAAAGTTCGAACCGTGCCGAGAAACTCCTCGGCTACTGGCTGGTGCACCAGCGCCGCACGGCAACCCCGGAGCGGGTAGCCCGCCTGGACGAGAGGATCCCTGACTGGCGCGAATCGCAGCATCAGGCCTGGACCGTGACTGTGGATCAGATCGCGGTGTTTGTGAAGCAGCACGGCCACATCCCGCACCAGACCGGGCAGGACGCTTCCGAAAGGCACCTCGCCAACTGGCTGAAAGGGGAGCGCATGAACCCCAGACCTGAACGGGTTACTGCCCTGGACAATGCCGCACCAGGCTGGCGGGGCAACCACCCCGGTCTGCGATCGTGGGAAGATTCGTTGACCGCGGTGAGGAAGTTTCTCGCCGACAACGGGCGGCTTCCGTCCGGTGGCGCTGACGACGTGCAGCGCCGCCTGGCCGTATGGGTATCTGACCAGTCCCGTCGCGCCACCGATGAGCAGCGTTCCACCCTCGACCGTTTGATCCCGGGATGGCAACCGACATTGGTGTCGTGGAAGGATCGCCATGAGTCCGTAATGGCCTTCCACGACACCAATGGCAGGTTCCCGGACCGGACGGACACCGGTGAAGCGAAGACCCTTGCGATGTGGCTTATCTACCAACGCCACGCCGCATCTTCTGATGCCCGGACACTTCTGGACGCATCCATCCCTGGTTGGCACGTGACACTCGATGACAAATGGGATGCACGGTTGAACGAACTGAAAACCTACGTTTCCGGCCACGGCTGTTTGCCCCACACAAGAAGCTCTGAGGTAGCTGAGAAATCACTGGGCCGGTGGATGGAAAAGCAGCGCAGGACTACGGACCCGACCAGAACCGAGCGCCTTGATGCCAGCGTTCCCGGTTGGCGGGGTCGGGGCGCCACCGTGTAATCCAGCGAGGCAGCCTCTGGGGCTGGCCCCTTGGCTGCCCCATGGTGTCGATGGATGTCTGCCCCGGGTGGTTCACTATGACCTCCATCGTTCCGCGAGGTGAGGTCCGAAGATGCTCCTTCAGTTCTGTCAGAAAATCTCCTCCCTGAAATCCGATAGGGGTTCAATCAACGCTGCCGGGGCCCTGGTCGGTGTCGTCGTCACCAGCCTTATAGGAGGGGTGGCGGCATCATCGGCCGGCAACGCCATCCCAATGGCCCACGACAGTGCCGCCCAACAGAACGCAGCCCAGATCGCCACCGCGCAGGGGCTCGCCCGGATCATGGACGGCACGTTCATAGACCTGGCCGGCCTCGAATCCGAAGGCTACCTACCACCCTTCCGTGCCGCGGCCGGGCCGCGCCGCTTTGCCACGCAGCCCGGAGCCCGCGGTGCGTGTTTTGTCGTCGTCAGCAGATCAGCGACCGGGAAGCACTTCTTCACCACAGACCTCATTCCTGCTCCCGAACCGCTCAACGATGATACTGAAACCGGATGCCTGACCGGCAACCAGGTGCAGACCATGATGCGCTCCCTTGACGCGGCCGTCACCAGCTGACGGTGGGTTGGGACATCTCCGGCAGGCCCAGCCTTACTCTCCGGACCGGTTGTGCCGATAAAGGACGGTGAACTGCCGATGAGGTGGAGACACTTTTCGTGAATGCCGCACACATGATCCGGGTTACGCCACCGGCCGCATGTGAGCCGGGCATGCGATGTCCCCGATAAGAAATTCTGGTTATGAAAAAGTTTGCCCTCAGCGTTTACACGCTGCCCCTTGCTCTTGCCCTTGCCCTGGGCTGCGCTTCGCTCCCGTCCACGGGAGCGTCCGCTGCCGGACCGACTGACACCCCATCCGTTGGGGTCAGCTCCGATCTCGTACCTGTTATGCCGGGGACGCCTAAACCACCAGCGGATATGACCCTGCCAAAGGGGGGTGCTCTGACACCGGCTGGCACGACTGCCAGGAATCCGCTGTCCGCCACTGTAAATTCAGACTCCACCGACACCTACGCTGCGCAGGTCCTCGACCTGATGAACGCCCAGCGCCGCAATGTCGGGGTGCCTGCTCTGCGCTGGAACCAAAAGGTCGCTGACGTCTCCCAGGAATGGGCGAACCATCTTGGTGAAGCCACCAAGGACCCCAACTTTGATTGGGGGACCATCCACCGGGCCGACGGTGGCGGCCCGAGGATTTCAGCTGGCGCGACGTGGTACGCCGAAATCATCGGTTTCAATTTCACGCCCCAAAACATTGTCGACTGGTGGATGAATTCGCCCTCACACAAGGCCGCCATGCTGGACGGCCGCGAAACCGACGCCGGCGTCGGCTATGTTATACCGACCTCCGGACCGTACGCGGGCTGGCATATGGTCGTCTCTAACATGGCCGGCTATCGCTCTTCTGTGCAGGCACCAGCACCAGCACCAGCACCAGCACCAGCACCAGCACCAGCACCAGCGTCCCCTTTCGGCGACTTGCGTGCCGGGCAGCAGTTCCTCACTGAAATGAACTGGCTTGCGGACAGGCATATCTCAACAGGCTGGGCTGAAGCGAACGGCACCAAGACGTACCGGCCCTTCGATACCGTGAACCGGGATGCCATGGCTGCGTTCATGTATCGCCTCGCCGGTTCGCCCACGTATACAGCGCCCAAGAAATCCCCTTTCGCGGACGTCTCCACCGGGCAGCAGTTCTACAAAGAAATGGCCTGGCTCGCTTCCAAGAAGATTTCCACCGGCTGGACCGAAGCGAACGGCACCAAGACGTACCGGCCCTTCGAATCCGTGAACCGGGATGCCATGGCCGCGTTCATGTACCGTCTCTCTGGCTCACCGGCGTTCAACACCCCAAGGAACTCCCCGTTCGGGGACGTTTCCACAGGACAGCAGTTCTTCAAAGAAATTTCCTGGCTGTCCGCGAAGGGGATCTCCAGCGGCTGGACCGAAGACAACGGCACCCGGACTTTCAAATCAGTGCAAAGCGTGAACCGCGACGCCATGGCCGCCTTCATGTATCGATGGGCCCACTAACCACACGGTGAGCCGCATTACCTGTGCCTCACACATGAGGTCCAAGTCCGGGAAACCGGGTTCCGAAGAACGGGGAAAGCGCGACCCGGAGGACGGACAGGGAGACTGGTCGGCACCAGTCCACCTGGTCCTAGATTGGAACCCCCTAAGACGGGGCCCGGAATCGATTACCGGCCATGGACAAAGAGGCCCGGAAAGAGTGGCCTCCCGAGGGTAGCCGACGGGTGAGAAGGGCGGAGCTGAGAGCGTGCAGAGTCGCTACCGGTCTTCGGACCGGGCGGGTTCAACCCCCGACGGGCGTCGTCCTTCAACATAGAAGGGCCGGGAAGTCTGACTTCCCGGCCCTCCTTACTGCCCGAGTAGGGCCGTCATCGTAATATCTACGCATATTTCAGGGTAGAAGCCATTGGAAAGGCCGCGACCCTTGGATCACACCGACCGCCAGCAGTTGACATGCGGCCCTGCCCTGCCAGCAGGATGGCTGTCATGAACCGCTACGACGTGCTCGGCGTCCGGGTCGACGCCGCCCCGGACGATATTAAGAAGGCCTACCGGAAACTTGCGGCCAAGACACATCCGGACCGCAACGGTGAAGACATGACACCCCTGTTCCGGTCAGTCCAGGATGCCTACGAGACCCTCTCCGATCCGCTGAAGCGTGCCGCCTATGACCGTGAACTGAATAAAGTCACAGCCCCGCAGGCGGAACCGGCAGCCCCTGCAGAGCCAGCACAGTTTTACCGCTTTGAAGAACCCGAGCAGCAATACCACCCAGCGGATTCTGAGGCCCCCTCACAGCAGCGCGCCCAATCCGGACGAGAAGTAAAAATCCGGCGAATCAAGATCGGCGCCATTGCCTCCGTATTTGTCGTGTTAAGCGGTTACTGGCTGTTCCAGGAGATTCAGCTTTGGCAGCTCGTACAGCCCAAGGAGGGGGTTCGCATGCTGACGTTCCAGAGTCTCCCTGCCATCGTCTACGCCGTGCTGTGGACTTTCGGAACACTGGTAGCCACCGTCGCCGATGACCTCAGCACAGCGCTGAAGACCCCTTTCGGGTGCGCGGCCGCGTCGGGCGGTTTCGCATTTATCACTGCCACCGGATCCCTGGATGTTTGGATCCCAGCCCTGGTCACTGGGATCATCCTCAGCTTCGTCACCGGCCTGGCAATACGCATCAGAGAACCACTGGCCCACTGGATCCGGTGAGAGCCGCCTGCGGCACCTCACACATGGGACCCATGCGCACCCGTGTGGTTGGACGAGCTAACGCCACGATTGTCGCCTCGGCAGCCCATCATCCTTTGAAAGAGAGAATCACCGTGTCTGAAACCCGCACCACCGTATCGGCCATCTGGTCCGATGGCCTCGGCCGCGCCGGCATCCGCTCCGCCCAGACCCTCCTTGTCGGCGCCCTCGCCTGTGCCGTGCTGTGGTCCCTGACCCGAGTACCGGTCGTCATCATCCCTGTGACGATCGCGCTCATTCTGGCCTCCGCCATTGCGCCGCTGGTGCGCTGGCTGACCACTCGCGGCTGGTCCCGCATAGCGGCAACTGGAGCGTCCTTCGTCGGTATTCTGACCATGTTCGGAAGCGTTATCACCGGCGTCGGTTTCCTCGTCCGGGCTCAGTCAAAAGAGCTGGCCGCCAAGGCGGCAACGGGCATCGACCAGCTGCACGTCTTCTTGAATGACGGACCGATCCCCGTCAGCGACGAACAGCTAACCTCCGCCTGGGACTCCATCAGGAACTTCTTCACCTCCAGCACCTTTGGCAGCGAAGCGCTCACCGGGGCACGGACCGTCGGGGAAATCCTCGCCGGCCTCGTGCTCATGGCCGTCACATTGTTCTTCTTCCTGCTCGACGGGGACAAGATCCGGGACTTCCTCATTGGGTTCATGCCAGCTAACCACCAGACGAAAGCGCGTCTGGCTGCCGAACGCTCAACCCTCGTGTTGGGCGGCTATGTCCGCGGTACAGCCATTGTCGCCGCCGTTGACGGTCTCGTCGTTGGGATCGCCCTGGCCATTCTGGGTGTCCCGCTTGCTCTGCCCCTGGGCGTGTTCATCTTCATCGGCGGTTTCATCCCGATTGTCGGAGCGACAGCGGCAGGAAGCTTCGCTGTGGCTATCGCGTTGATCTCCAACGGACCGGTCACCGCCCTGATCGTGCTGGCTGTCGTCATTGGTGTCAACCAGCTCGAGCACCATTTCCTCCAGCCAGTCCTGATGGGCCGGGTCCTGAGTATCCATGGACTTGCCATCCTGCTCGCCCTCGCCGCCGGAACCATGCTCGCCGGCATCACCGGGGCGCTGCTGGCCGTCCCGCTTACCGCCGTCGGATGGACCGTTTACAAGACCTGGTCAGGACGGGGAGCACCCGCTCCCGCCGAAACCGCGGCAGAAGTTACAGCAGTCTGACACCTGCATTCCGGGCTCAAGATGGGCATCGCCCCGATAATCGACACCTACCAGTGCTCTGATGCGGTTAGCGGCTTACCGGGAGGAGAGGGACGACCATGCACCGGCTGGGCGAGGGGTGCTCTCGGCCGACCCGAGGATCGCCAGATCCAGGTCGTCGGAAATACCCCACCACTTCTCGGCCCCGGAAAGGATCACCCCTGCCGCCAGTTGGCCACGGTACCGGGCTTCACTGGACGCAGACCGCAGCCGAAGCTGCCAGTTGACCCGTGACGGGTGGGTTGTCGGAGCCAGCGGTGCGGTCCCCAGCAGACCGGCTGCGGAATCGCCCGCACCGGTGCCATGCAAAGTTCGGATGCCATCCTCAAGGCCTGCAGCGAACTCCTTCCCTTCAGCCGTGCCGTGGTTCAGCGCGGCACTCTCCCAGCGGGCAAAGGCGTCGAGATTTTCCTGCTGGACTGACCCTCTTGACAGCGGACCATCGACAACGGATCCGGCTAAGATTTCCGCACACGATTTATTTCCGAACACCCACGACCCCGGACGCAGCGCCGGGAGGCCCCAATACCGGGCATCGAAACCTTTTTCGCTGAGGGTCACTGCTGGTTCGCGATGGGATACGGCAGCGAACTTCCCCCGGCTGCGCGGATGCTTGGACTCATCGAAAGCGTTCATACCTATTAGTGTGCGGCATCTGAACCTTTCGTCCGACGATGTCGCATCCGAGGCCGACCGGGGAGGGTTCCGGTGGCTGCCTCACACATGGGATTCATGACCGTTATTAAAGCGTTTGCGAATGTCCCCATGGACGCCACTGTGGCCAGTTTGAAGACTGGCCCCACTGAGATTTACCGACACCAGCGGACTGCAGCCGAAGCCGTACCGAAGGATCACCGGACCGTGCACGTGACCTTGGATGTCCCCTCGGATCTCCAGTTCGTCATCAAGCGTCCGGCCGCGACCGATATCCCCCAGTTCCGCATCGACACCTTCGTCGATGCCGCCACAATCGCCATCGGTGCCGGGACACGTGTCGGGTTTATTCACGTGGTAATCCCGTCCGGCAAAAAGAACCCGGAAGAAGCGCAGCCACTGGCAACGTACATCACCGCGTTCTCCTTCCTTGAAGACCGCCTGGCAGCCTGATCATGGAAGCGTCAAAACTCCGGAACACCATCGTTACCGTATCCACTATCGGATACACCTCCACCATCCTTAGCGATGACGGCGAATCCGGCGCGGCATCTTTCCTGTTCCCGAGGCCTCGTTCATCCCGTACCTGTCCTGATGAGGGCACGGGAGTCGTTACACCGTCCGTTCATTTCCAGGCTGACGGCACCGAAGCGCGAACAATATGGATCGACGGATCGCCCAATGAACTTCCCGAAGAGATCAACACGGTAATCGCCGGGCTTGCCAATCAAGCCACAGCCTTGGAGCACAGGCAGGCGGAAGCGTACAAAATCCTGCCGGTCCCCGAATCCGTCGCGGAACGGTTCCGCACCATTGATCCAGCAGCCACTGTCGAAGACATCCGCGCCGCCGAGGCAGCCTCCGCTGGGCTCTCCGCCCTGGACACGAATCTGAGCACTGATCAGATCGCGCTGTGGATCACCCGCCATTTCGTTTCCCGTGAGACCTACAACGACAAGGCAGCCGAACTGGAATCGGTGTTCGGAGAGCTGGAAGAAATGACCGACGCGGGCTGCGAATGCGGTCCGGCCATCACCGACCAGGAGAAAGCGACCCTCGACGCTGTGAATGACCTGCGGTTCCGCAGGGAGTGGGCGTTGGAGTTCCGTCCCGGACGGACCACCATGGAAAAGGTTGTCGACCTCTTCGAAACGGCGGCGGCCTGATGGACGCCCGGTAAGCTCGGCCCATATGTGATTTTCCTGCACCGAAGCTGACAGACAAGCCCATTCAGTGGCATCTCTTAGTCGGCTGGGTAGCCACCCACCTATTTCCCCTTTGTTACAACTCACAGAAATGGAATCCCCATGGCTCTTAGCCTCAAAAAAATCGAAGAAACTGCACCTGCTCTCCTCTCGCTTGCCAAGGAGGCCACAGGGGCACTTGATCGCGCAGGGCTGACCGGACACAAAGCGAAGGTTGCCTTCGTGCTGGACCACTCCGGCTCCATGTCCCGGCAGTATTCATCCGGAGCCATGCAGCGGTTTGCCGAAAAAGCACTCGTCCTGGGCACCCAGTTCGACGACGACGGCCAGATCGATTTCTTCGTCTTCGATTCCGACGCTGACTATCTTGGCGAAATCTCCCTGGACAACTACAAAGGCAGTGTTGACCGCCTCCGCAAGGGCCGGCATATGGGCACCACCAATTACGCGGCAGCTTTCTCATCCGTCCTGAAGCACTACGGGTTCGTCGCGTCACCGTCGGCGCCGCAGAAGCGCACCCTGTTTGGACGGCTCAAAGGACCGGCCCCAGTAGAACTGACGTCCCTTCCGGTGAAGGAACCCGTGTACGTCATTTTCCTCACAGACGGTGCCCCCGACTCGAGGACCGAGGCGACGAAAGGCTTGATCGCCGCAGCCGAACACCCGGTGTTCTGGAAGTTCATTTCGATCAGCCCGACACCCATCCCGTTCCTGGAAAAGCTCGATGAGATGCCTGGCCGGAAAGTCGACAACGCCAACTACCAGGATGTCGCCGACGTCGACAAGCTCAACGATGATGAGCTGTTCCGTGTCCTGCTGGAGGAGTACCCTGACTGGCTCAACGCAGCCCGCGGCGCCGGCCTCGTGCAGTAATGCTTGCAGGCTGCCGGGGCGTGGATCGTCTCGGCAGCCTCGGCGCTCCATCAGGTGGTGAGGGCGCTGCCCGACGCCTCACACATAATGCCCATGACCCAAAACCCTCAGAATGCGATCAACCGCAGCGTGCTACGCCGTCTCTCCGTTCAGCCGGAACGTTCAACCGAGGGTTGGGTTTCTGAAGCCCTCGACATCGTTGGTGACACCGTGGGTAGGGGGGCGACCCGGCTCAGCGAAGAGACAGGTTTGTCCGTCATGCTCGCGCGTTTGTACCTTGTCGAGCAACTCCGTGTGGCCCTTCGTGCAGTAGTAGAAGCCGACGCCGGTGAAGCAAGGGCCCAGGAGGACACTCTCTCCAATATTGCCGAAGCCGCGCAGCTGTCGCTCCCGAGCCTGAGAAGGACTTTTCCAAGCATGGACGAGGTCGTCGAAGCCCGACAAAGAGTCGAAACGACGGGCAAGACTGAAGTCATTCTGATCCGCGACCAGCACATCACCCTTGCTCCTTTCGAGGAACCCAACAGCCGGCATCCTGGGATCTAACCCGACCAGATTCTTCTGGATAAAACCCCGATTAGTCCTCGTAGGGAAGAAACCCACATGCAGCTTGATGATTTTCCGGAATTAGCCGCAACCGCCCGTGACGAACTCAGCTTGACCGTACTCGTAGCCATGCGTTCGGCAGTTACAGAACTTGCAAGCGACCTGAACGAGCGCTTCAAAGACTCACTCCCTCAGTTGGTGAGCTCAGCGACTATCCGTTTATGGCTGGCGAAAGAAATGCAGAATGTCGCCAAGACCTATGCATCCTGGGAGGCCGGCTCTACTGAATATCACGACAAGACGCCCGCCTACGTGGTCGGCCAGAACATCGGCCAAACAAGCTCGAGCAACTACCGGCTTGCATATCCTGAGGCCAGAACGGTAGCTGCCGGATACGAGCAGGTGCAGGCAACAGGTCAGAGCCGGCAGATCATCGTCGACGGCTACCGCGTCATCTTGGAACCAGTCGACCAGTGACCAGCACGGTGAGCGAGGCCCGGCCTGCCTCACACATGATGCCCATGAGCGAAAAACCCCATGCAGAAAACATGGCTGCGGACGACGACAGGATGCTTGCCGGCATCCGTGCCCGCGCTGAAGCACGTAACACTTCCGGCCTGATCGGTGGTGTCCGCGAATGGTCCGACATCAACCACTTGTTGGGCGTCATTGACCGGCTGCGGGTTGAGTTGGCGACGGTGCATGAACCGGTTGCAGTGAGCCCGGACGGCCACGCGCCGACGCCGGCCGAATACCCGGAGGAACTGTTCGACGAGGACGGCTATCCGTCCGACGAGGCGCTGGCCTATCTGGATGCCTTTCCCGGCTCACCCAACGAACTCATCGACTACGTTGCGGAGTTGATGGCCGGTTACGGCTCTGTACGCCGGTCGGACATCGAAGATTACTGGGGTCAGCCAAAGGTGGAAGTCAAGATGGTTACAGGCGGCTGGTCCGGGTGCGAACAGGTGCTCAGCCATCTGGCGCAGACAATGTTCCACTTCTGCTTCTGGGAGTCCTCCAGCCGCGGCGGCGCCGTCGTCTACCGGCTCCGCCCAGCCGACCTGCACCTTGCCGGGTTGTGGTGCAATCCCAAACATTTCAGCCAGAAAATCCACGAGGAGTGACCATGGCTTACGGCCGACCCGATTTCATCACGACCCGCCTGCTCGATGACGACACAATGGAGCATCTGAACCACTGCCTTCCCGACGGCTACCGGATCAACCCGAGGCAGGTACGCGCCTACTCCCGGCCCACAATGTTTGGGAGTACTGCCGGACCATGGGGCGGCATCGGTGGCGCTGCGATGACAACATTCCAGATCACGATGCTGGTTCAGGGCAATCTCGCTGTCGTCTTCGTGGATGAGAAGCCTTTCGGCTACACCATCAAACCAGGTGCCGGACAGCTCCTTATCGATGGCGATCTGCCACTGGAGGGCGCAGACGTAATGCGCTTCCCACAGTGACCGCCCAATAGGGCTGGTACGGACCTATCAGACGCATAAGGCATTTCATTCAAATTACATTCAGAGAAGGAATCATGGAAAAGCACTGGTCGCGGTACGCTCCCGGAACGGGATGGGGGTGGCGGTATCGGCACTGCCTCGCCTGCGGCAAAGTATGGCAAAACCAAGGTCAGCTTCCCCTACTGCGTAAAGGCGGGAAACCGTGAGCCCGACGGCACCACGCCGAGGCTAACCAGGGCCGGCATCTGACGCCCGGACGCGTGTCTGCAGACCGCCGGGGAACGCCAATAGATTGCGTCCGTAGCGGTGAGCTGTGCCGCTAGCTCCGCATACATGATCCCATGAGCACCCTACCTATTGACGGCCACGTGCTGGCCACGAAAGGAACACCTTGAATATCGAAGGCTATTTCAGCCAATTTGGGACGGTACTGACATTCGTCGGCTTCGGCCTCTCAGCCACTGCTGTGCTTTGTTTTACCTTCTACAAAGCCACTAAGCGCCGGTGGTTTGTATCCGGCTTGGTAGTGGCCGCTTTGATTGTGGGGGTCGGGGCCTTCGCCATCCCCGTGATTCAAGGATTGGCCGAATCTGAAGCCAACCAGAAATTTGAGCATGTCCTCTCCAACGACTACAGCGCCACAAGCGACAAGAACTTCATGGAGCTCCTTAGGAATACCGGCGAAGGCGCCCAGGCTTTTGCGAACTTCACTATAAACGGCGAAGCTACGAGAGTTATGGTCACCCGTGACGGTAATCAGATGGAATTTGCAAAGATCACCGGAGCACTGTCGAAGTTAAGAGGCCACTGAGAACGTTGGTGGCTGACCCCCCCCCCGTGGCAAGACCTGGCCGCATCCGGCCTGCGAGGAGATCATCTTCCTCGCCCTCAAAGACGGCCACAACTACCAGCCCAACCGGACGTTCTACGCCATCAAGGACGAACTCGAAAAGCAATGCCAAGTCGCCGCCGAAAACAATGATGAGCTTCCCGCTGCACTGGCTGGACTAGAAACGATTGCTTGGGATGCCCCCGGTGAGCGCAACCCCTAATTCCGTACACATGATGGGTATGGATACCTCACTACCGAGCATCACTTCAACGGCCGCCAACGACGCGGAACGCATTTTCGTCGCCCTGGCCCGCTGCCTCAACTTGTTTTCGAAACCAATCAACGCGGAGATGCGTGCCCGTGTCTTCAACTTCCTGGAAACCCCGACGAAGGAGAACTGGGAGGATTGCCGGACCATCCTCGTCGGCATCCACCAGACCCTTTGGCAGGCCGTCATCGCGACCGGCGCCCCGGCGTATACGGTTCCAAGCCCTGAAGATGTCCTGACCGCCCTTGAAAACTCGATCGTGGTGCCGGTATGAGCGCCACGCCCCTGGAAAAGATCGAACGCACCCGGATGGTTCTCGGCGCGCTCTGCGACGGCATGACCGGCAGTGAAGTCGGTTCCCGACTTGGTCTGCGCATCGCCGAACTTCACGACGAACTCTCCGCCGGTATCGCAGAATTGCGGGCTCAACAAACCAACAACAGCAGCGATGACAGTCCTTACGAGTACCGCTTCAACGCTGTCGCCGCGGGGTGGGTTACTCTGCGTGAGCAGGCTTCCGTCAGGCATTTCCTCGAGCGCGGCAAGAGTGTCGAACGCCGGCTCGATCTCCCTTGGGAGCCGGTCGCAGGTTTGTCAGATGTCTGACCAAATTGCGGAAACGGACGGCCCCGAGGTGGGTATGTGGCCCTTCGGCTATGACGCCAAAGAGCCCGTCATCCCGTACTCGGAGCGCATTTTTGCTGCCTCAGCCGAACTGCACGCAGCCTATGCGCGCGACGAGCCGTGGACCCGGCAGATGCCTCTTTCCGAAGCGTCCGTACTGTTGGTGACCGAGACAATTGACACTGCCATTTGGCGGCTCATCAACACCTGGAGGGACCGATGGACCGCAGGGGACCAGCAGCCTTTTCCTGCTGCAAATGACGTTCATAACGAGCTTATCCGCATCGTCGCACTAGAAGGCAAAGCTGAACAGGCCGCCCTGAAAGCAGAAATTGCATGAACGAACCATCGAATTTTTTCAAGCTCCCCCGGTTCCTGACCAAAGGCCTGAACGTTTCAGAAGAACGGAAAAACTGACCATGCTTGAAATTCTCAGCTACGCAGGGCAAGTTGTCGTGGGTTTTGGCGTAATCCTCATGTTTGCGGGGCGTTTTATGCAACGCTTACCCGTAAAACCTAACCGTACCGCGGTGCCGGATGTGAAACCGGAAGATCCGGCACCATGACGGCACACGTAATGGCGAACGACCTGGTCACCGCCGGACGTCGGGACGACCCACTGGAGGCGATCCATTCAGCGATCGCCTTCGGTGGCCTGGACTGGAGCATAGGGCGCGAGACAGCCTGGATTTACGGGATTACCGTTGGGTGGGGGGCAGGGATGTCCTCCGTCGCAGCGCGGCACGGCTGGTCACCTGAGAAGGTGGCCCGGCTGCGGCGTCTGCGGGCCAAGTACCGCGCCTTGGAACGGGTCGAGGAACGCAGGGCTGCCGCTGCGCGAAAGGGTTCCCAATGAGCGGCCGAGCGAACGCGAACCTGCTCGGCAACGCCAAGACAGATCTCGCTGGCATGCACACTGCTTTGAGCGCGGTACTGGCCATCCATGCGCCTGTCAGCCGCTATCACCACGACCGGTGGGCAGAGAAAACGTTTGCCGCTACGGAGGCAGCCGAAACTGACTTTCACGAGCAGTGTTCCGGTGAGGACTGCGAACCACCGAGCATCAGGGCTGCGCAGCACTGCGCCGCCTGTGGACCAGGCATTCAGTACCCGTGCATGACCGCTGCGGCAGCCCTTGGGGACAGCTAAAGCAGATGCCGTACACATGAGGCACATGAGAGATATCGGCTTCATCGTCATCGAGTTCAACCAGGCTTCGGGTCAACCCGGCATTCCGTACGGGTCCGACGTTCACCCAACCCTCGCAGATGCTGAGAGTGCCGCTGAAACTTTGCGGGCTGAAACAGCTGCCGCCGGCAGGCGTGAACGCTACGTCGTCGTCGAGCTGTCCGTCGAAGATGACGGCTGGTGAGCGCGCCCCGTCCTTTAGCGGACTGAGGTACCAAGCCGCATGACACTGTCTTACTTCAGCTGACAAAGCTATTGGTTAGGGAAAAAATGTTTCCGATTGAAATGCGAGGCACCGCACGTCCCGTCCACCTCTGGGCGCACGAGTATGACGTCGAACCCGCTGCCTTACAGCAGCTCCGCAACATCGCCTCCCTGGAATGGGTCCACGGCGTCCGTGTAATGCCGGACGTCCACCTGGGCAAAGGTGCTACGGTCGGGTCCGTCATCGCTATGCGCCAGGCAGTATCCCCGTCCGCCGTCGGCGTGGACATCGGCTGCGGCGTCTCTGCCGTCAAGACATCCCTGACAGAGAATGATCTGGACAACCTGCACGTTCTTCGGCAAGCCATCGAAATGGCCATACCGGTCGGTTTCAACTCCCACAACCGCGAAGTGAACCTGAAGCGACTCGGCCTCGAGAGCGGGGTCAAGGGCTTCTGGGCGGGGTTCAAGGACTTGCACCCCTCAGTCCAGAAGTTGGAATCGCGCGCCCATTCACAGCTCGGAACCCTCGGCGGCGGCAACCACTTCATCGAAGTCTGCGTCGATGAAGTCGGCAACGTCTGGCTCACGCTGCACAGCGGGTCACGGAACATCGGCAAGTCCCTGGCAGAGGTCCATATCGATATCGCCAAGGGCCTGAGCCACAACAACGGAATCGTAGACAAGGACTCAGGGCTCTGGACATAGCTGGCTGGGCGTTGGATGGTTTGTTGATTCTCCGCGGTTTTTCTTGCCTGGAAACTGTTAATTACGCCCATAATGTGAGATAATAAAGGTGTGATGATTTTCTTGATG
>NZ_JADNYM010000049.1 GCF_015708085.1 Arthrobacter terrae | reverse complement strand
TGTCATTTTCAGAAGCTGACGGCACTAAATGTCAGAAGTCCTCTTCACTACGCCCCTGGTTGGCGGTCTTGTTGCCCTAAGCCTTTGCAGTAACTTCGTCTGACAAGGCGGAAGCCTGTGCCCTGCCCGTCGCGATTTTGTTACTGCCCGGCCTGTTCCCCGCTGGTGGCGTCATCGGGCAGGAAGAGTGCCGCGTCTGTTCCTTGGCCTATGAGGACTTTGCGTTCAAGGAGGTGGATGGCGGTCGCGGTTACTTCGAGAGTACGAAGTTGCACATCGAGTGGATAGCCTTCGTGCGGCTGCCAGCTCCGCGGCCCTAATCGCTGAGGATAGCCCGCTTCCTTCCAGAAGCACTTGATCAGGCGGCCAGCGGTGGTGCGACACTCGGACAGAGTTGCTCCGAGCTCGTCAATGATTGTCCGTATCAGGCGAAACCAGATCCCGGCGTGAACCTGTCGCCGGGGCAGGTCGACCGATCCCGTTGTCATGGCCTGCCAGGTCCGGCTGTCCATTGCCAGGGCCGTAACGGAGACTGGCCTCGGGGTAGGCGGCTTGCGCTCCCAGTCCGAGAAGTAGCTGGCAGCTTTCGCGCGCGGTTCAAGAAGGCACCCGTGGGCAGGGCAGCTTAGCGTCAACGAAAGCAACCACAACAATTGGTACGGGTACGGTGGCATTGAGGTCGCAATACATAGCGGGCACGCCCGGAGTGCTTGTCGTGAGGGAAGCCATGCCAGCCACTCGGAGATCTCCCGCGGGCGCCGCCTGCCTGCCGGCAACAGCACGGAAAACTGTCGGGTATAGGTCGTAAACGCCTCAGCGTCCGGTTCCGTCTGATCAATAAGCCAGGGTGCCCAGCCGCTGAGGCTCATCCTTTGAATCCGGTGTACGTCAACACCTGTTCGCTGTGCCAGCTCGCGAGCGAATCCAGTTGGCGGAAATGTATCCAGGTCCTTCGGCTCGCCCGGCGCAAATCCTAAGTCCGACACGAGATCGCCAAGGTTGGCATCGTAGCGAACGGCGACTCGTCGCAGCCATGACGAGAGTGCCTCGCCGGGGATCGGTGCAGGATGCACTGGCCAGCGGCGCAAGTTGATCACAGCAGTTGCCTTTCGAACAGCTTGCGCCGTTCGCTGGGCCCGATGTAATCGGCCATGGTCAGCGTCTTACGGTTGATCCGCTCCTCCCCACTTTCAACTGCTGCAACCGCAGCTGCAGTCAGCAAACGGGCGAGCTCTCCGATAGTGCCCTCACTACGCGCAAGCAGGTACCGGGCCATGTCCTCGCCATCGATGCAGGATGGTGAGCGGAGAGGGAACGAGGCAGCGAAGCTGGCCAGCAGCGACCGGGTTTCATCGCCCACCTCCCAGAGCGGCAAAACGAACGGTTCGAACCTGTTCTCCAGCTGGTCATCTGACCTCACGGCAAGGTATGCCTCCCGCGTGCCGACCCCGACAAGGGGAATGTTGAGCTCGTTGCCCAAAAACCGCAGCAGGTTCAAGAACGCGCGTCGCGTCTCACCCCGCCCGGCCAGAACGTTGTGGAACTCATCGATCACCAACATCCGAACACCCACCTCACCCAGCAGGGCGAGTGCCAGACGCTCGACGTCAACGACGCGCTGCCGTGGCCGAAACGGCGCACCAATCGCGGAAAGCAACGCTGTATAGAACCGAAGCTCGGTTGGCTCCGCGGGCATCTGCACGCATACCACCGGAATATGCTCCCGGTCCGGCTCAGTCCTGGGCAGATGCTGACGGCGAAACCTCTCGATGATCATGGACTTGCCGTTATTCGTCGGCCCTATCAACAGCAGATTCGGCATGCGCTGCTTCCGAGGCCACCCGAGCAGGGTTTGCAGCCGGTCCACGGCCTCGACGGCCTTCGGATACCCAATCCAGCGGTCAGCACGAATCTGATCGATCCGTCCGGAAGCCGACAGCCGAGCCGTCGCCTGCACAGCCGGGTGCAGATGCCGCTGGTACTCGTCGGCAGTCACCATTGTTCAATCTCCTCAAATGGGACCGCAGGTTTGGCCGCGGCGGGTTCCGGCGAAGCGGCAGGAGGTGTCAGTATCGGCGACCGAGACGCCTTTCCCATGGTTCCCGCATGATTGCGGCGTTCGGCTTCGCGGCGGGTCCGCTTGGTCGTCTTCGCGGCAGTCTCGGAGATATGGCGCATCTGGTCGATCATTCGAAACAGTGCGGCCTCATCAACCTGAGCAGCTCCGCGTTCGTGCAGCCGGGTAAGTGCCTGCCGATGCTCCCACACACTTGCCGCAGGGTTCGACAGCGTCCGGTACGGAACTTCGATGTACTCGGTGCCCGAAGGGTCCAGCACCCAGATCCGGCTGATGTCGCGCGGGTCCCTGCGGATGATGAACCGGGCCAGGTTTCCACGGCGGCTGATCCAGGGTTTCAACGCGTTGGCGAAATAGTGCACATGGTCGATGACAAACCCGCTCCGCGTCAGCTTCCGACGGATCACGGGTAGAAAGTCCACCAGGAACGCCGTCGGATTCGACGTGACTGCCGGTGCGCCGACCGCGGCGACTCCCTCGGCCCACCGTCCGGCCGGAGTCTGACCCAGGCCGCCGTGCACGGTTCCGTGATACGCCGCCACCGCCAACGCCAGCCACTTCTCCAGCTCGGACAGGGTCAGCGCGGCCATCTTCTCGGAGTCATACCCGCCGCGTTCGGCCGGGTTCGAGAAGGTTGTGCCTGGCAGTTCGTGGACCTTCCCCATGGCCGTGCCGATGAGACGTTCGACGATTCCGCCGTAATGCGGCCGGCCCAGCGGTCGGTAGTCCAGTTCGATGCCATGTTGCCCGCACCCCCGTGTGAGTGCTTCGCTCTTGAACTCGGCGGCGTTGTCCACATACAGCGCCTTCGGCTTCCCACTCATCGGCCAGTCCGCTTCCACCCCGAGCCGTTCGAGCCACGGCCGCTTGTCACCGGCGGCGTGGGCCAGGCATAACCCTACCGAGACCGCAGACGGCGGCTCCAAAGTCACGACCATGCCGATGATGCACCGGCTGAACACGTCGATGGCCACCGTTAAGTAGGGTCGGCCGATCGGCCGGCGTTCATGCTCGTCGACCACGATCAGGTCAATGACCGTGTGATCGATCTGGACCTGGTCCAGGATGGACGCGATCACCGGGACTTTGTCGCCTGCCGACTGCAAGGGCCGGACGCTGTCGGCGCCTTCCCGTCGCCGGCCGATCTCGACGGGATTCATGCGGGCAATCCTCGCTGTCACCGTGTTCCGTGCCGGAGCAGGCAACCCCCGCGCAGCACAAACGCGGGCAATCTCGCGGTGCAGCGAGGCCACACTGCGCTTCTGCCGCGTCATGTACCGCTTGCGCACCAGCTCGCGAATGACCTGTTCCACCGGATCCGAGAGCCGGTTGCCTCCCTTGCCCCCGTCGGACCGGTGGCCGCCAAGATCAGTCGCGAGACCACTCCCCTGCCGGTAGCGCTTCAACAGCAGGTACACCCGCCGCCGGGAAATTCCCAACTCGACGGCCGCTTCGTCGGCAGCGGCCAGCCCAACGGTGTCGCGTTCCGCGAGTTTGCCGATCACTTCGGCCCGTAACCGGGCCTGTTCCCACGCCGTGTCTGACATCGTCAGATGGCCCGCCGACCCGATCCGATCCGACCCGTTGTCCATGCCTGTCTCCTCTTTGAGAACAGAACTATTGCGCAACAATGACTTTAGTGCATATGAGTACTGAACGACCAGCGTTCAGAAGCCGGCTGCACAACCCCGGCAACACCGGCATCGGCGTGCCGTCAGCTTCTGAAAATGACAGTT
>NZ_JADNYM010000048.1 GCF_015708085.1 Arthrobacter terrae | reverse complement strand
CAGTGAACTCTGCGACCATCTCACTGCCACAGAAACCCGCTATCCCGGCACAAACCAAATCCTGCGATTCGAAACCAAAAACCGTGAAACGTCGCCACCAAATTAAATACCTATGTCAAGAGTCCTGAAGCACTGGTGGCCGGGGAGACTTCTGCCCCGTTGATACCAAATCTTGCCAAGCGTCGGATGTGTTCGAAGATTCCGGTCTTGACCGAGGCGCTCATCTGCTGTTTCAGCGACCACCACCGCTTCATGGTCAGGCTTTTTCCGGACCGCATCGACGCCCGCAGTGCCGATATCGACCGACTCACGCAGCGGATCGAGACAGCATTGGTGCCCTTCCGGCTGGTGCGGGAGTTGCTGATATCCATCGCCGGGTTCAGCACTCCCGCCGCCGATGTTTTCATCGCCGAAACCGGTGCTGACATGTCGGCTTTCCCCACCGCTGCGCGGTTCGCCTCCTGGGCCCGTACTGTCCCAGGATCAAACGAGTCCGCCGACCGGATCAGGTCAACCAAAACCCGCCCCGGTAACGCGTACCTCAAGGGCGCCCTCGGCGTCGCCGCCCTAGCGGTGTCCAAGACAACGAACACCTATCATTCAGCCGACAACAGACGGATCATGGTCCACCGCGGCAGATCAAAGCCCATATCGCGATCGAACACGCCATGCTCATTGCCGCCTGTCACATGCCAACTACCGGCGAACTCTATCGTGACCCAGGTGTCGACTATTTCGTCCGCCGCGCTCCCGGCAAGGCCAAAGCCCGCGCCGTCAGCCATCAGCCAACAGCCAACTCGAAGCCTTCGGATACCAAGTCAAGGTCACCCCCGCCTACGATGTCCATGAAACACCACTCCCACTAACCTCACCCCCGTCCAATCAGCTAATTTTCGTTTCAGGCAATGAGTTCCTGCTGCTGTGGACGTAGTCATGGTGAAGCCTTCCCTCGTGCCTTCAGCCTCTATTCTCGTTCAAGAAACGGTCTCTAAAGAGTCTGGCTGATAGGGCCTTGCGGCCGACAAAAGACAGTTTTTTCACGCTGTAGAAGTCATAAGCATCATCGGAGACGCCCGTGCCTGCCGTGATTTCATCCAGCGAGTACGGCTGAACGGTCTCATAGTTCAGGTGCCGATCAGCCAGGGCCCAACCCGACCCGTCGGAGGGAACTCCCACCGACAAGCGCGTCGGAAGGTGACACGACCGGCAAGTATCGGGCCGGACTCTTCAGCGGGGTAACGAGGGCACCGGGGCACCCGGGGAATCATCACCGTCAGGATGCTCGCTTGGGGACACCCGGGGCATTGACATTCCGTCGGTCTGGGAAGATGATGGCGCCATACCTGGCCACCGGCCGAGCCGAGCCAGCGGCAGGCGTTCCCAAGGAGTTCCCATGCCTGTGATCGAAGAAAACGTATTCATCGCCCGGCCGCAGCAGGAGGTCTTCGACTTTATTACCGCCACCAAAAACACCCCCGTGTGGGACTCCTCCGTCGCTCAAGCGGCCCAGATCGGGAGCGACCCGATGGGCATAGGGGTTCGTTCCAGCGGCACCAGCAAAATCATGGGCCGCTCCTTTGACTGGACTACCGAAGTGACCGAATTTGAAGCGCCCAATCGGGTCGTCAACCGGTCCGTTGAAGGCAAACTTTCCTTCACGATCACCAACTCCTTTGAGGCGGCTGAGGGCGGTACCCGGTTCACCTACCGCATCGACGCGGCGTCGGGCTTAGGTGGCGTCTTCGGTCGGCTGGCAGACCCATTTGTGCAGCGGGCCCAGGCACGGACCGTCCGGGCAAATCTGGAATCGCTGGCGGAACTGCTGACGGAACATCCCGGGGCGTAGCCGCGCTTCGCCCGCGGAGCCGGGGATTCCGCAGTGATGCTGCGGCGCTGCCATGCGGTGCTGCGGCAGTGACGGCGCGCTGCTTATCTGTGCCCATGGGCCCCGGCAGTCAGATGGAAAAACGTTCGGGGTACAACGTTGACCGGCGGTTATTCTCGGGGCGGACTACGCGCGGGGGACCCCGCCGGAGAATTAGGCCGGGACGTGGCCGGATATGAGCGGACCCTGACGATATACCGCACCCGGTATGGACCAGCGCCCCTGCTCCACCCCAGCGGGTGCGCTGGTCTTTTGCTGGTGCGCCCAGAGCCACCCGAATGCTGAATCGGGTGCGTTCGTCCGCAGCCGGTGCCGCCGCGCTGACCGGAGTGGGGCCTCGCGGCGAATCGCTCAGCGGCGCTCACCTGCACACGCTCGGTTCCCTGCACCGGAACTCCAGCACGAGGTCCGCGACGATCAGGACCGCATTGGTTACATGGACTTCCACCGGAAAGAGTTTGGTTTGGGCGGTGTATTTGACGGCCGGATCAAATACTCCGGTGATGAATATCTGGCCGGAGACCTGCCGGCGGATGCTCTGCGGAAGGAGATAATCCGTGAAGACCGGATCCGGGCTACGGGACTGCGGGTCGTGAGGTGGCTGCGGGATGCGGGATGCGGGATGCGGGATGCGGGATGCGGTCAATAATCCGGAAATCCTGCAGCGAAAGCTGCTGCAGGCCGGGCTTCGCGTCCGCTGAAACGCACCATGCCAGATATTGCCGGACAAACGGACGGTTGCCATGGGAATTCCCCCGGCAACCGTCCCTTCAACCGGCAATCGATTAACGGGCAATTGAGGAGCGGCTGAACCGGTAACCTGCCCGGGGTGGTCCGTGAAAAAGTGAAATATCCGACGTTAGAGCGAATATGCCACCAGAAGTCAGCCGTGGGCCGCGGTGATCGGGTCCGTTCATAGGCAAGAAGCGCTGCCCCCGAGGGACGCCTCAGGGCGTGTATCGCGAAGGTAGGCATGCGTTGCGTTGGTGCGTCCACGGCAACCGTTACACGGTGGGCCCTTGTATTTGCTGGCCTCGATGAGATCTCAGCCAGTGTCTCGCGAACGATCGTCCCGGACGCCTCGTAGGCTTAGCGCCTCGTAGGCTTAGCGTCGGATATTTCACTTTTTCACAAGCCACCCCTGATTAATCATGCGCGGAGCGCCCGGCAGACGAGACGTCGGGGTGTCGGCGCGCTATCGGGCTTGGCCGGCCTGGTCAACCTGTGGGGGTCCTTCGCGTAGCGGCGACAGCAGGGCGGTGAGCGCGGCGACCGCGAATACGAAGATCACTGTGTGTGATCAACTATTTGTAGGCCGTTTCAGCTAGGAATGTAGGCCAAGTTAGCGGCTCGTTTCAGGCCAAAAGAGCGCTAAGAATCAGGCCAGTTTTTTCCCCTCCAAATCATGGTTTCGGGGTTGGCCTTCAGATAGAGATCACCCGGTGGCCGGGGCCCGTCCAGAGTGTTGGGGACATGGGCCCGCCACTACTCAGATAAGTTCCTTACGGCGCTGCCATTGCGAAGCGTATGCGCCGGAAGGGCTAGAAAGCAGATGACGGTACCCATGTCCGTACAAGAAAGTATCAGAAAGCTCGACTCCCAGGGGGTTCCTGGCCGTGAGATCGCGCGGCTGTTGGATGTTAGCCGGGCGTCGGTGGCGAAATACTCCGGCCGGGAGGACTTCTCCCCGGCACCACCAGCTCCGTTGGCTAGGCCCGGGGGCTCGGTGCTGGCCGGGTTCGATGACGTCATTGAGGGGTGGCTGGGCGAGGATGAGCGCCGGAACCGCAAGCAGCGGCATACGGCCAAGCGGGTCTTTGACCGGCTCGTTGACGAGCACGGATACACAGCCACGTATTCGCCGGTGCAGCGCTTCGTGAAGAAGTGGCGGGCACTGAACCGTGGCGCCGGGGAGGGCTTCACCGAACTGGTCTGGCCGGCTGGCACAGTGCAGGTCGATTTCGGGCAGGCCGAGGCGATCATCGCCGGGATCCGGCAGGTCCTGCACATCTTCGTGGTGACCTTCCCGTTCTCGAACATGCGCTTCGTCCAGGGGTATCGGGGCGAGACCTCCGAGTGCGTCGCGCACGGGTTGCGGACCGTGTTTGAACATATCGGGGCCGTACCGAGACATATGGTTTTTGACAACGCCACGGGCATCGGAAATCGGGTGGGAACCCGGGTGACGGAGACGAAGCTGTTTGCTGCGTTCAAGCTGCACTACCGGTCCGAGTCACGGTACTGCAATCCGTACTCGGGTCACGAAAAAGGCAGTGTGGAGAACGCGGTGGGGTTCCTGCGCCGGAACTTCATGGTCCCGGAGCCGGAGGCCGCCACCTTGGCCGGGCTCAACAAGGTTTTGATGGCCCGGTGTGACGCCCTGGCCGGCACCACGCATTACCGCAAGGGCCTGCCCGTGGGTGAGCTGTTCGCCCAGGACGTGGCGGCGTCCTTGGAGTTGCCGGGGGTCGGTTTTGAGGCGGTGCGCTACGAATCGCGGAAGGCCGACAGAGTCGGGAACCTGCTCGTTGACGGGAACACCTACGCGGCCGGGCCCGCGTTCCATGGACGGATGCTCACAGTGGGGTTGGGCCATGATGTGGTGC
>NZ_JADNYM010000047.1 GCF_015708085.1 Arthrobacter terrae | reverse complement strand
AATGGTTGTCCGGCGGTGTCCTACTCTCCCACACCCTCACGAGTGCAGTACCATCGGCGCTGTGGGCCTTAGCTTCCGGGTTCGGAATGGGACCGGGCGTTTCCCCCACGCTATGACCGCCGTAACTCTTTCTCCGCTCCGGCCCGGGACCGGTGTCAGAACCTTTTGTGGGGGTCCTGTACCGGTGTGGGTCGGGGGAAACTTGTGGGTTACAACTAACACTATTCAATTACGGTGTTGTTGTGTTGCCCCGATTGTGGTGGGGGTTGTTGGTTGGGAACCATATAGTGGACGCGGGCATTCTTTATCTTTTCCTTTTACCATGGTGGTGAAGCGTTTGAAGTCGCTTTACCGGTAAAAGGGTGTGGTGTAAGTCATCGGCCTATTAGTACCGGTCAGCTTCACGGGTCTTTAGTCCCCGCTTCCACGTCCGGCCTATCAACCCAGTGGTCTGGCTGGGGGCCTCTCACACCCGGAGGTGTCTGGAAATCTCATCTCGAAGCGAGCTTCCCGCTTAGATGCTTTCAGCGGTTATCCCATCCGAACGTAGCTAATCAGCGATGCACTTGGCAGTACAACTGACACACCAGAGGTTCGTCCGTCCCGGTCCTCTCGTACTAAGGACAGCCCTTCTCAAATTTCCTGCGCGCGCAGCGGATAGGGACCGAACTGTCTCACGACGTTCTAAACCCAGCTCGCGTACCGCTTTAATGGGCGAACAGCCCAACCCTTGGGACCTACTCCAGCCCCAGGATGCGACGAGCCGACATCGAGGTGCCAAACCATGCCGTCGATATGGACTCTTGGGCAAGATCAGCCTGTTATCCCCGAGGTACCTTTTATCCGTTGAGCGACGGCCATTCCACAATGTGCCGCCGGATCACTAGTCCCGACTTTCGTCCCTGCTCGAGATGTCTCTCTCACAGTCAAGCTCCCTTGTGCACTTACACTCGACACCTGATTGCCAACCAGGCTGAGGGAACCTTTGGGCGCCTCCGTTACTCTTTAGGAGGCAACCGCCCCAGTTAAACTACCCATCAGGCACTGTCCCTGACCCGGATTACGGGCCGAAGTTAGATGTCCAAAGTGACCAGAGTGGTATTTCAACGATGACTCCACCATAACTAGCGTCACGGCTTCACAGTCTCCCACCTATCCTACACAAGCCACTGCGAACACCAATACCAAACTATAGTAAAGGTCTCGGGGTCTTTCCGTCCTGCTGCGCGTAACGAGCATCTTTACTCGTACTGCAATTTCGCCGAGTTTATGGTTGAGACAGCGGGGAAGTCGTTACTCCATTCGTGCAGGTCGGAACTTACCCGACAAGGAATTTCGCTACCTTAGGATGGTTATAGTTACCACCGCCGTTTACTGGGGCTTAAATTCTCAGCTTCGCCCGTAAGGGCTAACCGGTCCTCTTAACCTTCCAGCACCGGGCAGGAGTCAGTCCGTATACATCGTCTTGCGACTTCGCACGGACCTGTGTTTTTAGTAAACAGTCGCTTCCCCCTGGTCTCTGCGGCCCACACCCGCTCACGGACAGCAAGTGTCCTTCACGAGGCAGGCCCCCCTTCTCCCGAAGTTACGGGGGCATTTTGCCGAGTTCCTTAACCATAATTCTCTCGATCGCCTTAGTATTCTCTACCTGATCACCTGTGTCGGTTTGGGGTACGGGCGGCTAAAACCTCGCGCCGATGCTTTTCTAGGCAGCATAGGATCACCAAATTCCCCCTCACGGGGGTCCCGTCAGATCTCAGACCCGGTATCAAAACCAGGGCCACGGATTTACCTATGACCCGCCCTACATCCTTAGACCGGGACAACCATCGCCCGGCTTGGCTACCTTCCTGCGTCACACCTGTTAATACGCTTACCTCCCCCGATCGGGTCCCGCGCTCGGCCAAAAACCGGCCCCGCCACAAGGGCGGGCGGTCAGGCTCCGGGCGGTTAGCATCACGGAATCAGTATTGGCGGTTTTTCACCGGTACGGGAATATCAACCCGTTGTCCATCGACTACGCCTGTCGGCCTCGCCTTAGGTCCCGACTTACCCAGGGCAGATTAGCTTGACCCTGGAACCCTTGATCATTCGGCGGACGGGTTTCTCACCCGTCTTTCGCTACTCATGCCTGCATTCTCACTCGTGTAGGCTCCACCACTGGTTTACACCGCGACTTCACTGCCCACACGACGCTCCCCTACCCATCCACACCCCTGAACCAAGAGAACACGTCCCCGGCTTGGGTAATATATGAATGCCACAACTTCGGCGGTGTACTTGAGCCCCGCTACATTGTCGGCGCGGAATCACTTGACCAGTGAGCTATTACGCACTCTTTTAAGGATGGCTGCTTCTAAGCCAACCTCCTGGTTGTCTTCGCAATCCCACATCCTTTCCCACTTAGCACACGCTTAGGGGCCTTAGTTGGTGGTCTGGGCTGTTTCCCTCTCGACTATGAAGCTTATCCCCCACAGTCTCACTGCTGCGCTCTGACTTACCGGCATTCGGAGTTTGGCTGACGTCAGTAACCTTGTAGGGCCCATTAGCCATCCAGTCGCTCTACCTCCGGCAAGAAACACGCAACGCTGCACCTAAATGCATTTCGGGGAGAACCAGCTATCACGAAGTTTGATTGGCCTTTCACCCCTACCCACAGCTCATCCCCTCCATTTTCAACTGAAGTGGGTTCGGTCCTCCACGACGTCTTACAGTCGCTTCAACCTGGCCATGGGTAGATCACTTCGCTTCGGGTCTAGATCACGCCACTACACTCGCCCTATTCAGACTCGCTTTCGCTACGGCTTCCCCACACGGGTTAACCTCGCGACGTAACACTAACTCGCAGGCTCATTCTTCAAAAGGCACGCCGTCACCAGCATCAGACTGGCTCCGACGGTTTGTAGGCACACGGTTTCAGGTACTATTTCACTCCCCTCCCGGGGTACTTTTCACCTTTCCCTCACGGTACTTGTCCGCTATCGGTCATTAGGTAGTATTTAGGCTTATCAGGTGGTCCTGACAGATTCGCACGGGATTTCTCGGGCCCCGTACTACTTGGGATACTCTCCAGGCGGTGTAACAAACATTTCGGTTACGGGGCTCACACCCTCTACGGCCGGCCTTTCAAGACCGTTCACCTATGCCTACACTCTCACCCCACCAGTCCGGCAGAACCAGTACGGAAAGTCCCACAACCCCGACCATGCAACGCCCGCCGGCTATCAACACATGAACGGTTTAGCCTGATCCGCGTTCGCTCGCCACTACTAACGGAATCACTATTGTTTTCTCTTCCTGTGGGTACTGAGATGTTTCACTTCCCCACGTTCCCCCCACACAGCCTATGTGTTCAGCTGCAGGTCACCACGCAACCAAAAGGCCCATGGCGGGGTTTCCCCATTCGGACACCCTCGGATCACCGTTCGGTTATCAACTCCCCGAGGCTTATCGCAGATTCCTACGTCCTTCTTCGGCTCCTAATGCCAAGGCATCCACCGTGCGCCCTTAAAAACTTGACCACAAAAAATCAAAAAAACACTCAACTCATCGAGAAAACCATGAAAACAAGCCCACACAACACACCACCACCACCACCCCCGAAAGAGACAGCACCAGCAACACATCACGCGAACCCGATCCAGGTTCATAAACACTCAAAAGAAATTGCATTTCTTCATAAGATGCTCGCGTCCACTATATAGTTCTCAAACAACAACCCCACAACCCGCCAGACACCCACAACAGGCAACCAGCCAGACCAGGGAACACCAGAAACACCAGAACCCACACCCGCACCACCCGGACACAAAAACACGCCCGGACACCACGACCATGACCCTGTTGCCTCAAAACCCAATAGTGTGCCAACACAGGACCCCCACCACGACAGGGAACCAACAGACTTTCCACACCCCAACACCCCCAAAAGGAAGCGCCAGGACCGTACTCACCCACCAACCCCCCACCACAAACCGGCAGGAACCATTCCATCAATATTCCACCCATGAGCACCCGCCGTGGAACCTACGTCCACGAAACAGGCCTCCTGCAGACCCCCGCCCCGGCCACCAGGACCAGGACAACGAATCCGAGGCGCTCCTTAGAAAGGAGGTGATCCAGCCGCACCTTCCGGTACGGCTACCTTGTTACGACTTAGTCCCAATCGCCGGTCCCACCTTCGACAGCTCCCTCCCCACAAAGGGGGTTAGGCCACCGGCTTCGGGTGTTACCAACTTTCGTGACTTGACGGGCGGTGTGTACAAGGCCCGGGAACGTATTCACCGCAGCGTTGCTGATCTGCGATTACTAGCGACTCCGACTTCATGGGGTCGAGTTGCAGACCCCAATCCGAACTGAGACCGGCTTTTTGGGATTAGCTCCACCTCACAGTATCGCAACCCTTTGTACCGGCCATTGTAGCATGCGTGAAGCCCAAGACATAAGGGGCATGATGATTTGACGTCGTCCCCACCTTCCTCCGAGTTGACCCCGGCAGTCTCCTATGAGTCCCCGGCACTACCCGCTGGCAACATAGAACGAGGGTTGCGCTCGTTGCGGGACTTAACCCAACATCTCACGACACGAGCTGACGACAACCATGCACCACCTGTAAACCGACCGCAAGCGGGGCGACCATTTCTGGCCGTTACCGGTTCATGTCAAGCCTTGGTAAGGTTCTTCGCGTTGCATCGAATTAATCCGCATGCTCCGCCGCTTGTGCGGGCCCCCGTCAATTCCTTTGAGTTTTAGCCTTGCGGCCGTACTCCCCAGGCGGGGCACTTAATGCGTTAGCTACGGCGCGGAAAACGTGGAATGTCCCCCACACCTAGTGCCCAACGTTTACGGCATGGACTACCAGGGTATCTAATCCTGTTCGCTCCCCATGCTTTCGCTCCTCAGCGTCAGTTACAGCCCAGAGACCTGCCTTCGCCATCGGTGTTCCTCCTGATATCTGCGCATTTCACCGCTACACCAGGAATTCCAGTCTCCCCTACTGCACTCTAGTCTGCCCGTACCCACCGCAGATCCGGAGTTGAGCCCCGGACTTTCACGGCAGACGCGACAAACCGCCTACGAGCTCTTTACGCCCAATAATTCCGGATAACGCTTGCGCCCTACGTATTACCGCGGCTGCTGGCACGTAGTTAGCCGGCGCTTCTTCTGCAGGTACCCTCAACCAACCAAAGCCGGCCTTGTTCCCTACTGAAAGAGGTTTACAACCCGAAGGCCTTCATCCCTCACGCGGCGTCGCTGCATCAGGCTTGCGCCCATTGTGCAATATTCCCCACTGCTGCCTCCCGTAGGAGTCTGGGCCGTGTCTCAGTCCCAGTGTGGCCGGTCACCCTCTCAGGCCGGCTACCCGTCGTCGCCTTGGTAAGCCATTACCTCACCAACAAGCTGATAGGCCGCGAGTCCATCCAAAACCAATAAATCTTTCCACAACCCACCATGCGGCAGGAAGTAAATATCCGGTATTAGACCCCGTTTCCAAGGCTTATCCCAGAGTTAAGGGCAGGTTACTCACGTGTTACTCACCCGTTCGCCACTAATCCCCCCACAAGTGAGGTTCATCGTTCGACTTGCATGTGTTAAGCACGCCGCCAGCGTTCATCCTGAGCCAGGATCAAACTCTCCGTTGATGTAAATCACAGACACCACCACCACACCCGGAAAAAGGGTCATGACAGCAGCACTAAATTCGAAACCAGCCAAAAAAATTGTTACCCACCACAAACGCAGCAAACAACAACAATCTCAACCAATAAAAAAATCGGTATCGACAAAACTTGGCACACTATTGAGTTCTCAAACAACAGACGCA
>NZ_JADNYM010000046.1 GCF_015708085.1 Arthrobacter terrae | reverse complement strand
TCACCCACCAAAAGCTGGTGGGCATGGGCTATGCGGGGTCTGAGCGTTCCACCCGCCGCGCGATGGCCCAGGTCAAGGCCGAGTGGAAGCTCGGGCGGGTGCGCGTGCACCGGCCGTGGGTCACGGAGCCTGGCGGCTGGCTACAATATGATTTCGGAGACGGCCCTTATATTGACGGTGTGAAGACGGTGTTGTTCGTTGCCTGGCTGGCGTGGTCACGGTTCCGGATCGTCATCGCTTTGCGGGATAGGACGGCGCCGTCCGTGTTCGCGGCCCTGGATAGGTCTTTCCGCATCGCTGGCGGGGCACCCACTTATGTCCTCACGGATAACGAAAAGACGGTGACGGTCTCGCATGTGGCCGGGGTGCCGGTGCGGAACCTGCAAACCGTGGATTTTGCCCGCTACTACGGCGTGACCGTGTTGACGTGCCAGCCGGCGGATCCCGCTTCCAAGGGCGGGGTGGAGAACGCGGTGAAGGTCGCCAAGGCTGACATCGTGCCCAGGGATACGAACCTGCGCGCCGAGTACGGCTCCTTCGCCGAGGTGGAGGTCGCGTGTGAGGAGTTCATGGCCCACATCAACACCCGTGAACACCGGGCTACCAAGCGCAAACCGGCGGCGATGCTCGCCGAGGAGGTCCTGCGCCTGCATCGGGTTCCGGATGACGCCCACACGGTCTCCTTTGGTTTGGCCCGTACGGTGCCGCCGAACACGCCCATGGTCACGTTCAACAACGCCATGTACTCCGTCCCGTCCCACCTGCTGGGGCAAAGGGTGTTTGTCCGTTCCCATGGTGCTGGTCCGGATGAGAAAATCGTCATTGTTCACCACGGTCCCGCCGGCCCGGTGGAGGTCGCCCGCCACGGCAGGGCACGGCCGGGAAGTCCGGCGATCAACGATGAGCATTTCCCCGGTTACGTGGAGAAGATCCCCGGGGATTACACGCCGCGGGCCCGTACCGGGGCTGAGGCGGAGTTCCTGGCCATTGGCGGCGGCGCCGCGGCTTGGTTGAAGGAAGCCGCCGCCATCGGCACTGCACGGATGAACCAGAAGATGGCTGAGGCCGTGTCGCTGGCGAAGATCGCCGGCGTCATCGAGGTTGACCGGGCTCTGGGTACCGCGGCGATCCACGGCCGCTTCGCCCACGGAGACCTCTCCTCGATCCTGCAGGCAGGCAGGGCCTCCACCACCACCCACGCCGCCAGCGAGGACGCGTCTCTGACCCAGGGCACCAGTGCCTGGGCCGCCATCACCAGCAGCAAGGAAGTACAGCCGTGAACCCGCTCAACACCACCGCCCTGGCACTGCCCGATGACGTGGAGGCGATGATGCGGTCTTTGAAGATGCCCCATGCCCGCGCCTTGGCACCGGAACTCATCGCGACCGCCCGTGCCCAGCGCTGGGAACCAGTCGAGGTGATCAAGGCGCTCTTCACCGAGGAAATACGTGGCCGTGCCGCCTCAATGCTCGCCACCCGCCGCAAGGCCGCCGGGTTCCCGACCGGGAAAACCTTCGATGCCTGGGACCCCGCCGCTTCCTCGATCCCGACCCCGACCCAGCAAGCCCTGCGAACCCTGGAGTGGATCCGGCGCGGGGAGAACCTTGTCGTCTGCGGGCCCTCCGGCACCGGGAAAACGTTCTTCTTGGAGGCCCTGGGCCAGCAGGCCGTGGAGGAAGGCCTGCGCGTGGCCTGGTTCCGTCTCGAGGACCTAGGACAGCTCATCCGCGCCCACCGCACCGACGACAGCGTCACCAAAGCCGTCGACCGGGTACTCCGAGCCGATCTGGTCGTGATCGATGACATCGGGCTCCTCGCCGTGGGAACTGACGCCGCCGAAGGACTCTACAGAGTCGTGGATGCTGCCTACGAGAAACGCTCCATCGCGATCTCCTCCAACCTGCACCCAGCCGGATTCGACGAGCTCATGCCCAAGACCCTGGCGACAGCGACGGTGGACCGACTGCTACACCACGCCCACATCTGCCAGACCAGTGGCGACTCCGTCAGGCTGACCCAGGCCCTAGCAGGGAAGGGAGTGATACAACTGAGCTAAAACACCGGACCGGTATGGCCAACCACGAATTTATATTTGTGGGCAGATCTCATGGCCATATCCGGGCAGTTTTGCTGGCCACCAGCGGGCAGAAGAAGTGGCCGCTGGTGGGCAGAAACTCATGACCCTTGACAGACGGCCCGCGCTCCCATGCCTTGGTTAGCCTGCTTCTGTTCACCGGCATTCGGCTCAGTGAGGCGCTGGGAGTCACCACCGCTGATTACGGCCACAACGCCGGCACCGGACCCTGACGGTCCGGCGCAAAGGTGGGAAGCCGGCAACAGTGGCCGTGCCGGCCCCCGCGGTCGACGCACCGCACACCTATGTGGGAACGCACGGGCAGGAGCCGGTAACCGGCACGGCGGGCAGGAGCCGGCCAATCTTCGCCACCAGAATGGGCAACGCATGGCAGGCGTCAGAAGCGTTCCGAACCGTGCAACGGCTGGCGAAAGCAGCAGGAGTGGAAGGGCGGATCAGCCCTCACTCCCTACGTCACACGTTCGCCACCGTTGCCTTGGACGCTGGCACCACCCTTCATGAACTGCAAGACAGCATGGGCCATGCGGACCCCGCACAACCCGAAGGTACGACCGGGCACGGCACACGCTGGAAAAGTCAGCAGACTACGACGTAGCGCGGGCACTGGCCTAAGGAAATAGCGTCTGCCGCGATTCTACTATTCGAGTGACCAACGGTCCCTCTGGGCTAAGGCATGAGTGCTATGTTAACGTAAAATACTGGTGTGTTTGAGCACTGCTTGATCCAGCGTGAGTCCAAATTCTTGTAAACGCTTCCCAACCACCTCTGGGCTCTTCCATCCGAAGTTCAGGGACACTGCTTGTGCGAACCCATTGAGGCTCGCTTTAAAGGCCACGAGTTCGTCCGGACCCATGTAGCGGCATCCCTGTGGCGGAGTTCCTTTCTCGTCGGCCTTACCCTTTGGGTGCACCATCACAGGAATCAGTCGCGAGACTCCTTTGTAATTTGCTGCGTGCCAGTTCAAGTGCCCCGCGAGCTGGTCCAACTCTTTCTTCCAAATCCGCTCGTCGTTACGAATGACTTCAGTCTTGAGTTCGAAAGCAACGTGCACATCGTCATTGACTGCCCAAAGATTGTCTGGGCCAACTTTGTAGAGCTTATCGGGTCGGTCGCTTGCGAACCCCAGATGTGCGCCTATGTCTTCCATTGCACCCTCGGCAGCGTCTGCCCCATTTTCATCCCAATGAAGTCGCTCCAGGATCGCGGAGACACCAAGAACCAATAACGTTCCGTTGGCGTAGTGATCGTTCAAAAACGTCGAGCATGCTTTAGCTTGGACTCCCGCAGGCTTCATTGGTCGGACAGGTGTCGCCACGAGCGGGAGCAAAGCGGATGAGTTGTCTTTGCGTGCTTGGCCCAGACCTGCTTGAGCTGCCGCTGGATCTACGCCGTTCGTATAGGCTGCGGCCTCCTCTCCGTACCAGCCGCGCTCTTTTGCCGGCATGGCCCGAAGTGCTTCGACGAGGCGGTTGCCAGCTGAGGCAAAATCACCTGCGGTTGCGAGGTTGAATGCTTCTCGGCGAGCTATGGCTAAAGCACTGACGTGACCATCTGCGTCGTAGAGAATGCCGGCGCGCGCCATGCTGCTCGGCGAAGTCCACGACCTGTCCCTGCGCAGGAATATGTCTAGCATTTCCCGGATTGGCACCAGTCCTTCATTTTGTATTTGGTCGGCAATCTGTTGGCTCAACTGGATCTGCGCCCTAGTAGCCGGAGAGAAGAATTTTCGTGCCGCCGGGTCGACTATTGCAACTGCGAGTTCGTGGCCCACGAGGAGAACCGCGCAGTGGTCTTCGGCATCGCGGATGGCCCTGCCCATGCCCTGCTCGATTCGTTGAACTTTTCGAGCGAGGAACGTGTCGCTCCCGGCGAGGGCGGAAGATTCCCGGCTCTCAGTCGCGTCAAGCGGAGTTGGCACACCGTCGAGAATGAGTAGGCGGCAGGCATCCCCGGGAAGGTCAACGCCGTCGTACTTGTTCACGAGGACTATGAGTCCGAGATGTTCACCTGCTTTTAGGCGTGCGACGATGGGGGCGAGTGTGTGTACATCACATGTGTGGTCTGCAAAACCTGTCCACTTTTGCGCTGTTTGATGACTGGGAACAATGACAACCACATTTATTGGGTTAGATGATGGATTGCTACTGCCGTCTCGTATGCCGTCGGCGAATTGACGCGCCAGGCGCCTAACGCTGTCATCGCCAATATGCGGATTTATTCCCTGAGGCGCAATGATGACTCGATCACCTAAATCTGAGGCCCTACCAGGAGTTAGAGGGATCATTACGTTTGCAGCGTCGGCACCCAGCTCGGTCACGAGGACTCCGTCATCGGCAAGCGTGGCAGTCAGATAGACACGCCTCTGTGCCTGTTCGAAGGACGGGATTAGCTCGATGGCAGGGCACGGAGTCCGGATCTCGATGGCCCGGCTAGTGACGGTCGCCCCGGCAAGATGCAAATGTTCCCGAATGAGAGGCCACGCAAAGTAAAGATCCTTCCAATTGTCATCCTCTCCTTCGGCACGGAGGATCGCCATAACTTCATCCTGGCGCTCCTTCCAGCACCAAAAGGGAACGCGGAGCGGACTAGAGTAATCACCCGCGGTTATGTCCGCCCAGATTCTCGGACTCTGGTGTTTCAGATCGTCCTGAAACAGCGTCAGTAGCTTGTCGAAAGCTGGCTGCCCTCGCATGATAGTCGCGGTGAAGATACCCTTGGCTGCGTTCAAAGAAGCATGCGCGTCGTCAACTATGACTGTGCCGAGCACGAGGGGATCGCGATTGGATCCTCGCACTCCGAACACAGATCGGCCGTTGAGTACTTTGTGGAAGGTCGTTACGAGGATCGCCCGTTGGGCTCGAAACTGAACATCGTTTACTTCTTTCGTGACCACAATGCCCAGAGCGTCGGCTTCCTTCACTACCTGATCAACGAGGTAGGTGTCCGGAACTAGGTAAACCGCCGGACCGACGTGCTCATTCAAGCTGCTCTGGGCAATCAGCAGCCCAATAACGGTTTTTCCGCCACCGGTGTTCTGCTTGATGACGTTGTCGCGGCGGTTGCGATTGTCGTACCACTTCTGCAGGACCTCGCCTTGTTCCAGGCGTAAGCGTGACCACGGCTTATCTGGAAGAGCGTCGAAGATGTCTCGGGGTACAAGTAGCGGAGCTGCCGCGACAGGTACAAGTTTTCCCAGATCGATTGCCAATGTGGCCCCCCCAAAGTTAGAGCTAGATGAAGCAGATGAACCGGAGTAATCCGGCTCATCTCCCAGTAATTACGAGACTTTACTTGATACTACACATCTGAAACTGACCGGTATGGTGGGTTGCCGCTCCGCCGTATCGGGGGTGTGGCGGAGCTGCCGCTGGTATTCCCAATGGCCCATGATGGAAAATGCTGCCACGTTCGCTACCATACCGTTTAAGAGACTATTTCCCGGTTGATGGTGATCTGCTGATTAATACGAAGCCCCTCGTCGCAGCAGCCTACGCAGTACAGCACCCGAAGGGGGACCCGCTCAAGCCCGATGATTTTTCGGGAGGGCTGGAAGGGGCTGTGCACGTTCTTAGAAAGTTCAAAGTCGGCACTAGGGCGGAACTATTTCCACCACAGCTTGGAGACAGTTTCGCAAGCCGAACGAAAGTCTACGACACATTCGGAGGCGACAGGGTCGCCGGGATCATCCGGTTCCCAGGTGAGATGACAATAAACGTATTCTCAGATGCGGACGAGCCATACTCCGATGATCCTCCTACATTGACGGCACCATTTGGTTACATAGGCCAGGGACTTAGCTTAGTGGGCCACAGCGTGTAGAAGTCGGTGGCAATGCTCGTTTGCGGCGGCGTGTGCCATTGGGACTCCGTACCACCGGTAGACAGGGAAGCACTCATGCGCCGGCTGTCCGTCATTGAGATCTGGGGTGTCGCCACGCGACTAACTAAACGCCTCAACGCCCTGGGTATCTGAGGTGTACTACTGATATGAGACACAGTTTGAAAGGATTGTGCCCATGTCCGCCCGTCAAACGTTTTCTGATGAGTTCAAAGCCGATGCCGTTGATCTCGTTATTTCTTCCGGTCGTCCGATAGCCACCGTCGCCTCCGAGCTGGGGGTCTCGGTGAGCGCGCTGCGTCGGTGGATCCGTTACCACAATGAAGGCCATCCCGATGCCAGCATGAAGTCCGATCAACCCGTGGAAGCCGCTAAATACAAGGCGCTGGAGACCCGGCTCCGGGAAGTGGAACGAGAGAATGAATTCCTAAAAAAGTTTCGGCGTTCTTCGCCAAAGAACAACGGTAGAAGACCTCTACCGCCTTGTTCAGGAGGAGAACGCCAACTTCCCGGTGCAGTGGATGTGCAAGCGGCTGGGCGTGTCCAGAG
>NZ_JADNYM010000045.1 GCF_015708085.1 Arthrobacter terrae | reverse complement strand
CATGGACCCATTCTCCCGCGGCAACGAAATTGTGGAGATAGACATTGATGATGTTCCTGGTTCTCGCCCTACGAATCAGACGGAGTTGCTATGAGCTGCTGGCCTTACCCAACGCTGACACGTAGGGGGGTGGGGGAGCGTGGCCGAGCTGATGAACCCCGTCTACGACGCCCAAGCGTTCTTCGGCGGCCCAAAGGGACCAAATCACGGCTCACCACCTGGACTGCTCGACACTCCCGGCTGGGAGACGATGTCCAAGAGCGGCGCCGCTCAAGCCGTTCAGGCTTCTGCCTTTCCCGAGTTGTACGCCCAATGGGAAGGCGAGGCGCACGCAATCGTGGCGGCGCTTAGGTCGGGCGTCACTCTGCAGAGCTGTTTGACCGGTAGCGGCGGTACAAGCATGCCCGACCTACCAGGCAACATGAGCCAGTTCCGCCGCGACATCATCCGATTCGCACAGGAAGGCGTAGGCGGAACGTACGTCTGGGGCGGAACAGCATTCAAGGCGTGGGACTGCTCCGGCTACGTCCAATGGGTCTACGGCCAAGTCGGCATCCAGCTCCCGCGAACGGAACAATGGCTCTCAGGAACTCCGACGACAATGCCCCAGCCAGGCGACCTCGTGGTGCAAAATCCGGACGGGCCAAACCATTGGGGCCACGTTGGGATCTACGCCGGCAACGGCATGATGTTCAGCGCGCTCAACCCCGCGGTGGGAACACTGCTGCATCCAGTGGCGTGGAACTCTGGTACGCAGTATTTTGTATTGATCAAGAATATATAGTCGGCACATCGGGCTATGGTTGCGCGTCCTTGTTTTATCTCGGGCAAGGTCGTCGACCGTCCGCGGGCATCCCTGACGGATTGGGGAGGGTCCTGGGCATCCCCGATGGATTGGCGAGACGACCTACCTTAGCGACGACGAAGGTATCTCCGCCTTGGCGTCAGCAAGCGCCCCATACAGACCGGACGTGATCCTGTTGGCCCCGACGTTGAGCTATGCGATGAGGACCCGGAGTCGGTGGATCAGATTGCGTAGCCGACTAGCAGTTCAGGCATCGGAAATCGTGTGTTGTACAAGTCACCGTCACCCAATAGTTCACCGGATACCCTATACGCGACACTTCTGGCGGCCGTGGTTCAACAACTGACGTCAGCCGCGCGTTTGACTGGAGGACCCGCTTTTGGCCACGCGTCGGAGTGGCTGGGCGTGAGGAGAAGGGAGCTGGTACCTTCAGGTCGACGACGCAGACGGGTCTCGAGAACGGCTGGGCACTTGTAGGCCATGTCGCAGTGCCGATGTCAGTTCCGGGGTGTGACGATCGGCGTCGACATAACCCGACACGCCGCACCCACCACCACAGTGAGCAGCACCCCACGTCCAAGCCAGTCCGTTCACCTTCGCCAAGGGAATAGCCAGAGGTTCTGGGCCACCACGCGGCCTGCGACGAGCACATCTCACATCTCCGGCATACTGGGAAGCATGACTACACAGGGGACCAGGCCATGATGAGCGAGTTGGCGCAGGAATTGGGGGCTGCAAGACCAGCTTTCGCTGCCTACAACTCACGCGAAGACCTCCACACCCACGACCCTAATGCGCTACTACTTTTCGTCGCGGAACTGCGCCTCGGCGTCGATGACGTTAGCCTGTTTGCGTCAAATGCCTTGACCGATCACTCGAACGATAAAAAATGCGACATGGTGGCGGTCACGCCGGAGCGCAACAAAGTAGTCGTGGCCCAAGGGTATGAAGCCCTGACCAACAAAGACGCGGCGCCCGCAAATAAAGCTTCCGACCTGAACACTGCGGTCTCATGGCTGCTCACTGGTCCTCTGAACGAGGTTCCAGAAAAGTTACGAAGTGCCGCCACCGAGGTACGGGCGGCACTCAATGACAAATTGGTCTCCGAATTCGAGATTTGGTACGTCCATAACCTTCCGACCTCGAAGAACGTTCAAGGTGAACTGAACCAGGCAGTTAGGTCGGCCGAGGCGGCACTGGCACGCTATTTCCCTGGGGCAGATGTCGATGTACGCGCTGTCGAAATTGGTCGGGATCAAATCGACACTGACTATCAACAAAGCAATGCACCCATTCTGGTGAACGAGTCGCGATCTTTCTCGGTCCCTGGAGGGTTCGAAGTTCGCGGTTCAGGCTGGAAGGCCTATTCCACCGCCATTCGGCTCGCAGACATTCGGGAGCTGTGGGCAAATCACGGTGTATCGCTTATGTCACCGAACGTTCGCGACTACCTCGGGGTGGTTAAGAAATCGGGCAACATCAACCATGGCATCAAAGAGACGGCAAGGAGTGAACCCAACAACTTTGCTATCTACAACAACGGAATCACCGTCCTGACGAATGACTACGTTGTGGATCTCGCCTCCAATACCATCGTCGCGAACGGTGTCGGTATTGTGAACGGCGGTCAGACGACCGGCGCAGTTGGCGAGATGCCCGCTGAAGACGTCAGCGAACTTGAAGACGCGCGAGTCATGGCCCCGTTCGTCACGTGCACGGACCCAATCGTGCTTGACAATATCGTCCGGTACAACAACACACAAAACAAAGTCGAAGCCACAGATTTTCGAAGCGGGGACGGTGTGCAAACGCGGCTGCGCCAGCAATTCGCAGACGTTCCCGATGCAGAGTACCGGGGTGGTCGGCGCGGCGGCTCAACCGACGCGATTTCGCGAAGCAGGTCGTTGCTTAGCGACTCCTCTGTCGCACAGTCGCTCGCCGCATTTCACGGTAACCCCAACCTGGCTTACAACGAGACACGGACGATCTGGGAGTCCGACGGCGTGTACGCCTCAATCTTTCGCGAGGGCTTGAGCGCAAATCACGTTGTCTTCAGTCAAAGTCTCTTGGCAGCGGTCGACGAGGCGAAGCGAGCAGTTGCAAAGATTCCGGAATCTGGAAGAACTGACACGCAGAAGAAGCAAGCACAGTTTTTCAGCACGCGGGGATCGAATCATCTCGTCGTAGCCGCCGTTGCCTCGTGCTTAGAGACCATAGTCGGCGGTCCCATAGCAGATCGGTACTCCTTGCGGTTCAAGGGGAAAGTCTCACCTACTCAAGCCGCAACGAAATGGAAGCCGGTGCTCGACGTCGTTCTAGCTTTCACGGGCCAACTTTCCGACGCCACCGATCAGGGCCTCAAGTCGCGAGACAAAGTCACCGGCGCGATCGCAAACTTCACAGCCATGGTCGAGGCCGTACGTTCCGCAAACACCGGCCCGTTCGATACATTCGCCGCCGCTGCGGAGTGGGACGGCAAGTAGGAGTCTCCCTAGCCTGCTCGCGCCCGCCCTTCTAACCCACTCGCGGAGGCACAGCAACGACCCTCATAGGATCTTCACAACAAACTTGAACGGACACCTTCCAGAAAATCAACAGCTTGATTCCGACAACGGCCGGTAGTTTCCGCAGGTGGATTGACTGCCGGGTACCGGCGAGGATGGCGATGCCCCGTTACCTCCCTGGATGTTCCCCCACCCCGTTGCTCGACTTATAAGATGAGGGCTAGAGGTTTCGTTCTCTGCCTAGGGGTTCAACGACTAGCCTCGATTTTTCATGACGTGGGGTTTCTTCTGGTTCAGGGCTGACCGTTTGCCTGACGGTTCTGATTTTGGCATGTGGGTGTGACAATGCGCCCGCTGGCCTGGTGGCGGTTGTCGGTGGCCGGTTCCACGCCGGTCACGGTGCTGCTGGTGTTTTTGTGAATGGGTGCGGGCGGGTGGTGGTGCCTGCTCAGGGTGGGCCCAGTGCCGCGAGGCGCTTCATTCCTTTGAGCAGGAGCGCCACGTCCGGGGCTGTGGAGGCCAGTTGGAGGGTGGTTCGGCGGGCGTGGCTGGCGATCTTCCCGCCGATTTCGAACAGCCTGGCCCGGAGTTTCTTGGGTTCCCAGCGCCTGGCCTTCGTCCCGGTGAACGCGACCATTTGGGTCCAGGCCATGATCTCGGCGGCGAGCATGACGACATGGCACCAGAGCTTGTTGGCAGTGAAGGACTTGAAGGGCAAGTTCGCGAATCCGGTGTCCTTGGCGTTGCGGATCCGGTCCTCACACCGTGCCCGCAAACGGTGGCGGACTTCCAGCACGGCCAGCTGGCCTTTCTTTTGGTTCGTTGCGGTGGCCGTGTAGCGGTGCCCGTCGATGTCGGTGATCCGCAGTTGCGCCCCGACGTGCGGGACTTCCTTGCGGACGATGACACGCATCCCGTCCGGCCAGGCCGAGAGGTTCAGCATTCCGGTGATGTCGGCGATCCAGGCGCCGTCGCGTTCGAATCCGTTGCTGTCGTACGCACTGGTCCACCCGTTCTTGGGGACCAGGGGCAGGACGTCTGCGACGGCGCCGTGGATGGGGAGCCCGACGGAGTAGGAGAGGTTGCGGTGTTTGGCGGTAAGCCAGTTCAGGAAGTCGTGTGTGCCGCCGGCGGAATCGGTGCGGATCATGATTTTCCGCCCGGCCCGGTACCCTTCCGGGAGCTGCTTCAGGGAGTCCTTCACGACCTGGATGTGGTCCGCGGCCGTGTTCGAGCCGGCGTTGCCGGGCCGCAGCAGCGTCACCAGCGGCTCGCCCGTGCCCAGGATGCCGTGGTCAATGAAGGAACACAGCGGGTGGAAGCCGAAGCCCTTCTTCCAGGTCGGGCGGGCATCTTCCTTCTCGGAATGGGAGTTCAGAAGGGACGCGTCGATGTCAATGGTGAGCGGGTTCTCCGTGCTGACGCCATGCAGCGGGGAGTCTTGCCCGGCGTGCTCCCACACATGCGCCCGGGCCGCGGCGCGGGCAGTGTTGATCGCCGACAGCGCCTTGGAAGGTTTGACCGTTGCCAGGATCTTGAAGAGCCGGCTGATCGTCGGGTCGGAGGCGACACGCCCGTAGACTTCCGGTTGGTTACGGAGCCGGTCGACATCGGACACGGCGTCCCCGCCCGTGGCAAGGGACAACGCCAGATCCGTGAGGATCTTGCCAGGATTGTGGGTAGCAAACGGCTTCCGCCACGGCTCCAGCGCCCCCGACAATCCCGCCGTGATACCCGAGCCCTTCAGCATCGAGGTCAGGATCGCCCCACCAGCCTGGGACACCACGCCATCACCGGCGCCATCAACTCGGACAGACGGGTAAAAGCCGGTAAAGTAGTTCACCTGCAGGGTGCTCCCGATGTGGCTAGGAAATGTTTGTGTGGTAACTACATTTTCCCACGTCAGAGGCACCTTTCAGCCTTTAATGACGCCACCCCGACACACGCTCATGAAACCCCGAGGCTAGTGGTTTGAGGGGGAGCGTCATGGTGGACTGGCAACCCTTGTCTTTAGCGTCGTCGCTGTATGCCCAGCCGTCAGGACCAGCGCCGGCGCCGGTCATCGGGAAGCTCGAAGAGCTCCCGTTCAACTCGCTGACGTGGGAGAACTTCGAGCGCCTCCAACTGAGGATGATGCGCGATATTGAGGGCCTGCGTGACGCCCAGATGTATGGGGAACCTGGCGAGTCGAGCAGGACGGTCAGCTGTTTTGCTGTTTGGTCCCAGAGAGGGCACGTCCTCCATTTATCTCCTTTCCCGTGAAGGCGAACGATGGCGTGTTCGCCGAGCTGGAGATTGCCGGCACGGAGTTCTGCGACTTCTTGGGCCCGCGCCCCGGTGTTGTAAAGGAACAGAATCAGAGCGTGGTTCCGCTGCGCGAGGCGACCGGTCCGTGGCAGGTGTTGCAACAGTCCCTGCATCTCGTCACGTTCAAGGAAATGAGTTTCAGCCGGTGGCGTCCGTTTCATGGGGATGGCGGCAACCCTCTGGCATGTTTCGAGCATCGCCGGTTCCCGGCTGGCAATGTATTCAAACAGGCAGTGCAGTGCTGCCAGGCGCTGGTTACGCGTGCTCACACCGTTGTGACGGTCATCCTCCAGGTAGCGAAGGAATCCGATGACGTGCCCAAAGCTCAGGTCTTCCAGCGCAAGCTTGGTGATTCTGGTTCCCTTCTGCTCAGCGATGAAACACAGCAGAAGCCTGATGGTGTCGCTGTAGCTGCGCACCGAGCTGGGTCGCAGCCCTTTGACGGTGACGAGGTGATCGATGAAGAAGGACTGGATCAGTGACCCGAGCTGCTGGGTGCCACTCATGGCTGCTCCTCCAACCATGCTGGTTCAGCAAATACTTCGAAGCGGTGGCTGGCCTCGGAAAACAGCTCCGGAGTGATGGTCAGATAGACGGCGGTCGAGGCCGGATCCACATGACCCATGAACGTTGAGAGCTGAAAGAGTCTCACGGATGGGTCCACGCCCTCCCTGTACCAGCGAAGCAAGGACCCCACGGCGAAGGAATGACGCAGGGAATGCAGGTGCGGTGCCGTGGTGCCCGCCGGAACGGGGAACTCCAACTCGATGGCCAGGAGCCTGAACGTGTGGCTCGCGCTGGTCCGGTTCACGCAGCGCCGGCCATCGAAAGTGAACAGAGGAGATCCCGGACCGGCACCTTCTTGGCCTTGTCTATGCTTGAGCTGTCGGGCGAGCAACTCCCCGATGCGCGGGCCGAAGGGAACCAGTCGACTCTTACCGAACTTGCCACCCCGGACGACCAAAAGCTGCCTGTCGGTATCAATGTCTTCCAAGAACAGGTGACAGGCCTCCCCGCCCCTGAGTCCCAAGCCGTAACACAACGCGAAGATGGCGTGGTAGGTGGGGCCGCGCCCGATCGCCCGGGGATTGTCGGGAAGTGCTGCTGCCGACTCGAGCAACCGGCGAGCCTGGGCGGTATCGAGGAGGAAGGGCAACCGTTCATCAGTTTCGCGGCGCCGGGTGCCATGTCAAGGAGTTGCTGCCAGAAGTTGCTGACTGACTGCCCAGTCTAGGAAGGTTCCAAGTACCCCGATGAGGTGGTTGAAACTACGGGCCCGGCGCCGAGACCTGGAAGCAACAAATTCATCCAGAAGTTGCGGCGTGAGCCCGGCCGACTCCGTCACCCCACACTGGTCCGTGTAAACCAGCAGCAAATGCAATGTCGCTTCCTCACTCAGGTATTTCCTGCCCAGTGCCCGCTTGTGTGCCAAGAACGCAGCCACATCGGCGGCAAGGTTCTCGCTCACCACAGCACTTCCTCACCGTCGCCAAGAGCGACCTCGCGCAACGCTTCAATATCGACTTTGGCGTAAACTTCCGTGGATCGTGCCGAGCGGTGGCCCACGAAGTCACCAATGGTCTTCAACGAGAAATTCGCATCAACAAGGCGCTGCACCGCCGTGTGGCGTAGTGTGTGCGAGCCCGGCCGGCGCACATCAATGCCAGCCTTGAGAAGGTGAATGCGGGTCCGTGCCGAAACCGCCGCCGCCGTAATAGGCTGACGGGGAGCCATCGCCCGGAAGAATACGCGCCGGTCCTCGCTCTCTGGGCGTCCGTGCTGCAGATAGTCAAGAAGTGCCTCACCAACAACGGCAGAAAGCGGAAACGCTGTCGAGTGGCCGGCCTTGCGCTCGGGAATCGCCAAACGCTCACGCTTCCAATCGATGTCATCAAGCGTCAATGCAGCGACTTCCCGGCCGCGCAGCCCATAGATAACCAACAACATCAGAATGGCGTAGTCACGCTTGCCCGCCACCGTCCTCCGGTCAACACCAGCCAGAACCAGGTTGACGTCGGCCCACGAAATGGAACGGGGAATGTCCGAGAGCCGATATGTCTGGGCCCAGCCTACCGCCGTGCTCAAATCACTGGCCAATACTCCCTCTCGGTGGGCATAGCGGAGGAAGACTTTCAAGGCCCCGGCTTCATCACGCACCGTACTCTTCGCCAACCCAGTACCAGCACGCGCCACAAGATAAGCGCTGATCAGGGCCGGTGAGAGTTCCCCCATCGATTCCATCCCGACCTGGTGCAAGTACGCTTCGAATTGGCGAAGGTGGATACGGTAGCCGCCCACCGACAGCGGGCGGAGCCCACGCTCCTGAATCAAATAATCGATGAAACCCGGAACGGTCTCTGCGAACGGCAATTCAAGGCGACGACGACCGCTCGGCTGATATCCGGGCAGGATAACCGTGAGCATCTGTTCCACCGGACCCCGAATCTCCTTGGCCATAGACCGGGACGATCCAGTCCGCTTGTGATGAAGAGCAACCCGGTCATCAACAAACGCGCCCACGTACGCGGGCAACTCCCCAACAGTGCCAGCCCCACGGGCACCAGCAAACTCGCCAAACGCGAAAACGAGCGGGACCCGCCTCCAGACACACCTGTCCGAATAGTGATTCCCGGAAAGCCAAACAACGTACTGCTCGATTTCCGCACCCACCCATGAATGCATGTACCGATCGACGGTTGCTGGCTGCTTGAAATAGTTCTCCAGCATGGCAACGACCTTTCTCATCAAAGAAATGAAGCAACCACCATCACCCCAGACAACCGTTATGTGCCATGGAACACCGACCGAAACCCAGAAATCAGCGCAAACACGGCTTCACCAGCGGGTCGGGCCACATAATCAGACCGGGCACAGAAGACGGATAATGAGCGCGGAACATAATCGGTCAGGACATAAGTGGGTGCCCCGCCAGCGATGCGGAAAGACCTATCCAGGGCCGCGAACACGGACGGCGCCGTCCTATCCCGCAAAGCGATGACGATCCGGAACCGTGACCACGCCAGCCAGGCAACGAACAAGACCGTCTTCACACCGTCAATATAAGGGCCGTCTCCGAAATCATATTGTAGCCAGCCGCCAGGCTCCGTGACCCACGGCCGGT
>NZ_JADNYM010000044.1 GCF_015708085.1 Arthrobacter terrae | reverse complement strand
TACATCGAGGTCTTCTATAACCGCTGGCGCCCACACAGCCACAACAAAGGCCTTCCACCGGCCACCGCCATGACCAATTTCAAGCCAAACCAGCAGCCGCTTCCAGCCGCTGCCTAACCAAAAAGAAGCTAGCCGACTGTCTCACATCCTTGACACACCTCAATCCATTCCATCCTCGACCTGGCCCGTTCCGATCCGGTCACGATCCGGGACCGCTTCTCCGTGGTCATGATGCGCACCGTCCTGGAGCTGCAGGGAACACCCTGCATCCCCATGGAAGAAGAACGAATCGGGAGAGACCAACTCATCTTCTCCCGCTCCTTCGCTACCCCCATCACCACCACCGCCGAAATCCGGCAGGTCATGAGCGTCTACGGCCAGCAAGCCGCAGCACGGCTGGCCAAACACGGCCTCCAAACCAAAGTTCTTACCGCCTTCGCCGGCATCTCACAGTACAACCCGAAGGACACCTCCTACCCCTCAGTGTGCGTCCCGCTGCCGATGCCCACCGCTGACTCCGTGCTCCTCACCAAAGCCGCCCACGCCCTGTTGCCCCTCATCCACGAAGGCGTCAGGTACGCCAAAGCCGGGATCATGGTCACGGACCTGCGGTCACCGGCAACCAGGCACCCCTGGCCCTTTTCGAGAACCCACACGAGGAACGCCACGTCGGCACCCTCCTGGAAGACGTAGCCCGCCGGTACGCGCGCGGCTCCATCGGCCTCGGCCACGCCGGACTCCGAGGCGGCCCGGACTGGTCCATGAAACACCCCTAGAAAGTTCGTTTCCGGGAGACCGGTGACTGTTCCCATCGCCCAACTCGTCACAGCGTGGCCCCCGGTGGTTCCGGCATTGGACCAGGTCGTAGGAATTCGGCCGCAACGCGGGTTAGGTTAACGCCATGACCGAAGAACGCACGGCGGATGCCGGGGAAAGTCCTCTCGGGAGCCGGCATCCGGAGTGGGATCTGATGTACCGCAAAGGCCTGCCCTTCGGGCGGATCGCCGAACTCTGCCACGCACCCAAAAGCACAGTCCACCGCCACCTACAGGTACACGGCAGGACGGACCCCGGACTACGACAGGACCATGAAGCCAACCGCCCACCCCTGACCGGCCCGCATCGGCGACCAACGGATGCCTGGACGCAGCGGTTTAACCAGCTACAACTGTTTATGGTCACCCATCAGCGGCCACCAGCCACCACGGGACAACAGGACACGGAACCGTCCCTGGCCCGGTGGCTGAGTCAACAACGCTCAGCCGCCCGACACGGACGGTTGGGACATGCTGCGGAAGAAGCACTGGATTCGTTGGGGAACTGGAGGACACCGCAGCGAACCCTTCACGATGGACAGCGATGGATCCACCGTCTGACTGAACTGCGCAGCTTCATTGACCAGGAACGGCGCTGGCCCAGATACAAGGGCCCACGTACCGAGGAGGAACGCATCCTCGGTGTCTGGCTGCACGGACAGAAACAAAAACACACCCGCAACACCTTGACACCGGCCCAGATCTGGTTTCTGGATGAAAGAGTCCCAGGCTGGTCCGGACTGCTGCGTGGACAGGTCCCACTCCCCCTCTAGGCGCTCCTGCGATTCTTGAGGTCCCGGTCGCCGAAAGCTACTAAAAAACCGCCGTATACACCGTTCACGAGACAGTCCCCAGCTCGGACCCCGGCTAGGAAGCAGCGTGCTCTCACATGCCTCCTGTCCCCTTTCGTTCAGCCAACGTTCCAGGCAACGCACGCCGTGTGGAATGCTGATGACATGGTCGAGCGTCAATATGATTTGATGTCCACGTGGCACTTGGATGCAGATCCGGAATCTGTGTGGTCTGTCATAGCGGACCCGGATATGAGCTGGCCAACATGGTGGCCGGGCTGTTCGTTCGGTGGACCGCTGGTCCGATCAGCGATATCCAGCGAGTCGCCAGCCGCTGTCCTATTAGCCACGACTGCGCCGCTAAGATTTCGCGCTGCCCTCGGTTACAAGCTCGGCATTACAGTCCATCCAACGATGGTGAAGCCACCGCACCGGATCGAATTCGATGCGGGAGGCGATTTGGTGGGAACCGGCAGCGTGGCGCTCTTTCCCGCGGGCCGAGATGGCCCCCTAACGAAAATGCAGATCGAGTGGCGGGTCCGTCCGACGCAGCGATGGATGCGACTCCTAACCCCGATCGCGGCTCCGGCCTTCACTGCCGCCCACCGGCACTTGATGAGAAAGGGCGAAAGAGGCTTAAGGGCAGAGTTGGCGGGAGTAAAGACCTGCAACGGGAAATAGGACCCACGGCAGAGCCGCGGTGTCCGCCCGGTCCGTTGAAACCCATGTCGAGCGGGCCTACGATTGGAGACATCGTCCCCGGTCCCAACTCGGCCTGCGTTGGTGCCACAAGTGGAGGTCTCAAAGATGCGAATGCACGCGAGTCTCGCCGACAGCTTCAGACTCCAACAGCAGGCACGCCCGGAAGCCTGGGCAGAGACGTTCCGGGAAATGGTCCTCTTCGATTTGGCCGCCGACATGGAGCTCGGCTTCTTTCTCGCCTACTATCGCAACTTTGCCGTCCCCAGCATCGCGGAAACCCTCAATGCCAACGGTGAAATCCCGCAACGGCCCATGAAGCGTTCCTACGACACGGCCATCGTCATCTACGAAATGATCGTCGCAGGCCTGGACAGCGACCGCGGCCGACATATGACCGCGCTACTGAACCACGTCCACCGCCACGTCCCTGGCACCAGCGATGACTTCCGCTACGTCCTGCTGACCCTCCTTGTCGTCCCGATCCGCTGGACCCAAAAACACGGCTGGCGGAAACCCATCAGCTCCGAGATTGAGGCAGCTACGAGGTTCTTCCTTGAACTTGGCCAGCGAATGCACCTCGAAAGCCTTCCCAGGACCTTCGAAGACGCTGCAGTCCTCTTCGACGCCTATGAGGCTAGCAACGTGAGCGGATCCGGTTCGGGGCGCCAACTGATGGACTCGACTATCCAGGTCCTGCAGAGCCGGCTGCCGCGCGTCTTCCGGCCGGTGACCCGACCAATGATCGCTGCAATGCTCGACGACGACCGGCTCTCGGACGCGCTCAGCCTCCCCCGCGCCAAACAGCTGATGCAGACCGCGCTCAGCGTGGGCCTGGCAATCCGCAACGCCGCCTACCGTCGTCGTCCGCTCAACCCAGAACCGCACTTCTCCCCCGGCAAGTCCGCGAGCTCGCTCTACCCCGATGGGTACACCCTCGATCAGATCGGGCCAATGAACGTCACGGCCCCGGCAAAGGCGGCCAGCCGTGAATTACCGTGAGGCCCGCAAGGTCGCAAGATCCGCTGACCGCCGCCTGAACCTGCCATCCGAAATCACCTTGGACTCGATCCGTCAAGCCATTGAGTCCTCACGTCGCCAACCCATCACCATCGTCGAACTTCCCCGCCTCACCGGCGCGGACGTCTGCGCCCTGTGGCTCGTTCTCGACGACCAGGACCTGATCATCCATGCCCCGACCCGTTCGCCGTGGCACCGCCAGCACCTCATCCTGCACGAATTCAGCCATATGATCCTGCACCACGACATCCACGCAATCAGTCCATGTCCACCCGTACAGTTGCCCGGGCTGGATATTAGCAGGATACGGTCCACGCTGAACCGCAGCAGTTACGGCGACGACGATGAACTGACCGCCGAGGCGCTGGCGGACCGGCTGGCCACACGCCTCATCCACAGCACCACCAACCGAAACCACGAGCCGCTATCCTTCAATGAAGTGTTCGGCTAATGGAATTCGTCCCCGCCCTCACGCTCTGGACCCTCTCCGCACTCCGCCTCCCCACCATGTTCGACGCCAAGCGCGCAAGCGTCTTCCGCGCCACCGTTCTGGCCGCCGTCGCATGCACCCTCTACGTCCCCAGCATCTATATGGTCGCTGACCGCGATTTGGGTGGGTTGAACTATGCCGGACTGCTCCTGCTCCTTTTCCTACTCTGCGGCTTCTGGCAGTTCCGCACAGCCATCGTGCTGGCTATGGTTCCCAACAGAGAACGACGACGACGGCAAGTCACCGTCGGCCGCGCGGCTATCGCGTGCGCCGGGGCCGCCGTCGCCGTCGGATTCTTCACAAGCCGCACGAACGCGTCGGATCAGAACTTCCCGCTCACCTACGGCGACCAACCCGGAATGGCCGTATTCCTCTGGTCGGGTTCGGCCTTCATAATCTGGGTCTGCTACGACATCGCAAGGGTATGCCGACATAACGTCCCTCAAATGCGCTCCAGAGCGTTTAGGGCCGGATTCGCGCTCATCGGACTCGGGTGTCTCGCGTTCGCCCTTGTCCTGGTGGACCGCCTCGCCTACGGCGCAGTCCTCCATAGCGAGGGTCCGCACGGCGCAGACATCGGTGTCCTAGATGCTTTCTACTCCATCGGTGAAACATTGGCCGTTCTCATGGTCAGTCTCGGGCTCATCATTGTGCGCATGCCAGGACAACTGCACCGCGAAAGGCTGGGATTCCGGTCACGGATCCTCCTCATCAAATTATTTCCACTCTGGCGCAAACAGACCGCCCAGCGGCCGGATCTAGTCCTCGAGCCGCCCATTAGCAACGCGTTGAACACCTTTCGGCGTCATCCCGAAACACAGCTGCACCGCCGCGTCATTGAGATCCGCGACTGCGAAATGGCCCGAGGACATATGGCTCCTGCGATGACGCCCCGTGACCTGTCCCTCCTCGAACACGCTGAGGACGTTCTCACTCGGCATGCCTAGAAGGGCTCAAGGCTCTATAAGCCCTCCTCAGGGGCGCCGTTATTCGTATACGTTCAGGAAGGCCGGCCGCTGTATACGGGAGCTGCGTCGTTGCCGGATTCTTTACCAGCCGCGTTGACGTGACAAACCAGAATCTGAGCCTACTGGAAACGGCTGTGTAGATAGCCGCTGCCCGCCTGCACCGATGGCTCATTGAGATCTTCGATTACCAGTTTCGCGGCCTAACACTCCTCCGGCACTGACGGCACGCACCGGCTGCGCGGTCAGGTAGTCGGCGCTCCCACTAGCCATGAGTAGGTGCAGCTGGCATTAGCCGGCGGTACCGGCGAGCGGAGGCATCATGGAAAAGCTCAGTATCAAAACCCCTGACGACTTCATCGCCCTCATGGGCCATAGTCTTGGCTTCTGGCCTCAAGAAAGCCTCGTTTGCGTCCTAATCGACGACCACCGCATCGGGGGCACGTTAAGGGTCGACCTGCCACGGCCCGGTACCAACACCGACCACTTCGTTGACCAGATCGCCCACTACGTCGGCAAGGACCGTGAGGCAACCGGCGTCGTCTTCGGCCTCTTCACCCGCTCCCCCTGGACCCTAGGCCAAAGGCGACCACACGAGGAATTCGTGGAAACGCTGACTGAAAGGCTCGGTGAACAGGGCGTCATTGTTCGGGATGGGTGGCTGGTCGGGAACGCTACGTTCACCAACTATCTGCGGGCGGACACCGGTGCGGAGACCAGTCATCCACTGGATGGGGTCCTATCCAGCGAGCTCAACGCCGAACTTGTATTTCGCGGATCCAGCGTCGAGACAACGCCGAGTTTCCGTATCCCTGTCCTGCCCCGTTCGGACCTCAGCGCCGAAGTCCTGCGGCACAGTTTCCGAATTGAAGCCATGAACCCGCGTGCTGCCATCGTCCGCGCCCGTGCGCTTTGGAGCAAAACGCTCGACGCCACCGGAGAACCTACTGACGATGAAAGCGCCGAGCTCATAGCCTCCTTGAAATTCATCAGTGTCCGCGATCGTCTTCTTGCCGACATCCCTGGCCTCGACGACAGCATGCGCGACCTCCTTCTGGGCGAAACCCAACGGCCTCCCCACTGGCAGCGTGTCGACCGCGCATCCGACGTCCTGTTACATCTGTATATGCGCGTCGACAACGCCGACGCCGCACCCGTTCTCACCTGCCTCGGCATCATCCAATGGTGGGAAGGCCACGGCAGCAAAGCCCACCAATGCTTCCAACGCACCCTCGAATCCGACCCAAACTACCGTCTGGCCCAACTCACAGATCAGCTCGTTAGCGCTGGCATCCTCTCCACCTGGGCCACCAGCCGCCAGACCGCCTATCAGCCGCCCCATACTCGCGGCCCGGAAATCGGAGGTATGGGGATGGCATAGACGACCGCATTCCCAAGTAAAAGTTGGATTCTCTTAGCTGGGTGGTCGGTTCCCGACACAGGCATCCGGTGTAGTACTGACCTGTGCAACACCAAGCAGGCCAAAGCCACCAAAAGGCTAAAGCGTGGAACTGAACATCAAGGCCAAGAAGACCCGCCCATACCGGTCCCAGACCGACAGGAAAATCGAGCGGTTCCACGGAGCCCTCGCCGGCGGAGGGCGTTCCAACGCTTGGTTGGAACCACGGGATCCATAGATCCCCTCTGCAGGAGCCACCGTTGGACGTTGCACATATGCTGACTGCCCACAGACGCCATCGGCACTGAACATCTGCTGCTTGCGCTGGCTTTAGACCGTGACACTGTACCGGTCGAGCCGTCGCCACCCTTGAGCTCCCGATGGAGTCCCTGCAAGAAGACATCATCAACACCATCGGCAGATCACCTGCTCGCCGACCTGGCGTTAAATCGAATCAACTTTCGGTGGCCAATCCGTAGGCAGTACGTTAGCTGGCTTCGGCTTTCGTTCGTCGTCAGGAACATCGTCATCCCAGTCGAATATCGGGCTCGGGTTCCAGAACTTCGGCTCTTCAAAGGAGACGACACCGGCGCCGAAGTCGGTGGAGATGAAACTTATAAAGCCTCCGCCGAACGTCGTGCGGTAGAAAGACGTCCGGTCTGCACCGAATTCCGTGCCATGGAAGCTGGCCCTTGCTCTGCTAAACACCGTCAAACTGAAGGTCGTCCAACCCCCGCTGAATACCGCACTGTTGAAGCTGCTAAAACCACTACTGAACGTCGCACCGTCGAAGCTGGAGCCACTACTGAACTTCGCGTTTTCGAAGCTGGTAAAGCCGCTCCGTAATATCGCATTTTTGAAACTGGAGCCGCTACTGAACTTCGCATCGCTGAAGAGTGTCCACTCACCGTCAAACACCACACCATTGAACCTGGCAAGGGCTCCGCTGAACGTCACACCACGGAAGTAGGTCGCTTCCCCTCTGAACCTCGCACCGTTGAAGTCGACACTTTCGAGGATGGCGCCCGTGAAATCGAACGAACAGGGAGACCAGGATTCTTTCGCGTCCTTTTGGAGGTGGGCGGTGATGACGCGAACGATGGTTTGCCGAACCTCTTTATCATTCTGCCGATACAGGAAATGGTGCGTGTTCTCTTCACCCTCACGGCCCGGCATTTTATGCTGTCGCTCGGTCTCGTGGTTCGCCCCCAGCTCGGGCGAGTACGGCAGGCGGAGGTAGGCGCAGAGGACGTCCACACACTGCTGGCGTTCGTGAATGCTGCGTGCCTCATCCGCCACCCCGGCCATCGCATAAACGCCGGCGAGCCGAACGGCCACATCTGCACTGCCGAGCTGATTGGCCGCGGCGCCGAACCGTTCAACGAAACGGCTCTGCTCAATGCCGAGCTGTCGGCGGTAGGCGACGACGAGGGCAACCACACCGCCGATGCCGGCGACAATGGTCAGCGCGAACTGGGTTAGGTCCTTTGGTTGGATGGCCTGGTCCCCGACCGGAAGGAAACGGTGGAGCACCTGGTATGCGGCGAAGGCTACCAGCACTGCCGCGATGACGGCGCCGAGCACGGCCGTGGAAAGTTTCGCGCGCCCGACCACCCTTGAAGATCGCTGACGCCACGGCGTCAACCAGGTCCAACCTCGTTTGACGCGGGGCCACAAATTGGAACTCCACCAATTCTTGAATCGTCGAAGGCCGCTGACCTTGACTGCGCCTGTTGGGGGTCCGCCGGAATTATCCATGGGCCCATCTTCACACCCGACATAAAGAATTTGGTCAAATGCTTGAGCACCAATTTCCGCGACGCAAGCCACGCCCTCCGACGCAGAATCCTTTTCCGCTTCATCATTGTGTGCGCGGTAGCCTCCGGCGACAGCCGCGGGACCCCTGGCCGGAAAATCTGCCGTGGTGGACGGTTGGCTTGCATATTGGTTACGTCCCGTAGAGTGGTGGAGTTTCCGGCTCTTGAGCTTCGGATTTCGGAAGTGTTGTGGCGCTTATGGGCACGGCATTCAACGATGTGTCCGTTACGCTCGACTCCCACACGCCCGTGGCCGGTTATGCCAGCATGCTCAACCCCCTCGCCGCAGCGGTATAGCAAAGCATGCTTGCCTCTTGACGGCCACGGCCGCCAACCCAGCATCGATATCCTCCCAACTGGCCCGCAGCCTGCAAGCGGCTGAAAACACCTGGCGCCGCATAGAGTACGAATTCGGGCTTCTCACCAGAGGTCGCGCACCTACTCGGCTCCAACAAACCCAACCGCAGTGTCGCCACCCATCACAGCACCACCGGGTGGCTCGCGGCTCTACTTCGAGGAAACTCCTACCGTTACCCTGGTTTTCAGTTCAACCGCGAGCAGGGCACCATCCTCCCGATCATGCCCAAACTCATCTTCTTGGCCAGAGCCAATAACCAAACCGACGAGGACCTCATCCTCTGGCTCTGCTCCCCCACCAGCTACTCCCTACGTGTCAGGCTGGAACGGTACCAAGGGCTCATAGCAAGTCCATTTGATCGCGTGGGGCGAGAACCAGGAATCCAATAATCATGTCCAGTCCAGTTTTGAGTGCATTACGCGAAGATGGTCTTATGAGTAGTTCCGGACCGCGTGCCGGTGGACCGACCCCTCGGAGGTCGTTCACCT
>NZ_JADNYM010000043.1 GCF_015708085.1 Arthrobacter terrae | reverse complement strand
GAACAGAACTATTGCGCAACAATGACTTTAGTGCATATGAGTACTGAACGACCAGCGTTCAGAAGCCGGCTGCACAACCCCGGCAACACCGGCATCGGCGTGCCGTCAGCTTCTGAAAATGACAGTTGTCAGTTTTCGCAGTCGCCTGCACAAGTACTCAAGCTCGCCTGCACATCGCCATCGGTCGCCTCGCGAGCACGATTGATCGACTGTGGCCGTCTTCGAACCCATGGGTGGCGGATTCAGGTGGTGAGTGCAACACCGGTTTGATTTGATGGGTTCGAGAGTATCTCGGCGAGTACTTCTGCGGGGGTGCGATAGCCGTGGCGTTTCCGGGGCCTGGCGTTGAGTTCCGCGGCCACGTTGTCGAGGATCCCTGGCCCGTGGAAGGACAGGTCGGTGCTTTTCGGGAAGTACTGCCTCAGGAGCCCGTTCGTGTTCTCGTTGGATCCGCGTTGCCAGGGCGAGTGGGGGTCGCAGAAATAGATCGGCATCCCCGTCGCCATCGTGATGTCCTGATGCTTCGCCATCTCCCGCCCTTGGTCCCACGTCACTGACTGGCGCAGCTGTTCCGGGAGGGTGTTCATTGCGGTGATCATCGCGGCAGACACGGTCGCTGATGTGTGATCGCCGGGCAGGTGCAGCAGCATCACGAACCCACTGGTCCGCTCAACAAGGGTGCCAATCGCTGACTTGGTCGAGGTTGAACCGATGATGAGGTCGCCCTCCCAATGCCCAGGAACGGCGCGGTCTTCGATCTCGGCGGGCCGGTCAGAGATCATGACCATGCCCGGCAATCGTCCTGCCTTCGGGCTGCCTGGTTTTTGGGGGCGCCGCCGGGCCCGCCCGGATCGCAGGGCGGTCGCGATCTCTAACCGCAGCGATCCGCGGCCCTGAACATAGAGGGCCTGGTAAATGGTCTCGTGAGACACCTGCATTTCCACTTCCTCGGGATGCTCGAGCCGGAGTCTGCCCGCGACCTGCTCGGGACTGAATCGTTCGGTGAGCATCGACACGACCTGTCCTCGTAACGCTAGCCCGTCCAACTTCCGCGCTCTCGGGCGGCGTGCCCGCGTCCACGTTTGTTCCTGCGCCAACGAGGGCACGTACCGGTCATGGACGCGGTTCCTCGCTACCTCGCGGCTGATCGTCGACGGCGCACGACCGAGCAGGGCAGCGATCCGTCGAATCCCTTGGCCCGTGGCGAGCTGGAAGCCGATCTCTTCCCTCTCCCGCAACGACAACGACCCGGAACGAATGACGGCGAAGTTCTGAAGCGGCGATGACAGCACCTGCCGATCTTCGCTGAGCCACCGATACGCGGTCGCCCGCGACACTCCCGCAACTCGTCCAGCGGCCGACGTCGGCAGTCCTTCGTTCAACCCGTTCCAGAACGCCAGCCGAACAGCCAGCGGCGACAGAGGTCTTGCCATCGAAAACACCCCACACGACTCAGGGTGTTGCACTCACCACCTGAATTCGCCGGTTTCGAGACAGGTTGGTTACGAGACATATGTGCTGATCTTTTCGACCAAAGCCGGAGACCGCCGCCCAATCTGGCACTTTTGCGTTGGTATGACGCTCCCTGGTGCTCCTGTACTCACCCGATTCCGCTGCTCGCGTCCAGGTTCTCTTGTATGACTGGCTCAGTTGCTGGGTTGTCGGGGCGGCGCTTGGGGGTACTGGAAGACGCCTTCCAACGGGACGTCCAACTCACGTGCGATCTTGAACGCCACCTCGAGCGACGGCGAGTACTTGCCGAGCTCGATCGCGTTCACGGTCTGCCGGGTCACACCAACGCGGTCGGCGAGGTTCTTCTGCGTCATCTGACCCGCACCAGCGCGGAGGTCGGCGATGCGGTTGGTCAAGCGGGTCGGCCGCGCCACCCTCAGATTCCCCGACGGTAGAGCGCGAGAGCGGTGACGCTGCTGGCCAATTCACCCAGGACCAGAGACGCGAGCAGCGCCTGCGCGATCCAGAATGTCGGTGCGTCGACCATGGCAAGCCCCAGCCCGACGATCGTTCCGGTCGCCAATACGTAGCCACCAACGTGTGCCCCGCGCCTCTCGAGCAACCGGTCCCGCTCGTCTTCGGCGCTGGCCTGCGAGGGCGCACTGATCGCGATCAACGCGTGAGCAATCGCAGCCAGGACCACCAGGGCCACGACGACCGGGACCATCAGCCCCACCCAAGCGACATCGCGCACGGGCGATTGAGCCACCTCGCCCACGACGATCGAGAAGTACCCGGCGAAGACGAGTACCAAGATCCCCGTCATGGCCAGCGTGCTCTTCTCCTTGAAGGACATTCAACCCCACCTCCGACTTTGCCGAGTCAATAATATTAGACATCCTCAGGGTAGATCACGCGACTCGTGATGTCCAATATATTCGACACCCGCTGCACCTTTCTCGCCGGCGTCGAGCCAGTACCGGAGGGTCCCCCGTTTGCCGTCTGGCGCCAGGAAGTATCTCGCGGCTGTCGCCAGCGGCGGCTTCTCAGCAACGACGCCCTCAGCAAAGCTCCGATTCTGCTGGCGAATGCGGCGATGCTGATCGCGGGTGTTGGTATGTACCTCCTGTTCAGCCTCCTGACCCGGTACCTGCAAACCCCTTCGGACGCAGGCTACGGTCTCGCGCTCCTCTTGCTGACACAGACCTCATCGGCGCGGTCAACTGTGACGGAACCCGAGCCTCCGGATACTTTTGGAGCGCCGCCCTCGGATGGAGCCTGGTCTGGAATCAAGATCAAGAGACGGCTATTCAATCCCACCAGGGTGGATCGAAGCTCACCTGGAGCGGACCGCCTCTGATGCCACGATCGGGAAGAGACCGGCTCCGGTTCATCGTCGCTCCCACCTCTGGCGATTCGCGTACCGAGCTTCAACACCTCATCTCGCTCGGAGCAAGCGAAAGCAGAACAGATGACGATAGCGGCACGATTCTCGTTGACCCTGACGGCAACGAGTTTGTGCTGAAGCGTTCGGAACAACTTTAGAACTAGATGGACGGGCCGTGAGGCGCGGTCAATTGAGAAAACGGTCAGTGGGCGATGTCCGAGGACGTTACCGGCGAGTAAAGGCAAGCCGTCAGGCATCGCCATCACGACAGCGACCTGAATCGGGATGAGGTCTCATACCAGGGGGTAGTGCTACTGGGGCACACGAATATGTGCAGTCCGGTTCGTTCTCCTCGTTTCGGCTGCCGTCGCTCTGCTCTGTGAGAACACAGCCAAGTGACTCGGAGAACAGTCGGGCACGAGTGTTGCGGGTGAAGACGCGCAGAGAGAAACCGCCGGGTCTGACTTCTTTGGCAGCCGCGAGAAGCGCTCGTCCCACGCCGCTACCCTGCGCCTCAGAATCGACGTAGAGCTGTTCAAGCCACTGCCCATCCAAAGCCGCGAAGCCTAAAAGACGGTGACCATCCTCCGCGACGATGACATCCTGGCCTGTAAGGACAATCTGCCTCATCCACCACAACGTTTCGGCCTGGTCGTGCACGCTCGGCAACCAGGGCATCGCTGTTCTTCTCGATCGTAGATACAGGTCGGTCAGAGGCACAGCATCGGAGGCCACCCCCGCCCTGAGTGCAATTTCCCGGGCAACCATCCACCCAATCTACTGCTGACCGTTTTCCTGGTGAGGGGCAACGGCTGCACATCGCACCTGCCCGAAGAGCGCTTCGACGACCCGCACGGGGACTGCCTTCGATGCAGATCGAACCGGAAAGCCGCCGGCGCACCGTTCTGCGCGAGGTGCGTCAGATGGGAAGGTCAAGCGCGACAGGTCCCTATTCGTACGAGATCTACACGTGGGCCGCGTTTAGGGCGCCCACAGCTGGGACTGACTCCAGTTCTCGGGCGCACCGAGATGACTTATCGGCAGGGCGGGCACGGCCGGGTAAGTGCGGACGACCGCTGGCAACAATCTCTGGTTCCCAATCGCCTGTGCCTTCAGTAGGTGCTGGATCATCGTGAGTTGTCCGAACGTTCGAGTGAACGGTCCGCCATCATCGAGGTCGGGATACTTGCCGGGAATCGGAAGTTTCGGTGCAATCGCAAACACTCGGTTGAAGAGACGGCCATGATGAGCCGAAACGTTGCGCACGATGTTGAGCGACTTCAACCACGACTCCATCTGCGGTGCCGTCAATCCGAAGGCTGCAGCGACCATATCTTGTGCGCGCTTCGGAGCGAATCCGAAAAGGCGCGTGAGTCCGCCCCAATCCAGAAGCTCAACGGCCGCCCACACTGGCAGTGTTCCGCCATACTTCGCGTGGTGGTGCTCGACAAAGTCCTCGCGCGACTCGCGAACCGCCTTTTCATACTGTGCGAGCCAGCGAGAGTAGTCGCCGCCACGCGCTCTGGCGTTAAGCATTTCCGGCTTCAGATGCGCGCACTCGTGCACTTCGCCCAGGGCATGTCCGACTAAGGCTCGGACGGTGAGCTCGATGGCGGCAAGCGCGGTAAAGGAGGCCGCTCGGAGATTGGCGTCGAATCGATAGAGTCTCGTGACTTCATCCAGGGACGTAGATGGGTAAAACGTATCGCTGCGGCCCTCGCCGCTGCGGACGCGAAACGAGTTCCAGTACCCGCTCAAGCGGTAGTAGTTGATCTTGCGGAGTTGTTCAACAGCGGCGCCGTGATCACCGACGTTCATTCCGCGCTAAGCGAGCAGGTTTGCCTGCTCTTCATAGGACTTGAACTGCTTGACCTCTGCAGGCAACTGCGCCCCCGGAAAAGTGAAGACCGGCCCTGGACCTACAAGTAGGCGGAACCGGTCGTGATACATGAACTATAGCTCGACCTGACGACATCGGCGCAACTGAGTGCCCCGCAGGGAAACCGTTACTGCGCCAGATCGTTGAGTTGGCGTGACCATGCGATTTCGCGTTCGAGCTGCCCGCTGTCGACGAAGAGACGCACTTGGTGGGTCCGCGGCAAGGCAAGCGCAAGCTCGTGACGATCTGCGGCTTGGAATCCGAGGTTCTGCCAGAATGGGCCCGACCGACGAGAAAATAGCCAGGCCCGCGTAGCTCCCTGACGGGCGGCATCGGTTAGAGCGAACTTCGCGAGTCGCGAGCCGGCACCCTTGGCGCGCTGAGTGGGGGCGACTGCGACGCTGCGAATGAGGGCGTGCCTACCGTCGGCGCTCAGCTCGTACCCGGTAGTGCCTAGGATGCAGCCGTCGATACCTCGCTCGATCCAAAGCTTCACTGTGGGGGCATCGAGACCAGCGAGCGTCAGGTCGACCTCGCTGAGGAAATCCCGAAGCACCCCTACGTCAGTCGGCGTGACAGGTTCGAAGGACATGCCATCAATTGTTCCCCATCACGAAGCGCCCGTTCATCGGACCATCCCCACACTCCCTGGCGTCGAGTTCGCTGCTGCTCGGAGGATCGCCTTTTAGGTGTCTCGACATAGCCACGACATTAAGCCCGATGACCGGGCGCCTTACGGACGAGCTCGAGGGTGGCGCTTCGCCATCTCGGTGTCTTGTATCCCTAGGGTTATGAGGCGTCTCATCGCGACGCCGGAATGACCTTGTGCTGCGGAAATTCGCGGGCGGGTGATTCTCGCAACTATGTCTCGCGACCGTCTGGGCGGTTTGGTGGCGGATTCAGGTGGTGAGTGCAACACCGGTTTGATTTGATGGGTTCGAGAGTATCTCGGCGAGTACTTCTGCGGGGGTGCGATAGCCGTGGCGTTTCCGGGGCCTGGCGTTGAGTTCCGCGGCCACGTTGTCGAGGATCCCTGGCCCGTGGAAGGACAGGTCGGTGCTTTTCGGGAAGTACTGCCTCAGGAGCCCGTTCGTGTTCTCGTTGGATCCGCGTTGCCAGGGCGAGTGGGGGTCGCAGAAATAGATCGGCATCCCCGTCGCCATCGTGATGTCCTGATGCTTCGCCATCTCCCGCCCTTGGTCCCACGTCACTGACTGGCGCAGCTGTTCCGGGAGGGTGTTCATTGCGGTGATCATCGCGGCAGACACGGTCGCTGATGTGTGATCGCCGGGCAGGTGCAGCAGCATCACGAACCCACTGGTCCGCTCAACAAGGGTGCCAATCGCTGACTTGGTCGAGGTTGAACCGATGATGAGGTCGCCCTCCCAATGCCCAGGAACGGCGCGGTCTTCGATCTCGGCGGGCCGGTCAGAGATCATGACCATGCCCGGCAATCGTCCTGCCTTCGGGCTGCCTGGTTTTTGGGGGCGCCGCCGGGCCCGCCCGGATCGCAGGGCGGTCGCGATCTCTAACCGCAGCGATCCGCGGCCCTGAACATAGAGGGCCTGGTAAATGGTCTCGTGAGACACCTGCATTTCCACTTCCTCGGGATGCTCGAGCCGGAGTCTGCCCGCGACCTGCTCGGGACTGAATCGTTCGGTGAGCATCGACACGACCTGTCCTCGTAACGCTAGCCCGTCCAACTTCCGCGCTCTCGGGCGGCGTGCCCGCGTCCACGTTTGTTCCTGCGCCAACGAGGGCACGTACCGGTCATGGACGCGGTTCCTCGCTACCTCGCGGCTGATCGTCGACGGCGCACGACCGAGCAGGGCAGCGATCCGTCGAATCCCTTGGCCCGTGGCGAGCTGGAAGCCGATCTCTTCCCTCTCCCGCAACGACAACGACCCGGAACGAATGACGGCGAAGTTCTGAAGCGGCGATGACAGCACCTGCCGATCTTCGCTGAGCCACCGATACGCGGTCGCCCGCGACACTCCCGCAACTCGTCCAGCGGCCGACGTCGGCAGTCCTTCGTTCAACCCGTTCCAGAACGCCAGCCGAACAGCCAGCGGCGACAGAGGTCTTGCCATCGAAAACACCCCACACGACTCAGGGTGTTGCACTCACCACCTGAATTCGCCGGTTACGAGGCACTGAGGTTATGCGACACACCGTTGGTGCAGGCCGTCCTAGCTGGCGCTGTCGGAGGTGACTCCATAGCGCGTGTTGGTCATACCGGTGTCGGTCGTGGAGGTGCCCAGATGCACTAGGCGTATGGGGTGGGGCAGAGCGTGGAAGAGGTGTAGGCCGGCGCCGAGAATGATCGGAGCGCGACTGATGGTGAGTTCGTCGATCAGAGAGGCCGCCAAGAACGCGGTGATCACTTTCCCACCGTCGAGATAAACCTTGCCAGCCTTCTCCTCGTCGAGCACGGCGACGACTTGCTCGAGGGTGGTGACGACTCGGATCCGATCGTCTGCGTCGGCGTCCAGAGTGGTGCTGATCACGATGGTGTGAAAGTTGCTGTACGGCCACGAGTCGAACGTGATGACCTTTTCGTAGGTTCCTCGTCCCATCACGAGGTGGGTGACGTCAGCGGTGAACTCGTCATAATCCGCTGGCGCGTTGTCGGGGCGGAAGGCGGGTGCGTGTCTGGTTCCGAGTGGTGGGTCGGTCAGCCACCCCAGGTCTCCATCGGGCAAGGCGATGTAGCCATCAACGCTCGTTGCGATAAAGACGTGACTGGACCATTCTCGGGAGGTGCTCATTTCAGGTACTCCAATATGACGGTGAGGGCGCGGCCTGGGTCGACTTCCGAGGGAACGGGATGCACCGCTGCCCGGAGCAGAGCCCCGTGAGCGCTGTCGAGTAGAAAAAGAGCAATTGCTTCGGCCTGTAGGTGAGAGGCGATCTCGCCGCTGTCTTGGCAACGCTGCACCAGATCACTGAGGTAGGCGCTGTGTTTCGTCCACCCTTTGTGAAGCAGATCGCGCAGCTCATCGTCGTGGAAATCCTCGATAAGCATGTCGAGTCGGGCCATTAACAACGCGGTCCCGACCTGGTCGATAGTTTGCGATGCGGCCCAGTTCAACAGCTCGCTATGGGCGTGAGGGGTGGTCGCCCCAATGGGAATGCTCTCGATCCAGCGACGGCTCAGAGCGACCAGTAGACCGTGTCGTGAGCCGAATCGTTTGATCAGAGTGGACGGATGTAGGCCTGCTGCGTCGGCTGCCCTAGCCAGTGTCCATGAGGATCCTGTCTGATCCAGCGAGTCGCCAACGAGGGCAAGAATTTGCTCATCGGTCAAGGTAAGGGGCCGCGCCATGTATTTAGTAAATCACGATTGCGGAATACCCGAAAACCAAGCACCCTCTCGGGCATCCCAGCGCGGGTGTGTTGCTTCCCATGCGTTTCGAGGCACTTCGGTTATGCGACACATTCGGCGAGTCGCGCGGCGGAATTGCAAGGCGGTCTATTGGTACGAACTTCGGAGTGGGGATGCTAACGCTTCATCGGTCAGATGAGTTCCATCTGAGTTTTCGGCCGGACCATGAAGCGTTCGGCTCGACCTCACCGCTCGCGGCTTCGAGCGTAGCGATGATGTCAGAAGAGAGCGCATCGCCGTTGTTGGCGATCAACCAATCTTTTGACGCCGCGTCCAGTAGCGACCACCACTTTTCGATCGGCATGTTGCGCTCGTCAAGTTTTTGAGACAGGTTGATGTGTTTTCTTACGCGGCCACGGGTTCGCGGTCGCGGGCTTGATGGGCTGCTCTGGCTACGGCGGGGCTGATTCCGCCGTTGTGGCGGTGAGGCCGCCGACGGTTGTACCAAACCTCGATATATTCCATCACCGCGGTGCGGGCCGACAGGTGATTCGGGAACGAGTGCTGGTGAAACATCTCGGTCTTCAAATGCGAGAAGAACGACTCTGCCACCGCATTGTCCCAACACACACCCACGGCGCCCATCGACTGGGTAACGTGATTCGCAGCGCACCAGTCCTGAAAGTCTGTCGACGTGTATTGGCTGCCCCTGTCGGAGTGAAACACGACCCCGGACGTGGCGAGCCGGCCGTGGTCTCGGGCCATCACCATGGCGTTGGTGATGAGCTCGGTGCGCATGTGTGAAGCCATCGCCCAACCGATCACCTCGCGCGTGCAGAGGTCGATGACGGTCGCTAAATACAGCCACCCTGACCCGGTCCTCAGATAGGTGTTATGTGCAGCTGCGCATAACACCTATTAGGTTCAGGGGCTGATTATGTGCAGTTCGGCGCTGAAGGGTCTGACTGGCCCCGCATCGATCGGGATTTTCGCTGCGTGTGCTTCCCGGTTGCTGCACATAATTAGAGTCCTTTTAAGA
>NZ_JADNYM010000042.1 GCF_015708085.1 Arthrobacter terrae | reverse complement strand
GCCACCACCAAGGACCCCAAAATCCTGGCCCTGCCCGAAACGGTATGGATCAACAAGCCACCAGAAAAACCCGAGACAAAGAAAGCAGCCTAACTCCCACTGGCCTCATCCACCTTGACAAATTCCGAGTCGGCCACTAACAACGGCAGCAACATTGTCTCCCCTAAGGAGCCAGCTGGTCAGTACTACTACAACTGTGTCGGTACAGACGGCAGCAGCTACTTCCTGCCCCAAGGGGAGCCACTGTCCAATTGTCACGGGAGCTATCTCCAGACATACATCAACGGGGTACAGGTGCGGGTCGTCAGCTTGACGACCTCCGGAGCCATCTCCAATCCAAACGCAATAACCGTTGACTGCGCCATCGCGCTAGTTGGAGCCACCATCGTCGTACTGACCCCGGAGGGAACAATCGCCTGGGTACTCTCGGCAGCAGTAGGTGGCATCAGTTTCGCGAGAGCCTGTACAGCCTGAGTGCCTTGCAGGCTTGAACTGAAGGGCTAAAGAAATGGAGGGGAGAACAGAAGATTGTGTTCTCCGCTCCATTTCTTGCTGTGCGAGTCTCCCTCCTAAAGGCTTATGGCTCCCAGGACGAGCTGAAGGGCTCGACGGTGACTGGCGAATGCTTCACGCCCCTCGCTTGTCAGGGCCACCCACGTTCGAACACGCCCTCGTCCGGTGGGTTTGAGGATGCGCACGTACCCCGCGCCTGCTAGTGCTGAGAGGTGCTTGCTCAATGATGAGTCACTGATCCCCGCCGCATCACGCAACGTACCAAATTCGGCCTCGTCGACGGAGGCCAAAAACGAGCAAATAAACAACCGCCTAGGTGGATGGATCGTCTCGTTGAAGTCATCTATTGCCGTGGTCATGAAAGAGCCGGACGTCGTTTCCGCTGGACCGCGCGATCAAAGAAGAATCCGTAGAGAAGCGTTTCAACCAGAATTAGCACTGCCATAATCACTACGGGCCACACCGTCCCGAGGCTTTCACCGATCAGCCAGCCAGCCACAATGGTGCCAAGCGAGACCAAGAGAAAGCCAACCGACCACCACGAAGCAACCCCACTTCGTAAGCCGCCAACCCACACGCCGTTGGCTCTCCGAAAACCGCGCTGCGTAAGCTTCCCAGCAGCTAGGAACGCAATCAGAGCAAGCGTTCGGATGATCGAACCACCCAATGAAAAAGCGATCCCAAGTATCGCGTAGCCAATCCCTAATGCAGGGTAATACCACCACGGAGAACGGGCATACGCGATCGCCCGTTCATGTCCCTGTCGAATTGCGGATAGGGCGTCAACTGAACTCGCAGAATCGTTTTCCATACTGGCAAGTCAACTCTCGGGTTCATCCAAAGTCAACCCCTCAGGCTACCGACCGACACACCTAGCACCTGAAGACCGGAACCGTCACCAAGAGTTGCGCTACACCTCCATTTTATTGAAGGATCTACTCGTGTGGGCCCAGTAACCCTGAACATGCCGCCAGGGGCAATCGCGCGTCGGTTGAGAATTATCCCATCAGACGTCCAATATGGTGCCAAAAACCGTCAGATTAGACTCCATATCTCGTTTTCTGGACACCGCAGCCCATGAATCCAAGAACCCAACCTGACACAATGTCAGACCCGAAAAGCCCCTGAAGTAAGCGGAGTTTTTCACAGCATTGCCCCTCATGGCAGCTATAGGAGTACTGGGCCCCAAAGGACACCTCGCTGAAGACGACATCTGGGTCATCACTTGTTTGGTCGTCAGGGCCGAATATAGGGGCACAGGCATCGCCACCGCGCTCCTACACGAAGCCGTAAAACACGCTCGGAAACACGGGGCCAACACGCTCCGTGCCCGTCCCACCGACACCACCCAGATTAAGAAATCCAGCGCTGCATTATTCACAGGAATCCTCAGCACCTTCGACGCCGCTGGATTCAACCACGCCAACCAAAACCGCAGCCGCGTGCTCGTTGAACTCAACCTGAATCAGCACTCCCAGACCTCAAACGACTCTTGACGCCACAGGATCAACACCAAAACAACACGTGCTCCATGAAAAGCGTGCAGGGACCGTCCCGCAGAGCGTTCCTTGAACGGATACCCCTGTTCTTGTTCAAGTCTGTGTTGGATGGCTACGTCCCGTTGCTTTCGGTGCGGCTTGATTCCTCGCCAGCTTAATCGCCGGAATAGCCTGACAGGTCGATCCAGTACCTGCGCTTAATGCCAAGTTCGGTGCTGCGTACGTCTTCAAGGACGCCACCGTTTTTCTCTATTGTTCGTGCTGATGGCAGGTTCTGTTCATCGCAAGTGAGTAGTACCCGAGTCAGACCAATGCTGCGGGCGTGTGGAAGGACGGCTTTGAGGGCCCAGCTCGCGATACCGCGCCCGCGAGCTGTCGGCCGGACGTTATACCCAATGTGGCCGACTGCTTCGAGCATGAAAGGTGTTAGGACGTGCCGGAGTTCGATCGCTCCGAGGTAGGTGTCGTGCTCCACTATCCAGAACCTGTTCGCGGTCACCTGCACCCCGTCGAACAGCATTGAAGGATCAGCTGGCAGGGTCAGGCGTTTTATCCAGGCTTCGAAGTCCTCAGTCGTTTCGAAATGGTCGCCTGGGCGGATACCTGAACCGTCTTGGTGACCGTCTGGCCACTCACTCTTAGCTTCTACCCATGATTCATGGAGGGAAATGTCCGGGTCGACAAGTTTAAGCATAGAACAGAGCGTATCAATCGTCCCGCTTACCTTTCGCTGACCGGGAATGAGGGATACAAGGGCCTCAAATACGAGTTTGATCGCAATAACCGGGCAACAGTCGAAGCCACTTTGGCGGAGAATCTTACAGGCCTTGACGAACTAGTGGCCGACTGCAAGGCGGTCCTGAGCAAACTGGTTCCGGAGAAGCCCATGCTGGCGGACCAGGCGCGGAACATAGACCGGCAGATGAAGCGCTTGGGTGTGGGGAACCCGCCACTGTATGTCATCTACCGGATGTACGGCCAATATGCACACGGCTCCATCGGAGTAGCCGACGCATACATAACAGCATCCGATGGTCTTCCCCAATTCAATTTTATTGCGCAGTCCGAACACTTCGACAGAGATTTGGGGTCCGTTCTCATCCCGTTGGCTTGGGCAGTGAACGCATCAAACAACTTCATCGTGGGAATGCCCTTCGCTCATTGCCGACGCCTTCCCGCGAAACCGGGATCTGCTCGACCGGCCGCGGGCTGAGCAGTTGTCCGAAGATCAATACGAAGATCAGAGTAAGCACGTACATTGCAGCACCGGCCGCGAAAGCGAGCGCGGGGCCACCGCGGTCGATCAAAATTCCGGCGGTTGCTGCTCCCAGAGCAACGCCGATGTTGTTCAAGGTATTCACCCAGGTCGACGCCTCTCGCTGTTCCCCCTCAGGCACCAACCCATCGGAAGAGACGTATGCGGTAATGAGCAGCGGCGCGCTAGCCAATCCGGCGCAGAACAGGAGACAAGCGGTGGCAATCAAATTAGTCGTAGGGACGAGCATTAGGCCGAACGCTGCCGATACTGCGATGAGCACGGCTAGATGCAGACGCGGGCGGTCTTCACGAATGTAGTGCCCCCAGAGAAGGCCGCCGACGGCACTACCGATGGAAAGAGCAGCGAACAAATAACCGACGCTGGGACCTTGCCCTACCGCCTCTGATCTCGCAACCAAAGATACTTCGAGGGGACCTCCGCCTAGCCCAATGCCAAGAAGAACTAGAAGCAAGAAAACAAAACCTCGTCGCTTGAACGGTCCCGCCCAGCCGCTCGATGCGCTGGCCGTGGCGGTCGTGGACTTCATACTGTTGTGGCGTGATGTTGGCGAAAACACCAAAAAAATGGTTCCAATCAGGTTCATCGCGCCGGTGATCGCCGTGACGAGTGAGCTGGGCGCGATTAGGAGGATGCCGCCTACAGCGAGTGGCCCCACAGCGTAAAGCGCCTCCTCGACAACTCCGTCGAGGCTATATGCGCGGCGTCGTGCTGCCGGCTCGGGGGTGACTGCGGCCCAAATGGCGCGCATCGACGGCCCGAGTGGCGGAGCAAAGAGACCGGTTCCGATGGCAAGCGCGATGTAAGGGAATGCGGCGTCGACGTTCTCAAATGCCAGCCCAGAGATGGCGAAGACGCACAGAGTGAACCCGAGGGACAACCAGGGTAGAACTGCTTTGGTGCCTAGCCGGTCGATCAACCTGGATTTGAGCGGCATGAAAAAGCTGATGAGGGCGTAGCCGCCGATCGAGGCCCCGGCGGCGGCATATGAGTGTGTCGCGCCCTGAATTGTGAGCAGAAGTGCGAGCGAGATCATCGCGTAAGACAGCCGCCCAATGGTGGCCGCAATGAATGTGATAAGCACTCCGTCGCGGCGGAGTATCGAGCGATAGGTAATCGTGTCGGTCGAGTCGGTCAAAGGTATCTCCTAGGGATAGCAAATAGCCCCGTAGCCGTTCTGGCATACGAGGGGATCGGTTCTGGCAAATGAGGTAAGAACCCAACTCGCTATCCCTGGAGCGTCATAGACGAAATCATAGTGGGGGGCGTCGCGGGAAATGAAAAGCGCGGCGTCTAATAACGCGTCGACCGGGCGACTGTTCGCTGGAGCGACGACGCTCTACGTCCTCTCCCTGCCCTATAGGCGGTGAGTCGGCCCGATGGAATGGTTCGCGACGTCCAGAGAAATTTCCTACGCCATCAAGTTGGCGGGCTTCAGATCGGATACGGATCCGCATCTGGGGCAGTCTTTGTGACTGCAGATAGGGTCGGAACATGTCCATCACCTTTGTTCCAATGACTCCAGCCGACACTGAAAATCTCGTCGGCTTCCTGACTTCAAACCGGTTCCCGTTCCATGTTCAGGTGGACCCGCGTGCCGCGGACACACGGACGAAGATTGCGAATGGCCATTTCTGGAACGAAGACGCCCAGGGCTATTGGGTAGTGAAGGAAGAACTACGTATCGGCATGGCTGCTCTCGAGGATTTGCAGGACGCCTCCCCGCTCTTCGACCTACGCTTAGACGAAACCCAGCGCGGAAAAGGTTTGGGACTGGAGGTGCTCCGTTCGCTTTGCGACATGGTCTTCGAGTCCATGCCCAACACGGCCTGGTACTCCTAGAGCTGTTCTGAGGTGACAAGTAGCATGGGGTGATGGTTTCGATGTCGCGTCCACAGGACGATTTGCTGCTTGGCTGGACTCTTGTCGGTGAGGACTGGACCTTGTTGGGAAACAAGTCTGGTGCCACACGTCTGGGGTTCGCACTGATGTTGAAATTCTTCGAGCTGGAGGCGCGTTTTGTTCGTAGTGGCGCTGAATTTCCGGACGGTGCTGTGTCTTATGTTGCCGAGCAAGTAGGTGTCGTCGAGGCTGGGGTCTGACCGTTAGCGGAACAGTGGTTGGCGCTAAGGATTTTGTTCTTGCGGCATGGTTCAGGGATTGATGGCTGGCAGATTGCGGTAGATGGATGCGCGGGAGATGCCCAGGGCTTTGGTGATCTTGGTGGGACTTTCGCCTGTGACCTGTCTGGCGTGTACAAGCATCCAGAGCCGCTAACCCAAATAAGTTATCATAATAATTTTCAGGTATATGGACAGCTATCTGTGCAACAAATTTGAATTTAAGATAATTATGTGTATCTTTGAGCTAACTCAAGCAAGCTAAAAATACTGAAAAGAGGAATAGTTATCCCAATGGAATATTCTCCCATTATGTCCCTGGCGGAAGCCTTCTCCTCCGAAATCCGAGCTGAACTCGGCCGCCAAAAAATGACCGGCCTCACCCTCGCCGGTAAAGTCGGCATGAGTCAGAACTACATCGCCAAAAGGTTACGAGATGAACTCCCTTTCACCCTGACTGACATAGCCATCATCTGCGACAGCCTCGGAAAACCCTTCTCGGAAATATCGCAAAGAGTCACAGCTTCACTCAAGAGCTAGGGGGCGAGTAGTAACCGAACATTGGTTGGTGCTAAGCCTGCTGGGTCTGGGGTCTGACCGTTAGTGGAACAGCGGTTGGCGCTAAGGAAACTATTTGGGCTGCATGGTTCATGTGTTGCTGGTGGGCATGTGTTGGTAGATGGATGCTCGGGAGATGCCCAGTGCTTTGGCGATCTGAGTGGGACTTTCCCCGTTGGCGTGTCTGGCTCGGGCAGCGGCGAGGATATCGGGGATCATGGGTCGGCCGCCGGTGCGGCCTTGGGCTCGGGCTGCGCCGAGGCCGGCCATGGTGCGTTCGCGGATCATGTCACGTTCGAGTTCGGCGAACGCTGCCATCATGACGAAGAAGAATTTCCCTTCTCCCCTCGGGCTGTAGGTTCCGGTGCGAATGTGCAGGCCAATTCGGGGCGTGCACTCCATCGGCCACCAAGACGGTAGAGCCGATCTGCCGGCCCACCCGGATACGGTAGATCGCCACGGCCTTGTTACCGGCAAAGCCGATGACCCCTGCAGCCAGCACCCACCGCAAGTTGTGCAGAGGCTGCGGGATGAATAGCCGGTCGATGGATTGCCAGGCGGCGACGACGGAGAGAGCAACGACGGCGACTATGAACAGCCCGGCGAGGTCCTCGGCTCGACCGTACCCGTAGGTGTAGCGGCGGTTGGCTGCCCGGCGGCCCACAATGAAGGCGATTTGGGGTCTGAGGAGAAACGGTACGGAAATTTACGCTTAGGGGCTATGGATGCCCTTTTTCCCGGGCGGTGATGATCTGGAAGACCAGTTCCGCCCCGTGGGTATCGAATTTTATTTATCCCGCTCCCTTTGGGGAACTAATCGGTTCCTTGTCTGCTGTGGCTAGGGTTTCTGGGACTTAGCACAGTGGTGGGAGAATCGTCCGAGCAGGGGTGAGAGTAGGTCGTTGATTTCCTTAGCTCGCAGGATTTTCAGAGTTAGTACATAGATCACCGCCATTATTAGGCCCACAGCGACTGCCGTAGTGAAGGCATTCAGCGGTGATTGCCAGGCGAAGCCATCAAAGTTTCCGTCTATGAAGCTTGCACCGCCTAACGCGATCAAAGCCGGCACGCCGATCAGGATGGAACTGAGAGCTCCAGCAGCAAATTTTAAGTGAGTTTTGATGATGTTGGCCATCCCAAAATTGCCGATCTTTCGATGAAGTACGGCGCCTGAGATGAATGCGGCAATGATGTTACCCGCACTGATTGTGCCGAGTAGAGCAAAGATCAGGTATTCCTGTTGTACGCCGAGGACCGCAATTGCCCCTACAACCCCAATGACAATAAGGACTAGTTGAAGGACGAACGGAGTCCGAGCGTCCTCTGTTGCATAGAGCACACGATTGAAGATGAAGTTGGCACTAAGGAATGGGGAGCTGAGCGCCAAGATCGCTACAGCTACGCCTATCGAGAAGCCTGCTTCAGGGCTGGCGCCACCAATCAGCCGGCCAATCTGTCCGGCGAGCAGAAACAGTACGGAAGACCCGAAGAAGGTAATAACGCCTACAGTTCGGAGCAAGCGTGAGACTGCTTCCCTCAGTGCAATCTGGTTGCCACTCGTTGCGGCTTTGGCCATTTGATTGAAGTAGATAGTTGCAATAGAAAGCACCACGATGGAATGGGGCAGTATGTAGATATCTGTGGCTCTGTTGAACAGGAAGAGACCAGGGACATCCGAACTAGTACTGTCGCTTTTGCCTGTTGCGCCTGTGGCCACCCAGGTGATGAATATCCATGAGAGCTGCCCGATTATCATCGTGCCTAACGCCCATCCTGCAATTTTTCCTGTGGCTTTCAACCCCATGCCCCGCCACCCCCACCGGGGACGCAGACCCAGGCCCAACCGACGCAGTGGTACCAGCAACACCATCGCTTGCATCACAACACCGAGAGTTGTCATGCCACCAAGAAATACTGTCTGTTCAATAGTCCAGTTAGGTAGTGTGTCCGCTGAAATGGTTTGAGGCCCCCACAATTGGAGGAAGACCAGAATCCCAATGATGGCAATGATGTTATTGAGTACCGGGGCCCACATATAGGCACCGAAGCGGTTGTGAGCGTTAAGGATTTGCCCAACCAAGGCGTAGAGACCATAAAAACAAATTTGAGGCAATAGCCACACTGCAAACTGCGTCGCGATGACGAGTTGAGTGCCTTCGAACTGCGTGAAGATGCTCATGAGCGGTCCTGCTGCAAGAGTCGCCACGACAGTGATACTCAGAAGCAGTATTACACCGAGAGTGAGTACCCTACTGAGGTAATCGCTGCCCCGGTCGGGAAGGCGACTGGCTTTGATGATTTGGGGAACGAGCACAACATTGAAAACTCCGCCAGCGAGCATGATGTACAAAAGGTTTGGAAGGTTGTTGGCGGCATCAAAGATACTCGAAAGCGGTCCAAGGGCACCGATAGCGACTGCAATCAAAGCGACTTTGGTCAGACCCAAAACACGAGAAACCAACGTGCCAATGGCCATGATTGCCCCCGACCGGGCCACATTGACTTGCCCCAGCAACGGGACATCAGACGCTGGTCTGGTCTGGTGTTGCGATTGGTAAGACTTAGACATTTAACAATCATCCATGCACTAGCGTGACTCACAACGCCTATCGCAGCGCGCGTCGCGACAACTTCGCGGTCTGGCACCACGCAGGCCCACAGCCGGTGCAGTGATAGCGGCGGATCGTGATCAGCAACGTAGGGCCTTCCGCTGAGATAGCGGAAGGCCCTACGTAATGATAATTACTTATCATCATAGCGATGATTTAGAAAGTCGTTAGATCATGACTTTCTAGTTACGTCAGTTGCCACCGTAAGAAATACTTCTCTGGGTGACCAGCAAGGCGATCGACCCAAGTAGCCTCGTTTGCACATGCAGTTATGATATGAACCCCAAAAATGCTTCTCACTTGAGCCAGGCGACTCAGGCATTTTGGATAATCATTGCCCCAGTATTCTACCTGTACGACACCAATCGCATTAGGAGCCACGACTGACTGAGGGACGACGGAGAGCGTTGAAGCAGACGTAACATTTGAACTGTTTTCAGGAGTCGGAGCCGCCGCGCTTGCAACACCATTTCCGATCATGGCCGTAGCAAAAATTGTTAATGCGATTGCAACTGATCTTACGATTTTATTCATACCCACCCCAGTTGTAGAATGATTGTCGGTTTTTTTGCAGAAGAATTCACATGACGTGATGATGCTGTTTGTCAAAAACGCCTTGACGTCATGTGAAAATTTATGCTAGGGGCGAGAGATTCATGCCACTGATAGAGACCGTTTGCAACATCTTTCTTCCCCGTTGTGAACAATACACCCCGTTTTTCTTTTGTCAACAGAATAGGACAACTCTGTCAACAGACTTAGTACCCGCGCGGCCATGAGCCGCTCCCGCGATACCTTCGCCTACAACCGGGTCCATGCCTCGGCCGAGTCCACTCCCGCACCCTGGGCTTGGCCTTGGCCTTGGCCTTGGCCTTGGCCCTCGCCCTCGCCCTCGGCGCATTCGAGCATGGCCTTTGCCGCCGCTGCCAACGTCACCGATGCCCGCCTCGATTGGGGCAGGGAGCGCATTCGATCCGTGGCCGGAGAACCGCCGGTACCCATATGCCCGAGCTATCTCCCAACGGTGCTCATAGGGCGTCTTCGACCGCTCCACGTAACTGCCCAAAACAGAACCGTCGACGATTCCGAGTTGTGTTGCCACGAAATTGATCACCACTTCCGGTACTGCCACCGGATTATCAAGAAACGTTCCCAGAAAACGCAGTGTTCCCAATGGCACCCCAAAGCCCAGCCGGCTGCCCTCGCCACGACGGCGACCCACCAGCTCCAAGTCCTGGTCATCTAGAAAGAAGAACCCTTCCAACTCCGCCGGCGATACCGGACCTGAGAACTGGCCATATACCGCTACTTGGTCATCACTGAGAAATTCAACTGGCATGACACCAATTTATGGTCAATTTCGAAGGCTTAGCGCCAACCACTGTTCCGCTGTAGCTCAGACCCCGGTCTATCGCAATCGCTGGATTGCGATAGACCCCCGTCGAACCTGTGATGGGTCTGTCCAAGAGTCCTTTCAGCAGATGTGGTAGCGACCCAGGTTTCGACGGCCGCACCTACTCCGACAAGTCCAGCCAATACAAGGACGTTGCCCTGTGTAAGGGTGAATGAGGCGATAAGGATAGTTCCCCCAGGACTCATTATGGCTGCCGTAAACGCGAGGACTGCCGCCCCCATTCCAAGTATGGCTGCCGAAACCAGGTTGACGCAGGCACTCGCGAGTCCTGAGGGGTCAGTGCCATTGATGGCGGAGAGACTCACCATCAAGGCGATTGACGGCACCATCGAGACCAGTGAGTCCCGGTTGTCCGGAACTTGCAATGAACGGAAACCGCTGAGACATGGGTAGCAGTTTTGGCCTACGACGCCGTTGCGGTCGGTTCGGTGTTTCCAGGGACACCCCCCGGTGCCAGTTTAGGTGCAGGCTTGCGGGCCGCCGTGTGGCAGCGCTGTACCGGCTATGCGCCAGGCTGCCCCGTCCCACGCCATGGTGTAGGCGATCCGCCAATCGGAACAGGTTTGTCCCGCCACCCCGTGCGCGGCATCCTGCCGGGTCTGCAGGAGAACGTTGACCACCAGGGAATTGCCCGCCCCTATGACATTTACCACGTCGAGCTTGGTCCAGTAGGAGGAACCAAGGCCTTCGCTCCACTTGGCTTCGCCTCCGAAACTTGCTCCCAGCTCCGGGGTGAGCTGCTTGAAGGCCGCAGCATAGGCACCTCGGTTGATGCCTTGGCCATGTAACAACAAGGCCTGACCAACGTTGTTCGCCTGATCGTGGCTGGAACTGACCTTCATGGAAAATACGCCTGAGTCTGGCGCGGGCGCCCCTCCGCAATCAACCGGCGCCAACGGCACGCCCCGGGCTTGCCATTCCTTCACTGCTTTTGCCACTCGGGAGGCAGCGACGGCATAAGCGGTGGACTGCGCCTGGGGAAGGTACGCGCTGACCACCCCTGAAACGAGTCCGTCCTGTCCCAGCAGGGGGCCGCCGCTGTTGCCCGGGTTAATGGCTGCGTCCGTTTGAATCATGTCCCCGATGAAGCCGATCCCTAAGTCAATGTCCCGGTGCAGCCCGCTCACAACTCCTCTGGTGAGTGTGAGGGTTTTGCCGTCCGGATAGCCCAAAGCCGCCACATCTATGCCGAGGGCGGGTTCTATCGTCTCGAAGGTGAACTGGTGCCCGCTGACAGGCGTGTTCATCCGGACGAGTGCCAGGTCCGCCAGCTTGTTGAAGCCCAGGACCACACCCCGGATAGCAGTTCCATCTAAGGAGGCCGTAATGGCTGAAGCCTGGTCAACCACGTGCGCCGCAGTCACCACAAGATCCGGCGCCACCAGGAATCCAGTACCTGTTGAACTGCCGTCACATCGGGTGACACTGAGTTGCCCCACCCCGGACTGCACCTCGGCCACCACCTCCGGCCAAGCCTTCGGGGCAGCTGGCGCGGACGTAGTGGCCCCCGTGGACGCGGACGTAGTGGCCCCCGTGGACGTGGACGTGGACGTGGACGTGGACGTGGATGTGGCAATGGGAGGGGAAGACGGCGGCCGTTGCGCTCCTGTCTCCGTCACCTTTGGTGGGTCGCTCGCCGGCGGCTGTGCAACTGGGCTACTGCATCCAGCGAGCAGCAGCCCGAGCAGGGAGGCAAAAATTGCGGTCCGAAGGAACGGTTGGGTGGGGAGCTTCTCATTCGGCATTAAATTTGTCCTGACGCTCAGCCGGCAGCCGCGTGAAACGGCTGTCTTCAAGTTAGTCCGGACGACCGGGATATCCCAGCTTTCCAGCTATCAATTGCGCACGATGTTGCTGGTACGTTGGAAAAATCCCAGAAGCATGAGCCGCCCCTACAAATTCCAGCAGCGATCAGAGGCGCACCACTTAGCGTTGAGATTCACACCCTATATGCGACACTCCTGCCGGTGTCGACCGTTAGTTACGTGGGCTCGACTGTTGCATTTCTTTGAAAGCCATTCCAATGCCTCCGAGAGTTTAGCTATGTTTGATCGACCTCAGGCGGCGATGTAGTGACCGTCGAGGTGTACCCCTAAGCCAGGTGCTTCCCCCGGTCACCCCGTGAGGACTGGCATGGTCGTTGTCCGTGGGGGCGTCTACACTCAACTACTAGAAACTGATTTCTAGTAGTTGGTGTGCCATGACCGTAATATCGAATATATTTTTAGTTGACTCCCCGGCCCCGGCCGTGCACCTGCTGCTCGCCCCCGTTCTCGTGGCGGCCGGTTACCCGTCACCGGCGCAGGATTACTTTGATGGCAGGCTGAACCTTAATGATCATTTGATCCAGGACGTCACCAGTACGTACGTTGTCCGGGTTTCCGGTCATTCCATGGAGGGTGCGGGTATCAGTGATGGGGACGAACTGATCGTGAACCGGGCCCTGGAACCCAAGGACGGGTCCATAATTGTCGCTGTCTTGGATGGTGAGCTCACGATCAAGCGTTTGCGGCTGATGGGCGGGGGAGTGGTCCTTCAGGCGGAGAATCCGGAATACCCGGACATCCGGGTTGCTGACCTTCAGTCCCTCACGGTTTGGGGAGTCGCCCAGACCTGCCTGCATCACCTCTGAAACCAGTACCGGGCGGGAAGGTGTCAGCTAATGCGGATACGGACGGCTGAGCCGAGGGGGCCGGGGATCATGCCCCGCAGTGATTACATTGCTCATGTTGATGTGAATTGTTTTTATGCCAGCGCGGAGCGGGCGTTTGATCCGTCGCTGGAAGGCAAACCGCTGGTCGTGTTGTCCAATAATGACGGCTGCGCAGTGACCCGCAGTTCCGAGGCGAAGGCCCTGGGTATTGAGATGGGCACGCCCTGGTTCAAACTCCAGCACCTGGCAGCGGCGGCTATTCCGGTGGAGAGGCGGCTGGTCGCCCGGTCGAGTAACTATGAGTTATATGGAGATATCAGTCAGCGGGTGATGATCCTGTTGGGCCGGTACAGTGCGTGGGTGGAAATCTACTCCTGCGACGAAGCGTTCTTAGGGGTCAACGGGTCACTGGCGGACATGGCAGAGCTGGGCCGAACGATCAAAAACACGGTCCGGCGAAACTGTCATTTTCAGAAGCTGACGGCACGCCGATGCCGGTGTTGCCGGGGTTGTGCAGCCGGCTTCTGAACGCTGGTCGTTCAGTACTCATATGCACTAAAGTCATTGTTGCGCAATAGTTCTGTTC
>NZ_JADNYM010000041.1:1156-15630 GCF_015708085.1 Arthrobacter terrae | reverse complement strand
GCGGCGAGTCCTACCGGGTCAAAAATGCGTTGATGAAATGAGCAGACAGCTGAAATGGCCTAAAGACGTGCCGCAGTGGCCTGATTCTTAGCGCCGAAATGGCCTACTTTAACTTGACGAAACACAATCACTCCGAGGAGCGTGAGACGGTCACCGATCAGCCCGACGAGGAGGCCTGCGCTAAGGGCCCCGACCGCTGCCAGTGTTCGATTGCCCGAGCGCCTGGTGGCGTTGGCCCGTCCGAGTAGTTCATCTGGGGTGAGTGTCTGCCACAGGACCTGCTCAGGGGAGTTCTCGGTGCCCATGGCAAGCCCTTGGAGGGAGAGAGCAACAAACAGTAGGACTCCACCGACGACGGTTGGAGGGGCAATGGCTGCGAGGAGCCAGACGATCGGGTAGGCCATGCGCGCGATGACGATCACGCGTCCCGATCCGAGCCAAGTACCTAGCCGCGGTGCGAGGGACGCGCCGATTAGGCTGGTGATGCCGAAGGCCGTCAGGAGCAGTCCGAACGTGAAGGCAGAAAATCCCAAGGATCTCAGAGCGAGGAGGGAGAGCACCGTCATCGCTGCACCATTGGCGATAAACCAGATGTGCGTCGACACCGCCAAGGGTCCAAGCGTGCGATGGCGATAGGTCCACTTCAAGCCTTCACGTATCTCGAAGCCGATGTTCCCAGTGCGGGCCGGCCGAGGTTCGTCGACATGGATGCTTGCATTCAGCGCTGCGTCGACGAGGTAGCTGATCGAGTCGACGACGATCGCCACAGGTGCGCCAAGCAGGCCGACAAGTGCGCCACCGACCGCCGGCCCGAGGGTTTGAGCAGCTGCGTCCGTTTGATCGAGACGTGCATTGGCCGACAACAGCCGCGCACGGGGCACTAGGCGAGGAAGCAGCGACTGGGTCGCGGCGAAGCCGAAGACCGAGAACGCACCGAACAACAACAGGGCGATGACCAGCATCCATATCTGCAGGACGCCGAACAGCCACAGGACCGGAACTGCGCCCAAGGAAAGAGCACGCCCGATACTTGCCCATACGAGGATGGGCTTTCTGCGCCACCGATCGGTGTACACGCCGGCGACGAGCCCAAGCAGCGCATAAGGCACGAACTGTGCCGCGTTCACAACACCAACCTCGAACGGCTTTGCGGCAAGCAGCTGTACGACCAACACGGGCATCGCAACCGCTGTCACTGCCGAGCCGAAAGAACTGATCGAAGCACCCGCCCAATAGCGGATAAACGAAGAGCGACGCGCCGCACCAAGCGCATCGCCCATCAATCCACTCCCTTACGCCCTTTTGCTCGACAGTAGCCGAGTACTCCCTATCCACCCAAATATCGACAGTCCGGTAACGGATCCGCTTTCGGAATGGCGAGGCGTCCCGGTGGACGTTGCTCTTACGGGCGGGTAGGGCGGATACCGTCAGTTGATCGAAGGAGAAGCAAGACCTGATCCGCTAAGCCAGGCGTGAACCGTGTCGTGATGTGCATGCCACGCCGCCCAGACGTCTGCCGCCCAAGCGTAGGCAGCAGTCTTAGCTGTCGATGGGTCTCCATTCGTCGGGACGCTCAACACCGTCAAGTCCGCTTTCCGGACTGGTGGATCCAGTTGAGAAAACACCGGGCGTTGGACCATCCGACGGTGTAACTTCGTGCCTAACCCGGGATCGGTGTCGTGTTCAAGGAACAAGCACAGTGTCATCAGATGGATCCCGACCGACTGGATTGCTCGCGGATCGTTGTCGCCCGGGTGTTGGATAGCATAGGTATCCACGATGAGCTGGTGAAACGCCATGCGCAGCGGGTCCGAGTATTGGGCGGCAGCAGGTCGCCATACCGCTCCCAACAAGCAGCCGAGCATGTCATGTACTGATGGGCCGGCCCATCTACCCCGGGTAGACGGGTGCCACAGCCCGGGCAATCCTCGAATTCAGCCATCCATCTAGGCTACCGATGCTCGCTCAAGCGCGTGAGCTCTGACCCGGGCGCCTCCGCCCCGCCCGGGACCGGCCCAACTACGATTAGCTGATCTCTCGCGCATCCATAGAGCACCTTGATCACCTGCAAGCAACTCATTTTAGAGGCCGGTAAACCTTTACATCTCGGGCGGTGTCACGTAGAGGGTTCCGCTTACGGACGGACTTGACTAGATCCAATCGACAAGCCGCAGGCCAGTGGCTACCTGACTCCACGCGCCCTTAGCCTACAATTTTTCCGTTTTCTGCGGCGCCCCCTACCCGGGCTTAGACTGCCGACCGCGAAGCGGACGCCCCGTTCCCAGACACGAACCTGCAAGCGCCAGGACCTCCATATTGGGTGCTGCTGCCGGGATTTCGGGATGAATGGCTGGACTCGAACACTGACGGGGACCAGTTGGTGGCCACTTCCGTCGGGGCTGCCCCCGGGTGGTAGGTGGCACCTGCAGTTACACCAGAGCGGACCACTCAGGGATAACGGGCCCGAACTGGTGCACCTGGTGGGGTCATGATGCTTTGGCGATGGGGAGTTCGTCCCAGTGGGTGGTGTAGCGCGGTGAGAGCATGTCTCGTTTCATGGTCCAGTTCGGGCCTCCCTTCACGCCGGCCGTGCCGAGGCCGATGCTTCCCCTCCCATACTTCTTCGATACTGCTTCAATGAGAGGGCCGATGTGCCGTTCTTCATGCGGGTTTTCAAACAGCTCCAGCGGGGACTGGTTGCCGGTGCGCCGCAGGTCGGTCAGGATGATCCTGGCCCGCACATACTTCACCCCCTCAGTAATCATTGGCAGAAGGGCGTACGCTGCCTTCGCGAGTAGGAGCGGATCGACCGTCCGCATGGGCAGGGGCACACATACCGAAGGATAGAACGTATCCGCCGGGTTGTAGTGCGACGTCGCGGCGAACGCGGTCAGCATTTTGGCTTGCAGACTGTGGTTGGCCAGGCGGGCACTGGCCTGCTGCGCATAAACCCCCATGACCGGGGTTTGAGGACTAATGCTCGGGAAAGTCACGTTAGTGATTGGTCTTCCTTGATTTGGCGGCAATTTTGTTCCTGAGTTGAGGAGGTCGGTTCCGTTGCGTCCACGGTTTTCAGTCTCTGTTTCCCAACGCGGCTTATCGCCGTGGATTTCGCTGTGCCCCGCTCATTGGGGAAGGGTTTCGGCAATCCCTTGTTTCACGACAGGAGGCCTAGCGTGACTTACGTGAGCATTAGTCCTCAACCCCGAAGACCAACTCAAGCTCGACCAAATTCGCCCGGCAAAAGCCGCCTTGCCAACCGTCCACGATCCGCGGAGAACCCCCTCCGGGCACCCTTAACTGATGTGTTCATGTGGTCCATCCTCTAGACTAGATACAAATTAACCGTATCTAGAGAGGGCCTCTGTCATGGTGATCTTCGCGCTCTGCCTCACTGCGCTGGTCTTGACCGCGGTCCTCCTCGGCATCCAACTCTTCGGCCAAGTCGCCTTCAACCCGGCGCTTCGGGCAGTCGACGCCACCATCTACATCCAGATAAAGCAGTCCTTCGACATAACTGCACCAAGAATCGCCAAGCCAGTGATGCTGTTGTGTCTTGCAGCCGCCTTGGCCACCCTCGTCACCGCCGTTGTGAGCAGTTCGATGATGGTCACCGGCGCCAGCGCACTGTCCCTCACCGCTCTCGTCATAGCCCTTCTTGCCGTTGTGCGGGGAGACCTGCCTATCAACCAAACCATGGCCAACTGGTCAGCTGAAGAACCACCAGAAAACTGGCGCGCTGTACGTACCAGCTGGGAGCGATTCTTTGCGCTACGAACCGGAGCCAGCTGCCTGGCCCTACTCGCGACTGTGGTTGCGGTTCTCGCCAGCGCCACCGAGCTGAGCTGATCCCCCCGGCCGCTCCCAACCGTGACTGCCAACATAGGCTGCCTACCTTTTCGGGATCTAAGAATGATTCGTGCGGAAATTCACGCTAAGCGGGATCAGGCGCTGACTGTACCAGTTGGCGCCCCATCACCGGACTTTTTCTCGGGCCGGTCCTTCGGGAATCCGGACACCGCGGAAACACGCCGGTTTCGAAAATTTCAGAAGTCCTCTGAACACGCTCCGGTGGCGGACCGGCTTACGGGCGGTGCTCCGAAGCGTCCGTGAGGCCTGCGCATTGGATAAGTGGGTTTCGTATGCGCGAGGGTCGTCGGGAATCAAGTCGGCAAAGTTGCGCTCGTCGGGCAACGGAAACACAGCTGCCGTTCTCCTTAGCGTGTACCGCCGGGGGTTGCAGGGCGGTTGACATGATGGAGCAAGTATCCGTAAGTCAGCTCGCGCCGATCCGGATCAGCGTTCAGCCAGGTCTGTGCGGTGCCATCCGGGAACTCCATAGAAACGACAGCACGAAGGTCTCGTGGTGTGTTGAACTCTCAAGTGCTCATCACGGCGGCGGTGTGTGCTCCTTGGGCTGACCACCAGTCCGGTACATAGTCTTCATAGCCCTGGGGCTCGGCAGCGGAACTAACCGCGAGGAGGTCGGCGAAATCACCGTTGACTTGATCGTTGTCAATGACAACCAACGTGCCGCCCGGACGCAGGACCCTCATGAGCTCTGAAAGCCCAGCAGAGCAGTCATTTCCAGGTGTTGGAAAGAAATACGTGAATCGAGCCTGGACCACGTCAACTGACGCATCGCCCAGTGGGATATGTTCTGCAGAACCGTGAAGAACCCGAGCTTCCGGCGTACGTGAACGTGCCCGCTGCAAGAGATCGACGTCGGGTTCGACCCCGATCACTTCCCGGGCGTGAGCCGCATACCGGGGAAGCCAGAATCCCGTTCCACACCCAAGGTCCAGCAGGGGCTTCCAGTCCCACCGGCTTTAGCCACGCCATCCAACCAAGTCCAGACGTCATATCTGGTCGGCGAGCAGGCCGACATGCTGCACCGGGGATCTAACACGGAATGGCTTCGATCAGCGAGTCTGGATTTTAATAGCTATGTCGAGAAACGAGTGGGCGTACGAGAACGCTGGGGCGTTCCCTTCGAGCTGTTCTGGTTCACTTCCCACGAGTACTACATCGGTTCTCTCGTCATTCGTCACAGCCTGACCGACGATGAAGGGGGTGGCCACATCGGATACCACGTCGTCTACCCGTGGCAACGCCAAGGACACGCAAGTCAGATGCTCCGGTCCGAACTGGTGAAGTGCAGAGCGCTTGCCATCGACCGAGCTCTCCTCTCCGTCGCGCCGGACAACCTTGCATCACTCAGCGTGGTGCGACGACACGGCGTGGTCCCCGATGGGACTAACCACGAAGGCGATATCCGTTTCTGGATAGATACATCAGCAGCCGATTGATCGTGGCGCCCGATGGATACTGTTTGAAGGCTGTTGCCAAGTTGAATCTGGTGGCACCGCATCGCTGAAGGTTCCCCTGCGGGCAGCCTTTAGTCTCTAAATGGAGGGTTTTCAAAGGTCTTCGGTCATGTGTTTTGGTGACTGCGGAAGGTGGTCAAGCCCTAGCCGCGGATTGCGGCCGCCACCGCCGTTGGCAGTGCACGCAGCTGTTCGGCCGTAAAGTCTCGGGCCGGGATGTTCGGCCGCTTCCGAAAGTCGGATTGCCGTACGAGGTCGACGGGGATCGGGATTCCGGGGATCGTCTCCACCCTTTGCGCGAGTGCCTCCCGTACTTCGGGCTGCCGTCGATAGTCGGGGAATCTCACTTCAACCTTCGCCGAAGCCTCCTTCGAGGAAGCGGATGTGTACAGGGCCACCGGCCATCTCACTCCGTGCGGCGAGGTGATCGAGCAGTTTAGGGAGGGGGTTTGTGCTCTGCCGCCGGCAATCTGGAACCCGGCGGACCGTAAGGCGTCCAAAAACTCGAGGATCAGCGGCGTCGCAGTCGGGTCATTTGCTTCGCACCAAGCCAAGAAGTCCTCTTCTCCCCAGGTCGGCACGCCCGCGACTGTCGCTGCGGATTTCGCCTCGACGAGATCGGTACCGTAAGCGGTGGGGATGAGGATCTCGACGTCCCCGTCCTGAGCATGCGTGAATTCGACGACGATTACGCCGGTTGTGGCGACGGTTACGGCGTTGAGGTACTCGACGATCCGCTTGACGTCGTCGTTCAGATCATCAACGGCCAGGACAAGATTGAACCGGCCGGATGCGAGGTTCTCCTTTACCGCAGTCCTAATTCGGCCATCTTGGTCGTCCAGCTCCTCAAACGGGGAGATCCGGCCGCCGTCGGTACGCCGCCATACGCGCTCGAACTCGTCCACGTCCATGCGCCACATCCTGGATGCGTAGTCGCGGACTTGCCCAATCACCTCGCGGTGCACCTGCGGATTCGCAGCCAGCTTGCACTCTACGAGGGTCAGCTTCCCCTGTGTGTCCACGATGACGACGTCCGCTCAACCGGCACCGGACCGGAATTCTCGGCACGCCACAGCCTGTTCGGAGACGCCAGACACCAGATTTGGGTGGTCGTGCAAGATCTGCTGTAGGGCGTTTTCATTCTCGTAGCCCGTGCCGGCAGGCTCACGCCAACCGCTCTCCGCGTCGCGGATCAGAATACTCATGTAGTGGCCTCAATTCCCTTGGGGGAAGAGTAGCAGGGATCGTCAGCGCCGTATGGTGGACTTAAATGAGCGGTTCATTCGGTCGCGGTCTTTCGGTGTCCGGTTGAGGTTCAGCATGCGGGACAGCCTCCGTTGATGCAGATAGGGTCGGATTATGTCCATCATCTTCGTTCCCATGACACCAGCCGACACCGAAGATCTCATCGGCTTGGCATGTCGTTGTCGTCAATATGCAAACGAGGCTCCGTGGTCGGTCTGACGCACCAGTCGCATCAGAGTACTCTCAATCTCAGATTAGATGGGAGTACTCTGATGCGACCAGGCTCGCGGAATGATAGGAGTTACGGTTTTTTCTTCGGCCTCTTCCCTCTCGTGATGTGTATCCATTTGGACGGAGAATCGTCCGGCGGGCGACGCTTTGCGACGTGCTTGACGTAGATAGCCCCAGCCAGTATCGCGACTATGGGTACCAGCCAGCCGAGCATCGAAAAAAATTCCCGAGACATCTTGGGTGTCCTTTCAACAGATGTTGGTAGCGACCCAAGTTTCGACGGCCGCAGCTACTCCGACAAGTCCCGCCAATACAAGGACGTTGCCCTGTGTAAAGGTAAATGAGGCGATAAGAATAGTTCCCTCAGGACCCATTATGGCTGCCGTAAACGCGAGGACTGCTGCCCCCAATCCAAGTATGGCTGCCGAAACCAGGTTGACGCAGGCACTCGCGAGTCCTGAAGGGTCAGTGCCATTGATGGGGTTGCAGCTGACGTAGGCGTACCGGTTTAGTTCCTGTCCGCTCGGATCCGCTTGAGTGAACCGTCCGATGGAGGGATTGTAGTAGCGAGAACCGAACTTGACCCGTTGAATGCTGGCGTCGTAGTAGCCACCGGCGTACTGCCAGGGGTTGTTGGCGGCTTGTGTGCCGGTACCGACGACATTGCCCCAGGAATCGTACGTATATTTCGCGGCTGATGCCTGGGCGGAATCAGTGAGCAGGATGATGGATCCAAGGGCGTCGGTGGTGTAGTAGAAGCTGCCGGCGCTGTTGCGCATGCTGATCGGGTTTCCCTGCGGGTCACGGATGAACGATGTTGTTGCCCCGCCGGCGGTTTGTTGAGTGATGCCCAAGGTGCCGTTGAGGAAGCTGGTTGACCCGGATGTCAAACGTTCGTCGTTTCGCAGGCCGGCGTAGCTGAAGTTGGTCGTTGTCGCCCCGTTGGTGTTGGAGGTGAATTGGTCGAACACGTTGTAGGACTGTGTGCTGGCTCCTGCGGCGGTGGTGTTGCCGTTGGCGTCGTAAGCGTAGACGGTTGCGCCTGCTGGTGGCGCCGTACAGGTTCCGACCGGCGTGCCTGACCAGCACAGTTCATCGGCGGCGTTGTACGCGGAGTAGACGTTGGCTGTCCCGGTCTTGGTGTCCCTGGTACGGTTGCCGTCCTTGTCGTACAGCCAGGTTTCGGTTGACCCTCCGGTGACGGTTTTGGTGAGCCGGTTGAGTTGGTCGTACGTGTAGGTGCTGACGGCACCGGTTTCAGTGGTCACACTCTGGCGGAGGGATCCGTCACTGCCGGTGGTACCGACAGTGTAGGTGTAGGCACGTTTGGTCAGCACAGTTCCGGTCTTGGTAGTTGCCGTGATGGTGCTAATCCGACCGGCGAGATCGTAGACCGTGGTGTTTTTCACACCTGTGGGGTACGAGGTCGTTGTGCGGTGGTTGTTCTTGTCGTAGCCGAATCCGGTGCACTTCGTGGAGTTCGGAAACGATGGTGTGGCCGGGCAGCTGCCGCCGGGCTCGGCCAAGGTAACAAGCCGGTTCGCGGCGTCGTACCCGTAAGTCACCGTTCCGAGCGGATCGGTGTAGGTCAGCAGATTCGAAGCGCCGTCATAAGTGGCGGTGGTAGTGGTCCCGGAAACGGTTTTCGCGGTCGCCCGGTTCTCACCATCGAAGGTATAGGTCGTGGTTCCGGAGGCATCAACGCGTTGGGTGAGGTTACCGCGGTCGTCGTAACTATAGGTCACGCAGCTGACCGGGAGGCAGGTGCTGCCGTGCCGAACCTGGGTGAGCCGGTCATTGGCATCGTAGCTGTAGGTCGTGACCTGGTTTTTACCGTCTTTACTGGTCGCGACCCGCCCGGCGGCGTCGAAGGTATTGGTTACCACGCCCAGGGGTGCCGGGGCAGTGACCGTGGTCGGATTGCCGGCCGTGTCGTACCCGTAGGTGGTGACGTTGGTGTTGCCGTCGGTCGATTTGCACAGTGCCCCGGGTTTGGCCCCGCACGTCGTTCCGAGGCTGTCGCCCTGGTAGAACTTCTGCGGTGTTCCGCCCAGATTTCCCGGCGTCAGAGTTTTCGCCGCAGCGGTGGTGTTCGCGTCGTAAACGATGCTCGTGATATTATTCTCGCTGTTTGTCGCCGTCTGAGGACGGTAGTTGGACAGTGGGTCGCCGGTAGCCGACGGATATGTGAACGACACGGAGCCGCCAGTGCCACCGGCAGCCCCTGCCGGGGAAGTGATCCCGGTGACGGAGTTGTTCGCGTTGTACGTCGCCGTTGTCAGGTTGCCGAGCCCGTTGGTGCGGGAAGTGACGTTATCGTGGACGTCAAAGGCTCCCTCGGTGGTGTTTCCGAGCGGGTCCGTGACTTTGGTGATCTGGCCGTTGGTGTTTTTCTCGTAGGTGGTTGTGGCGCCCAACGCGTTGGTCAGGGCGGGTGTTGTGCTGAATGGATTCGAGGCGTAGTCGGTCGTCCAGGTATGTTCGTTGGCGAACCGGGCCGTGACCAGTTGCCCGGCCGCTTGGGCCGTGGTTCCGTCGAAATTTGCGACCCGGTTTTCGTTGTAGGCGAATTCGGCTGAACTGGCTCCGACGGACAGGTTCCACAGCTTGGACCCTGACCATGACGATGGCGGATCGCCAGGGCCGGGGGTAATGGTTAGGAGCGCCGGGCTGTTGCACGGGTTCCCTCCGCAATCCGTGGGGGGAAGTGTGTAGCCGAAGAGCACTGGTGTCCCCGCGGCGTCGGTCAGGGCGGACATTGCCCCGTCGCGTCCGGCGTAGGCGATGGTGATGGAACGGTTGACAGAGGTGTCTGTAATGGTCGAGGGCTGCGTCAAATTCCGAGCATCGTTGTAGGCGAAATTGATAACCCGACCCTGGGTGTCAGTGATTTTTGTCAGCAGACTGTTGGAATATGTGTAGGTGATGGTGTTTGGAGTGGGGACGACAGCGTCGATGGATTTGCGCAGCGTGAACGACCCGGCATCACTTTGGTAAATATTCGTGACCCCGGTGTCATTGAACCGTATCCGGTATTCGGTGGATGTGGGCTTCGTCAGGGAAGCGTTCAGGGACCCTGGCATGGTCCAGCCGCCACCGGTTTTCGGCGCGAACCGGTACCACCCTCCATCAGGGGCACTGGGTCTTGGGCTGGGGTTGGTGTTGGTGTTGGGGGTTAGTCTTTCTTTTCGGCTCCTCCGGCGGCTTTGCTGACGTCGATGGTGGCGGGTTTGTGGTTGGTGGCGCTTAGTTCTATGTGGAAGTCGAGTTTGTTGGTGGATTTGAAGTAGATGCCGTTGGTGTTCAGGCCGAAGTGTCCGGTTCCGGTGCCGTTGTCAAAGTTCAGCGTCGCCGTGGCGCCTTTGGCCAGGGTGTATCCGGTGAGGTCTTTGAAGTAGCTTTCCGTGGCTCCGGTGACGGTGTCTGTAACGGTGTAGAACATTTGGAAGCCGGTCATGTCCGTGCTGCCGGTGTTTTTGATCTGGAGTTCGATGTGGTCGCTGACGGGGGTGCTGGTGCCGGGGGCGACGTTGTTTTCCACGATTGCGCTGATGATGTCCAGTCCCGGGGCGGTGGAGGTGTTGGTGATTTTGTTGGGATATTTCCCTGGCGCGATGTCCTGCGGATTATTGCTGGCCGTGCTCGCGCCGGCCTGAGCGGAGGCAGAAGTATTCGGCGGCGGTGTGGCCGCCGCGGAGCATCCCGTGATGGCCAGAACGGTGAGCAGGGCGGCAGTGGCGGCTGTTTTTTTGAACATGGTGTCAGTTCCTCCAGATAGGTGTTTTTTTGATCAGTGTGTAGTAAGTAGTCGCGATAGCGGCGGTGAAGACGGCGGCGAGGACTGTGATGTTGTCCCACCGTTCGGCCAGGATCGCGGCCAGGGGCCGGCCGTTGTAGATGTCTTTGATGCCCAGGACGGCGAAGTCGAACCGTTCGAGGTGTTTGGTGGGGCTGGCCACTTCGGTCGCGTTGCGGATCCATTCGTAGAACTGCAGCTGGCCGGTGACGGCATGTTCGGCGTCTTTGGAAAGATGCAGGCTGTTGAACAGCCCCCCGGGGACTTGGTTGTCCACGTCCATGGTGTCCCCGATCTGCGGCAGGACCAGGACGAAGAGGACCCACAGGACCAGGGCAAGGATCAAGGCGGTGGGCAGGTTCCGGACGATACCGGCCAGCGTCAGGCTGATCAGGAAGAAGATCATCAGATACACCAGCGCGGCCACGGCGGCTACGCAGAGCTTGACGATTTCGGCCCCGGAGAGCGGGACGGAACCGATCAGGGTCACGGCGGCGCCGGCAAAGACCGCGAACACTGCGACCAGGGCTGACAAAAGAATGGCTCCGCCAAGGATTTTTCCGCTGACGAACCGTGCCCGGCTGATCGGGCGGGTCAGCACCAGTGGCAGGGCGCGGCTGCGCCGTTCCCTGGCGACACTGAGGTAGCCCAGGACGATGGCCAGCACGGCGCCGATGATTTCGATGTATTCGATGCTGGCGCGCAGCATTTGCAAGGGAGAGTATTGCGGAATGGTGAGGATGTCGGTGGGTTGGCCGGCGGCCTTGAGCTGGTCTACGGCCTGCTGGTAGAGGGCTACCTCGTCATGAAATTTGAAAGAGGCGGTCAGGACGGAGACGACGACGAGCACGGCCAGGGCAGAGCCGAGGATGAGGAACGTTTTCTCCCGGAAAGCGTCACGGATTTCCTTGCCCGCAATGGTCAACAACGGTGTTTTCATACCAGGGCGTCCTCACTGGGTGAGTACCGCAGCCCGGCCCGTACCACCAAAACCGCGGTGATGACCAGGACGGCGAGCAGGATCAACACCGGAACCGCGTTCACCGCCCACAGCCCGCCCGGGGAGGTCACGGGACCGAAGTCCAGCAGGCCACTGGAGAGGCGTTTATAGGTATCGGCAATGGATACCGGGCCCAGGAAGGTGTTGAGCTGGCCGATGATTCCGGTGCTGACGGCGCCGGCGGCATTGACACTGACCGGGTTCAACGTGCCGGTTGGTTCGATGGCGGTGGTGAGCTGGGGCAGGACGAAGCCGGTGATAACCCACAGGGATACCGGGCCCATCAACGCCATGGCCTGGGACTTCGCACGCAGGCCGCCGATCAGCCCGACCAGGGCGAACACGGACAGGTAAAGCCAGGAGAAGCCAAAGAATACGGCCAGCCGCACCGTGGCGCCGAGGTCCAGGTGCAGCGGAGGGAAAACCAGGGACAGCACGAGTGCGAGGACAAAAGAGGTAGCCAAGCAGCCGGCCAGAGCTACCTCCACGGCGGCTATTTTTCCGCCCGTGTAGGCGCCGCGACGCAGGGGGCGGGAGAGGATGAGGGTGGCAGTGCGGCTTTGCCGGTCCCGCAGCCCGGCGCTCACGCCCAGGACGATGGCGAGCAGGGAACCGAGGAGGAAAAAGTAGATGGGCAGGTTCCGCTGCAGGGACAGCGCGGGGATGTGCTCGAACGGGTTCGGCGGTGCACTGCCGGGGTTGGTGAGCTGGTCCAAGCTCAGCCGGTAGGCGGTAGCGACGGCGTTACTGCCGGCGTAGCCGATCAAACAGGACAAGGCGGTCATGGCCAGGAACAATCCCAGGACCAGGACAATGGTTTTCTCCCGCAGCACCAGCCGCAGTTCGTGGGCCAGGACGGGAAGTGCCGTGTTCATCCCATCCCGCCGTTGCTGCCGCCGACGGCGTAGTAGATTTCCTCCAACGAATTTTCGGTGGGAAACCGCTGCAGGGTTTCCTGCAGCGAATCATGGTAGACAAGCCGGCCGGCACTGAGCACGCCGATGGACGTACACGTCAGGGATACTTCGGAAAGCAGGTGCGTGTTCATGAAGATCGTCATGCCCCGTTCCCGGTTCAGCTTCAGGACCAGTTCACGGACCTGCTTCACCCCCGAGGGGTCAAGCCCGGACGTCGGCTCATCCAAAAACAGGATCTTCGGTTCATGCAAGATGGCCTGGGCCAGCCCGACACGCTGGCGCATGCCCTTGGAAAAGCTGCCGACCCGCTCGTCAAGGTGGGCGGTGAAGTCCAGGTAGTCCAGGGTTTGGAGGATCCGTGGTTTAGGATCCCGCAGCCCGGAAAGCCGGGCGAGATAATGCAGGTTCTCCAGTGTGGTGAGATTGTCGTAGAAATTCACGTTCTCCGGCAGGTACCCCAGCATGGATCGCGCCCGGCCACTGTCGGCGAAGGCATCCTCGCCGAACAATGAGACGGTGCCGGAAACCGGTTTGACCAAGGTGGTGAGGATGTTCATGGTTGTGGTTTTCCCAGCCCCGTTGTGACCGAGGAAACCAAAGATTTCACCGGCCGCCACGCTCAGATCCAGGTCGTGCAGCACCTCTTTGCCGTTATAGCCGTGGCTGAGCCGTTCAATGCCGATCGCTGGAATCGTGGTTTCATTCATGGCCCCACGCTAACCAGCGGCAGCTGAGGCACCGCTGAGAGGTGCTCTCTTCGTCCCGCCGACGTTGTGCTGGACGGGTACCGGCGTGCGGACGTATCGTTAAACTCCCCCGGCCCGCCAGAACGTAGTGTTGGCCAGGTTCTGAACGAATCTCGGTGAGGAGCAGTTATGCGTCAACCTCCACGGTTGGTCCCGGTCATTGTTCTGGCCTGCACCCTCGGGTTGGGTCTCTCCGGTTGCACCGGCAGCTCCGGTGCCTCACCGAGCTCAACGGCAGCCCCTCCCGGATCCCCGGCGGCACCGGGTTCTCCATCGTCGGTAGCCGCACAGGGCCTTCCTGCGGTCCCGGGTATCGTGAAGGAAGTGGAGCCTTCGGTGGTGACGATCCGCACTGCCATCGGGTTGGGCAGCGGAGTCGTATACCGGGCCGATGGCACCATTGTGACGGACGCCCATGTCGTGGAAGATCAACAAAAACAGCCCTATAAGAGTGTCCAGGTCCAGTTCGCGGACGGTTCTGAGGTGGCCGCAGACGTCGTTGGTGTCGACGACGTCAGCGACGTCGCTGTCATCAAGGCGCAGCGGTCGAATCTGCCGGCCGCCACGTTCTCCTCCTCCGTCCCCGTGGTCGGAGAACTGACAGTGGTTCTGGGGAGCCCGTTGGGTCTGGCCGAAACCGTGACCGCGGGAATCGTCTCCGCACTACACCGGAACATGCCTGCGTCGAAGGAATCTCCAAAGGGCATCACCGATCTGATCCAGACCGATGCCCCTATCTCACCGGGAAACTCCGGCGGCGCTGTCGTGAACGGCAACGGCGAAGTCATCGGGCTCTCCGAGGCATACCTGCCCCCAAGTTCGGGTGCAGTGGCGATCGGCTTCGTCACCCCTGCCACCACGGTCACTGATGTTGCTGACGAACTGCTCAAAAATGGGAAGGCTAAGCACCCCAGCCTTGGGGTCGTCCCCACGGACATCACGGCACAGGTGGCCCAACGCTTCAACCTTCCCACTACCGACGGGGCTCTCATTCTCCAGGTGGCCACCGGCGGTCCGGCGGAAAAAGCCGGTATCAACCCCGGGGACATCATCACCACCTTCGCCGGAAAGCAAATAAAGACAACACTGGACCTGATTGCCGCCATCCGCGGCCAGGAACCCGGAGCAACGGTTGATATCACCGTCCGGCGCGGACCGGACACGAAGACCTTCCAGGTGACGTTGGGCAACAACGGCTGAATTCTCCGCTGT
>NZ_JADNYM010000041.1:0-1146 GCF_015708085.1 Arthrobacter terrae | reverse complement strand
CCTGGGATCCGTCCCGTTAAGTCGATTCCCGAAAGCCTGGTCGGGCAAGGCCCGGACATAGCTGTGGTGGGTGAACATTGTGCATGTTCACCCACCACATCCGGAGCCGGCAAAGAGGGGACTGAATGTGCCGCATCCCCTCTCTGCCGGTCTGGTTGTCCTGCCTTTACTTACTGCCCGGGGCGTCACCGGGATCAGTATGGTCCCCGGTCTGCTGGACGTCCGGGCCGGTGTCGGCGGCTCCGGCCTTCTCAGGGGCTTCGGCCTGCCCCGGCGTGTCGGCTGTGTCCCCCTGACCGGCAACATCGGGGGCCTCAGCCTGACCGGCAACATCCGGGGCCTCCGCCTGGCCGGGAGTAGACGGTCCGCTGGACGGGGCAGGGGTGCTGGACACTGAGGTACTGGGGGACGGTGGAGGAGTGGCTGCGTTGGCCGCACCCGCTCCGGCACCGATCAGTGCCAGAAACCCCAAGGAGCCTGCCGCGATTTTTGCTTTGAGTTTCATGGTTCGGTTTCCTTTCTTCTGTGGCGTTCTTCCTGTGAACACCGGGCCTCCGGTGCGGGGGCCATGTCTCTACTGTGCCAAACCGGCCCTGAGAGCAGGCCCAGAAGAGTTGAGAAACGGCTGAGTGCTCTCTTACCCCAGGCCCTGGTAACCCGCGATGATGTCCCGGCGGCTGGGTCAGGGCGGTTAGGGTGTGACGTCGTAGCGTTGCATGAGCCAGTCGAGGTTGTTCTGCAGTCCGGGGCGCCAGGCCTGCCAAATGTGCGAGCCGGGAAGGGTTTGCAGGGTGACGTTCAGTCCTGCGGCTTTCGCGGCGGCGTAGACCTGTTCGCCCTGGGGTTTGTAGAAGCTGTCGGCGGCGCCCACAGTGATGATGCCCGCGGTGGCGGGAAAGTGGCCGGTTTTGAACACGTCCAGGGGATTTTGCCGGGCGAAGGCGGCGGCGTCGCCGTGGAAGTAGCTGTTGAGCAGTGCTTGGTGGCCGGCGGGGATGGTGGGCATGTTTTCCCCGGAAATGTCGATGAAGGTCGGGTATACGTCGGGAAAGTTCACGGCCATTTGCAGGGCGCAGGTCCCGCCGTAGGAGAAACCGGCAACCGCCCAGTTCCTGGCGGCTCCAAGGCCGGCGTTGAGGGTGTTTT
>NZ_JADNYM010000040.1 GCF_015708085.1 Arthrobacter terrae | reverse complement strand
CTCTGGACACGCCCAGCCGCTTGCACATCCACTGCACCGGGAAGTTGGCGTTCTCCTCCTGAACAAGGCGGTAGAGGTCTTCTACCGTTGTTCTTTGGCGAAGAACGTCGAAACTTTTTTTAGGAATTCATTCTCTCGTTCCACTTCCCGGAGCCGGGTCTCCAGCGCCTTGTATTTAGCGGCTTCCACGGGTTGATCGGACTTCATGCTGGCATCGGGATGGCCTTCATTGTGGTAACGGATCCACCGACGCAGCGCGGTCACCGAGACCCCCAGCTCGGAGGCGACGGTGGCTATCGGACGACCGGAAGAAATAACGAGATCAACGGCATCGGCTTTGAACTCATCAGAAAACGTTTGACGGGCGGACATGGGCACAATCCTTTCAAACTGTGTCTCATATCAGTAGTACACCTCACGCTGACGTCTGCGATGAGCAGGTCACCACCGAGCAGGTCTTGAACGATGAGAGCTGTAGGTCCGCACTGGCCCTGTGCCGCGTTGCCGGGGAGTGCCACTTCGTGAGGCTGTCGGCGTCGAGACAGGTCGTATTCGCACTCCAAGACAGACGGAATGCGCGTTCGAGCTCGAGGAATGTATAAGTCATGGCGACGGCGTAGCAAGGGACCTACTGAACAGTGACGGATCGACTAACTGGCGCTGGTGCGACATCGATCGATCACAGAATGCCGTTACGAAACGATCAAATTCACAGTTAGCTTCTGAAAGTGACAGATTTTTTGGGCTGGGGGAGCGAGTGGAGAGCGTCCGGTGGAGGACCGGCTTACGGGACTTCCATCTTGCGTCTATACGAGACACCTCTACGGTCACGGATCGAATGACAATTAGTCTCTATCTGTCCCCCTGTGGGCGCGGAACGACTGCGCCGTCGCGTACTGATTTTGTGCAGATGGGAAAAAATGACAGCGGGCATGAATCTTGGGAAAGGACTCCTTGCTAAGGTTGGAGCGTGAGTGGAACCGGCCTGGTCTAGTTCCACTACCCGCCCATCTACCGCCAATTCGGTGGTATTGTCCTCCGTTTCCTGGCAACATTCTGAAGGTTTCTATCTGTCCGTGAACTCTTTTCCGCCCAATGGGTAATACATAGTGTGACTACAAACGCCGACATCATTCGCCGATCCCGTGAGAGCCCTCAGGCTTTCACTGAGCTCTACGACAAATACGCCCGTATGATCCACAGGTACGCCGTCCGTCGCGCCGGTGAATCGGCAGCCGAGGACGTTATGGCCGAAACCTTCCTCGTCGCCTTTGAACGGCGGGACTCCTTTGACCACGCCCGAGATGATGCCTGGCCTTGGTTATTTGGAATCGCAACGAACCTGTTACGCAAACACCACAGGGCCGAGGCGAAAAGCCTCAAAGTCCTGACCAAGTCTTCGGGCCGTGACTCATACGCGGACAGCACGGAAAGGATTGCCGTGGCTATACAGTGCGAGCTCTTGCAACGATCGCCGCAGCAGCATTCGAAGAGGGACTCATCCTCGACGAGCTCGAGCGGAGTCACCTCCGCATACTGGTGCAGCACAGCAGGATCCGGCCGAAGAAGCGGCCCGAGAAGCCGCCGCGTGCCCGGGCGACGCTGCACAGTTTCATCGCCGCGATAGACCCGATCCCTGCAATTCTGCAGACACCCCGTCTGGAGGTTCTGGCGAGAAACCGTGCGGCGAGCATCCTGCTCACCGACTTCGGGAAGATGGCGCCGGAGGACCGCAATATCGCCCGCTGGCTGTTCCTAGACTCCTCAACTCGAGTCAGATTTTCGGATTGGCCGAAAGTCGCAGCTCCCACCGTCGCAGCACTCCGCGCAGCACGGGACCCGCTCGTTCAAGACGAGGCGCTGGAACGGCTCGTCGGTGAACTGGTCCGTCGCATCCGAGGACTTTCCTCGCTTGTGGGCCGGATCCGGTCTGTTCAAGCACGGGCATGGGGCGAAGCGAATCTTCCACCCAGCCGTCGGCACGATGACGCTCAACTACGGGACGATGGACATCCCGGAGTCCGGCCGTCAATTCATCTCGGCCTACACCGCGGACGCCGGGTCGGCCTCAATGAGAAGCTGCGGATCCTATTCAGCTGGAACGCGGAAGATGCGAGAGCGACTTCGACGTCCGATGATGCCTCACCGGACGAGGTGACGGCATTCAATGCAGACAGCTCAAGTCACTCTGCCCCGTGATCTGACTTCCGGTCCTCCGACCGGCGGGGCCAGGAGTGGACGGGTGCGCCCAGGGTGTTGGCCATCTCCCACCAGAGCCGGTTTACCTCGAAGTACCGATCGGTGGACTCGAGCGGCTTCTCCCACGGCTTGTCGATAATGTAGTGGATGTTCTTCACCGACGCCGAATCCCAGACCGACGGGTGCTGGTGCAGCAGGGTCTTCAGCGCGTTATACACGTAGGGCAGCGGACGCCAGCGGTCGCGATAGAACTCGTTGAGGAAGTCCTGCTCGGCGAACGGGTAGCGCGACAGGTCGTCCACGGCCGCCAGCCGCCCTACCATGTCGGCGAAGACGGCCTCGTCGGGCGACAACACGAGGAAGCCGCCGTTCAGGTAGTTGTCAGTCGCTCCCGGTTCGGTGACGTGGTGCCCACCTCGGCAGTGGGTGTAGAAGCAGTTGTCGGGCGTCCAGCTCGGCGGATAGCTCGCGATCCGGTTGGGGTTGCAACGGCAGGCGTGGCAGGCAGCGATGGCCCCGTCGGCCAGTTCCAGCGAGAACAGCTCATCCATGTTCTGGGTCACCAGCATGTCGGCGTCCAAGAAGACGACGCGCTCGAAACCGGTGAGCCCCCAGACGGCCAGCTTGGTCCACACCTCCGCAAACCGGGAGTTGGCGTAGCTGTCGGCCGACCCCCCAGCTGGACGCAGCGGCACCACGTCGCGCAGGAGGCATCCGTCGTCTCGGAGGAGGCGCCGGGTCTGCTCGTCGATCCCCTTGGTCACCATGACAACGAGGGGGGTTTTGCTGCCGGAGTTCGCTAGCGAGGCCTGCAGCGTCCGGACCCCGACCAGGTAGTCGGGTTGCGTCAGCAACGTCACCCATGCGTTCATCGGCGGTGCTCCTGTCCTAGTGGCCGGGTCGAGTCAGTTGAGCAGGGCCGCGGTGAACGCATTTGCGAAGCGGTGCTGCGGGTCGAGCGCCTCGCGCACCCGGCGGAAGGCTTCCCACTGCGGGTAGAGCGCCGGCCAGTCGTACAGGGACTCGTCGAAGTACTTGCCCCAGTGGGGCCGGCCACCCTCCTCGGCCAGGACCCGTTCCACCGCCCGGAGGAAACTATCGCCCTCCTCGGACAGCGAACCGTCGGCCGCGTAGTAGACCACGAAGCCGAAGTAGCAGGTGTCCTGGTCGTGAGACGGGCTCAGCCATCCGTCGGACGGGCCGGTGCAGCGCAGGATGACCGGGTAGTGCATCCGAGGACGGATCTCCGCGTGCCAGTCCTTGATCTTCTTGATCACCCCTCCGGCTCTAACCAGCGGAATGCCGATCTCGACGTTGATCTGGGGGGTGGCGATCCCCCGGCAGAACACCTGGTAGACGTCACCCGTGACGTCGGTGAAGTCCCGGAAGCGGGTCACGGTACGTAGCGGCTTGCCGTCGTCGGCGACCCCTCTGGTGTCATCGCGCAGCTGGCGCAGCGTCGACTCCACGGTGTTGTTCATCGTTGCGTTAGTAGTCGCGTGCTCCAGCAGCTCGCCGCCGCCGGCTCGATAACGCAAAACCTCGTCGTCCGTCGCCTCGTTGGCGGTCCAGACCTGGACCTGGCTCTCCTGGGGAAACCACCACGCCTTGACCAGGACGTTCTCCCGGTTCCAGGTCTCCAGGTGCGCTTCCAGATTGTCGGCGTCGACGGCCTTCTTGACGCAGGTGTAGATCACCGACTCCCGCGCACGCAACGTCACGGCGATGATGACGCCCAGTGAGCCGAGGCTGAGCTGGACGGCGGGGAAGTCCGGGTGGTCACGTTCGAATTCCGCGACCGTGCCGTCGGCCAACACCATCCGGATCGACAGTGCGGCGCCGGCGATCGAGCTCTGCTGCAAGCCTTGACCGTGGGTCCCGGTGGACAGGGCGCCGGCCAACGTCTGCTCGGCGATCACCCCGGGCGAGGCGTCCAGCATCTGCCCTCGCGCGGACAGGAACGCGTACACGTCGGCCAAGGGGGTCGAACCAGCGAAGGTCACGGTGTCGTCGGTGCTGGAGATCAGGCCGCTCAGCTTGCTCAAGTCCAGCAGTGTGCCGCTCCCGTTCGCGACCTGAATCATTCTGCCGGGCGACATCCGGCTCCCGATCATCCGGACCTGGCCGTCGCTGGTGGACAGGAAGTCGCACAGCTCCGCCTCAGTGGCCGGAGCGACAACCGAGCCGGGTGGACCCAATCGAGAGTTCTTGGCCCAGTTGCGGAGCCGGGTGTCCTCGCCGGTGAGCTCCGGCTCTTGACGGGGGTAGGCGAGTCTCGTGATAGCCATGGCGCGTCTCCTGTAGAAGTTCGGTTCTGCCTTCGAAGCCGCATTGATTTGCAAAGCTGATCCACCGGCACAGGTATTTTCCAATGCCGTGAACGAACTTCCTACTTCTGGAGAAGTCCCAGCAACACCATAGTAGACGCCCGGTCAAGGCGTTGACTAGACTGAAGCGGTGACTGTCGTATGCGTCCCCGACTCAAACGCTCGAGAACTCCTCGGAGCCCTTCCCGACGGGGTCGAGGTGGTCGTCTGGGACGGCGAGGGCGACAAGCCCGAGCGCCTGGCGGAGACCGTCTTCTGGGTGCCGCAGGTCGAGGACTCCACCAACCTCGCCGACAAGTTCGCCGCCATGCCGAAGCTCGAGGTCACCCAGCTGACGAGTGCCGGCGTGGAGGACATCCTCGACCACGTCCCGGACGGTGTCTCACTATGCACAGCGCGCGGTGTGCACGGCTCGGCGGTCGCCGAGCTGGTCTTGACGGTCGTCTTGGCCACGTTGCGTCGACTGCCTCACTTCGGCGAAGCGCAGCGACAGGGCCGGTGGGACCCGATGGAGGCCGACGACCTGCGCGACAAGCGGGTCCTGATCATCGGCGCCGGTGACCTCGGAGAGCAGACCGCCCGCCGGCTGCGGAGCTTCGACGCCGTCCCGGTGCTCGTGGCGCACACGGAACGGGACGGCATCCACGCTACCTCGGAGGTGCCGAGCTTACTGCCTGAGGCTGACGTGGTGGTGCTGACCGTTCCGCTCACCCCGGACACGACCGGACTCGTGGATGCCGAGTTCCTGTCCCGGATGCCCGACGGCGCCCTGCTGGTCAACGTCGCGCGCGGCAAGGTCGTCGACACCTCAGCACTGCTCGCAGAGCTGAGGACTGGTCGGCTGCACGCCGCCCTGGACGTGATGGAGCCGGAGCCGCTACCCGCTGACCACCCGCTGTGGAAGGCACCGAACCTGATTATCACCCCCCACGCAGCCGGCTCCATCTCGCAGTCCGGTCCGCGAGCCTTCGCGCTGGTCAACGCGCAGGTGCGCCGGTACGTGGCCGGCGAGGACCTCGTCAACGTCGTGAAGGGCGCCGACTGAGCCCTCAGGCGTACGCCGTGAAGTGCGGACCGAGGCTGTCGAGCCAGGCGACCGGATGCACGGCCACGGCGTCGGCGCCGGGCCGTGCCCACGCGGCGGCGACCGCCTCCTGCAGCGCCGCACCGGTCCGGGCAAACGGGTAGCGGTCCAGCACCCAGAGGCGGTTCGCGGCGCGCACCGGCGCCAGAGCGTCCATGTCCTGGATCAGGCCCGCCACCTGGTCGCGTATGAGCAGCGGTCGCTGGTCCGGGACCCGCCAGGCTCCGGGTGCCTCGAACAGCTCGTGACCGCCGCCGCCGTCGTAGCCGACCACGAGACAGCCTGACGCCAGCGCCTCGGCGACCGGCAGACCGAAGCTCTCGGTGTGCCCGAGCGCGACGAAGACCGCCGAGCTCCCCAGGGTGGCGGCCACCTCCGCCCGCGGGGTTTGGACCAGCTCCACCAGATCCACCCCCGAGAGCCGTGGGTCGTCGACCAGCAGCCGCTTCAGCAGCGAGGCTTCCCGCGGCCGCTTCTTGGGAAACCAGCTCACCCGGAGCTGCTCGGTCGCGCCGGGGGCGAATAGCTCGCCGTCCACCGGGTTGGGCACCACGCTCACCGGTAGGCCGGGCAGCGCGGCGGCCAGCACGTCGCGGCTTTCCGCGGACACTACCCAGATCGCGGGCGCGGGCGCCCAGCCGGGAAAATCCTCCCCGGGGGCGCCGGCGGCGAAGGTGTAGAAGTGGTTCTGGTTGAAGATGACCTTGCGGCCTCCGGGTGCCGGATCGCGGCCCTGGACGGTCGGTGTCTCCGGCAGCACCAGAAGGTCGTCAGCGCCGATCGGAGTGGTGGCGCCGAACAACATCGGCACGTCGTCGGCGATCCAGTCGGTGCGGTCATCTGGATCGGGCAGCCACAACCAGGCCTCGTGGCCGCCCTCGCGCAGCAGCCGGACGTGCTGGGTCATCACGTGCACGCCGCCGCTGTGGTGGGGAGTGGCGAAACCCGCGTAGACGATCCGCCCCGGGGACGAGTCGGGACGCCTCACCATGCCGGAGGGGTCAGGTACCACGACGCGCCGCTCCCGACGTTGTGGGCGGGGAACGAATCCGGTCCGAGCCCGACGTCCGCCCGCCACCCGTCGCCCCACTTGGCGTTCAGACCGTGCAGGATCTCCGCCCGATTGTCCTCCGACGTCTGACCGGTCCGGTTCATCGTCTGCCGCCGCAGGTGCGAGACGTAGGCGCCCTCGGTGACCACGCACCGTAAGCCGGCCGCGCCCACCCGGATCGCCAGGTCGATGTCCGCGCCGTAGCCGTGCCGGGGGAAGGTCGCCTCGTCGAGACCCCCCAGCTCGACGACGGGGGGCACCGCGAACGCGATCGCGGTGCCGTCACAGAAGTCGACGTCGCGAAGCACGTCGCGCGGGACGTACTCGGCGGCGGTGGGCGGGATCGTGTGGGCCCGCTGGTGGAGCCAGAAGTCGTCGTAGCAGGCCGCCGCAAGCGCGATGTCGTCCGCGGTCGAGAATGGCGTGAGCAGTCCGTCGAGGAACCCGGGCGACAGCCGGATGTCGTTGTTCAGCACCACGCAGACCGCATGCCCATCGCGCGACGACGTTTGCAGGGCCCAGTTCGCGGCGCCGATCCACCGCAGGTTGCGTCCTGGGCGGTGGACCGAGATGCGCCCCTGCGGGAGGACGTAGTCACCGGCGTTGTCGACCACCACGATGCGCACGGCCGGGTCGAGATCGCTTCCGTCACGACACAGGTCATGCACGAGCGCATCGGTCAGCTCCGGCGAACCGAACGCGGGGATGACCACCAGGGTCGACGCGGCGGTGCTCGAAGAGGTCACTGCTCGGCGCGGGCCGCGCGGCCCCCGCGGTCGCCGTACAAGGTGATCACAAACATCGGTTCCCGTCAGGTCAGGTGGACTTGTGCCACGGTAGAGAAGAATACCCCGTCTCTGCTGTGGCCCTTGCCATTAGGGTCTCCCTTGCGATCGCTACCGGAACCTGACGCTCGATACTCTCCGCGACCGTATGGCCGTCAAGCTACGCCTCGAATGCCCGAACCATCGGAAGGAGCGCGCGGCGATTACGACAACACGGTGACGGTGTCCTCGTGGTACTCCGCGATCACCACAACGGCGCCCTACCCGACGAAGATACCTTCACCTTCCACGGATTTCGTTGCGTGGAAGTCGAAGGCTGGCCAGGAGGTATCGATGCCATCACCGAGAAGAATCTCACCGCAGTGGTCGTGAGCTCCGACCTTCGGCGGACCGGGCACTTCAAGTCATCCGACGCCTTGCTCAACCAACTCCACGACAATGTCGTCTGGGGTATGCGAGGCAACTTTCTCGATGTCCCTACGGACTGCCCGCAACGCGACGAGCGGCTGGGCTGGACCGGCGACATCGCAGCCTTCGCACCGACTGCGGCGTACTTATCCGGCTCTTCACGAATGAGGGTGTAGTGGTCAGCGCTCGGTGCGCGTCGGGGAAGGAGTAGGGGTCGAGATCTCCCGGAGGATGGAAGTTCTCACACTGACTCATGAAGGGTATGGGATGGGTTGATGTTTCTACCCTGCATATAGCAGGTTCTGCTCAATAGCCCTTTCTAAACGATACACACGTTTCAATGTGGGGACGCAGTGCGGCAGACCGAACTCTCGATAAGCGACGCATGTGCCCAATCCACAGTGGGGGCTTGTGAAAAAGTGGAATATCCGACGCTAAGGTTTTGCCGGGCGTCGCAGCGGCTTTGCAGACGCTCTGGGTTGAAGATATTGGTCTCAGGTGCCACCTGTTACTAACTTTTCATTGACGTTCATGAGCAAGACCAGTAGATTCGAGGCACTGCCATGAACGACCGGGGAATCATGAACGCAGGGGGAAATCATAAATGTTCATTCGATTATTGGATCCGCTGTTGTTGCACTGTTCGCAGCAGGATCAACGGTAGTAGGAGCAACGGCCGCATCTGCCGCGACACCAGATCTAGTCTCGTCCTCAGACACCTGTGTGACTTATGCGAAGCAGGTACACACCCTCAATGACTGGGCGTGTGTCAGTGGCGTTCTGTATGCAAGGCCTCGTGGCAGCAATGAGACTGCTACAGAGGTCAGGACTTTCCAGCAGTCCACGCCGTCTAAGGATCAGAGCCAAAATTCCGTCCAGCCGCTGGCAATACTAAACGGGCTCTTCAGAATTGACAGTGTAGTTTCGGTCTGAATCCACCGGATTCCAGCAATGATCTGGCGACGGTATTGGTGAGGTTTCTGAAGCCGAGAGCAGATCCCCGGAGGTGCTCTCGGCGGCCATTGGATCGCTTCGGTAGGCCCATTGGAGGTGCCTGGCTGGTCGAAGTACGCGAGTACGTCTTCTGCCCGTCGTTTGAGCGTCTGCCCCAGTGTTTTGAGTTCGATGAGAGCTGCTGGGACTCCGGTGCAGATGGAATCAACAACTCCCTGCATGAGCTTCTTGCCTTGGGATCGCTCTGGTTCCCGGTACGCGGCAACCATGCGTTGATAGATTCCCCAGCTCGCTTCAACTTCTATATGCGTATCCGTAGCGAACAGGGGTTCCAGTCGTTGGCGTTGCTTCTCAGTGAGCAGGTCCGCTCCGGTATGAAGCGTCAGTCTGGCCGAATACAACGGGTCCCTGGCCGGTCCGCGATGACCGCACGTCTGCTGCTGAAGGCGTCGCCGGCATGAATCCAATGCTTCCCGAGCCATGCGGATGACATGGAATGGATCCATGACCGGGACGGCGTCGGGGAGTTCCTCGGCAGCGGCGCTCTTGAAGCCGGAGAACCCGTCCATGGCCACGACCTCAACCCCGTCCCGCCACTGCTGTGGGCGTGCTTTTAGCCAGGTGGCGAAGACCTGTTTTGAACGGTCTTCGACCATGTCCAGCAGGCGGGAAGGGCCGGTGCCGTCATGGATCGGGGTGAGGTCAATGCTGACGGTGACGTACTTGTAGCTACGGCGGGTGTGCCGCCAAACATGCTCGTCAACTCCAATGACTTTCACTCCGTCGAAGCGGTGCGGGTCATCAACTAGCACACGCCGTCCTTCTGCCAAGACGGCCTTATTTGCGGTATTCCAGGTCACTCCGAGGCCCTCGGCGATTCGAGCGACGGTGAGGTGTTGGCACACGATCCCCTCCAGTGCCCAGCGCAGTCCCCGGCGGGAGAGCTTCGCCCGTGGTTCGGCAGCTTTGGAAATGTTCTGCCGCCACGCGTGTCCGCACCCGTTGCAGTGATAGCGGCGGATCCGCACCAGCAACGTGGTGGGCCGCCAACCGAAGGGTTCATGACCGAGCTGGCGGGTCACAGTGTCACGGGGAACACCCTGACAACCGCACTTCCGACACCAATCATCCGGAGCAACAACACGGCAGGCAAGGACCGCCCGATCACCGGCGGACATACTGCCCGGTCACCTCGAGCCCGAGCCCCTCGAGGCGGCAAAAGGTGGTCAGGTCAGGGCTGTGGAAGGTAGCGTTGAACACGAGGGCCTTGCGGTAGAAGAACGAGATCTAGATAATCTGATTCTCTCCCAAGGCCCTCACCTCAACCGAAACAACCTCCCCGCCACGGAATTCACACGCGCCAGCCCTGACTACACTCTCGATTCTGAAGAGCCCGAAAACATCGGGTCATTGAGGATGCGTGCCAAGGTGGTCTGCCCGAGTGTGCTCATCTCTGGGTTCGTCTCCCGGTAGTACCACACCAAGCCCATCGCCTGCTGGAACGCCCACGCGGCTCCACGCCACCACTCGAGGTCATCGCAAGCTAGCTCGCTGCGAAGTAGTGCTCGCCTTTCGTTGTCGAGCATGTGCCACGCTGCGACAAGATCGAGTGATGGGTCAGCCGGAGCGAAACCCCCGCCGTCCAAAACGCCAATCAGTCGGTCGCCTTCGACGAGGAGGTTGCCTGAAATCAATCGCTGTGCGTCATCACCTCGGGGCCGGCACCAGGCAAGCTCCGGAACTCCACCAGAGTGTGCGGAGCCGGCCAACCGGAAGTAGCCCGTCACTTTCTCGGAAACAAACTCCCATCCACTCGTCAGAGTCCTTCAGATCTCCGCGGCAACCTGAGCCCGCGAAGTGACGTCCTTCCGTGTCGGCGGCGCGCAGCGAATGTACGAGCCCGGCGAGGGCATAGGCGAACGTTTCGGACTGCGCCAAGCCGTTGGGTGTTGCAACGGCCCCGGGTAACCAGGTCTGCACAGACCACGGCAACGGATACCCGTAATCCGGATTGCCCACGGCAATTGGCCTTGGAGCCGGGACCGGGCAACATTTGGCCAACTCGCGCATTGCTTCGGCTTCTCGGGCGAGCTGCGTGCTCATATTGTTTGGTTCCATGTAGCGGAGCGGGAATCGTGCCGTAAGGTCGACGGCGATTCGAAAGATCGCGTTCACCGTTCCATCTGTCACGATGCGACGGATCCGTTTATGACGCCAATCGGGAAACTGGTCGACTATCAACCGACAAGCAACTCGTTCACCAACGTGCAACTCATCGTCGTGCGTGGCCATGCTGGCTAACGTCAGCCGACCTGGGAGACTGTCCCGGCGAACGTTCCATAAGGGGACGGATTTATGGGCTGGCTATACGGCGCAGTCGGTCGACATTTTGTGAGTCTCTGGCGATCCGCTGGGTTCCGGCATAGCGTGGCAGGATGACATCCCGAGAACGGTTCATGAAAGAAGTCCCGCAGCCGGACGCGATCGTTGCAGTGGTTGAAGAACTGACCCGCTACCCCTGGCCTAAGAGTGAGGCCGAACGGGATGCCTTGTTCAAGCGTCTGGGGTGGAGCCATAAAAAATAGTTTCCTGCGCACAGCTCAGACGATGTCGCGCACTTTCAATTAGAAACAAGGGACGACGGGCCTCCTGTCGTCGCCACTTCACGGGAAATGGACGGCTACATAGAATCAGTTGATTTGCAGCTCCGAATGGATTCAGCGCCGCCGGACCCCGAGGCGACGCAGTGCTTCGGCGCCATTCTCAGTCAACTGACGAACCTCCACGGCGAGGCCACCATTCCATGGCACGGCCAGAGAGGCCTGCGGAAGATGTGGAACGTCAACAGCATCGACATTGATGTCACCTACAACGACAGCCGCAGCTCGCTCACGATCGGAATTCAGGACGAACGGTTCTTCGCCGAAGTGGAAGCTTACGCCCGCGACAACTGAGCCGGGCGGGAATTCCAGCATTCTTCAACGTCTCTCGCGCCCGGGCGCATAATGCCGCCGACTGTCCGGCAAGCGTTCCCTCGCGGACACCCTTTCGAGCCGAAAAGCACCCTCGATTCGATCTCTGAAAGTGCCATCAAGTTCGGCCCGTAGATCCTTCCGCTTACGGGAGCTCGAATCGAATGTGGCGGGCGAGCTGGTGTTGAGGGGCTTGAGCGTCCCCGCATGGTGAATGATCCGCGCAATAGTATTTCGGCCGAGCATGCTCGTTGCCGGATTTGATTGTTGGTCGTGATGGTCGAGGCCCATAGTATGCGGGAATGCTTCGGCGGCCCTGCGCTGCCATTCGATTTGGTCGCATCCGAGCGAGCGAAGGATCGTGCGAGTGGCGATGTCGAGCATGTGGCATGTGGCAAGTGGCAAGTGGCAAGTGGCAAGTGGCAAGCGGCAACCGGATCCGGGGCAGGGTCGGTGGGAGCGAAACCGCAGCTGGGGGCCTCGGGGGTGATCGGGATTGGTGGATTTTGACCCGCGATGGCGGTGTCAAGTTGTCTGAACCCGTAGGGATGCCGCGAGTGGATCCCGTCCAAGGGCGGCGATCTCCCGCAGGGAGGTACTTGCCGTTGATTCGCTACACGGCCGGGCATATCGTTGGTGCTATGACCTCCAGCGTTGCCACCACGGATCGGGAGGCAACGCCCGGCCAGGGGTGGCAGGTCGCCGTTGCGATCATCGCTTCCCTAGCGGCAACGCGCTTATTTTCTGGATCCCGCCATGGAGGTTCGCGCATCTGCAACGTAAAAAAACCAGGGAGACAGTCATGCGGTTTTCAATGAAAAACAGAGTATTTCGACTCGGCATCATCGGCGCGGTGGCAATGCTCGGAGTGGTAGGGATTGCTGCTCCGGCCGAGGCCCATGTACCGGTCCTCCTCACCGATGCCAACACCGTGTTCACTGTCGATGACTTACCGCTGGTGTTGGATGGCACCACATCCATCGCCTTCTACGGCAGCACCGGTCGGTGGCAGACCCGGGCAATGCGGATCGAGTTGAAGGCCGGCGACCAGTTCCATGCCGAACTGCTCATCCCAGCCCTTGCCCCCGAAACCACCCTTTCCCCAAGACGGCTACCACGGATGGTGATTGTGAGCCCTCAGCACCAGGTGACTGTGCTGGCTAACAATGAGCGGAAGGCCTTCTTCGAACCGTTCACCAATACTTCGTATTTGACGTTGGGCGAGACAACCACGGTGGCCCAATCCGGCATCTATGACATCGTGGTGGTTGGGGTTGCGCCGACCCGATTCGTCGCGGTGACCGGTCAGGTGGAGAAGTTCAGCGCGTCACTGGAGAATGCCAGCGTCGCGTCGCTCGCCCAAATTCAGAACTGGTATCGAACCCCGCCCCAAGGGTACTAAGGATCCCGCTGGTGGGTCGCACGGATGAGGAATCACCAGTACCGTCCAGGGTGTCTTGTGCTCCCCACTCACGAATGGAGAACCCCGGACTCTGATGGCCGGTGGCCGGATTTAGTCGACTGTCATCAGGATTCAATCGAGGCACAACGCCTCGCTCAGGGTTCCGTTGCGGACGGTGATTGGCACAGCGCCAATCGACACGTCGCGCGCCAGTAGACGACCCGCTAACGGGCTGCGACGAAGGACACCCCCATCGTGCCTCGCAATGACAGAGGGCTGGCCGGAGTATCGCGGGCCGCGGAAGAACATGTTGGTGTGCGCGGATCTGCCCGGCGCGGATCGTGACACCGTCTTGTTCAGTGTCCCTAGCGTAACCTGGACACCGCGCAGCGTCGATACCCTCAAGGCGCCGTCACTCACGCACCGGGAGGAACGCCCCGTCGCAGCGAGTAGCATGGCTCCCAATTGACCAGCAACGGAAGGAAGTCGTGTCATGCATTATGTCGTCGTACAGGTGATTCTCAAAGAGAAACTGTGGGGAACCGGTTCGGGCAACCTGACGTCCATGGAGAAGGCCATCAACGATCAGGCAGCGAAGGGCTACCGACTCCACACCATAACCACCGCGAGCAGCGGGAGCAAGGGAATCGGCGGCGGTGACCGCATCCAGGCAACGATGGTGTTCGAGAGCCTCGTATAATCGCTCAACGCGAAACGAGCTGTGGGGTCTGGATAGCCCGACGCACTCCGACGAGACAGGTTCGCTGTCCCGGGCGAACGGTAGACGATCCCTCACTGGGGCACCTTGAGCGCGAGATGAAACTCATTCAAGCACTTGAATTCGACTGTGACTGTGAGCGTGGTGATTCTGCTGGCAGAGACGACATAGCCTTTCCCGGTGCTGTAGTTGACCACCACACCGCATGCCGGAATCCGCCGAGCCCCATTCCTTCTTGGCTGGGTGACGTAGCATTCTGAGACAACGACAGACAGCCAGGTGTTTAGCAAGAAATCCAATGCCCTTGCAGTGCATCTGACTAGGACCAAGGCAGAGTGGGGGAAATGAACGGACGTGTGTTCGGAACTGCCCTGATGGGGACGCTATCAGCACCGGCGAGCCGAAGTTGACGATGACGACGGTGCGGGGGCTCACGGCGGCGGAAGTTTTCAAGTTGAACGGTACCAACGGGAGCTAGGCGGCTTCGGTTGTGGTGGTTTCCATTGGTCGGTTAATCCACGCTTCGTCGGGTAGTGCGAGGATTTTCGGGTCAGTGTTGGTGGTGAAGCGTTCAGGGTTTCTGGCACGGGCTGCAGCCAGCGTTGCCGAGCGTTCCTTGGCTATGTTGGTAGCGTGGCCAAAGTGGACATTCGCAGGGGTGTGGAAGCCGATCCCGGAGTGCTGGTGGTGATGGTTGTACCAGTCCACGAAGCCGCTGATAAAGGTTGAGGCGTCGTGGACGGAGGCGAAGCGCGCGGGGAATTCCGGCCCGTATTTTAGGGTCTTGAACAGCGCCTCGGAGTACGGGTTGTCGTTGGATACGCGGGGTCTGGAGTGCGAGCGGGTGACCTCCAGATCCGAGAGTAGAGCGGCAACGGTTTTGGAGGTCATGGATGTTCCACGGTCGGCGTGGACGACATCGGGGACGCCGTGGATCCCGAAGATTTCCTTCATCATTTCCACCGCCAGGGTCCCTGCTTCGGTGGTGTGCACGTGCGCGCCGACGATGAATCGTGAGTAGATGTCGACCATCATGTAGCAGTCGAAATATTTCCCCTTGATCGGGCCGGCGAGTTTGGTGATATCCCAGGTGTTATGCCGACGTCGGCATAACACCTGTTATGCCGACGTTGTGATTATGCCGATGTTGGTCTGCGATCCCAGGTTCCAGGCGGTGAAAGCAACAAAAAGGTCGGCATAATCACAGCGCCGCGAGGAAGGCCAGAACGGTATCTGTGGGCTGGTAGCGTCCTGGCGCGGTGACGCCGGATGGGGTGACTTTCGCGATCGCGGCCTCCTTCAATGTCATGTCGGCGTGGAGGTAAATGTTCGTCGTGGCGATCTGCTCGTGGCCGAGCCATAGGGCGATGACGGTTGTATCGACTCCGGCATGCAGCAGCCGCATCGCAGCGGTGTGGCGAAGCGTATGCATGGTCACGTGTCTTCCGACCAGCGACGGGCAGGACGATGCGGCCGTGGTGATGGTGTGGTGGATACGGTGCTCGATCGCGTCCCGGCTGAGACGCCGGCCAGTGCTGGTGGTAAACAGCGCGGCATCGGCGGGGCCACTGTGTTCGAAGATCCACCCGTTCAGAATCGCGACGGTGGCTGGCAGCAGCGGGGTGCGGCGTTCTTTGCGGCCCTTGCCGAGGCAGTGGACGTGCGCCCCGACACCGGTGTGGACGTCACCGAGGGAGAGCCCGATGATCTCGCTGATGCGCAACCCTGTCTGGATTGCCAAAGTGAACATCGCATGGTCGCGGCGGCCGGTGCGGGTGTCCTGGTCGCAAGCGCCCAGGAGTGCGTCGGCTTCGCTGGGGTCAAGCCAGGTGACGATGTTGCGGTGCATTCTCGCCGCCGGGATCGCCAGGACGCGTTGGATCACTTCGGCATGCTCGTGGTGGCGCAACGCGGCGTAACCGAACAAGGAGTGAATCGCGGCCAGGCGGGCATTGCGGGTGCGGGCACTGTTGCCCCGGATTTCTTCCAGGTAGTGGAGGAACCCGGTGATGGTGTCGACATCAAGATCGCTGATCTCAATGGCAGAGGGTTTCTTGCCAGTCTGAGCACAGACATGGCCAAGGAGCAACGTAAATGTGTCACGGTAGGAAGCGATGGTGTTGGCGCTGGCCTGGCGCTGGGTGACCAGCCGGTCGGTGAAGAACGCTTGCAGCAGCGGAGCGAGAGAGGTCATGACCCCACCTGCTCCCCGGTGTTCGCAGCATCAAGGCGTGCGGCAGCGTGAGCGAGCAGTTCGGGAACGGCGCTCAGATACCAGTAGGTATTCGCCGGATCGGAATGGCCTAGATAGATCGATAGGGCAGGCATCTTCGCGGCGACATCGGCGCCGTCGCGATACCAGCCCAGCAGTGTGTTCACTGCGAACGTGTGCCGCAGGTCGTGCATCCGAGGCTGCCGCGACGCAGTGCGCAATCCTGCGGCAGTAGAAGCGTGCACCCAGTTATCGCGAACGGTCGCGTATTTCAACCGTTCGCCGTATGCATCGGTGAAGAACGCCGGCCTGCGATCGTGGTGCTGGTCCTCGCCCCAGCGCGTATAGCGTTCGAGAGCGGCAGTGGTGCTCGGGTGCAGCGGGACCAGCCGTGGGTCGCGGCCCTTGCCTCGACTGATCAGCAACACTCCGGCATCCAAATCGGCGGTGTCCCAGTCCAGTGCGAGGGCCTCACCGACCCGTAATCCCGTGGCCGCCAGCAGCGCGAACAACACCGGATAAGTCTGGCCTCGGTTCCCGCCCTCCAAGGCGGCGGCGGCGCGGATCACCGCCGTGATTTCAGCGGATGTATAAATGTAGGGAGCCTGACGATGCGTGGGGCCGGCGAAGACCCCGGGTGGCGGAACCTCGTGGATCGGGTTCAGCGCGTGCATGTAGACGGCGAGCCCGCGGACGGCGGTCATCCGCCTCGACGCGCGCGTCAGCGGCCTGGTCATCATGCCCTCCGGGAGAGAGCTGCACCAGTTAATGGCCTCCGTGATGGTGATTATCTCGATGCCCGCGGCCGTGAGGTGTGTGGCGAACTGGTGCAGCAGGTGTTCAGGCCACGCCAGGCGTGCGCCGAGCTGGCGGCGCAAACGCAGATAGTCGGTGACGTTCTCGTCCCAGGTCACGACAGTTCACCCCCGGCCGGCCAAGGCCGGGCCAGCTGTCGTAACCGGACCACGTCCACCCGGGCGTAGTTCGACGTCGTCGCGGGATCGTCGTGGCGGAGTACTTGCCCGATCGCGGCCAACGGCACTTCGGCGGCAACCATCGCCTCGGCCAAACTGTGGCGCAGCTGGTGAGGCCCGAATTTCTCCAAATGCGCGCGGGTGCAGGCACGGGTCACGATCCCCCAAACCCCCGGGGAGCTCAGCGCTCGTCGCGGAGCACGGACGGTGCAGAACACTTCCCGCAGGTCCGCATCGGCCGGTCGGGCATGCATCAGATAGTCCACCACAGCGGCGCCGACCTCGGCCGGCAGCGGAAGGCACTCGTGTTTCGCGCCCTTGCCGCGGATGAGGACCTCCCCGTGACGCCAGCGAATATCTTCCAGCTGCATTCCGGCGACTTCCCCGGCGCGCAGGCCGAGCCGGATTAGCAGGAGGATTACCGCATATTCGCGCCGCCCCACCGCTGTGCTCCGGTCACAGCCCTGCAGGAGAGTGCCGATCTGTTCCGCGCTGGCGCCCAGAGGAAGAAGGGAAGGCAACGGCTCTCGAATCACCATCGTCGCACCGGTCAGATCACGGTTGAGCTCGCCGCTGATGAAACAGAACCGCAGAAAGGCCCGCAGTGCATAGCCGAACTTCTTCACCGACGCCGGCGCCCGTCCCACTCCCTCATCCAGCAACGCGCGGGTGACGTCGGCGCCGCTCAATTTAGCAAAACCCTCAGACGGACAATGCGTCTCCAGGAACCGCCGGACCCGCACCACATATGCTGACGTGGTGCGCACCCCGATACGACGCTCCGTCAGAAGGTAGCGCTCGAACCGAACCAGCACCGCCGGATCCTCCGCCGCACGGGGCGGGCCCGCAGCCTCCGCAGTGATCACCCCTGACTCCGCCAGCCAGCCCAGCAACGGGCACAGCGCCTTACGGGTGAACAACGCAGTACGTGTGGCTTTGCGTTCAACGAGGAATGCATCGACCTGCAACACCGTCAGATCGCCAAGGCGCAGGCCTTCGGCCTCGAGCCAGCTACTCAGATGTGCCAGCAGACAGAACTGATTCACAATCGATGCCGGGGCGAATCCCAGCCGCAATAGTTCGGCCTCAAATCCCTCAGCATGTTTCTGCAGCGGACCATGGACCTGGATCCGGCACGTTTTCCTCGTTGCTGTCATTGTGTGCTCCTCGTCTGCTCAATTGTTGAGAAGACAAGCCGATCACCACAGCGTGATTATGCCGACCTTTTTGTTCCCTCCACCGCCTGGAACCAGGGATCACAGACCAACATCGGCATAATCACAATGTCGGCATAACAGGTGT